>CAZYTL010000010.1:0-59917 GCA_964650355.1 uncultured Gammaproteobacteria bacterium | reverse complement strand
TTTCCCACCCCGAAATGTTTGAAAATCCCCATTATTTCTTGCAGATCACTTTACACCTTGCGACAAGTCGTTAAGTATACCCTTAATCTCTTAACAACCTCTCCACTTCATCAGCTAACTCACAGGGAGTACAATTTGCCTTCTTTAATATTTCTTTAACATCAAACTCCTGCACTTTAAGAATCATCTCCTGATCATCACAGTTAGTATAAATCACCATCTTTTTATTCGGAAATTTAGGCATTTTAGTCGATAAAACTCTCAGCAGGTCTAAGCCTCCCATCTTTGGCAAACCCAAATCCAGTACCACCAAATCATATTCTCCGATTAACAACTTCCTGTATGCCTGGTCCCCGTCAACTGCTTCCTCAACACAGTAGCCTTTGTTAGCCAATTCTTTACAACAAACACTCCTTAACAAATCATCATCATCGACCATCAGAATATTAATCTCTGTGTTCATATTCGCGCTTCAAATGACTAAACAAATTAGCTGTCATCCACGATTTAAATCTCTATTGCTTTTCTCTTCAGTTTTGCTATCCAGCCACGATTGAACCAAACAAAAGCCAGACTGGCTCCTGTAGTATCGATCAACACGTCTCTAGCCCTTCCTGTTCTGGACGGAATCCACGTCTGATGATACTCGTCAGTTGTCGCATAAATCACTACCATCAGCAAACTTACCAAACCTGCTTTGGTCTTACCCAAATGACTGGTGTTTAACAAGGCTCTGAACGTCAACCCCCATAAAATGGCATATTCGACAACATGAGCGCTCTTTTTAATTACAAAATCTACCCAGTGAACTTCCGCCGCCTGCACCGCCTGAAAAGACGAAAAAGTAAATATTACTCCCATCCACAACAATACTGGTAGCCAATAACTTAATTTTTTCATAACCTCTTTATCTTACCTGAGCGTGACTTTGAACGCCAACGCTTAAACATGGGAATGCTGGCCATGGTCAACAACCCTCCGCCACCCCCGATCAGCCCCATAGCTAAAAAATCTTTTTTAGAGTTGTTTTCACTAGACATTGAAATCTGATTACCTTTTACTTTATCATCTTCTGTCTGGGAACCCAAAATTTGTTTTCTTAACTCATCCACATTAGTTTGTTCCGGACTTTCGGTTACCCCACGTGTCACTACCAAAGTGGGTTTCTTAACCGGAGTCAGCGTAGTAACTCTTTCGGCCTCAGTAGGAGTAGGCTCGCTCGTTGGAGCCGGAGTCATGGTCGGTGAAGGAGTAGGTGATACTTCATACCTATCTAAATAAATATCATCAAAATAAGCCTCTGCCGCCTGCCCATCTTCTTTGGTAGATAGTACTAGTCTGATCCTCGCCGATTTTGCCTTGTCAGGAGCCTTTAACTCCGACCTCAAATAAGACCATTCTCCCGTTTCTACTTGATTCGTATCCTGAGGACTCATCTGGTCTCCACTGCCATCTTCACTTTCATACCAACCAATTCTTAATCTTACTCCTGTTGCGCGTGCCAGATCCTTTGCTTTTGCCCAACCTTCAAGCAGATAATTTTGGCCGCTTTCAATTCCCGTTATCAGTTGCTGCACCCCGTAACTCGTCTTTTGATTATTAGATATCAAAATGGCTTTATCCCCGGATTTCTTCTCGTCGCTTACCGAAACGGCACTGGCTCCCTGTTCTTCCCAATTGCTCACCCCGTCCTCAAACCCCGAATTTTTAACCAAATTATCAGCATACACAGGAGAAACAAAGATAAACATTAACAACCCTAGACTAAAGATAATTTTCATAAGTTTCACTTAAATATTTAACTGGAAAAAGTAAAGCCGCTAATATTACAAAACCCACATCGGTAACAACTTTCGGTCACAATATCATACCGTTACCCCTAAACGATACTCACTTCTTTACCTTAGCCGTTACCGTAACCGAAAATTATTGCACATGCCAATACCAACTAATTACATCATCGTGTTCGATGGCTACATAATTCATCTGCGACGATCCGCAATAAGTATGTCCCTTATATAAAGTCCCTGATTTAGGTGCTCTGATAATATTACTCTCATCATCAACCATGTCAATTCCCGTATGGGGTTTCCCGTTATAGAACCCAGAATTTGCCCACCAAGTATATCCATAACCTTGCGTAATCCTAGCATTTTGCATCGGCCAATCCCAGTTACCTGTCAAAGCAAAAGGCTGGTCAGGTGAGTTATCCCAAATGATATTCCATTCTGGCTTCAAATAATTAGCCGGATTTTGATGCACTCCATTCTTATCTGTGATTTCAAAATGTAAATGTGCTGCAGTGGAACATCCTGGTGCTCCCGAATTACCCATCAAGGCAATCTCTTCACCCTTCTCAATCGGAGTTCCGTCTTTTAATTGCATAATTGCATCCGCGATTGCCTGTTCCATGGCTGCCTGTTCTGCGCGGGCAGCCGCCAACATCTCCTGATATTTCTTTTCGTCATTCTTGGTTACTTCTAACAAAGCTTCTTTAGTGGCCTTTTGATGATCCAAACTTGACTTTTGGCTGGTTAGCTTTTCTTCCAGTTGCGCCAATTCCAATTGTTTCTCCAACTTCAGCTGTTTTTGTTGATCGTATACCTGCCTAGATTGTTCCAACTGTTCCATTACCTGTCTGTCATGTAACTGCACCACACGAATATACTTATACCTGGAAAATAAATCATCAAAACCGTCCGCGGTCAGAAATAACCTTAAGCTGTCCACGCCTCGACCTTTATAAGTTCTCACAATCCTCTCCACCAACAACTTCGAAAGATTATCCAAATCCACGTCCAATTCGCTTATTTTTGCACTTAATTCGTTAATCGTCTGTTGTAAACTCGCTATTTGGTCTTCTGTCTGGGCAATCTGCAGACCGGTTAATTTAATTTGATTATTAAAATAGCTAATTTGATTATTTAAAGTCTTTTTGGTACTCACTATCTCCTGCAGTTTGGCCTCCAGTTCTTGAATCTCCTTCTCCTTATCTTCCAGTTGCTGTTGCAAATCCCCGTTATCGCTGCTTCCCACTTCCGGGCAATTTCCCGACTGTTCACATCCGTATGCCCAAAATTTACCTCCCACCCATCTCGAATAAAAGAAACCGCCAACTAGCCCTAAAACTACCGACGCTAAAGCCACTCCCGCCGCCATTTTGATTAATTTTTCGTAGCCAGAAAGTTCTTTTTTCATGACTATTACATTGTATCAGGTATTTCCAACCTCTACCCTTAATTACCCATTTGCTTTGATTTTTTGCTTAACGTCCCCTAGCCAAATACCTGTTTACCGCCCAGAAAGCCGCCAAGGCTCCCCAAAGACTTCCAGCTAACAATTCCCAACCCAACAACGCGATCATCCACTTTCTGGATACTGGTAACAGCTGCAAAGACCAAATCAAATCAATCACATACGGTGTAGAATACAACAACGTCAGATAACTTAACCCCCATCCCACAAAAGCCCCTATCAACCCATAAATTGCTCCCTCCAGTAAAAAGGGCCAACGGATAAATCCCGGACTGGCTCCTATCAATCGCAAAATCTCCACCTCGTTCCTCCTCAATGCGATCTTCAATCCAATAATAATAAAGATCGTCAAAAACGACATCACTCCCAACACCGATATCAGCACGATTCCCAACATTCTCAAAAACTTCGTCCACTTTACCAACTTCTCAATCACGTCCTTTTGGTAAATCACTTCGTCCACGTTTTCGTGAGTATTCAAAATTTCGGCAATCTGGGACAATGACTCTGGATTCTTAGTAGAAACTTCCACCGACGCTGGTAAGATATCTGCTGTTACCATCTCCAAGAGTAAGGGATTGTCCTTATTATCCGCCCGGTATTTTTCTAGAGCTTCTTCCTGAGACACATACTTTATCTCTTTAATCACTCCAGTACCAATTAATTGCGCCTTTAATTGCTCTAACTCCTCATTTGTCGGTGGCTGCACAAAAAAGGCAATCACTTCCGGCTGGGACTCCAACGTTTTCAAAGTCTTTTCTGCCCCACCGGCAATCAAAATAAACAAAGTGGTCACAAACAAACACAGGGTTAAAACCACCATGATTGCCACGGACTGATATGGACTCCTCCTCAGATGATACCAGGCTGTTTGCCAATGAGTCTTTGCTGTTTCGAGAAAGTCAAAATTCATACTATTTCTTTTTGGCATCACTCACAATCTTACCGTCATCTAACTGGACTATTCGCTCTGCCATCGAATTAACAATATCCACATTATGAGTAGCCATCAACACCGTTGTTCCCATATCATTTATCCTCTTTAACAACTCCATAATCTGCCACGCCGTAGTGGGATCCAAATTACCGGTTGGCTCATCCGCTAGCAAAATCGGAGGAGCAGCCACCACTGCTCTAGCCAAACATACCCTTTGTAACTCACCTCCGGCTAACTGTAAAGGAAATAAATCCTCCTTGCCTTTCAAGCCCACTAACTTCAAAGTTTTCATCACCTGAGCCTCAATTTTACGTTTTGAACTACCTACCACTCTCATTGCCAAAGATACATTCTCAAATACAGTTCTGTCCTTCAACAGCTTAAAGTCCTGATACACAACTCCTATTTTCCTGCGCAACTCATGCACCTTTTTAGACTTCAGTTTCACCACATCTAGACCATCAACCATCACCTTTCCTTCAGTGGGCAGCAAGTCTCTAGTCGTCATCCGCAATAAAGTAGTTTTGCCCGACCCCGAAACTCCAGTCACAAAAACAAATTCTCCTTTTTCAACGGCAAAATTGACCGCGCTCAACGCTACTTTCTTCCCGAATTTTTTCGTCACCTGATCAAGCTTGATAATCATAATTGTAAAAACTTATAAGACGAACCTACCTTCTGAACTCTCAACCGCACCCAGGAATTAAATCGTGTCTGCCTCATATCACTAATTTCCACTATACTCAATTTAGCACTCCTCCACAACTTATTACTTAATTTCCTTCACCCAACCCACATCCATCAACCAACCAGCCGTATGAGCCGTAAACGTCTCGCCCTTTACTTGGACCTTCTTACCTTCAAATTGAGACAAATCAACTACAGAAGAAGTCAAATATACTGTTTGGCTTGGACCGCCTTCTCTAATTAGTCTGTGAGTCCCTTCAGTCGTTACGCTTCCATCATTCTTTTCTAGCATTCCCTCTGCTTCGTCAGGAAAATCTTCACTACTGTTAATCCCGGCTTCAGTTACTTTACTTGCCGTTGATTCTTGTTGACCGCCTCCCTGCTTTAACGATGACAAGCTCATCGGCTGTCCGGTTTTCATTTTTGCTAACACATATCCCGTACCCGCTCCCAACAAGATGACAGCCACCACCGGAAAGACTACCCATAATTTCGATTTCTGCGTCTTTGGCGCATCCGTCAACGGATGCACTACAGCCTGCGGTTGGACACCAGCTTTTGCCTGTCCTTGGGACACCTGGCCACTACTTTGCCCCGCAACAGGAGTAGGTGAGTTTTTAGCAACTTGTTCTCCTTTATTCATATTCAGAGTATATAACTTTTCTTTATCTTAAAACAACTCGGTCAGCCTGCTGAGGAAATTAAACTCTATTGCAATTGTTTTCCAATATCATTCATCTCTTGGTCAATATTATCCAAACTCGTATTCTGCAAATCCTTATCTATAGCATTAATTTCATCACTGCTCCCCACAGTCTGCAACTCCTTAGTCTGCTTATCTTCAGGTGTTGCTGTTGGTTTCATCATGTTTGTATCTTCGCTCACCGGAGAAATAATCTCATCGCTAGGTTTATATTTATATTGAGTCAGATAGTAAAAAGCTCCCCCTCCTAAGGCAATGATCAACAACACTAACACCACAATCACCACCACCCATTTCATATTACTTGTCTCTTCAGTTACGACTGGTGGCTCCTTATCGACGACTGTAGGTTCCGCTGCTTTAGGAGCAGCAGGCATTGCTTCTGCCTGAGGCTTTCCTTCAGTTTGCGGTGAGACAGTCGGAGAAATCTGCTGTTGATTCTGTTGCCCGGTTTGTCCCCCCTGAGGGTTATTTGCCGCCCCGGCAGCGTCGTTTTCGGATTTCTCTACCGGTTTTTCTTCTTTTGACTGATCATTCTCTGCCATATTTTATAGACTACTAAATAAAAATACTTACAGTCAAATACCAATTACCCACCATATTAATTACTCTGAGGATGTTTCATCATTGGCTTGGCCGTTTGCCACCTTCATTTCTTTGACCACATCCCTTAACAGTCCGTGTACCTCCTTGATTTTACTCTTAAACTCAGAAACCGTTTCTTTAATGGCAGTAAAGCCTTCTTGAAAAGAAGTTGAGTTTAACACTTGATCGCTAAACTCTGCATCCGACGCATCTAAAATATCCCCGGCTTCTTTCAATTTCGATCTGGCATCTGCCAAACTGGCTGTCATCTCTTCTGTCTTTACTCCCTTATCAGACAACTTCTGTAGTCTTGTCTCAATTCTATCCGCTATAAGATTTAACCGTTCAACAGCCGCTCTCATTCTCTTTATCATAATTCCAAATAACATCTGCACTCGATTTCGCACTTTTTCTTCTAATCTCTGCTTTAACTCAGCCTGTTTACTGGCTACATTATCTTTTAATTGTTGAACTCTAGCCTGAATTGCCTCTCTCTGTTCCTTAACCATTTCCTGACGAGCCGCTACTTTTTCTTTCACCAATTTCATACCCGCACTCATCGATGCGTCACCGCTGCCCGTTGCTTCCTCAGCCCAACTTGCTTGTGCAGAAACCAACCACAAGAGTAGACCTAAGACCAATCCCCAAGCCACTTTTTTGCTCATGTTTCTACTGTACCCACTTAAAAATATATTTGTCAAGCATTTTGATCTGATTGCCACGTTTCTTACCTCCGACCCTCCCAGGTTATTCTCGAGTCACTCTTTACCTGATTCCTAAAGCATCCTCTTGATCTGAGATACTAACATATCCGGAGCAATTAAATGACTGTCAATCTTCACCCACTTTCCCAAACCCTTTATCAACTGTTGCTTTTTCAAAGCTGATTCGTAAAAGTCTAACAACACCAATGGTGTTTTCCGCCACTTTCGCCTGCTTTTCAACATTCTTAAAAATCTTTCCGCTTCTCCGTTTGGTCTTCCCATATCCAAAACCACAATTGCGATTTGGTCATGACTTACTAGCTGCAACAACCCATCAGCCGCATTGCCCGCCACCAACACTTCCCAATGTTCAGCCACTAAAATTTCATGATATAATTGCCGTAATTCTGGATTTCTGATTACCAGTAAAACCAAAGGCCAATTAACCATTGTATTTCATAAAATTAGACTAGATATAACTCTAGGTTAATTAGACACGACTTGTCAAGTGTGATTTTTGTTTCCTCTTCCGCCTTCCATGTCACTCAAACAAAAAATTTCTCGTGCCAGAAAAAACGCCGGGCTTTCTCAACAAGCCTTAGGAGAGATTATTGGAGTTTCGGACAAAGCCGTCAGCGCTTACGAAGTAGGTCGCTCATCTCCGCCATTAAAAATTCTTAAAAAAATTAGCCGGGCTACCCATCAATCTCTTTCTTACTTCATCGAAAACCAACCGCAGACCAACGACCAAATTATCACCAAACTTGACGCCGTCGAAAGGGAACTAAAAGCTCTCCGCCGTCAACTACAAAAAACAAAAGTTTAGTCTCCAGCACCTAGGTTAGGTAGGGGAGAACCGCAAACTCAAATCCCTTTACAACCGGGGTCCTTTTTCTCAGCCATCAATTACTCGCCTCAGTCATCAATTAAAACTATATTAGTCTTTCTTAGACCTTATATAGATTTCCCTATTTACTTTTTTTCCACACCATTACTACCCCTATCGCAACCAAAATAGTCGGCCAAAAAAATTCCCAAACTCCGCTACTGATAATGCCCAACTTCTGTAAAAACAATAATACTCCTAAAATAATTAAAATTATCCCGAAAAACATCTTACTCACCACCTTTCAAGTTCTAATTTAGGATTAATTCAATCACATATGCAAGACTTAATTCAGTTCCAATTTTCGCATTTCTATTTTTTCTACTTGGCAAGTCTCCCAAGTAATATTATCATATCAAGACATGAGTAACGAAAACAAACTCCTAATCGGCGTCGGCTTAGCTACCTTAGCCATCATCGTGGGCGCCGTGTTTCTCCTTTCAGGTGGTCAGAGCTCCTCCCCAACTCCGCAAACACCAATTAATCAGCAATTGCTGGTCAGAAACGGAGAAAACCACACCTTAGGCTCGGAGCAATCCACTGTTAAAATAGTAGAATTTGCTGATTTTGAATGTCCCGGATGTGCTCAGGCGTCACCGGTTCTTACCCAATTAGTCAACCAATATCCCGGACAAGTTCAACTGATCTATAGACACTTTCCTCTCCCGCAACATACCGGTGCCGGTCTGGCAGCCGAAGCTGCCGAAGCTGCAGGCAGCCAGGGTAAATTCTGGGAAATGCACGACCTCTTATTTACCCATCAAACCGAATTCACCACTAACGATATTATGCAACTTGCAGGTCAAATCAAAGGCCTAAATCTTGACCAATTTAAACAGGATCTCCAGCAACACAAATTCAAAAACCTCGTTGACCAGGACTTCTCAACCGCCAGACAACTCAACCTCAATGCCACTCCCACGCTCTTTATCAACGGCGTTAAATACAACCAAAATCCCACCCTGGATAACCTTACCTCGACTGTAAACCAACTTCTGGAAAACCCCCCTTCAACCTCAGCAACAGACTCTACCAGTCCTTCTTTACCTTCTGAAAATCAGGAAGCCACTCCTTCTGCTAACTAATCGCTAAAAAATTTTTCCATCTCCGATATTATCTACCCTTCTTACCATCTTTTATTAATTCTGGTCTTTTTTCCTTCGTCTTTTGTAAAGCCTGTTCTTTCCTCCACTTGGCAATTTCTTCATGGTGGCCACTTAGTAGTATTTCAGGCACTTTCAATCCTTGAAACTCCCTTGGTTGAGTATATTGAGGATAATCCAGTGATCCTTCTTTAAAAGATTCGCTTTGCAGCGATTCTTCATTCCCTAACACCCCAGGCATCAACCTCACCAGGGTATCAATCACCACCATCGCCGGAATTTCTCCTCCTGACAACACATAATCACCGATAGAAATTTCCTCATCTACAACCAATTCCCTTACCCGTTCATCCACACCTTCGTACCTTCCACAAATCAAAATCACTTGCTCTAACTTCGCTAACTCCTCCGCTATTGATTGCTTAAAAACCTTTCCCTGAGGAGTCAGCAGAACCGTCTTACTTAGCTCTTGATTCTTGAATCTTAAATCCTGAATCGCTCTGTATATCGGTTCTACTTTCATCACCATCCCAGCCCCTCCTCCGAATGGCCGGTTATCCGTCGTCTTATGTTTATCCGTAGTCCAATCCCGCAAATTATGCGCGTTAATCTCGACCAAGCCTTTTTCTTGCGCCCGTTTCAGAATCGTTTCTTCTAAAACATCCTTAAACATTTCCGGAAAAATCGTCAATATATCAATCTGCATATCTAATTAATCATTTTCCTATTTGCCTTATTATTGTATATTAATTCATATGGCTCGCCAATCCCGCAGACGGATCGCTTTCATCACCGGCATTACCGGCCAGGACGGCTCCTATCTCTCCGAACTCCTTCTTTCCAAAAACTACCGGGTAGTCGGTTTCGTTCGCAGGAGCGCTCAACAACACTTGAACAACATTCAACACCTGCTTTCCGACCTGGAACTGGTTTACGGAGACCTCAATGACAGCGGCATCCTTACCGACATCATTCGCGAATACCAACCTCACGAAATCTATAACTTAGCCGCTCAATCATCTCCGGCAGACTCTTGGAAACAGCCACTCTATACTGCCGACATTACCGGTATGGGAGCAGTCAGAGTTTTTGAAGCCGCTAGACAAGTATCACCCAAAGCCAAAATCTATCAAGCCTCTACCAGTGAAATGTTCGGTGATGCTTTGCAAATTCCCCAATCAGAAACTACGCCTTTCAACCCTAATAATCCCTATGGCGCAGCCAAACTTTACGCTCACTTTATGGCCAGAATGTACCGCCAGGCCTATAAACAGTTTATTGCCTGCGGCATCCTGTTTAACCACGAAAGCCCCAGAAGAGGTCCTCACTTTGTCACTCGCAAGGTGGCCAGGGCAGCAGCTTGTATCAAACTCGGCATCAAACACAACCTCCCCCTCAACGAAAAAGGCCAGCCTCTGATCAATAAACAAGGTAAACTCACCCTTGGATACTTAATGGGCAAACGTGACTGGGGTTATGCCAAAGATTATGTCCAGGCCATGTGGCTCATGCTTCAACACCCCAAACCCGACGACTTCGTCATTGCCACCGGAGAAATCCACACTGTCAAAGATCTTTGTAAGCAGGCTTTTCAACACGTCGGACTTAATTGGAAAGACCACGTAGCAGTGGACCCCGATTTTGTCCGCCCTTTGGAAACCGGACCCTTGGTAGGGAATAGCGTCAAAGCCAAAAAGACACTCAAGTGGCAGCCTAAAATCAACTTCCATCAACTCATCGGCATCATGGTCGACCACGAACTTAGCCAACTCCGCTGACCGAAATTCGCTTCTTTGTCTTCTAAAAACTACTTTCTATCCCCACCTCATTTCCCACTTCGAAATTTCCGCCACTTCTTGTACACTTCACTCAATGACCGCTGCAAAACTTCACGTAGTTAATCTCCTCCCCACCTACAACGAAGCCGAAAACATCATTCCCATGCTAGAGACCTTGGAAAAAATTGCCAAGCAGCATCCCCAATATCAATGGTCTACCCTGGTTGTCGATGACAACTCTCCTGACGGCACCGGAACCCAGGTCGAAAAATACCTTAAAAAACATCCTCATGTCCATTTGCTTACCGGCTCCAAACAAGGTCTGGGAGAAGCCCTCATCCGCGGCTATCAACATGCCATCAAAAAATTAAAAGCCGACATCATTGTTTCCAATGACTGTGACTTTCAATTTGATCCCCACGATATCCCCAAACTTCTATCTCAAATAGACCAGGGCTTCGACGTAGTCATCGCCTCCCGGCATGTTCAGGGTGGGGGAGTCCAGGGCTGGCCTGTAGGTCGTCGGATTACCCATTTTATCGCCAACACCATCTTTGCTACCTACGTAGCTGGCAACACAGAAGTTAGCGATCACCAAGGTGACTTTCGGGCTATGCGGGTTAAAGGCGTACTTGACCGCATTAACTTTGATCGCATCCCTGTTACTGGTTACGGGTTTCTCAACTACATGATTTACGAATTCAGCAAAACCAAAGCCAAATTTACCGAAGTCCCCGTCACCTTCAAGTGGCGCGAAAAAGGGGAAACCAAAGTCAGTTTTTCACCTAAATACTTTAAAACCTTCTTTCGTGATACCATAGAATACATTAAACTTTGCCTGTTAATCCGTTGGCAAAAGCTCAATAACAGAGTATGAAAATCACTATCAACATTTGCACCTACAACGAACGCCAAAACATCGGCCCTATGGTAGAGGCAATATATCATCAACGCCAGCTCCTGCCCCACCATGATCTTCATCTACTCTTCATTGACGACACCTCACCGGATAAAACCTATCAAGAGATAAAAAAATATCAAAAGAAATATAAATGGGTTCATTTATTACTCCGGAAACAAAAACAAGGTCTGGGTGCTGCTCATGTTGCCGGAATGAAGTACGCCATTAAAAATCTCCAAGCAGATGCCTTCGTAGAAATGGATGCTGACATGCAACATGATCCTCATGACCTTAAAAAACTGATTAAAGCCTTAGACCAGGGTTGCGATTACGTCATCGGTTCTCGCTATATCAAAGGCGGTTCCATTCCTAAACACTGGGGATTTAAGCGTAAATTCCTTAGCGTCTGCGGTAACCTTGCTGCTCGACTCCTTTTGCTTTTGCCGCAAATCCATGACGTCACCACCGGCTTCAAACTCACTCGGGTTAAGGGCTTCGCTGATCAACTCAGCCTTGAATCCGCCCTCCAACATCAGTCTTTGCTTAAAAGTTTCTCGCCGAAAAGCGAAACGCCCAACGACAAACGTCTCGTCTCCAATCAATTCGCCTACAAAATCCAACTGCTTCATGAAATGGTCCAGGCAGGAGCCAAAGTCAAAGAAGTTCCCATCCACTTCCATCCCCGTGCTGTCGGAGAGTCCAAAATCATCAACAACGAAATGATCGAAACCCTCCGCGTCATCTTCATCCTTCAAATGCGCAATCCTCAAATCCAGAGATTTGTTAAATTCGGCATTGTTGGCTTTATCGGCTACGTCGTCCAGGCCACTACTCTCCAAATCCTCACCTGGCTCAACATGCCCGAGATCGTCATTTGGGGAGGATCAGCCGAAATCTCCATCATCAGCAACTTTACCTGGAACAACCTCTGGACCTTCAAGGACCAGCAAATCACCGGCCTGCAAAAAATCCTCGTCAAATTTATCCACTTTAACATCACCTCTGCCGGCGCTATTGTCATCCAAATCATTGCCGGCTCTGTGCTAGTCAAGCTCTTTGGCCCACAATATCGTCAACTCTATTTACCTATCATCATCGCCTTTCTGGTGGTGCCTTATAACTATCTCATGTACACTAAACTTATCTGGAAAAAAAGCCCGCCTCACCAATCATGATCTATCTGCTTCTCTTCCCTTATTGCCTCACCACTATCCTCTTATATCTTTCCTTCACAGTTTTTAAAGCCAATCACTTAACTTTAATTCTCAGCTTTATTTTAGGCTGCTCAGTTCCCTGGATCATCTTTGGTTCATCCTACAGAAAAAGTCTCTCCACCATCCGATCCGCTCTTTTCAATTTCAGTCTTTGGCCCCCGTGGCTTTTAATCCTCTTATTTACCGCCGCCATCGCTTGGGTCCTGTCCCCTTTGATCACCTATCCCGTCATCAACCAGACCAAATTTGTGATGTTCACCAGCGCCCTAGATTACTACAAACATCTCTACACCATCACTGCCATCACCCAACACGGCCTGCCCCCTCTCCACCCTTACTTTCCTCCCGGTCACCTTTCCTATTATTACGGATATTATTTAATTCCCGCTGCTTTAAGCCTCCTCTTGCCCGTCACCCAAACCACCATTTTATTCTTTTATGTCATTTTTACTACCTTATTAAGCTTCTCTCTCTTATTTTGGCTTTACCGCCAACACCTTTCCTCATGGAAACTGCTCTTCTTTGGCTTCCTTCTCCTCATCTTTAGTGGTGGCTGGGACATTATTCCCACCAAACTTGGCCCACCCGGTTTTATGCATTATATCGAACTCTGGGCCCATGATTCACAGATGGGTTTGGCAGTAAATAATCTTTATACGGCCTTTTTGTGGGTACCCCAACATATTTTGGCCGCTGTCATCACCTTAGTCATCATCAACCTCCTAATTACCTCAAAAAAACCTCACTTGCTGATCTTATCAGCTCTATATACCATTGTCATTCTTTCCAGCATCTTTGTTTCCCTCACCTTGTTATTTTGGTCAGCCATCATCTTTCTTGCTCGACCCCAAACCAGAAAACCACTCCTTCTGGCCTGCTTGGTCACCACGCCATTGATCATTCCTTTTCTCTTCCATCTTGGCCCCAGAACCAACGTCTTGTCCTTCTATCATCTCCGTGGGTTTGAATTCATTAATCCCTCCACCTTTTTATTTAAATCAATCAACCTCATTTTAAGCCTTCTCTCTGAATACGGACCACTGATATTTATTTTGCCTTTTATTTTGTTCTTTCGCCGTCGCCGATTTTCCCTCAAGTTTCTTTTATTCGCCTTAGCCGTCTATTTTCCCATTGTCATTACCTGGTTTGTCCGTTCGCCCCGCGCCAACGATTTTGCCATGCGATTCGTCCACCCCAGTCAATTAATTTTACCCTTAGTCATCGTTCTCGTCTGGCAAAAACTAAAATCTAAATCCTGGAAAATTATCTTCATTTCTTTAATTATCATTAACCTCGCCGGTAGTCTTCCCGGATTACTCTATGAATATTCCTACCGCTGGAAAGACCGCCTCATCTTTGATCCTTATACCAGCGAACTCTTGTTGAAAATCAGACAACTTCCGCCTGAAACCCGGCTCGCCTCATTTGGCAGAGACGACTGGATCTTTAACATCCCTCCTCTCGGCTTCAAACCCATCTTAAACGATTCGCTTTTCGATGCCGGAGTTTATTTGGTCGGCTCACCCAATAAAACCTATGAAAGCGACGGCCTCAACATCTTTACCTTACCTCACTCCGCCCCGGATTTAGAAAAATTAGTTGCCCAACGCAACAGCCGCTTTAAACAACTACCGCAAGTCCTGTCCCAATATCCCTATGATTACTTAATCTTGAACGATAAAATCTGGGTCAAGCAGGGCCAAAATCCTTGGACATCTATCTTCAAGACCATGAACGTCGACCACCGTCAACTTACCAGCCAATTCAGTCTCTGGGAAGCCAATTCACTCACCAACCAAACGCAAAAATACCAAATTTCTATCGATAATTCTGATTATCAAAAAATCACCCTTCAAGAACATCATTTCGATTTATCAACCGGACTTTGGTTCCTTGCCAGCTGCGGACCTGACAACACTCGTCTGAGATTGGAATTTGCCGATTACTATACCTTATACGACTATAATGTTCGGGCAGTAACTGGTTGCGTAGGCCAACTCTTCTACCTTCCGCCCACTGCCCATACTCCGCTAGAAACCAGTCAGGAGTCTTTGGTCGACACCATTTACGCCTACCCTGTCGTCATCAAAACTCTCCCCCACGATGTTTCCCCACCCAATTGAATTTCATGCTCAAATCCAAGCTCTCTCAAAATTTCAATTAACTGCTAATCCTCGCCTAAACCTTGTCTTCTCTCTTTATATGAGTTATTATTCTCTCATCTGCAAAAAGCTCCACTTTATAACACCTCGCGATAAAGCACATGGGTAATGTAATTTGTAAAAGTCTAGAGAATCCAGCAACCGTGCTCGCCACAATTAGCCACGGGGACTTTGCTGCAGCAGAACGTGACGAACGAGGGTATAGTAGGATTGCTGTAGCTGACGTAGGAAGTGTTTCACACCCGACAGATCCCAGAGGGGAAGATCAACGCTATAGTGGCCACAATGCCTATTTCCATGATGATCTTCGAGCTCCCGGAGGCGGAACACATCAAATTTTTACCGGCCACACAGTCCCCTTCGAATCTCGTAACCTCCAAATCACTCACCAATCTTCTTAAATCTGCTATTCATAACAACCTTCCCCAGTCACTAATCGCAATCGTATTCCCGGCAATGAAATTCACCGCGTACAAATAAATCGGCAACAAAACCACCATCAACGCATACCTAAACTCCTTCTTCTCCAACACCGGAGCAAATGCCAAAATTAAAAACGGCATCAGCGGCAACGCGTACCTAGCCACATCCCGGTGAGATACAAACAAAATCGACAAATACCACACCAAACTAAACCAACTAATCACATCTTGTCGCTTCCAATTCCAAATTACTCCTAAAGCACCTAATAACAACACCCAAACAATGTCTTCCAACCAGAAAGTCCCTACCCAGGCCGCCGCCTTATTAAACATTTGAAACGGAGGCCAAAACAAGTGAATATTGTCTCCTGACTGGAAATAAGCCCAAAAACTACCCAATACCTGCCCGTACCACCACCAAACCCCTAACAAAGTTACCGGAATTAACCATAAAGGATAAGCCTTCCAGGGCAATGATTTCCACCAATTCGCAGCTCCTTTTATCATTTGGCCATTCTTCCTTACCACTGCTTCCTTCCAATGCTGAGGAGATAACACCTGCCACCCCAAATACAACCCGTAACTTGCAAACAGCAATATCCCCGGCGATTTAGTCAACTGCGCTAATGCTCCGGCAATGCCTGCCACCCAGTAATTCTTCTTTATCATTCCCCAAATCGATAACAAAACCCAAAACAAAAATACTGGCTCCGGACTCCCCACTGACCTCACCACTAGCCATCTGGCAGGCAAAATTAAAAAAATCACACTTAACCCAAAAGCCTGATTCATCTTCAACTCTCTTGCCAGCCAATAAAACATCCACACTGCCAAAACACTAAATAATACCGTCGTTCCCAACACGGCATAAGGAAAACTTATCAACGGACCAAGGGCCCTAATCAGCAGGGGATACAAGGGATAATGGGCCGCATAGTATTCTACCGGTAATCCAAACTCGAACTGCTTAATCACCTCGGGATTATATAAAGACTTGGCCACTACAATATAATATGGTCCGTCATAATTTCTCACCACTGCAGCCATCCCGTCTCTGGGTAATTGCATACCCCAAAAATCGCTTAACCCAAAGAAAAACGGCAACCATATCAATGCCGTTGATCCCAAACTTATCCCTGCTAAAACCAACATCTCTCGCATCCCATCTTTCATTACGACTATTATACATTGATATTGTCTTCATGTCGTGATCTTGAAATTTTCACCTTGTCTATTTGTCGTGTTATGCCTTTGCTTCGTGATCTCTCTATTTAGTGATAAAATGAACCCATGCTTCCCGCTACCATACCTCACCAGTTACCCCAAGCCAAAACCTTGTGGCAAAAATTCCAGACCGACCTCCAATCAGGTTTTCGCCTCCTAGGCCAGCACCCTGACTATATGGATGTCATTCGCGTCTGGACCAAAACTACCACCCATCAATTTCTGCTTATTACTCGCGCCCGCCAGGCTTTAGAGCATCCGGTCGGGGCTATCGAACTCCACATCTACACTTCTAACTCCCAATCATGGAAACTTCATCTCATCCAACATCCCTTTCCCCAGCCACATTGGCAAACTAACTGGCAAACGCTGCAAGACACTTATCCCATCGGTCAACCCGACCCTGACATCCAAAACCAAATTATTAACCACTATCTGGCTTCCCAGTTCGATCCTCAAACCACCCACGAATCATTCCAAACCTTCCTTTCCCAATACCAGCCCGAACGCCTGCAATGGGTAAGCAGAAAAACATAGAAAATTCATATTTGACACTCGCAATCACAATTAGCTAATAGTAAATAGTCGGGCACCATTCACCTCTCACTCTTACTGTTCACCGCTCTTTCCAGCATCACGATCCATCCTACATCTGATAAACATACAGTCAGCTACTAATATTTGCTATACTCATCACATATGGCTTTAAAAACCCCCCCGCAATTCACCAAACTTCCAGAACTGTCTGTCTTCTTTCCAGCCTATAACGAAGAAAAAGTCATTACCAATACCATAGAAAAAGCTCTTAAAATTCTTCCCCAGGTAAGCAAAAAATACGAAATTCTTGTCGTCAATGACGGCAGTACTGATCAAACTGCCGTCCTCGTAGAAAAACTCATCCGCAAACACCCCCAGCTACGCATGATCACCCATACTCCCAATAAAGGTTATGGAGAAGCCCTTAAAACCGGACTCTACCACCAAAAATACCAATGGTGCGCCTACAACGATGCCGACGGTCAATTCGACTTTTCCGAAATCATCAACTTCATCACCACCCAACGCCAGACCCAGGCTGACATGGTCATCGGCTATTATAAACAGCGTCAAGTTCACTGGACCCGTAAACTCAATACTTGGTTGTGGAAACACCTCATTTGGCTTATGTTTGGACTCAAAGTCCATGACATCGACACTGGATTCAAACTCTGGCATCGTCGGGTCATTGATCAAATCCCCAGATTAGAATCCCAGAGGGGTGCTTTTATCGAAAGCGAATGGCTCATCAAAGTCCAGAAACAAGGCTTAAAAATCGTAGAGGTCCCGGTCACTCATTACCCGCGCACCACCGGCAAAGGCACTGGCGCCAACATCAACGTCATCATCGGATCCTTCCTTGATCTCTTCCGCTTATGGCGAAAGATGTAACCCTCTCTGTCATTCCTGCGCAGGCAGGAATCCATGATTAAAATACTCAACCAAACAATATGAAAAATCTTCAATACCTCATCTACATCTTAACGAGTAAAAAACTCGGTACATTATACATTGGAGTAACTAACAACTTAATCAAAAGAGTTTGGGAACATAAAAATGATTTGGAAGAAAGCTTTACTAATTGGAAAATAAACCTAATTGAAAAACACAATCCTGATTGGAGTGATCTATACCCAAACTTATTGAATAATCTTCACCATGGATCCCCGCATCCGCGAGGATGACGTGGCTGTTACCTGGTCACAATTTAATTAGTTAATTTCTAGTGTCAGCATGAACAAACTCATTATCTGGGCCAAAAACCATCAATCAGAATCACTTTTCCTCATTGTCATTCTCGTCGTCGCTGCTTTCCTTCGTCTCTATCACATTGACCAATACCTCACCTTTCTCGGCGACGAAGGTCGCGATGCCCGCGTCGTCAGAAGATTAATTGTCGATCTTGATCCCGTCTTCATCGGCCCCATGACATCTGTTACCACCGAAGCCGGCCATATGTACCTGGGCCCGCTTTACTACTATCTTATGGCCCCGGCCATGATCGTCTCCGGATTGTCACCTGTAGGGCCTGCCGTTATGATCGCCCTCTTCTCCCTCGCCACTATCATCCTTATCTGGTGGCTGGGCCGTACCTGGTTTCACCCTCTTGCCGGGCTTACCGCCGCCGCCCTCTACGCCATTTCACCGACCGTGATCATCTATTCCCGCTCTTCCTGGAATCCCAACATCATGCCCTTTTTTGCCCTACTCACCATCTGGGCCACACACCAAATATACCAATATTACTCTCTAAAAGCTAAAAGCCAACAGCCAACAGCTCTCCTTTGGTTCCTCCTCCTTGGCATCTCTCTGGCTTTCGTTATCCAGTCCCATTACCTGGGTCTGTTACTCATTCCTACCATTGCCGTCTTTTGGCTGGCTGCTTTACTTAAAATCCGCTTAACCTCAAAAAGAAATCACAATGTCACCACCTTGCGCCAATTTATTAAACATTCTGCATTTAGCCTTTTGATTTTCCTCTTTCTCATGTCCCCGCTAGTATTATTTGACCTTCGTCACGACTGGCTCAACCTTAAAGCCATCACCGCCTTTTTTACCCATCGTCAAACCACAGTTAACCTTAAATTTTACCGGGGATTTGCCAAACTTTACCCCATTCTGGAACAAATCTATAGTACTCTCGTTGCAACTCATAACACTTTAATCACCAAAATAATCCTCACCTTAACCGGACTGACACTCGTCACTAATCTCATTCACAAAAATCTCAAATCGCTAATCCTAAATTCTCAAC
This sequence comes from uncultured Gammaproteobacteria bacterium, assembly GCA_964650355.1. Taxonomy (GTDB): domain Bacteria; phylum Patescibacteriota; class Microgenomatia; order CAYXHB01; family CAZYTL01; genus CAZYTL01. Next base: position 40,565 of record CAZYTL010000010.1, on the reverse strand, counting down.
AAATTCAGAAATCCCAACTTCGAAAGGTCGAAACTTCCCCGAAAGGGCCCCTTTGGAGGAAACGTCGAAACCTATCACTCCTCCTTCTCCTCACCTGGCTTCTCTTCGGCCTCCTTGGCCTTTCCCTTTACAAACAACACATTTACGATCACTATTTCGGATTCCTTTTTCCTGCTCCTTTTCTGCTTACCGGCTGGGTCATCTGGCAAATCACCCGCTCGGCAACTTCGCGATTACCAGCTAATGGGCAAGTAAGTCAATTATTAATTGCCGGCTTACTAATTTCTCCTCTCATCTATCTCAACCTCCAGTCATCTCCTCTTAAATCTCAGCCGCCGCAAACCCTGCAACACACCCAAGAAATTGACCGCACCATCCTTCAGGCTTCCCAAGGTCAGCCGTTCAACCTGGCTCTGATTGCCAAAAACAACTATGACGAAGGGTACCGCTACTTCTTTGAACTCTGGCATGCTCCTTTAGTCGAAATCGACCCTCAAAATGCTCCCCAAACCATCACTAATCAACTCTTTGTCATCTGCGAGAATCGACCCCCATATGAAGGTCGAGACATGGATTGCAACCCCATCAGCCATCCCAAAGCCGAGATCGCTCTCTTCGGTTGGGCCAAAATCGACCAGCAATGGACTTTCCCCTGGGGATTCCAACTCTACCGATTAGTCCACTATTGATATTCGCTCAATGAAAAAGAGACTGGTTGTCACCGCCCTGATTACTAAAGGCCACAAATATGTTTTCATTCGTAAAAACCATGACCAGTTGCTTTATTTGCCAGGAGGAGAAGTCAACCCCCACGAAGATATTTACCAGGCTTTAGAAAGAGAAATCTTGGAGGAATGCAACATTTCAATTAAAAACATCACCACTGTCGACTTTGTCATTGTTACTGACAAACAAGCAGATCCTCCCACTCAAACAATCTATCTTCGCTTTGTCGCTCAGTATCAGCGAGGTAAACTCCAGCCCAGAGACACAGAAGAGATTGAAGCAATCCTCACCTTAGCCGCCTCTGAAATTACTAATTTCAAACACAATCCCCATACGATAAAATTTCTTCAACAACTTAAAATTATTTAAATATTTCTTTATATGAGTAACCCATTCCTCACCATCGTCATTCCCTGTTATAACGAACAACAAAACCTGGAGCGCGGAGTCCTGGGTGAAGTTGCTCACTACTTAGAAAAACAACAGGTTAACACAGAAGTCATCATCTCTGATGATGCTAGTACCGACCAGAGTAGGGAACTGGTCAAACAATTTATTGCCACCCATCCCAAATTTCGACTTTTGGAAAACCCGCATGGCGGCAAAGCCTGGGCCCTAAAACACGGACTGACTCAAGCTCAAGGAGAATGGGTTTATTTCTGTGATATGGATTTGTCTACCCCCATTACCGAACTTGACAAACTACTTCCTTTTACCAAACAGGGTTTTCAGATCATTATCGGCTCCAGAGGGGGCCATCGGGAAAATTACTCTCTTTTAAGAAAAATAGCTTCCACGACCTTCAGAATCGTCAGAAAACAACTTCTCCTCAGAAACATTGACGATACCCAATGCGGATTCAAACTCGCCAACACCAAAGCCGCTCAACATCTTTTTGACTCCATGATCATCTTCAAACAAACCGCTGCCGCCCAGGGTTGGGTAGTAGCTGCCTGGGACGTGGAATTTCTCTTCCTGGCAGAAAAATTCGGCTACCAAATCAAGGAAGTGCCGGTTAAATGGACTGATAGAGATGTCTCTACCACCAAAAACCGCTCCCTTAACAAATTTGCTCATGAATCCTGGGACATGCTCCGCCAGATCCTCCGTGTCCGCATCAATGAAAGCCAAGGAAAGTACTCATAAAAACTTAACCAGCCATAACAAACCCACACTGTCAGGGATCTAAATAAACCAAGTCAATCAACCTCCCTATCTTTAACTGATCCGTCTCTCCATCCTTGATCAAGACCTATCATCAACCTCTCCTTCTCACCTAACCAACACCAACATAAAATGCTATACTCAATTCAATGAAAGAGCCGCCCCCAGACTTCAAACTCCTTTGGAAGCAACACCAGCCGGTCATCATTAGCCTCACTCTTCTTTCCGTCTTCTATCTTCTGATTAGACTCCCCAACCTTACCTTACTTCCCATCTTTGCCGATGAAGCCATCTACATTCGCTGGGCTCAGGTAATGCGTGCCGAACCCACCTTGCGTTTCCTGCCTCTCACAGACGGCAAGCAGCCCTTGTTTATGTGGCTCATGATTCCCTTTCTCAAACTTATCTCTGACCCCTTAATCGCCGGTCGACTCCTGTCTGTTCTTGCCGGATTAGGTAGCCTTCTCGGCATGTTCTTTCTTACCCACCAGTTGACTAAATCCCAAAAACACGCCCTTATCGCCGCCTTTCTTTATGCCATCATTCCCTATACTTTTTTCTTTGACCGCATGGCTTTGGTAGATAGCCTACTCACTATGTTCGGCATCTGGGCCCTCTTCTTTGCTCTGCGCTTAATCAAACACCCCCAGCTTGACTACAGCTTTCTTACCGGTGGCGCCATTGGTGCTGCTTGGCTCACCAAAAGTCCGGCCGTCTTCTATCTCGGCCTGCTTCCTGTTACCATTCTGAATTCCCCTCTGCCTCTCAAGAAGACCAAAAAATCATCACGCAAAAAATCGTCTTTCCTGTCCCCCCAGAGATGGTATCTCATCCGCCTTACCTTCTATTGGCTGATTACCGCCGTCCTCGCCCTTACCATTTACAACCTTCTCCGCCTCGGACCTGAATTCCACCAAATCGCCGCCCGCAACCAAGATTACCTTTACCCCTTAAACGAAATCCTCACTAACCCATCCGGTTACCTTATTCCCCATCTGGTCGACACCTTTGAGTTCTTTTGGAAACTTCTTACTCCCAGCATCTTTTTATTTACCCTCATCGGCATCTACCTCATGACTAGAAATCAACTCCGAGCATCCCTTTTTCTTCTTGTTTGGATCTTCGTTCCTTTACTTTTTCAGGCTCAGTTTGCCCGCAACCTCACCGCCCGCTACTTTCTTTACCTCATCCCTCCGATCCTCATTTTTGCCAGCCAAGGCATCTTCTGGGCCCTTAACCTTACCAAATCACCATTATGGAAAGGCATCATCGTTATCGCCACTGTCATTCCCAGCCAACTTTTTACCTGGCAACTACTTACTAATCCCGAATTAGCCCCCCTCCCCAGAATAGAACGCTCAGGCTATCTTGAAGAATGGACTGCTGGCACCGGATTAAGAGCTGTGGCTCAATATCTGGAACAAGAATCCCATGCCCAGACCATCGTTGTCGGCACCGAGGGTTCCTTTGGTACCATGCCTGACGGCTTACAAATCTATTTCGATCGCAACCCGCGCGTCACCATCCTGGGCCAAACCCACCACCTCACGTCTGTCAGCGATCAACTTTACCAATCCCTACCGCAAAACAAAGTCTATCTCCTCGCTAACGATACCCGCCTGGGAATTGACCATCCCGAAGCCTGGGGACTTCAGCTCATTAAACAGTTTCCCAAGGCCGTCCGTCCCAACGGCACACAGGAACATCTGCTTTTATTTGAACTCACCCATGACCCTCGACAACCTAGTAATCCATAAACTATCATTCAGTTATCATCAACTCAAACATTAAACCTATGCTCTATACTAAACTACTTAAAATCCTTCTTCCCCTTTGTTTTATTGTCTTCACCTTGTTGGTATTTCTTAGCTCGTCTCCCCATCAGTTATCCGCAGCTAATCCCCCGGAAATCAGTCTCCAACCACCTGTCGTTCTGGCTACCGAATCCAAATTCACCACTGAGATCATTGAAGTCGGTAACAAAATTTCCTTTACTACCGAAACCCGGTACGATGACCAAAAAGATGCCTGTTCAGATCCTGAAACCATCCAATCCGGCATCACGGGCAGAAAAACCAAAGAAATCCAGGTCACCTATTACGACGGCGAGGAGTACTCCCGCGAAACCATTGCCACCCACGTAGAAGATCCTCAAACCGAAATCATTGTCAAAGGCACCAAAAAAATCTACCAATCAATGCAAACCGACAGTGGCACCATCAATTACTGGTGCAAGCTCGGCACCTTTACTGCCACTGCCTATGACGCTACCTGTCTTGGTTGCAGCTCCACCACGGCTATTGGTCTACCCACCGGGTTCGGGGTTGTGGCTGTGGACAAACACGTGATCCCTCTTGGTTCCCAACTTTACATCACCGGTTACGGCAAAGCCATCGCCGGCGATACCGGAGGCAACATTCAGGGGCGCAGAATAGACTTGGGTTTTGACTCCATTGGCAAATGGTGGGGAAAAAGACCAGTAGAAGTCTATCTTCTCTAGCTTCATTAGGTAATAGCTTCCTTTATATGAAGTCATGAGAATGCTAAATGACTCAATCCCCGAATTAAACCCTCAAAGCCAATCACGCTGATTAATCTATAACCAACCATGCTCGTCCGCGAACTTCTTGCCACAGACCAATCTTCTTACGACGCCCAAATCGACCATCCTCTCCAAACCTGGGCTTGGGGTGAAGCCCGCAAAGCCACTGGTCATCAGGTAATTCGTCTCGGGGTTTTTGACAACCAAGACCTGGTCAGAGCCTGGATGATGACCATCCACTCCATTCCCAAATTCGGCCGCAACCTCTTGTATTTCCCCCGCGGCCCCTTGCCTGATCAGCAAATTACCCAAGCCATCATCACCGAAGGCCAAAAACACTCCGCCGTCTTTGCTAAACTTGAACCAAACGTCTATGTGCCGATGACTGAAAATCAAGATCCTCAATCTCAACTCCGGGACCTTGAGCAGCAACTCACTCAACTAGGATACTTGCCGGGCAAACCTCTTTTCACTCCCTATAACTTTATCATTAATCTCGCCCAATCCCAGGATCAACTCCTGGCTAATATGAAGCCTAAAACCCGTTACAACGTCCGCCTGGCCGAAAAAAAGGGTGTCACAGTTATCGAAGACAATTCAGACCAAGCCTTCAATACTTATCTGGAACTGATGGCTGAAACCACCTCCCGCCAAAAATTCTACGCCCATGATGCCGGCTACCACCGCCAAGTCTGGACGCACATGCATTCAGCCGGCATCGCTCACCTCCTCACTGCCCAATACCAAAACCAGACTTTAGCCGCCTGGATCCTTTTCATCTGGAAAAACAAACTCTACTACCCTTACGGTGCCTCATCTCGAGAACATAAACAGGTCATGGCCAACAACCTCATGATGTGGCAGGCCATCAAATTTGGTCAACAACACCAGTGCCACACCTTTGATCTCTGGGGCACAGCCGGACTGGACCCCCAACCCACTGACCCCTGGTACGGCTTTCATCGTTTCAAACTGGGCTACGGCCCTCAAACCGTCAAATACCTGGGAGCTTACGACCTACCCGTTGATACCAAACTTTATCCGCTGGTCAACAAACTCTACGGGCTACGGAAATGGTTTCTCCGCCTTAAATCTACTTTTACCTCAACCAATTTTTCTTAAAAATATTAAAACAAGCTAAAACTCTTATATTTTAATGTTTAATTGTTTTCATGATGTCCGACCTCCGTCAATCTCCTCAGTACGCCGCTTACATGAGCCATACTGGTTGGCAGGTATTAACCTTAAAAGAAAAAATCTTAGTTTACAAACGCCCCCTCGGTCCCCTGGGCAGCCTGATTAAAATCCAGCGGTTTTCCTGGCCCATTGATTTAAACCAGCTAGATAAACTTGCTCACGAACACCGGGCTTTGTTCGTTAAACTCGAACCCGCCGTCCTCTTGTCTCAACTTGAAACCGACCCGAAAGGGCCCCTTTGGGGAAACTGTCCCCAAGGGATCCCTTTGGGGAAACTTGAAACTGACTTGAGGTCTCACGGCTTTCGTCTCGACTCTTGGCCGTTACTCCCAACCCAAACCAGAGTCATTGATTTAAGCCAAACCACCACTCAATTACTTTCTGACTGTTCGGAAAACTGCCGTCGCAACCTTCGCAAATCCAAAAAATCAGGAGTCAAAATCAAAGTAGGGGACTGGCAGTGGTTTTATCCTCACTGGCAAGCCGCAGCCAAAGTCAAGAATTTAGTCATCCCTAATCATCGGCAATTCCAATCTTTGGTCGAGTATTTCGGCCCCAATTTAAAAATCATCAACTGCTACCACCACGACCATGACTGGCTGGCTGCCATCATCATGCCCATCTCCGGCCGAAGGGCCTATTACTACTACGCCACCTCCGCCAAACTCGGCCAACAACTGCGTGCCCCTGACTTAGCCACCTGGACAGCCATTATTTTAGCCAAAAAACACGGGTGCACTCTTTTCGATTTTGACGGCATTGCCGATCCTCGCTACCCGGCAATGAACAACCGGGCTTGGAAAGGATTCAGTCGTTTCAAAGCTAAGTTCGGCGGCCGACAAGTCACTTACGTAGGATCTTTTATCAAATACTACGGACCAGGTAAACTACTATCATTACTTGAAAAAATATTTCCCCTTTAATGTTCAAAATCGCTCATCTAATCAGCCTCATTCATCCTGACCTCTTAGTTGCCACCTTCGACTCAGAAATTAATGGTCAGATTTTAATCCGCACCCAATTCGGCCGTCCTCGGCTGACAGTTGCCGGAGTGCCCCAATCCGGAGGCATCGTCCAGGACATTCTCAAAAAAGCTTTAAATAACTTCCACCAACCCCAAAACTTTCTCCTCCTCGGACTGGGCGGCGGCGTCATTCTTCACGAAGTCCATCACCGCTGGCCTGATTGTCAAATCACTGCCGTGGAAATCGATCCTGTCATGGTCACTATTGCCCAAAATTACTTCAAAGTTGACCAAATTCCCCATCTGCAAATCATCACCCAAGATGCCCACCACTACGTCGAAACAATGAAACACCGAAACGTCGAAACGTTCTTCGATTCCATCCTGGTCGACTGCTACGTCGGTGATCTAGTCCCGCCTCACCTAGAATCACCTAAGTTTCTTCGTAATCTCAAACACCTCGTAACACCTCAAGGCACCATCGCCTTCAACCGCCTCAACGACAAAAAAAACGCCCTTAAAACCCAACAATTCATTAAACACCTTCAAACAGTCTTTTCCCAAATTTCCTTCAAACCCGTCTACTGTAATATAATCATTACAGCCCAACTATAAACACCCCACCAACCACCAGCTACCTTTATGAATTACCTCTCCATCGACTACGGTCTCCACCACATTGGTCTGGCCATTGCCCTTGATACTCCTTTAGCTGAACCTCTCTCCACCTTCCAACCCCAGTCTTCGCAACATGCTCTGGACACCCTCATCCGCATCATCGAACAATATCATATTAACCACTTGATTGTCGGCCTGCCCTCGGGAGAAGTAAAACCCGCAGTTGAACAGTTCGGCCAAAAATTACAAACAGTTACCCAACTACCTGTCACTTTTGTGGATGAATCCCACACCTCTAAACAGGCACAATTTCTGGGTAGACAAGCCGGGAAGAATAAACTTAAAATAAAACAACAGGAACATCAGCTGGCAGCCGCAGTCATTCTCCAAACCTACCTTGATTCACAAAATTAATATATAATAAAACAAACCAAACTAAAAGCTATCAGCTAAATTCTCTATGTTCAAAAATCTCATCTCCCCAGTCCAAGCCTGGTTACTTTCCCGCGGTCAGTGTGTAGGTTGCGGCACGCCCTTGGAAAAAGGTAAAATCAAAAAACTGAACTCCAAAGAAGATCAAGTCACCTGCAAATGCGGCCGCATCTTCATTCACGACCGCACCAACAACAAATATCGCCGCGCCCTTATCGAAGAAGTCAAATGACGCACACCGGATGAACAGCATCAGCAACGTACTATACCTCAGTATCCCGTTCATCTCGTGTGCTTTATTTATATCCCTATATGCGTACTTCTCTTAAAATTCTCGCCATCATTACCACAGTCATCTTAGTTGGTATTCTCTCAACTTATCTCTGGTACCAAAATGCCCTCCAACCTGTTTCTAACACCGAAACTTTTCACTCCGTCATCATCCCCAAAGGTTCATCTGCCACCAAAGTAGCCGACCTTCTCAAACAAGAAAAGTTGATTAAAAATCCCTTAGCTTTTAGATTTTACACTAAACTTCACCAGTCGCAAACCAATCTCAGAGCCGGCCAATTCAGACTTTCCACATCCTGGTCCATCCCCCAAATCATTGATCACCTCAGTAGGGGAGGCTTTCAGGGAATCTGGGTCACCTTTATCGAAGGCTGGCGCCGGGAACAAATCGTTCAGGAGCTGGCTCAAAATCTCCCCTCGGCCACCTTCTCTCAATCAGAATTTCTCCAACTTACCCAGGATCTTGAAGGCCATCTCTTTCCTGATACTTACCTGATTCCAGAAACCACCACAGCCGCTCAAATCACCAGACTCCTCACTGACACCTTTACGACCAAAACTCAACCCTTACTTGCTTCTGCCACCACCGTACCTCACCCCTTCACTTTCCAACAAGCCGTCATCCTCGCTTCCATCCTTGATCGGGAAACTGCCACGCCTGCAGATTACCCCATCGTTGCCGGTATTCTTATCAAGCGCTACCAAAACAACTGGCCATTACAGGCCGACGCCACTCTTCAATACGCTAAAGTGACCAACCAGCTAGCAGCTAACAGCTATAAGCTAACAGCTATTAATGACTGGTGGCCCACCCCCACCGTCGCAGATAAAGATATTAATTCTTCTTACAACACCTACACCCATCCCGGCCTGCCTCCCGCTCCCATTTCCAACCCTAGCCTTACCGCCCTTAAAGCCGCTCTTGATCCCACAGAAACAGACTACTGGTACTACCTCACCGATAACCAAGGCCGGATGCATTACTCCAAAACCCTGGAAGAACACAACCAAAACGTCGAAAAATACCTCAAATAAAAAAACTAAGTCAGGTTAGCCAGACGCGCTTGTCCGCCTTTGACGGAAACCGGTGACCTCTCCCCTTCGGGTCTACCAACACTCCAGGAAGCTTTCATTAGTCGGGGTGACCGGACTCGAACCGGTGACCTCTCGCACCCCATGCGAGCGCGCTACCAACTACGCCACACCCCGCAAAATCTTCTTAATAATCTTCAACTTATCTTGATATCCACTAGGACGTTTCAAGAAATATTCTCTCTTATAAGCTTCAGTCTTTGATTCATATTCTTCAAAATAAACTAATTTAAACGGCGCCCGCGATTTTGTGCTTTTTACTTTTCCTCTATTATGATATTTATCAAGTCTTTTAATCGGATCTTCTGAGCACCCAATATAAAAACCTTCATCTTTTAGACTTTGAAGGAAATACAGTGACCAACTCATATAAAAATCCCCTTTGAGCGCGGCCCTAAGGGCCCCCTTCGGGGCTACCAATCCCAAGGGGACCACACCCCGTTTATCTTTTGCCTTCATTCTACCACTTTTTCTCCTTTAAGGCATCCCGACATCACCGCTCATCGTGCACCTTTTGTGTTAGTATTAGCATATCAAACCAATCTGTACTTTATATGACTCACTCTTCAAATTCCTCTACTCCTTCCAATCCAGATTCCTTCCCTTCCAAAACCGCCGGGCGCCTCATGATTACCAACGTGCCCATCGCCTTATCTGACTTTACTGTCGGGGATGCTCGCAAACACTTCCAAAAAAACTTAGCCACCTTTGAATCCATCAACTACTTATATATCGTAAACAAAAACCATCGCATGGTTGGAGTTCTTTCCCTCAGAGATTTACTCAGACTCCCAGCTGATAACGAACTTGCCGAAGTCATGCGCTCACCTCTTATTACGGTTCACCCCCACACCGATCAAGAAAAAGTTGCTTATTTAGCTATGAAAAACAGTCTCAAATCAGTACCTGTGGTGGACAAAGATGACAAATTTCTCGGTATTGTACCCAGTGATGCCATTCTGGACATTACCTTTCAGGAAGCTCAGGAAGACCTGCTCCGCTTTGCCGGAATCCAGTCATCTCAGAACGAAAACATCATGAAAATTCCCAGAACCAAATCCTTATATCACCGATTACCCTGGTTGGTTCTGGGCATGTTTGGCTATCTGATCACTGCCCGGGTGATCAACAGTTATCAGGCAGTGATCAGTAAAGATCTTCTCTTGGTTGGCTTCCTGCCTCTGGTGGCCTATACCGCCAGCGCCATCTCCACCCAAATGCAGGTTTTCTTTATCCGTGACACCGCACTCACACCTAAAATCAAAATCATCGCCTACTTTAAGCGCCATTTCTCCATCGTCGTGCTCATGGCCCTGATCATCAGCGCTAGCTTATGGCTAATTACCTCCGGGGTTTACCACCAGATCCTCCTGCCCACGATCCTCTCACTCGCCATTTTTGCCAGCATTCTTTCTTCTTTGTTTACCGGCCTGGCCGTCCCCACTCTGTTTCGAATTCTGAAAGTTGACCCTGCCAATATTAGCGGTCCCATCGGGACCACCCTCCAGGATCTCATCAGCATCACCATCTATCTCACTATCGCCTCTATCATCCTCTAACCAATTATGAATCAAATTATCGTTAACACCACCAAACATAGGCAAATCATCGACCTCACCGACCAGGTCAACCAACACCTGACTAACGAAGCCACCCTTTGCCACCTGTTTGTCACCCACACTACTTGTGCCCTCACCACCGCGGACCTGGATCCCGGTACAGACTTGGACATGCTTGATGCTTTTGAGAAACTCATTCCTCAACTCGATTTCCGGCATCCCCATGATCCTTCTCATACCCATGACCACATCCTCTCTTCTCTCATTGGCACCTCACTCACCTTGCCTGTCAACCACAACCAACTTGTTCTCGGCACCTGGCAGCGGGTTGTCTTAGTGGAATTTTACGGACCCCGGCAACGTAGTATAATTCTTAATATCCAATGAATTCCAAGCCGCACCCGCCGATCAAGCCGCCTTCCAAAATCCAACTCATGCTCGGAGACATAACTCAAGTAAAAGCCGATGCCATTGTCAACGCCGCCAACCCTACCCTCTTGGGGGGTGGGGGAGTAGACGGAGCCATCCATGCTGCTGCCGGTCCTCAATTACTCGCAAAATGTCGCACCTTAAACGGCTGCCTCACCAGCCAGGCTAAAATCACCTCTGGCTACCGGTTGCCCGCCAAATTCGTCATTCATACTGTCGGACCAGTTTGGCAAGGCGGTACCTCGGGTGAAGCCAAATTGCTCACCTCCTGTTACCTCAACTCCCTCAAACTGGCTGACTCTCAAGGTGTCAAAACCCTTGCTTTTCCGGCCATCTCCACCGGCGTCTACGGTTACCCCAAAAAGGCTGCCGCTCGTATCGCGATTCAAACCGTTAAAGACTATCTTTCTCACTCCAAACTGGAAAAGGTGATCTTCGTCCTTCATTCATCATCCGACCACCAACTCTACCAACGCACCCTATCTCAACGCAGTTAGCTATGCTCAAACTCACTCCGCCCAACTACCAATATTGTCCCTTTTGCGGCCGTCAGCTATCCACCAGAAAAGAAGAAGGTAAAACCAGGAAATATTGCTCGTCATGTAAGTGGACCTACTATCCCAGTGTCACCCAAGCCGCAGCAGCCATGATCACCAAGGACCACCAAGTTTTACTCGTCAAAAGAACCAGACCCCCTTACCAAAATACCTGGATGTTTCCTGCCGGTTTTGTTGATTACGGAGAACATCCGGAGGACACTCTCATTCGTGAAGTCAAAGAAGAAACCGGGCTCACAGCCAAAAAGTCCCAACTTATCAAAGTACTGGCTTCCACCGACGATCCCCGCGAACCAGGCCATCTGGTCTTCTTCTACCTCACTACTGCTATTGGAACCCTCCGTAACCTTGATCCTGAAGAAAATAGCCAAATCAAATGGTTCAACCTTGATCACCTCCCGCAAATCGGTTGGCAAAACCACCAACAAATGCTCACCTGGTTACAACAACATCCTTCCTCAACTTAACGCTCCGGCAACATCTCCCACATCCTCTCATCCTCGTCTCCTAACCTCCAAAACACGAACTTGTTAATTCCATACCTTTCTGCTAACTTCACCTTTTGTACTACACTCTCCGCATCTTCAAACCAAATAACATGATTTTGGCCTCCAGCTTCGTACTCACCTTTTAATGCTCCCGATGTCTTATCCCTCTCCCACTCTCCACCGTAACCGTTAAGTCTTCTCATTGCCTCATAATATTGAATTGATTCCCCGGAGTTACCGGACCAGTCATATCCGTAAACCGGCAAACCCAACACTAATTTCTCCTCGGGAATATAATTTATACTGTACTCAATCACCTCCCTCAACCAATTCAAGGGCGTTATCGGCCCGGGAGCAGACTCAGAAAAATGATAATCATAGGCCATCACTTGCACCCAATCGGCCGACTTGGCTAGTAACTGGTAATCATGCCCCAGAGCTTCTACCCAATCAGATTTACTCCCGGTCAGTGCATGCACGTCAACCGAAGTCTCCAAGCCCTCAGCATGCAAAGCTTTCGTCCATTCAGCAACAAATTCCGCGAATCTTTGACTGTCAGCTGTATCTATCTGCTCCCAATCTACGTCCCATCCATCATATCCTTTTTCCTTAGCCAATCGAATAGTTTGCTCAATAAAAGCCGTCCGCAACCTCTGGTCACTCAACAATTTACTTACCCGCTGCTTGTCAAAATCATTACCGATTGTTGGCATTACTTTCATGTCTTTGTCCTCAAACAACTGTCTCATCTCCTCTTGTCTCCGGGCTCCTGTTTCTTTCCATCTGCCGTCTTCATCAATTGCGTACCACACCGGTAAAACTCTACTCAATCTTTCATTCGCGTCTTCCAAACTTATCAATGCTGCATCTTCATTCCACCAAGCCACCCACCCGCGATACTCAGTTTTCTCTGTCTCTTTGTCACCTGTGCTTAACCAATCCAAAGTACTTGAATTTCCCTCAGGTAACAACCACCCACCCCGACCCTGATTGACTGTATACTTAATCACCAGAGAAACCATCACCAGGCTCACCACCACGCTCATACCGACAATCAGTTTATTTATAACTTTCTTCCCTATCACATACGTTGTAGTATACCTGAAACCTAGACCTCTATCACCAACCCCGGATTCGGTTTTGTTTCTCTGATCTACTTATCATAAGCGCAACATCACCTTTAATTTGTGAATCACCAGTACAGTCAAATGCACAATCAAGGATAAAGAGTTAATTGGTGGTATTGTACTATACATATAATTTGTATTGGTTAACTTAATCCTATTAAACTAATAATCCTTTCCTAATAATGCTGGATAATTGTCATTACTAGACTTTATAAATCGAACGAGCCTCAACTAAATATCTTTGCGTATCCCAACTCAAACTCAATCTTCTGTCACCCCATAAACAAATCTTGACGAACGCCCACAAAAACACCAGACTACTAAGAATCCTTAATCCGTAAAAAATCGGAAAGTACTTCCACAGTCTCAGCGTCCGCAACCGCCAGCTCGCGTACATCAACGTTGGTATCAAAAACAAACCTAAATCAATCGCCCACGGCACACTCAGAATCCACCATCTTCCCGTCACCACCACCACCGGCCAACCCACCACAGTTACCAATGCTAACAATCCGTAATACAAACCTTCAATTGCCTGTAATGTCACCTCCAAGTCCAAGGTTTGTCCTCCCCAGGGAATCTCATGCTTGATTAAACACTGCCAAAATCCCAAATACCAACGCTTGATTTGCTTCACATAATCTCGAATTGCCCTCGGATCCTGAGTCGTCACCACCGCTCGATCGCAATAGACTATCTTACCCAAATTTCGCCTATAAATCTGCCATGTATGATCCATATCTTCTGTCTGCGTTCCTATTGGCATCTGTAAATCAGACCACAATCTGGTTCTAAACACGGTAGAACAACCCGGACACACCAAAACCGCTCTCATTACTTCCTGCGCTCGCTTATGAATTGCTTGACTCACCTCATATTCCCACATTCGATAACTCGTCAGCCAATTATTCGCTCTTCCCCTCACTCTTCCTACTACCGCCACGATCATTTCTTCTTTATCAGCTTGCAACACTTTCCTCACACTTGGGAAAAATCCCTTTTCCACCACTGTATCAGCATCGATCGGCATCAAATAATCGTACTTTTTTAATAAACTAAACTGTTTGATTCCTTGGTTAATCGCTTTCACCTTACCTCCGTTTGTCAGTCTAATCACATTTCCCTTGGGCAATAACTTCTTGGCAATTTGGGATGTACCATCCTTAGACCCGTCGTCCACCACATAAATGTCCCTACTGGGTTTAAACTTCTTCAAAGCCTTAATTGTCCCACCAATTACCTTCGCTTCGTTAAAAGCCGGAATCAATATTGCCACTCGGAAAGACACTAATCGTCGTTTCTTTTTCATAACCCTCTTTCAGTTTCTATTTATTGTTCATTGTTCACTGCTCTATGTTTTATGTTCTATGCTCATTGTTCGCTGTTCTATATTCGCTGTTCTATGTTCCATGTTCTATGTTCACTGCTTACTGATTGCTGTTTACTGATTATTGCCTTCCGTCTGCTCCATCAAATCAGCCGGACTTATATCCAGTGCTTGTTCAGGCAGTGCCACTTGCAAACCAGATTCTTTTACCAAATGAATAATCTGATCAAACTTTTCCACATCCACGCTGTATTGAGTTTTCGAATCATCAATCTGATGAAACATCAGAATCACCCAGCCCTTCTTCGCCTTTGCCTCTTGCAACCATCCGTTAACCGTATCCAAAGAGGTTCCCACCTGTACCGCATTGGCATATATGTCATAGGGATCTTTCACTGGTAAAGGATTAATTCCTCCGTCCGAAGTTCTCATCGATAAATATTCTTCCTTCACCACCTTGACCAATTCTGCATTTAAAGAACCGCAGGGAAGCACATAATCGTGAGCTTCAAATCCGTAGTCTGCCAACACTTTTCTTGAAGATCTCACTTCTTCAGCAATCTCTGCATCCGACAGCTTTCCCGGTTCACAGTTGTGGGTTCTACTATGAGAATCAATCTCCCATCCGAAATGAGCTATCTGTCTGATTTGAGCCCAGGTCATATATGCCTCGTAGCCAATCAAATCAGTTGGTACCGCCAAAGCCCCTGCAAATCCCGCATCATACATCAGAGAAAATCCGCTCCTGAATTGAGATAACCAACCATCATCAAACCACATCGTCACTAATCCGCCCCCCTGCCAGACCCATTCCTGATCACCAGACCCTTGATTGCCGGTTTCACTTCCCAGCACTGTTCTGGCAGGCACATTAGTGGTTACTTCCTTCCACTGCGGCTGATTAAACAATCCCAGCACATAATTAATCGTCACCCACAAAACAATCAAAGGTACGATCATCCAATTCAACATCTTCAACCTTTGCATCATCAAATTTTGATCTGATTTTCTTTTCTTTTTCATAAATTAATTAAAACTATGATTATAAACTTTTTCAGTCTGGTGAATGACCAAATTATCCTCACTTATCAATAAACCCGTTTATATGTAGAGAATCCCTCCTGCTCATTAACCAATCGATAGTTTCTGGATAAACGATTAGCCACCAAGTCGTGGATCCTTCCATGCAGTGGTTCCTTCACTACTGCAGATGTTTCTAGTTGAATCCAGTTAAAATATCCGTCTACTACGGCCCATTGATAGGCCTGGTCTCCCACCGTACCCTCATACTCAAACCAATCAAAAGTATTCACCCTCACTGGTGGCACCTGATCATATAAACCCAAAATTACAGGCGGACCAATCTCCGACAAAACTCTGTCCGTGGGTTGAACTCTCTTATTTAAATATTCGACGGCTGTAGAAGTATTACTCCACAAATTATTAAACACCTCCAACCCCTTAACCGAAATCACTCCGTAAGCAACCAACCAAACTCCCAGTAACCATCGGGACAACCTCAATCGCTCCACACTTCTGAACCGCACTTGCATCATTTCTATACCAATGCCTGCAATCATAGCTATAAAAACAGCAGAAATCAGACTGTGCTTATCCAAAGTTGCTAATCGTTGTAACCACAGATGTAACCCCACGATCAACCCTGCCCCCCCGAACCAGCCCAACCATAACTTCCAGTATTTCTTCCACCACCCCAGCGTGCCCCATAACGCGAACCAGCAAAGACTTTTAGCATACTCCCAAAACCGGCTCAAAATTATCTCTTTGGCAATCTTCTCTCTTTGCTCTTGCAAACCCACATAGGTTATCAATGCTTCCCGATTAACTAACGCGAACAATCCCAAGCCTAATCCTAGCCAAATCAAATAATAATTTCTCCAGGCAAACCAATAGTCCTTGCCTAAACGGCCGGCCCTAATCCAGCTATAAATCACTAATCCTGGTATGTAAATCACCACCGAAATTTTCACCAATACTGCCAGCAATAAACACATACCGGCAACCCAATATCCTTTTCGCACGGCCTTCATTTCCTGTAACTCTTCGGTTTTTATTAACTGATAAATCCCTGAAAAAAACAACCAATAACTAGGCATATCATATGTTGCCAATCTGCTTACATAAATTGCTGTAGTGGACCCTGCGATCAAACCGCTGCTGATCAACCCACTTATCCGGCCATCTAATCCACAGCGTTTTCCTAACAACTTAGACAATCTATAAATTTCCCAAACCAGCAACACCCCAAAAACCACACTTATCATTCTCACTCCCAAAAGTCCTCCTGTCACAAATCCCAGCGCAGCTAAGGACGGATACAAATATACCAGTCCCGGGATCCAGTTGGCCGCATTATAAGTTCCCCAGTCCTGATGAAATAAACCCAACCTGCCGATCACTATGTAAATCGCCTCGTCAGAAAACGGAGAATTATAATTAATATTCCACACTCTTACCACCAAGGCCACTAGCAACACTCCAGCGATTGCCATTTCCCAAACACGATCTTTAAATCCATAGACCAGCATCAACCAATTTCTTTTCATAAACAACCTCCGCTTTTCACTTCAATTAACAGAAGTTTATTTCACTCCGCCCACCTTTATATATAACACGCCTCTTTAACCAATTAAACCAGCAATTCGCTCCTCTATCTGCAACCCCCATTACATCACATCCCGCTGCAGAGAAAAAGGGGACAATTCGTCACCTCATCCTCAAACCCAGCCAAAGATTCCTAACTACTATTCACTGACAATCTATTACTGACTACCGATCACCTATCCTCACCTGTTCCTCTCATTTCTCACAAACATCCACGTCCCCATCACCAGTAGTATCACGAAAATCACCGACATCAATACCAAATTATGACCCACGGAATTCAACACCACTAATGAATATTGCTCATTGCCTGCATAATATGCGTTTCGCACCAAATCTACCGCATATCTCATCGGTGTAAGGTGAGATAACACATCTAAATACCAGGGCAACTGCATGATCGGATTAAACACCCCTGCCAGGAAAAACTGGGGAAAAATAATCAGGGGAAACAATTGATTGGCCGTCCTTTGACTATTTAAATTGGCCAATACCACAATCCCGAACGCTCCCCCCAGCATACTCGCCGCCAATAAAGCAGGAATCATCCTCACCATTATCCCTATAGTCAACGGTACCGCCATTACCATCCCGAAGATGACCACGCCGGTCACCAATGTCAACGACACCAGTGTTTCTCCTAATATCTTGCCCACTATAATCGAATACCTGGAAATCGGCGACACAAAAATTTCCTGACTGAAATCATTTTCTCTGTCTTCAATCAAAGAAATAATTCCCGAGGCCGTCGACTGAAACATCACCTGCCCCAATACTCCGGTAAACACGAAGGTCATGTAATTATATTTCAAAACTGTGCCCAGATTCTCCTGCAAACTCGTCCCTAATATCCCGATAAACAAAAACGGGAAAATAAACGAAATCACCAGCCGCGGCCTGTCTCGTAACAATTTAGTAAAATCTCGGTAAGCAATAGTTAAAATGGCATTTAGCTCTTGTTTCATATATCTTAGCCCCCCAGAGATCCGTTACCCACAATCTCCAAGTAAGCCTCCTCTAATGTGGGATTATGAATATCCAACACCGTCAACTTGGTTTTAATTGATCGAATAATTTCTTGCGCTGTCAAATCTTTCATCGTCATCTTTACCCCCTGGTGATTAATCGAGTAGGGGAGACCTTTGGCTTTTAACTCGTCAATCAATTTCTCGCGGTCTTCTGCATCCGCCAATACATAAGCCTTTACCAACTCGTGTTTAATCTGCCTGGGTGACCCCTGTACCACTATCTTCCCGTGGTTAATCATACACACCTGATCCGCGTCTTCTGCCTCATTCAGATAATGAGTCGTCAAAAAAATCGTCATCTGGTTCCTTTGTCTCACTTCCTGTAAATAATCCCAAAGGTTCTTCCGGCTCTCCGGATCCAAACCGGTTGTCGGTTCGTCCAAAAACAACACCTCCGGTTCATGAATTAAACTCCGTACGATCTCCAACTTTCTTTTCATCCCCCCAGAAAAAGTCTTGATCGGCTTTTTTAAATCATCTTCAATTCCCAACAATCCGGCCAACTTCTTCACCCGCTTTTGGTAGTCTTTCGGCATCCATTCAAACCTGGGGCTGAAAGCATACAACCCGTACAAAACAGCGTGAAACCTGATATTCTCTTCTGCAGTCAGATTTCCGTCCAAACTCGGCTTCTGAAAAATAATTCCTATTCTCCTGCGTACCTGGGCAGCATTCTTATCTACGTCATATCCAGCCACTTTCAACTCTCCTCTGGTTTTGGACAAGGTCGTGGTCAACACCGACACAGTCGTTGTCTTTCCTGCTCCGTTCGGTCCCAACAAAGTAAACACCTCTCCCGATTTTACCTCAAACGACACCCCGTCCACCGCGTTCTTGTCTGCTTTCCGATAACGCTTCACCAAATCCTTTACTTCAATCGCCACCTGCTTCATAACCATCCATCATACCACAAACCTTCATCACGCATCACCCCTCCGATTTTAATTTATGCTATCATAAACTCCATGACCGCCCGTACTCATGATCTTATTGCCCTAGCCTCCCTGGTCACCGTTGCCTCCTACGCCCCCCCTCAACAAATCACCGTCACCACCCTGATCATCTCCGTCATCGGCAACAACATTGGGGCTTTAATCCCCGATCTTGACAGCGCCTCCAATCGCTTGTGGGATCTGCTTCCCGCCGGTGACTTCCTGGCCAAAATCTTTAAACGCGTCTTCTGGAAACACCGCACCTTATCTCATTCCTTTGTCGGTGCTTTACTCATCTACTTTCTCCTCGACTGGTCCGTTCCTAAAATCTTCAGCCCTCAAACCATTGACTCCTCCATTGTCATCGCCAGCATCATGATCGGCTATTTATCCCACCTTTTGGCTGACAGCTTCACCAAAGAAGGCCTTCCCCTTCTCTTTCCCGTCGACTTCAACTTTGGCATCCCTCCCATCTCCTCTCTGCGCATCACCACCGGCAGCTGGGCAGAAAAAATCATCGTCTTTCCCGCCACCATTGCCTATCTCTTCTGGTTTATCTACGCCCACCAACCCCAACTCATCCTCTTATTCCACTCAGTCACCGGCTAATATCTGACCATCGCCGTCTCTACTTCTGACTTCACGAACATCACCAATCTATCTTCTAACCCCTAATCCTTTCCTGATTCTTCATTCACCGACACGTCGATTCTGTCTGGTATCATTCCCGACAACCTCTTATCAGGATTTTCTGCTCCCCATCCTGCATTAATTCTACATACTTCTTTTATCAACCGTAAGAGCTCACTTAAACTTATCGTCTCACCCGACCCGGCTTCTTTTCTGAAAACCACGTCGCGCGGCGAACCCTCAATCGCCCCGGCTAAGGATTCTGCCGTCCCCATCACTTTCTCAACCGGAACCGCAACACTTAACTCCTCTGGACCTTCAAGCCTAATTACCGCCGCATCATCTCTCTCCTCTAGATCTGCTAAGCTATCCAATACTTCGGCCGTCTTTCCTTTCGCTCGTTCTAGCAACATCCTCCGCACTAATCCAAAGGCAATCCTACTCCCAATAACCACCCCCAACCCTCCTGCCAGTCCTATCCCCACCCATTTCCAATTCTTTTCCAAAAACCGCTTCGCATCCTCTGTCTCTACCACAGACTCGTCTATCGATCCTTCTCGCTCTCCCATAAACCCATCTTCCATTCCATTCTCTCACTCTCCGCAGCTAAACTCAAACCAAGTCAACTAATAGACCAACCGCCTCCTCAACCACTACTTCAAATCCTCGCTTTAGTCAAGTAAAATACAAATTGTCATCGACCAGCATGAAAAAAGCTATTCTCATATTCGGAATTGGCGGTTTACTTTTCGCCGGCTATCTCAGCTCCGTTAAACTCTTCAGTCAAACCTGTGCGTTTGGCGAATCCTGTCCCTATTTCCTCGGTTATCCCGCCTGCTATTACGGCTTTGTCATGTACGCCCTCATCACCCTCTTCGCTACCTTACTCGTCTCCGGCCGCCTGCCACCCAAGTCCGCCCTTAACGCCATCTCCATCGTCTCCTTCATGGGCATCCTCTTTGCCGGTTACTTCACCCTGGGAGAACTCCCCCTGCTCTTTCGACAAGGCTTCTCAGCCTACTTCTTCGGCTTGCCCACCTGCGCTCTCGGCCTCATTTTCTATATCCTCATCTTCGCTCTTTCTCTCGTCACTCGTTCTCGAGAAATACCCGACCGCGTTTCAGAACCGCAAACAACTAATGATCATCTTAAATCATGAAAAAAAGCCCCGTCGGCATCATTTTCGGTAAAGTCATCGGTTTCCTTCTTTTCCTCATCTTCCTGTCTTTAGCATTATCTTGTGCACCCCGCCTCAACAGTCCGCTGGTCACGGCCTTCCTTCAATTCCTGAATCAAAATATAGGACTAATCTTACTCTATTCCGCCATTTTCATGGTCGGTGAACTCTGCTCCTTATTTATTTTTCCCTTCAATCTGATTGCCCCACCAGTCAACGCTATCGCTAGCCTTTATCTGGTCGGCTTCATCTTTCTTTTTCTCGAATTTCTTGAACAACAACTATCCATCGCCATCATCCCTTTCCCTAGCTTCAAACCCCTGATTACCTCCCTCGTCTTTCTAATCGTCTTAGTCGTCGGTATCGTCAAAGCCTTCACCGGCCTCATCCCCTGCGATACTAAATCAAAATCTAAATCCGAGACCCGCAAACCCACCCCCAAGTCCAAAGCTCGCCGCAGCCACGATCACCCCGACTGGTCAGACATTGGCCAGGAACTGCGTCTCACCATCCTGGACGCCCTCAAAAAAGCCCGAAAAGACCTCAAATAAGTCCCAGTCTCGCAATCTGGAAGCCAGTCTTCTTCATTAAATCTTTTGTAAATCAATATTACATTTTCTATTAAACACACAGTCACCCTAATATCTACTTGCCCATTGAAAAATAGTATGTTAATATAGGGCTATATGGCACTAGTTCGTTGTGCATTTGAAGGAATAGCAGCACTTTACCAAAAACCTCTCATGCAAGGAGAAGCGGATGGTTTATGTTATGCAGAAACTCAAAGTGAAATCTTGGAGTGTTGTAGAGAGGTATGCGCCCGACGTCTTAAAAATAGAAAAAGTGTTCTAACACAAGCGTATACAGAAGATGACGTCAGACGTGGAATTTTGGAACAACTACTTAGTACTCCTCTTGATCAGCTCCGTGAGCAAATATAATAACTGTTTGTAATTTTAAACTCCTTCAAAACTCATACCCTCAGGAGTACAATAGGGGACAATGACCTCTAAAAAATCCGACTTCCAACAACTCACCGACAAAATCATCCAATTCCGCGATGCTCGCGACTGGAAACAATTCCACAACCCCAAAGACCTTTCCATCTCCCTTGCTTTGGAAGCCGCCGAAATCATGGAACATTTCCAATGGAAAACTTCTGAAGAAATCCAACAGCACATTCAGAAAAATAAAACCGCCCTCGGAGAAGAAATCGCCGACGTCATGATCTACCTCATCCAACTGGCAGACATTACCCATATCGACTTAATCGCTGCTTCATATGACAAACTCACCAAAGTAGGCAAAAAATACCCCCTCGATAAAATCAAAGGCAAACACACCAACAAATACAACCCCAAACCTTAAAGTCTTAATCCGCATCACATCTCCAGTTTATCCCACCCCACCTCATATTCCGCCCATCCGGTCAGCTCGAATCCCAACTTCTCATACCAATTCTTGGGAAACCCTTCCCTGGCATCCGCCAACATATGAATTCCGTCCAACCCCTGCTTCCTGGCTACCTCCACCACCTTCTTTAATAACTCCGTGGCCACCCCTTGTCTCCTGTATTCCTCCTCTACCTGCAAAGAATCAATAAACAACAGTTTCCCGCCATAATACGGATCCACCCGGCAAAAAATTCCCCCAATACACTCTCCTTCATCATTAATTGCCACCCAGGAATATTCCGGAAAATTATCACTGTTGCGTTGCAAATAAACCTTGGCCGTCTCCACTTTCCACTTTCTGTCCTCCTCCGAATATTCATTCGCAAACAATCGCGCCATCTCTTCCAAATACCTTTTATCAAACCTGACTACTTGCATGCCCAGATTCTAACACACATCATTCTTCTTGTCCTCTCATCATGATACACATCATTAACACCTTTGAGCCAACTTTTCCCGTGCCTCCAAGGCTTCCTTCAGCAACCGGTTATAGTACTCGGAAGCCGGATGGGTTCCCAAATCTACACCCATCCCTGGCCCGGTCCTTCCTTCCTCTGTCACCATCACCTGACCGTCCTCACCTAGATGATAAAAAAACGTTTGGTCCCCCATATCCAGCAAAAATCCGCTTTCAAGATCAACGCCCACTAAAGACATAATGTCGTCATTATAACCCAATCAGTAACAGATGCAACTATCACCAAATTCTTATAGATATCAAACGCCATGTCGTTGACAATTAATGTAAGATATTCACATGAACATTACCAATTTTGATCAAACCAATAGAAATTTAACTAATTTGGCCATCGATTTTACTCGATCTTGTCCACCTAAATTATGTTCAGAAATTTGGTTAGTTGGCTCTGTATCCCGGGGTCAGGCGGACTCGAGTTCTGATATTGAAATCCAATTCTATTCCCCCAATAAACCTAATCCCCATCAAATAACCTCATGGATATCCCAAACCGGTATCCAGTTAGTTAACCACCAGTTTCATAAAGAGCCGGATGAATCAATCACTCTACAAGGACAATATCAAAAAATTTGGATTGAAGCCAATTGGCAGCATATAACCCTGCTTAACAAGCAGATTAATCACATTCTTGCCTTAAAAGAAACCCAACACAATCTTATTAAACTGGCGTGGATGATAACTAAAGCTAAACCTCTTACTACCGAAGGCCTTTTAAAAGATTACCAACAAAAATTAAGTACCTATCCCCAAGGGCTAACCCAACGATTGATCAACTCTTCTATAGAAACTTGGGACTACTGGAACTATGCTCATAGATTAGAATCACGCTGGGCACTGGCTACCAGGGGAGACTACTTTCCTTTGCTAGAAAGACTCACGATTGATTTAACCCAAACTTTAAGAATCTTATTCGCCATAAATGAGCAGTGGGAACCAAACTGGAAATGGATTCCTTGGATAATTAAAGACTTAAAAATTAAACCCCAAAACCTTCTTTCCGACTTAAATACCATCCTCCAACTTGAATCACCGTTATTAAGCGTTTATGTTGACTTAAATTTGTCCCTTAATATACTTAAGTTAATTGAAAACGACTATCCTGTTAAAGACCAAGTTAAGCGTATAAAAGAAAGCCTCTCAAAATGGGAAAAACACCCTGATATAAACAAAGTTTTACCATCATAATTAGCTGCTAATTACCACACTTACAAGATTTCATCGCAGGAAGCATCAAATTATGAAAATTGTCTACAGCGGCGGCATCAACAAACACGATCCCCAGAGTTACCAGCGATCATACTTCTATTGCTACTCAAACAAAATTAATCAATATCTATCCGCAAGTAAACAGGTGGCCTTTGTTACCTCCGCCAAGCCGGACCATTATTACGACCAGCACATTCTGCCCCAGTTTGGCAACCGGGTAGACATCATCGGCCGTAAAAAGAAAAAGGTTAACTGGTCCCAATACCACCTGATTTTTCTTTGCGGCGGAACCAACCTGGATCTTAAAAAAGGCTTGATCAAACAAAGCTTTAAACTTTCTAACCTTAAACCGAACGCCATCATCTTAGGCGATAGCGCCGGTGCCTATCTCCTGTCCGCTTATTACTTTGACAGAGAAAATCACGGCCAGTTCTCCTTCCATCAAGGGTTTAATCCCTCCTCCCAACTCATCACCATTGCCCACTTCAACGATCCCAAATACACATACGACCAACTGATTCGACAAATAGACAACTTTGCCCGTAGCCATCAACTCCGCGTCCTCAAACTCAACGAAAACCAAACCCAACTCCTCACCTCCAACCACCGACTCATAGACTTCACCTTTGATTAAAACCCCGCTCCACTTCCTTTCCCTCACCACATATACTTAAAATTAGCAACTATTAACCCTATGAAAAAACGCCTCCTTTATACCCTAATATTTATCTTCTTTCTCACAGTCGTCTCCATCGCATATCTGGAAATCATCTCTAGAAATACCTGCTCGCAGTTTAACTTCTCAGGTTGGACCAATCCCTGTAATGAACTTGAAAAATCATCTGAAAAACCAGCACCTGAAGATTTTTCCACCGCCTTACCCAACAAGGATTCCAATCTTGGTTATGTGCTTAACAATTTAACCATTGAAGTTAATCGTGACAGGATCAGCGGTCTGAACGGCATAACTTGCCAACACCATATTTATGTGGCAGCTGACCTACCCTATTTTGCCAAAAAATACGTTAAAACCCATGAGGGTATCCATCTCCTCGGCAATCATAATGAAACCCAAACCACTTTCCAGGCTGCCTTAAAGGAACCCCTAGGGCTCATCGATACCATCCGTTATTCAGTCATCTACAACCTCACCAATCAAGGAAACAGCCAACGCAGTCTCCAACGTCGCATCGGAGGTATGTGGAATATCTTCAAACGCTACTTTCTTAATCTTTAACCGCAGACCCACCCTAGACCTTTTCCAACTCTATCATTCCATAGTAAACTTAACTTACTAAACCATTCTCGAGAGCCAAATGTATCAACCTCTGACCCTCATCACCATCCTTCTCATCCTCATCAATCTCTTCAAACCCTCATTCGTTCATGCTATTTATTTCGCCGATGATGAAATCATTCTTTATCAAAATAACCAACCGATAACAGACGATTCAGTGTTTCATAACCGCAGCGCTCCGCTACCTATCTGCGAACACGGAATTTGTCATATCGGGCAGCAATCACCTTCCGCCACCCTCTATATTACCCAAGATCCCCATCTCCTAAATTATAGCCAGTGGATCGATCATTGGTATGAAATACGTCCGCAATGCTCGGATTTTATCACTCAAAAAGACCGGATTAATGACACCATTCGCCAATACATGGTCAGTGACGAATATCAAACCCTCTTCCGGCAGATGAGAAGCAACAACAATGTCCAAGAGTCAGACCGTATCCAGGCGCTGCTTGATAAAAACACTGAAAAATATGTTGTCAGTCAGGGTCTGACTTTCTACGCTAATCATGAATGTCATATCAATTATGACGATTACAAAAACGTCTACCTCAAAAACTATATTAATGACCCCCAAACCAAACAAATAAAAATTACCATTCCTCCTTCCAGCGCTAAAGACGTTTATTGTCCGTTTCCCTGTCTGGGTTTCGGTGGCCGTCTCGGCAACCCCCGCACTTTCAAACTCGACATTGCTACCGGCAATTTAGAACTCATCAAAGAACACAAACCGTCATCCCTTGGCCCTCTCATCATTGCCGGATTCATCTTCGTCGTCCTCTTCCTGGTTTATAAAAAATTCCGCTCAAGAAAACCGCCCGTCAAACCCTCATGACCACCATCTTCGACCGCCATAATTTCGCTTCCATCATTCAATTCATAATATAATAGGGGATAAGCCCGTCTTTCACCGCCCGATTACACCTAATTACTTATATGAATCCCTATGAACTAAAAGTCGGGTCTAAAGTTTATCTCAGGGGTCAAGATCCCGGCAGATTCTGGGAACACACTGTTACCCAAGTCCTTCCCAGTGAAGATGATCCCCAACTATTTAAACTCGAACGCGAGCCCGGACACGTGCACAACTGGCTGGGCATAAACCGCATTGAAGAGCTGATCCGCCAAGACAGACTTCGAATCGGCAGCCTCGTAAAATAAAACCATCATTCACTATCGTCTTCCTTACCATTCAACCTGTCAAAATAACACTTCAATCGATTATCAACCCTCATCACCTCAGCCAACAAGTCTTCAATCGTCTCTATCTCCGAGCCCATTTCTTGAGCATTGGCCAGCATCACCTTTAACTTCGCTACCGCTATCTCATCATTTAAAAACTTTTCCTTGTCTGCCTCAACCCACTTCGGTTTTGGCCCCCCGTCAGGTCCTTGGTTTGGATTCGTTAGCAATCCTTTAGGTGGATCATAAAGATAGTGATACATATTATCCATCGCCATGGTTCTCAATGTAGAATATTGTCCCAACTCCACATGTTCTTTAGGCATCTTCCTGATCAAACTGAGGATCTCCAAAGGAGCAGAAGCTGATTTAATTATCATCCCTGTCGACTCCTCCTCAATAGTTAAGCGCAACTTCCAATTATCCGAATTCATTAATTGTTCTATCACCTCCTCCTGGGATCGATCAAGCTCCTCAGGAGAGTCATTCCAAACTCTGATCAACTCATCAACATTATCATCATTCCACTCAAAACCAGGCGTTTGCTTCACCTTTTCCAGAGCAGTCTCAGATAATATTTCTTCCAGTAAATGAATCGCCATTCTCCAATACCGAATCGGGGAGACCTGATCCTTGATGTCGACCAGATGCGCAATTTGTTCAACTGTCACAGTCACACTGTTCAACACCTTTTCCGGATCACTCGTCAACGCCTTATCTTTAAGAAAATCACTGCTCGCAATCTCATTCTGGAACCACCGGGTTAAAATTTTGCCGGACAACAGACTTTCGTGGCACCTTTCGTGCCATAAATCAGTAGGCTTATCCTCAAAGGGAGTTACCTTACTATTAGCTATCCAATTCGCAACAAAGGCAGCCCAGGCTCCCGCGCCATCCGGCAGTTCACCTATGTGTTCATCATAAACTAAAAGTTGCCTGCTCAGATTGGGTGACAATCTTCTATCAAATTCACGCATCAGTTCTTGAAAATTAGCTATAGAAGTATCATCTTCGCCTTCCGGAACAGTTGAAGATATCAATTTTTCACCCAACAATAAATACCCATTTATGCCCTCAGTCTTTTTAGGAGTCAAAGTATCCTTGTATGTACACGCCAACACTGATCTTCTCTCCCTCAAATAATGTTCATAGAGTCGGGCATTCCAGCTGAATTCCAATTTTTTCCCCAACCATTCATTGGCAAACGCACCTAAAGGTGTCCGCTCCTGATTTTCACGATCATCAACAGATGCTTGTTCCACTGCCTGAAAAAAGCACAAGGGACTAAATTCAGCATCTTTCCGGGTAGGCTCATAACCTAACTGACTCAACGCCTGATTCAGCCTCTCATAATTCAAAACAGTCTCCGGCACGGATTCCTGGTCAACTTGTTTAATCGGAGGTTCGCTAACCCGCGGTACTAATCCTCCGGGATATAAGCTCAGCACTAAGGCAAGCCGACCCGTATCTTTCAGGAATTCCCTTCTTGAACAACTAGGATTTAACACTTCCGAACTATATCTATGTTTCATAATCCTATAGTTTACACAATAATACACCAAAAATCAACCTTGCTACTTCACTATTCTTCCTTTAATCATGAATCTAATAAGAGTAAAATTAAAGCACATATCCCTTAAATAAACCATGTTTCAGATTAAATTGCTCAAAGACAAACCAACCGCCGTCAAAATCGGGAACTTTTTAACCGGTCCCCATACCTTTGAACAACAATGGGCTCCCAATGAAAAAGCGCTTGTTAAAAAGGCCGTCTTAGACAGCCTTAAAGCACAACACCACCAGTATTGGTATGTTGAAGATCAGGGGAAAATCATCGCCGCCATCGGCGTCAGGGAAAATAAATACGGCAGCGGCGGCTATGAAATGGACTCTGATTATATTGCCGTCCATAAAGACCACCGCAGACAAGGCATCGCCAACCAACTCCTCAACGCAGTTGAGCAATACGTCATCAATAACCAAGGAAGATACCTTCACATCTTAACTTGCGACATCGAATCTTATAAACCCGCCAACCAATTTTACTTAACCAACGGCTATGTAAAAGTAGGGGAGATACCCGATTACTATGTGAAAGGCGAAGGCCGCATCGACTACATCAAACGCTTCTAGGGAAGATTCTTCTTAGCTCAAACTACTGCTTTCTGTTTCCTGTTCCCTACTCAATGTTCTATGCTCTATGCTCCGTGTTCTATACTCTCTGTTCTATGTTCCCATGCTAACTGCTTCTCACCTCGGCACTTCAGCAACCTCCCATCCATTCTTCCTCTTCCAAGCTCAATAGAGTAGAATGGGGCAAGGATATTTTACCTTTATTTCATATGAATATTTACTTGGACGAAACCGGACAATTTACAAAACACAAAGACGGAAAGTTCTTTCTTGTCGGAACATTTACCACCGGTGACCCCAAAAGAACCGAGAAACGTTTTAAGTCTTGGAAAACAGAAAAATTTCCCAGAAAACTGCGGCACTTACCAGAAGTAAAATTTTCCAACCCGACTATTAATGATGATTTGCGATTAAGAACATTAAGAACGATCGCTAACTTAGACATTAGGATCCGATACAGTTTTCTCCGAAGAGAAAATATTCCTTTAAACTATCGATATAAAGGCAAAGTCCGCACTGGGCACTTATACACAGATATCGTCTCCAAAACCTTAGAAAGTTATCTCCCTATCACAGAAAAAGACTTCCGGGTATTTTGCGATGAGAGGCACCTTAAAGGTCTAAAAAGGTCAGAATTTAAAAGCATTCTGACATCAAATCTACTATCACAAATGACCAAAGGAACAATTGTGCAAATAGAAATGTTAAACTCCACCACTAACGCAAATATTCAAATTGCAGATTGGGTTTGTGGTGCTTTAGGCAGATATCACAATCAAGGTTCTCTTGGTGATCAATTTTTTAGAATCTTAAAAAACAATTTAATAAACGAAGGCTCCGAATTATTTAATGACTATTGGGAAAAATTGCATCAAAAAACTCAATCCGCAGATTGAGTACTTTGCAGAAGCGACATCTTAAGTAATGGTCCTCCTTAGCTTAAATGTCTCCTCTGTGAGGAGGGAACACCAAGGCACTACCTAAGTTATTGGTGTACGCTTCTAGCTATAAGCGTACACCAATTTTACTCAAAAATCAAGTCTCAAACTGAAAAAGAATAATAAATTTATCCCTTGTTTAACTTTTTACTATTTACTGCTTTCTGTTTCCTGCTCAATGTTCTATGTTCCATGCTAACTGCTTCTCACTTTGACACTTCACCAATCTCCCATCCATCCTTCCTCTTCTGAGCCCAAGGGATTAGAAAGGAGTATTATGATTTATTAAGTTTGGGTACCTTTCACTTCCGTTTCTGCCTGATCATATCGTATTTGTTTTTCAACTGCCCTATCTAAATCAACTTGGACTTCACCCTCAAGTTGTTTACCCCATTTATAATCGATATTTAAACTAGCGAGTACTCCTTGCATCAGAGCTGCAACCTGATCGGGATTAGGAGGCTGACTTTGAAGGGCATGGCCATTTTCTACTCCTTGTTGGATTGCTTTAGCAGTTGCGATTATTGCTCCTGTATCTAGACCAAACACATTACCTATTTCCGGTTTTATTGTCTCCTCAATCTGAAAAATAAGATTTATTGCTGTTTCTCTGGCACTTTTCATGGCTTTATCTTTTTCTGCCTGAGGAACTTCACTAGCTTTCTGTCTCCTTTTGCCATCTGTCATCGCGGAGCGTTGTTCTAATTTAGTATATCCTGGAGCTAAAGAACCAGCGAGATTCCCAACAGCTTGTTGTAAAGACATATGTGCATAATACAAATCAGGCGCATCGCGTTTCATCTGCTCAAGTTGCTGTGATCCAAGTTCATAATATGCGGTATCCTTGAATAGTTCTTTCAGTCTTCCCAATGTTGAGCCTTCTTCTGCTGCCTCTGCTGCAGCTTTGAAACCAACTTCCATTCTTGGCTTGGACAGACTTGCAATAATATTTGCCTCAGAATGGGCAGTTTCTTCGTCTAATCGTTCTGTTTTAGTCTCAGTCTCTGACATAAACCAATTCTAGTAGAATCATTCAGTCTTGTCTATCTCAATTAACCTTTTTGTACATAAAAATGCAGAGCCAAAGAACCTGATTGGAAATGGTTTTACAAACGGCAAAACAGTATAACCGTTTATCACTTGACCCTTCACCAATCTCTCATCCATCCTTCACCTTTCAAAACCACCGGCGTATTATAAATCATAATGGCTCCTCCCCATATGCCCGTCTCCTCTCCACTCGTCATGCACCAAATCGTCAATTGGTTTGCCTTCGGACTCCTCATCTTCTTATTTATCATCGGCCCTGTACTTCTTTACCGTGATTACCAAAAACACAAAAAAATCCGCTGGGCCATCCTTATTTATCCCTGGGCAATAGCAGTGGCCTTATACTTACTCTTTCAATCCATAACCATTTACGGATAGCCCCAAAATTAGAAATATAACCAAGTCCAAATCCACTCTCAGCAATCCGCCACCTGCCAATCCTTCTTGCATATCTAATTCATCCTTCTTAAATCATAAATCGTAAATCATGCTTCTTTCCTGCTGTCTCTCCTTCCTCTTCTGAGCCCAAGAGAGTAGAATAATAACTAAATTAGTATCACATAAACATTAAATTAATACAGATATGAATATCATAGATATCTTCACTAAAGTTTTACAATCTGCTTTTTTCTTCATTGGCATTTGGGCAATTATTCTCATTATGTGCTTCACCAAAGCTCAAGTTAAAAAAATTGCTCAAAAAGAAAAGGAAATTCTCGCCATTCAAGACGAAATTATTAAACATAAACAAGAAAACAAAAGCAAATTAGAAATCTTAATTGCCAAACGCGAAAAGTTGAAAATGGAGCGCCAGTTCTTACTAGACAGATTACCCTTATTAAACTTTCTCAAAAAATAATCAAAACATCTCGTGATTATTCCTAGCCAATTCAATCGCTGCTTGAATTATCCCACGCCTATCGTCTGAACTTAGTTCAATCCCTTTTTCCTTTTGCACCACATCATAAAGATAGTCGTCCAAAGCATTCTTCATAATTCTCATTTGTTCAGTATTAACATACCAATCTACTACCACCTTCGACTGGATAACTTTTACCAAATCTAAAACAATTTCTTCATACAACTCTTCAGACATACCTTTTACCAAAAGCTTACCTTTTAGATTCCGGTAAAAAATGTCCGCTCCCATTCTTCTAGCTATCTGATCTGGCAAGTTTTCATCACTTTTCTGCGTCAATTGACTCTCCAGTAATCTCGCCTGCTTAAGAGCTTCAATATCTTTCAATTTCTTCAGCCTCATTTCCTCTAACAATTTGCCTATCTTCATTGAGAATCGTGCATAATACTCAGGATCTTTATCCTTAAGTTCCAGAACTATCGTATCCATTTGGGTTGCCACCGCTTTGGCTTTCTCACCATCCGTGCTTAAATCTTTTATTGCTTCTTCAAACGCCTCTTTATCGTTAATTGAAACTTGCCTAGTCAACAACTCAGCCTCTTCTGCTTTAATATTCAAATCTATTATCTTAATTAATGCTTGTTTATATTTTTTAAAGTCTGTTTTATCAGCATATCGGGCATCAGCAGTCATCCTCAAACTCAAAAACTTCTTTAACTCCTGACGATAACTATCCAGATCTTTAAATTCGCTCACAAAATCTTGCAATACCATACACTCACTTAAATTTCTTAAAAACGCATTCAACAATTCATGGAACTCCTGTCTCTTGGCCTTATCTCCTAAGAACTGTAAATAAGCCTCATCATCCTTAGTAACTTCACTGAATAATCCATGCAAATCTCCATATGCTTGCTCCAACTCTTTTATTTTCTCGTCCACATCAATCAGTGTCCCTCTTACGTCCTCCTCATCATAATTGCCAAACAACTGCATTGCCGTCTTCAAATTCATCGCGTTCTCAGAATAATCTATTATAAATCCCGCTGTCTTTGGCAGAGTATCATTGTCAAATAATCGATTCACTCTCGCAATCGCCTGTAATAGACTATGATCCTTTAATTCCTTCGCCAGATATAAGACCGTATTTCTGGGAGCATCAAATCCAGTCAACAATTTATCTACCACAATCAAAATCTCCACTCCTTCATCATTATATTTAAAACTCTCAATCACTTCCTTTTCATAAGACAGCAGACTTTGGTATTTGGCTTTGATTTCTCTCAAATACTCTTCCACCTCCTTTTTATGCTCGTCATCATCCGGTATAATCCCATTTTCATCCGAAATCACTAATGCTGTGTTAATTTTGCCACTCTCCAAAAAGTATTTTTGAAATAACGTAGCTGAATACTTTGACGGCGCTACAATCTGAGCCTTTAATCCTGTTCCTGAAAATTTACTCGTATAATGCTTTTCTATGTCATAGGCGATTTCAGCAATTCGTTGAGGGTTATCCTTAATAATTTTACTCTTAACTTGATATTGGAGATGTGATTTATCCCTCACTGACAATCCCTCAGTCAATCTGTCAATCTGCCTGTCAATTTCCTTTTTGTCTTGAATTAAATTTACGTACCGTCCCTCATAAATTAAGGGCAAAATGATTTCATCTTCTAGTGCGTCATCAATCGTGTACCGATCAACAAAAGCCCCAAATTTTAGTCTGGACTTCTCCTTTTTCAATAGGGGAGTACCGGTAAAAGCCAAATAACAAGCATTGGGAATCACTCTATTCATTTCTATATTTGCCTCTCCTCCTTGCGTTCGGTGAGCTTCATCAATTAGTACGAAAATATTCTCATCACCGTCAACAAAACCGGCCCGCTTTTTGCTCGCTGATAAAAACTTATATACTAAAGTAGTAATTACCCGCAAATCCTTTTGCCTGATCAATTTCAGCAAGTGTGCTCCGTTTTTAGCCTGAATTACATCCTTCTTCAATCCTGCATTGGTAAAAGTACCCTTAATCTGCCTGTCTAAATCCTTTCTGTCCGTCACAATTAACACTCTTGGATTCCGAATTCCAGGATGTTCGATCAAAGCTTTCACAAACATCACCATGGTCAGAGATTTACCTGAACCTTGGGTGTGCCACAAAATTCCCCCTTGGCGCTTCTGGCCCGTTTTGTGTTTACTAATCTTTTCCACTCTGCCCAGCAGCTTCTTAATCGCAAAAAACTGCTGATACCTCATCACCTTTTTCACGCCAGCATCATATAGGATAAAATTCTTAGCTAAATCTAATAGTCGTTTCGGTCTCAACATGCCCCATACTCCAATATCCTGCTGAGTCGGTATTCTATCTAAACTTTGCTTATGTCCAAAAGTAGCCCCATTCAAATCCTTGAGAATTTGATCATATAAATTTTTCTCAATCGGTTTCCTAATGACTTCTTTGACCTGAGCCTCTACCTTAGCCTGGAATTCATCTCTATGCTTCCATTCTTCATCATCAATATCTCTTTCTCTCCAAATTGAATAAAACTTGTTCGGCGTGCCAGTTGTCCCATAGCGTAACTCTTCCTTATTTGTTCCGATTAATAATTGGGGATAAACAAACAATCTAGGACAATGTGAGGGTTGTTGATTTCGGTTATGCTGGCTCAATGCTAATTCAATATCCTCACTGGATTTTTTGTTCTCTACTAACGCCATTGGAATTCCATTTACAAAAATCGCAATATCTACCCGAATATTAGATTTGCCGCTGGCTTCAAATTCTACTGTGACCGCAAAATCATTATTCTCCGGATGCTCAAAATCAATATACCTAAAACTTTTTGATTGATAACTGCCATCATGGAAGACCTTAATAGTTTTCCCACCAATCTTCGGCATAATCATCCCGTAAACTTTCCTAGAAGTATCAATCAATCCTTCCAGAGGAATATTCTCCAGCTCATCAATCACCTCGGCAATATCCTTCTCAGTAAATTTATATTGCTTTCCATTATGCTCATAGCTATTAATCTCCTCAAATTTTCGCCTAGCCGTATCCTTCAGAATAAATTTACTTGCGTCCCCACCTCTCTCCTTCATTACCTCATCTCTGGAAAGATATCTATATCCCAGGTTAACCAACATCTCTACAGATGGCAGCTGTGATTGTTTAGCTTCATCAAAATTCAAATTATCCATAATATTTACTTCATATGCTATAATAATTATGCAGGGGTTGGATAGGTAACACCTATCAGCCGGAAGGCATAGATTGCATCTATACCCTTCCCATCCTGCTACTTTTACTCCAATCTACTTCGAAACAATTAAATTTCTTTTTTCCGACTTTTTTCTTCAAAGCATTAATTTTTTGTACAATTTTTGTTTTATTACCTTCTTTATCTCCTTTATTCTTATCTAAAGAATACAAAAATCCACCTAACAACAAATCAGCCACCTGTATAGGTAATACTCCGTGAGATTCTGTTTGTAATATATTATGCACTTGAGGGATATCTGTAGCCACAAATTCAAACTTCTTCCTCGACTGTTTCGGCTTACGTTGATAATCAGCTAATACAACTGTTTCTTCATCCCGCCACAAATTTCTTTCAATAACCAATTTGGTAAAAGTAACATATTTTTCCCATCGCTCAATTGCTGAACTAGGCTGAATATAATGGGGATGTTTACAATCGAAATACACACAATTGAACTCCCAATCATAATCACCATCTAAAGCGTCAAGTAACTGCAAGTCATACTTAATACTGGATGCTGTGGTGCTCTTGAAACTAAATTCAACTCTAGTTTCATCTTTTTTCAAGGCTGCGCACAATCCTTCATATACTTTATGAATTCTGTTTACAAATTCTATTGATTTTGTGTGTTTAAAAGCGCCGACACCATAATACGAAGACGGCTCCGGTTTAGGAATCAGAGTCCCGCTCTCATCAATAAATGTAAAAGTTTTAATTATTCTTTGCATAAATAGTTAACATATTCTGAACTTGTAAGATTTCCTTACAAGTTGCATCTTCCTGTAATTCGCCTTCTTTATAAATATTCTTTATATGAAGAGTAATATTTTGAGGGGTAGTATCAAACAACTCCGCCATTTTCTTCTGCGTCAGCCAAATAGTCTCATCAGCTAAATACACCTCAATCCGCACCCCGCCTTCAGGTGTGGTATACATCAAAAACTCGTCTGTCAGCTGTAGGGAATCATTCATAATATTAATTTACAAACTCCGGCAACCGCATCTCACCGGTAATCAAATCATTCAACAAAAACTTCTTCTGCTCGGCCACCAACTCCCGCTTCCTCTCCAACAACTGAATCTCCTCGTCCGCAGTCCCCAAAACCTCCGCAATGGCAACCTGCTCGTCAATCTCGGGTAATAATAATACTATTTCCTTAACAAGATCTTTATTTAAGTTTTTTACCCCAGAACCCGCCGCTAATGAGTGAAAAAGAGCTTGGGTTTTTTCATTCAGTAACAAATAGTAAAGAAAATCTTTGTCAACTATTTTACGAATATTTTTTAATGCCAACCATCCGTCGTGGATGGCTGCAGTAATCTTCATAATATAAGGTCGGCCAAAGCTCATTGAATTCGAAAGTATAAAATCTCCCGGACGAACTATTCTCGTTTTTGTAGTGCCTTCCTTAATTATTTTATCAGTTGTTGATTCCACACATTTTCCATCTACATCAATATCACCAATTCTTAGCCAATTAATTCCATCATCGCCATTTGTCAGATATTTTTCAATAGGTCTGGGCGATCCTCCCCTAGAAATGTCACAAAATTCCTTTATTTTTATTTTTTTCCACTCGCCCATAAATCCCGGCAACCGTTTTTTCCCCGTCAGCAACTGTTGCATCAAGCCCTTCTTCACCTGCTTCTTAACCATAATCTCCCGATCCAACTGCTCCAGATACTTATCCCAAGTCTCCAACACCTCTACGATTGCTTTCTGTTCAGGTAGGGGAGGAAGGAAAAATTGTAACTCACGAATAGATTTTAAAGAAAGGTTTTTTATTGTTGAACCTGTTAACTCAGAATCAAAATAATACCTAGTTTTAGAAGCATTTAGTAAAAAAAATAAATAATTTCTGTTAGTCAGTTCAGAGCAATTTATATATGCAGCACTCTTTCCTAAAATAACCTTCTCTCCTTTATAATATGCAACATTACCGATTGTACCATTAATTGATAAAAGTAGAGTACATTTGTCTAAATCAAGTTTATATTTTAAATATTGTTCATTATTAACAGTCTTTGTGTTTTTTGTTATTAAAATTTTTCCATTACTAATATTATTTCCATTTATAAAAAAATACTTATCACCATCACTATAGTTAGGGGTTGCATGTAGTCCGTCTCCAATTTTAGTAACGACTTTTTGCAAAGAAGTATTTTTCCATCCATATGGTATTTTTTGAGATATTTTAATCATTATTTAAAACTTTCAAATATTTCCTTAATATCACTAAATACTTCTGGTTTTTCTTCCAAAGCTATATCGACAAATGCATGTCTAACTTTAATTTGGTCCTCATGTAAAATATCACCACAAATTTGAGCGAAAATATATTTTCCCTGAAATTCATCTTTCCATGATCCATCATGTAGGGTTTGTTCAAGCCTTTTTTCTTCATCATCAATCCACTTTCTTAGTTTTGTCGGGTCCAGATTAACTGACAAACTACTTAAAGATAGCTGTACATTAGATAACAACTCTTTTTTAATCACTCGGATTTCCTTCTCATCAATCGCTTTAACTGTTGGAACATTAAATCTAAAATTTAACCCTAAATACTCTTTGGTATTTTGAAGTAAGTTGAGGTTTAATGAACTCATGGCAATTTCTTCAATCTTTTGTCTGATAAATTCTTGCGTCACCTCTGTTCTTGCATCAATAATATACAATTTTTCCGCCACTTTGTATAAAATTTCAGCATCTAAAAAATAATTTTCTAAATGCCTCTTTTTTAAACATCTTAATCTGCCACTTCTTTCTAATAATCCGATTTGGTCATCACTTAGTCCGTCTCTATCCCGAATCATATATAGGTCAATCCCAAAAATGGTATTTCGAATTTGTTCCTCAAACGAACTTAATGTAACTAAATTGTCAACAGAACCAACAGAAACAACCCTAGCTTCAGGTAAGAATCTCTGCGCAATAGCATTGTAGGCTAGCTGATCAATACTTGCCTGTTCTCCTTCAATGAAAATTAGTTTTTTGCCGACTGCAAAAATTCCCAAATTTTCACCCATCAATTTAACTAACTCACTATGACTTCGATTTAATTCACTTAATTGATGTGCCTGGTTTGCACCTGTTTGCTCAAAATCAATAAAATAGACATTACCTGTAGAATAATAAGTAGAAATTAGATCAGCAGAATGCGTCAAAAAAATATATTGATTCGTGTGATCGCCAATACTCTTAAGTGTTTCAATTAATTTGAATGTTAATGTTGGATGAAGGTGTAATTCTGGTTCATCTAAAATGATGACAGAATGTTTTATATCCTTCCTTGCAACATCAAATATTACTTTAACGACCTCCTGTTCACCTGAACTTAAAGAACTAAATGGAAGTATCGCACCTTCTCTATCTTTATACTTAAACTCTTCAGGATTTGCTGGATTGATTTCTTGTAACTCTTTATCTGGTAGTAATTGAGTAAAAATATCCTTGTATTTTTGTAATGGATGTGGAAATTGTAATTTTATTTGGTCAGCAGTTTCAGATGATCCTGATAACACAGCAGTTGCTAATTTGTTTTGATAAGCAGCTACTTTTTGATGAATATAGTTCATAAAATTTTGCCATCTATTCGTGAAATTTTGGTAATAAAAATTACTCGGGGTTTCTTCATCATCCGGATCACTAACTTGCCAACTAATTTGATTATAAGTTGTTGTTTGAATATTCCTTTCAGAATCAATTTGGACCAAAGATCCAACATATCTTCCTCTACCAAATCTCCGACTGCTCATATATTGATTTAATAAAGTATTACGTTGTCCTTGAGTTGCTTCTATAATTTCATCTCCAAAAGCTTCTCGCTCTTCTTGCCGTGTGGCTTTAACTCTTAATCCTAGTAGTGGGGTTCCTTGAAAAGTTTTTACTATTGCTTCCTTTAATCTCGTTTTCCCTGAACCATTGGCACCTGCAATAATTACTATATCCCCTAAATTGGTAATCTTTAGATTTTTTATCGGTTTGTATTCTTTTGCCTCGATTAGCTCAATTTTCATGAAATTTTCCTTTCAGGTTAGGATAGATAATTAGTTTAGGTTTTTATTCCTAACTCTTTTAAATATTTTTTCATCTCTTTCTCCAACCTTTCCAGCTCAGGATTAATTTTTTCCAATTCTCGCAAGTTGGCCCCAATATCCACCGGCTCCTCTTCCTCAAACGTATCCACATACCGAGTAATATTCAAATTAAAATCATTCTCCTCAATCTCAGCAAACCCTACCAATCTGGAAAATTTCTCCACTTCTTTGCGCTCGGCATAAGTATTGTAAATCTTCTCAATATTTTCATCAGTCAAAGTGTTCTGTGCCTTGCCGGATTTAAATTCCTTGGACGCTTCGATAAACAAAATGTCCTTCTTATTTTCATTCTCTCCACCTTTCTCCCGTGATCTATCAATCACCAATATCGCCACCGGAATCCCTGTCGTCTGGAATAAGCCAGGAGCAATCCCGATCACCGCATCAATTATATTTTCTCTTAACAACGCTTCCCGGATCTTGCCTTCCGCCCCACCTCTGAACAACACCCCGTGCGGCACAATCACTGCCCCGCGGCCGGATTTTGGCTTTAAAGTTTCTATCATGTGTGTAATAAAAGCGTAATCGCCCTTATCCTTTGGCGGTACACCCCGGTGAAATCGATTATACTTATCTGATTCCGCATTTTCCGCGCCCCACTTCTTTAACGAAAACGGCGGATTCTGCACACACACATCAAACTTCATCAATTTGTCATTCTCTACCAATAGGGGATTATTCAAAGTGTCACCCCACTCAATCCTAGCCGAATCCTGTCCATGCAAATACATATTCATCCTTGCCAGCTGATAAGTGCTGCCTTTGGACTCCTGACCGTAAAGCATGTAATTCTTGGATCCTTGCTTTTCAACCTCCTTACCAGCTAACAACAACAAGCCTCCCGAACCGCAAGCATTATCTACAATCCGGTCACCAGGCTTAGGTTGTGCCAATTTGGCCACCAATTTCGATACCTGTTTTGGGGTAAAAAACTCACCCGCTTTTTTACCAGCATCCGCCCCGAACTTCTCGATCATATACATATATGCATTGCCCATCACGTCTTCATCCACATCAGTTAAATCAATTTTGTAGAAATCCTGAATCAAATCTCTAATCATCTTATTCCTCTGCTCCAACTTGCCCAAAACCGCCTCATTATTGAAATCAATACTAAAAATTCCTTCCAATTTAGATTTATTGGCATCCTCAATATTCTTCAACGCATTATTCAACAACTCACCAATATTATCCTGTTCAACATGCTCATAAATATAATCAAAAGCCGTTTCCGGCGGTAAATAAAACCGATCCAGTTTCATTTTTTCCTCCACCCGGGCAGTATCCTTACCAAACCTCTGCTCATACTTTTTCCTTTGCTTTTTAGACAAATCACTCAAATATTTATAAAATAGCACCGCTAACGCATAATCCTTATAGACACCGCCATCTACAGTGGTCCGGGATGAATCCGCAGCCGCCCACAAAACCTTATTTAACTCCTGCTGTGAATATTTTTTCGGTGAACTTGCCATAAAATTTACTGAATAACTAACCGATCAGCTAACGTTCCATCAGCTATATTGCTTATCAATTGAATTTTTTCCCTTAAAAGCCGCTTTTGCTTTTCTATATTCAAGTATAATTCAACCAATTCTTTCTGCATACTCAAAGCAGGTACGGCCACCTTCAAGTTCTCTACGTGAGACTTAAATAATGATTGGATTGAACTGCCGCTGCTTAACCTCATAAACTCTAACTG
>CAZYTL010000009.1:0-67479 GCA_964650355.1 uncultured Gammaproteobacteria bacterium | reverse complement strand
TCATCTACCTTCCCTGTCCCTTCCGTGTCTCCGGTAAATCGGATCTTTAAGGCGATTCCTCTTCGGATACTAGTGATTTTACTGATCCCCTTAATAATTGTTGCCGGAGCTATATTCATGCTCTTCCGCACCACCACGGCTCACCTCACCCTCATGGTTTCTCCCCAACTGTTAGAAAACCAATTTACCATCACCATTGACCCTCAGGCCCAACAATCAGACTTGGAAGCCGGTCGTCTACCCGGCAAGGTCCTCTCAGCTGAAATCACCAGCGCTAAATCCATTTCTACTACTGGAAAAGAAACAGTCGGAGATAAGGCCACTGGAGAAGTCACCCTCTTCAATGACACTGATGTGTCTAAAACCCTGGATAGTGGGACTACCATCACCGCTGCCAATGAACTGGCCTTCACCCTCGATGACCAAGTCCAGATAGCTTCCAAAAGTGTGGATCTGGCCAGCGACCAACCTTTCAAAGCCGGCACTGCCAAATCCAAAGTCACTGCCAAAGCCATTGGAGCAGAATACAATTTACCGGCCAATACCTCCTTTGCCGTGGCCAATTTTAGCCAGTCAAGCTTGCTGGCCAAAAACGAAGCCGCTTTTAGTGGTGGTTCCAGTCGGGAGGTACAGGCAGTTTCTCAAGCGGACCAGGACCAGCTCTTATCTGAATTGCAAGCGGAATTAGAAACCAAGGCCCTTGAGAAGCTCAACCAGCAAATTCCTGAAGGCTTTCAATTAATCAACAGTTCGGTCTCTACTCAAGTCGCTGATCAAAAATTTGATCATCAAGTAGGGGACACCGCAGACGCTCTTTCCTTAAACCTGACTCTTAAATTTACGGCCATTGCCTATTCCCAAACCGAATTCGATCAGCTAGTTAAACAACAACTGGCCAGTAGGGTACCCATGGATAAGCAACTTTCTGATGTCATCAGCACAGACTTTAAACTTCAGGATGACCAAACAGAAGGAGTCTATCGCTTTGATGTCGTGAGCAAAAGCTACCTCTTGCCTCAATTGAAACCTGAAAATATCCAAGCCAAAATCAAAGGCAAACGACCTGAAGCCGTCAAGGATTACCTCTTCAGTCTACCTTCCGTTTCTCAGGTGAAAACAGTCATTAATCCACAATTGCCATCCTTTCTTAATTTTATTACCCGCTTCCCCTTTGATCCGGCCAAGATCCAGATCGAAATCGTTCCAGAGGAAAAATAAGTTTGGGTTATAGGTAGTCGATGATTAGTGATTAGCTAAATTATGCCTGCTAATTACTTAAACTTGTTGTAAAATAAACCAGATTACTGAGCAGTGCAGGGCAAGGTAGCCAATGGTTCCGCCTGAGGCGGATCTGAAAAACATGAACCTTAATAAGGCAAGGTAGCCAAGGTGGTCACGGCGCGTGTCTGAAAAACATGAGATGTGGGTTCGATTCCCACCCTTGCCACCGAATGTTTTATTATGTCTATGTGTTATATTCTAGTACGATCGATCGATTTTACATCGGAGTCACCAAAAACTGGCAGAGACGATTGGACCATCACAATTTAGGTTTAGATCGGTGGACAAAGAGGGGAGTCCCTTGGCAACTCCTTTATTTTGAAGCTTATCTAAACAAGACTGACGCCTACCGCCGCGAAAAATTTCTCAAAAGCGGCAAGGGCAGAGAATTGTTAAAGATTCAATTGAAAGAAACTTTAGAAGAGAATAAGCTAAAGTAGCACCCTAGTAGACTCGAGCCACCAGGTGGTTCCGCCTGAGGCGGATCTGAAAAACATGAGATGTGGGTTCGATTCCCACCCTTGCCACACAAAACCATTCTAAACTCCTGCTTGACTATTCAAAAAAAATTTGTAAACTACATAACAGAGCTTAAAAAGGCTCGTTTTTAATTTCCTAATTTACAAAAACGGCCGGATTAATTAAAATCTTGACAGTAAGAGATTAATCCCCAATACTAGAAATTGTCATGGCAAAATACCAACGCACCAAACCTCA
This sequence comes from uncultured Gammaproteobacteria bacterium, assembly GCA_964650355.1. Lineage (GTDB taxonomy): Bacteria > Patescibacteriota > Microgenomatia > CAYXHB01 > CAZYTL01 > CAZYTL01. The sequence goes on along the minus strand of CAZYTL010000009.1, from coordinate 65,481 downwards.
CGTTAATATCGGCACCATCGGTCATGTGGATCACGGCAAAACCACTTTGACCTCTGCTATTACCACCGTCTTGGCCAAAAAGGGAATGGCCGAAGCCAAGAAATACGAAGATATTGACAGCGCTCCAGAAGAAAAGGCCCGCGGTCTCACCATCAACCTTTCTCACCAAGAATACGAAACCGAAAATAGACATTATGCTCATATTGATGCTCCAGGGCATGCTGACTACATTAAGAACATGATCACCGGTGCCGCGCAAATGGACGGCGCCATTCTGGTGGTTTCCGCTCCTGACGGTCCCATGCCCCAAACTCGGGAGCATATTTTGTTAGCTCGCCAGGTTAACGTACCTGCCATCGTAGTCTTCCTTAATAAAATTGACATGGTTGACGACCCTGAATTGATAGACCTAGTGGAAATGGAAGTCAGAGAACTGCTGACCAAATATAAATACGATGGTGAAAAGACTCCCATCATCCGCGGTTCAGCCCTTAAGGCCACCGAAGGCGATCCCGAAGCTGAAAAATCCATTGAAGAACTTATGAAGGCCGTGGATGAATATATTCCCACGCCGGAGAGGGATTTAGATAAACCCTTCCTCATGCCCGTCGAAGATGTGTTTTCCATCAAGGGGAGGGGAACAGTCGCTACCGGCAGAATCGAAAGAGGCAAAATCCAAATCAATCAGGAAGTAGAAATTGTGGGACTCAAAGACACTCGTAAAGTAGTTGTTACCGGAGTGGAAATGTTCCACAAGCAACTTGACGAAGGCCAAGCCGGTGACAATGTTGGGATTCTCCTCCGCGGTGTGGAAAAGGACGACGTGGAAAGAGGCCAAGTCTTGGCTGCCCCAGGGTCAATTACTCCCCATACCGAATTCGAAGCTGAAGTTTACATCCTTACCAAAGAAGAAGGCGGTCGTCATACTCCTTTCTTCTCCGGCTATAAACCCCAATTCTATATCAGAACCACTGATGTCACCGGCGAAGTCACTTTACCCGAAGGTGTGGAAATGGTCATGCCCGGTGATAATGCCAAAATGACTATTAAACTTATCTACCCTGTAGCCCTAGAAGAAGGCTTAAGATTCGCCATTCGTGAAGGATCCAAAACCGTCGGAGCCGGGGTGGCAACCAAAACCATTGCTTAGACTGGCTAGCAAACACCAGTTAAATTGACAATTCATTCCAGCCTTTATCAAAAAGGCTATTATGCTAGCCAGAGGAAACTCTGGCTTTTTTATGCAAGTTTGGAAACAGTTTATTTTGAATTAAGTTATTGCCAATTGTCACATATCACCAACTAACTGTTAAACATGCCTCAAAAACCCCTCACTCGTATCAGAATCAAACTCAAAGCTTATGATCACCGGGTCATTGACGATGCGGCGGCTAAAATCTTCGAAACCGCCCTGGCTACTGGTGCCCAAGTTGTAGGTCCGGTACCTTTGCCCACTCATCGAAAACTTTTTACAGTTACCACCTCTCCCCACACTGACAAAGACGCCCGTAACCACTTTCAAATTCTCACCCACAAAAGGCTGATTGATATCTTAAATCCCACCAACAAAACCATTGATTCCCTTTCGCACCTGGATCTTCCTGCCGGTGTAGACATCGAGGTGAAGATGTAAGGAACACGGTTGGGGTTAGGGTGACCAAACTCGTATCGTTTAAAGGTAACGGTCACGTAACCTAACCTAAACGTAACCGAAACGGGCATCGTCACCATCTCCGACAGACAAAATCTTAAATTTCAACGAATAATTTCTTAATTTCCGTTTGCCAATTACTAATTACTCTCTTTCATGGACCTCACTTTTTTAGGCATCTGCGACCTGGCCTCTGTTACCAGAGAGGGAAAAGTAAACTTGATAGGTATTTTCCGCCAAATATTTGTCCAGAAAATTCCTACCAATTATCTTAAATTTACCATCGTGGCCATGGTCACTGGCAAAGAAAATTCTCAACAACCAGTCACTATCCAAATTCTTGATCCTCTTAAAAAGCAAGTAATTAACCAACAACTCAATATGCAGATCGGCCCCGGTGGCATGGCCAACCTCTTTTTTGACGTAGTTAATTTACCTTTACGCCAGACTGGTGATTACCGAATTGAACTTCAGGCTGATAATAAAACTCTAGGACACGCCACTTTCAACGTTCTCCGGGTCCAACCGCAATCCCCCAGTGGTAAGGTCAACTAACCACAACGAGTATTGGCAAGCACGAGTAACCTCAGCCACACCACCTCTTGCAATAATTGGCAATTTAGGTACAATTTACCTATCGGCTAGCAATCAATCGGTAAAAGTGCTAAGTAATTATTATCTATGGCTGAGACTTCAGATTTCTACCAAACTCTAGGAGTATCCAAAAGCTCCAGCGCCGAAGAAATCAAAAAAGCTTATCGTAAGCTGGCTTTGCAGTGGCATCCAGACAAAAACAAATCGCCAGAAGCCGAAAAAAAATTCAAAGAAATAAACCGAGCCTACGAAGTGTTGTCCGATCCCCAAAAAAGACAAAAATACGATCAATTTGGCCCGGCAGCCTTTTCTCCTGGGGCCGGATTCCCCGGGGGGTTTGGCGGTCCTCAAGCTCGGACCTATCGTTCCGGACCCTTCACTTACACATACTCCACTAACGGCAACATCCCGTTCAGCGAATTTGATTTTTCCGATCCTTTTGAGATCTTCGAACAATTTTTCGGCGGGGCTTCACCCTTTGGTGCCCGTGGTCCTGCCAAACCGCACTATTCTCTGAGCATCAGTTTTGAAGAAGCCATGCACGGCACAGAAAAAAAGGTGGTCATCCAGGGGAAACAACATACTATTAAAATCCCTGCTGGGGCAGATGATGGCACCCATATCCGATTTGCCGATTTTGATGTCAGTATTGACGTCAAACCCCACCCTCAATTCAAACGGGAAGGGCCTAATATTTTCGTTGATCACCATATTCCCTTTACTCAGGCCATTCTCGGTGGCGAGACAGAAGTTTCTACTATTGAGAAACCCATAAAGATCAAAATCCGACCAGGAACCCAATCGCACAGCCTGATCCGCTTGGCTAGCCAAGGCGCTCCTAGGCTTCATGGGGGGGGGAGGGGAGACCAATATGTGAGAATCATCGTTGACCTTCCTGATAAACTAACCGGAGAACAAAAAAGACTTCTGGAAGAGTTTCAGAGGACTTCTAAGGATTAGATTAACCTCACACCCTACACAACAAACATAACAAACTTTCAGCCTAAATTATGGATCTAGAGGGTTATAAAATTAGGGAACTCTTAGATTTTGTAAACGATTAGACATCTCGATTTTCGAATCACTTAGTTTCTCATTATCGTCTATCCGCTGATTCATCTACCTCAACCCGTCTAGCTGCCCAAGATAGTTAGAAGTTTTAAAGGAAACTATCTATCGCCTGCTCCACCTGGGCTACTGGATACGCCCCAGGAATCAAAGTTGTTTTACCTGTACTTACTTGCAAAATTACCGTCCCAGGCGTTCCGTTTATTCCTGCCTTTTGACCCGAAGCCATCAAATCATTAACTTTTTGGGTGTATTTACCACTCTCAAAACAACTGGTGAACTTAGTCTTATCCACTCCTATCTTAACTGCCGCTGTGGTGAGACCGTCCTTAGATAAATCTGTTCCTGTGAACAATTCATCAGCGTACTTCCAGAACGCATCATTGCCGCCCAATTCAGCCACACATTCCGACGCTTCAGCTGCCGGTTGAGCATTAGGATGAAGTTGAGTCAGAGGAAAATGACGATAAACCCAGGCAACTTTGTCTCCGTAGTCTTTCATTACCTGTTGCATAGTAGGGTGGAACTGATGGCAAAAAGGACACTGAAAATCCGAATACTCAATCAATATAATATCCGCCTTGGGATTACCTCGAAGATGATCAGTTTCAGTTACCGGATCAACCTGCGCAGCACTACCTAATTGCGGCTGGTCCGCAGCAGTCGGCTGATTATTCACTTGCCCCGTGCCGGCTTGATTTCCAGCAGCCGCCTGAGGTTTACTCCCGCCTTTTAATTCGTCCACTTGCCTTTCCAGGCTGGTCAACCGGTTCCAAAACATCCCCACGATAAAGGCACCGGCGATCAATAAAATTACTGCAAATCCCGGCATCCCGTTTCGTTTACCATTCGAAGACGTACCTTCAGAAGCCATGAACAAACTTTAAGATTTATCAGCGTTTTTGTCAATTAGTAAATTCAATCTGCTGTCGATTTCTCCTCTTCAAGCTCAACCTTCTCTCAGCAGGGGAGTAGTTAGAGTATATCCAACCCAAAAATCCTTTCCACTATCTGAATCAGCCAGAAAGACACAAATACCATGACAAATCCCACTAAAGCCCTGAAAATAATCAACCAGGCCTCCAAAATCGCTTTCGGGGAGCCGAACGAGGTCACCAAATGAAACCCGCCGTAAATCAAATAACCAAACAACAGCAGCCCAGCCAGTACGTATACATAAGGGAGTAATTCCGAAACTATTTTTCCAACATCAAGCGTGCTGGGATTACCTTGGAAAAAACGAAAACCAGATTGACCGATTTCCCGATAATTCGGAATCCTAAAGCTAGGATTACTTCCCGAAGGCGCAGCACAATACCGTGGTTTATTAAGTAGCGTTCCGTGGGCTCGATCACAATCCTCTTGTCCCGCGCCAGGTTCCACGCAGTTGGGTTTACTAGGATCTTGACAGTCGCCGGGCGTTGAGCAACAAATATTTTCAAGTTGAGCCCGGATATAAAAGAATTTACTGGGTAATAAGTAGAATATTGCTAGGAAGGAACCAACTATAACCGTGACTCGAAATAAACCTCGCATATTCATATATAAATAAACTTTGGGACGTTTTTAGTTTAACTAAAAACGTCTAAAAAATATCTACTAGGCCAGGAATAATCCCTATCGGTCCAAAAATCAACCGCACAATGAACAGAGAAAAAATTAACATCAACAACCCCACCACTGCCGCGGTGATAGTTTCTCTGCACGCCTGGGCTTTTTGCGGATCACCTCTGCTGGTTACACACAGAAAAGCCCCGTAAATCATCAGCAGGAAAGCTACCCCTCCAGCCAGTCCAAATAAAATTTTGATAATTTCAGCAGCAAACGGACCAGGATCTGTATCAATACATCCCAACGCAGTATATGCTCCGCCACCACTTACACAAGTCTCGCAAGCTCCTCTGTCTTCCACCCCTTCACAAGGATTATAAGGGAGGACATCCGTTGAAGATGACGCTGGTGTGGGTGTCACACAACGGAAATCATGAACTAACCAGGTCCCTACATTTGCACATACTCCACAACCGGTATCAGGGTCACATTGATTATCCTCAGTACACTGAGCATTACAGGCTAAAGATCCCTGCGGAACTGAACAACTACAGCCACCGAGACAATAGCCTAAATTAGGATCCTGAGGGTCGCAGGTAGCAGTAGTTCCAGAGGCGCAAGTATTTGTACCTGAAATCACGTTGCAGGAAGCATCGCAGTCACAATCACCAATAGGAATAGGAGTTATTGTGGGAGCCACACACGGATGATTTTCATTACACGTCTCACCTAGTGTGCAGGCACCAGCAGGAGTCACGTAGTCACTTGCGCAATGGGGCTCAACATCCATACAAGCACCCACTCCACCAGCATCATAGCATCGATAATACCCTTGCGCGTACGACTGGGGAGGAAAAATTAGCACCAAGAAAAATATCAAGAAGGACAGAGATATTAAACCAATTAGCTTTAGTGAAAATTTATGACTTCCATCCATGTTTACTCTCAGCATAACATAACAGAATGGTTTGGTGAATCATTGGTTTTTCAACTTGCAGATATTTTCATTACAGGTTAAAATTAGACTATAGACAAAAGTACGCTTTAACGTCAGTTTAATAAAACTCTGCCCAGTGCAGAGCTTTTTTCGTTTGATATAATATCAGGAGAATAGTTAAAACAGGAATTCTCAAAACAGCCAACAATAATTTTGTTAATCTGAACCTAATTTACATTGCTGTTTTCTTATCTTTAAACAACCAATTTCTAAACTTCAATCTCTATGGCACTCGTTAAATCCAGTCTCGGCGGTTTTGCCAGAATCAAAGTTGTGGGTGTGGGTGGTGGGGGCAGTAATGCCATCAATACCATGATTTCAGACGGTCAGATTGCCGGCGTGGACTTCATTTCCATTAACACCGACGCTCAGGCCCTGCTTCAAAACCAGGCTGAACTTAAACTCCAAATCGGCGAGCAAGTTACCAAAGGTTTAGGTTCCGGAGCCGATCCGGACATCGGCACAGCCGCTGCAGAAGAATCCAGGGACAAGATCAGGGAATACTTAACTGACAGTGATATGGTGTTTGTCACCTACGGCGCTGGTGGTGGTACCGGTACTGGCGCCGGGCCTGTGGTAGCGGAAGTCGCTCAAGAAGTCGGCGCTTTAACCGTGGCTATCGTCACCAAACCCTTTGCCTTTGAAGGCACCAGACGCATGTCAGTGGCCGAAGAAGGTTTGACTAACCTCAAAGAAAAAGTAGACACCATGATCGTCATCCCCAATCAACGCTTGTTGGATGTGGTCGATCGCAAAGTCACCCTGCTCAATGCCTTTAAAATGGTTGATTCTGTGCTTAATCAAGGTGTAAAAGGCATCTCTGACATCATCACCGTTCCGGGTTTGATTAACGTTGACTTTGCTGACGTCAAAGCCATCATGGAAAGCGCCGGATCAGCCCTGATGGGCATCGGCGTGGGCACCGGTGAAAATCGGGCACAAGCCGCAGCCAAATCCGCCATTTCTTCCCCTTTGCTTGAGCTATCCATTGAAGGGGCCAAAGGCATCCTGTTTAACATTACCGGCGGTGAGGACCTGACCATGACCGAAGTGGATGAAGCCGCCCAGATCATTGCTCAAAGCGCTGCTTCTGACGCCAACATCATTTTTGGCGCCACCATTGATAGGGCACTGGCCGACGAAATTCAAATCACGGTCATTGCTACCGGATTTGATGATACTCAAGCCCGCATTGCTCACTTTACCAAACCTCCGAGCGTCAAACCAGCCACCGGTCTGATTGGCTCCCTCTCCGACGATCAACCAGCCCAACCTGTGCAACAAACTACGGATGAACAGCACACCGACGACCAGGATCAACCCCAAGATGATACCGAATCACCCACTGAAGGCGATGATTTTGACATTCCTGCATTTTTAAGAAACATCAGGAAGTAAGGTCAAATGTTGAAAGGCAGAATTCTAAAGTTTGGTGCGCCAATGGCGCATTTTTTTGTTCTTCTTTCTTAATTCCTAGTTCATAATTCCTGGTTCTTGCTGTACAATCAACGTCATGAGCTTCAAACCAGTTGATCCCCAGGTAAACTTCCCCGAGCTGGAAAAGAAACGTCTTAAACATTGGTATGAATCCGGAATAGTGGAAAAATACTTGCACAAAAACGACCAATCAGCCAAAAGCTTCTCTTTTATGGACGGTCCCATCACGGCCAACAACCCCATGGGAGTTCATCACGCCTGGGGCCGCACATACAAAGATCTCTGGCCCCGTTTCTGGAATATGCGCGGGTACAAACAAAGATTTCAGAATGGTTTTGATTGCCAAGGTTTGTGGGTAGAAGTCGAAGTAGAAAAAGAACTCGGTCTGAAATCCAAAAAAGATATTGAAAATTTAGTTCCGGAGGACAAAAAAGCCTCCATCGCCAAATTCATTGACCTTTGCAAACAGCGGGTGCTCAAATACGCCGCCATCCAGACAGAACAATCCAAAAGATTAGGCTATTTTGCCGATTGGGATCATTCCTATTTCACCATGTCCGAGGCTAACAATTACATGATCTGGCATTTCTTAAAACGCTGTCATCAAAAAGGCTATTTATACAAAGGTGAAGATGTTGTTCCTTGGTGTCCCAGGTGTGAAACCGCCATCTCTCAGCACGAAACCTTAACTGAGGATTACAAAGAAGTGGTCCATAAATCAATTTACGTCAAACTAAAAATTGTTGACCGGCCCAATGAGTCTCTCCTTATCTGGACGACTACTCCTTGGACCATTCCGGCAAATACTGCCGTAGCAGCGGATAAAGACATCAAATATGCCTTAGTTAAAATATCTGAAACCGAAAGCGTCTGGTTAGCCAAAGACCGAGTGGCAAAAATTTTGGGGAAAGAAGTTCAAATTACTAAAACCGCGCCAGGGAAAACCCTCGCGGGACTTGCTTATCAAGCGCCTTATGATCATCAGCCTTATGTAAAGGGCCTGACTCCTGAACAAAAACAGAAATTTCACCGGGTCTATTTGACCGATCCTTTAATCATGCCCATTTCAGTAGAAGAAGGCACTGGACTGGTTCATACTTCCACTAGCACTGGACAAGAAGATTATCAGCTTGGTAAGCAATTGGGATTACCCGTGGTTCCCGCCACCGACGATATTGGTCAATATTTGCCGGATTTCGGTGAGCTCGAAGGTAAAAACGCCAAAAAACACCCGGAGGTCGTGATCGATTACTTGCAAGCCAACAATTGGCTATACAAAGTTGAACAGTATCGCCACCGCTACCCTGTCTGCTGGCGATGTAAAACTGAACTTATTTGGAAGGTAGCAGACGAATGGTACATTGCTATGGATCGTCAGGATCCAGAAGGTAAGAAGGGGAGAACATTGAGAAAACAAATGGTTGCAGTCGCCAAAAAGATCACCTGGATGCCGGAATTTGGTTTGAAGCGAGAATTAGATTGGCTTAAAAACATGCATGATTGGTTAATTTCTAAAAAAAATCGCTATTGGGGTTTGGCTCTGCCGATTTGGGAATGTGCTAAATGCGGACATTTTGAGGTTATGGGTGGGAAAGAAGAATTAAAAACCAGGGCGATCGAAGGTTGGGATAAATTTGCTGGCCATACACCTCACCGCCCTTATATAGACGAAGTGAAAATCAAGTGTGAACAATGCGGGCAGCTGATGAGCCGCATCCTTGACGTGGGTAACCCCTGGCTGGATGCAGGCATTGTCCCCTACTCGACCATTATAGAAAAACCTCAAAAACACAAGTTAGATAACATCACTGCGAAGAATATAAAAATTGAACACGGACAGCCTTTATATCTGTCTGATAAACAGGCTTGGGAACAGTGGTTCCCAGCTGATTTTATTACCGAATCATTCCCGGGCCAATTCAAAAACTGGTTTTATTCTATGATTGCCATGTCCACTGTACTTGAGAACCGCGAGCCTTACCAGCGGGTGCTGGGTTTTGGCACCTTACTGGGCGAAGACGGCCGGCCTATGCACAAATCCTGGGGTAATGCCATTGAGTTTAATCAAGGTGCTGACGAACTCGGAGTTGACGTCATGCGCTTTATGTTTGCCTTACAAAATCCGGCTGATAATCTGCTGTTTGGACCTAAAGGGGCAGCTCTGGTCAAACGCAAGGTTCATCTGTTGCTCTGGAATATTTACAACTTTTTTGTTACCTACGCTAACACTGACTCTTGGCAACCTTCATCGGCAGACCAAAATACAGATCTTTCTCACTGGTATAAAAAGCAATTAAAAAAAGTTAAAATCCTCGATCAGTGGATTATCGTTCGTCAACTTCAATTAATTAAAGTGGTAAGTGACGCCTTGAGTAAGTACGATGCTATGAGCGCTGCCCAAGCGCTACAAGAATTCATTAACGACTTTTCCACCTGGTATGTACGCCGCTCCCGTACCCGTTTGGGTCCGACAGCCAGTGATCAGGATGACAAACAAGTGTGTTACCAAACTCTTTATCATGTTCTGGTTACCCTGAGTAAATTATTAGCGCCCATTACCCCGTTTTTGGCAGATGAGATCTATGCGAATTTAACAGGCGAAGAATCTGTACATCTAGCAGATTGGCCTTCATTGGGCGTTAAACTATCAAAAGATGATTTAGCTTTATTAGACAGCATGAATAAAGCTCGCTGGATTGTAGAGAGAGGACACGCTGCCAGAAAGGAAACCGGACTGAATGTTCGTCAGCCCTTACAGAAATTAAGAGTAAAAGTATCTTGGAAACTACCTTCTCAATTCCAGGAGTTGATAAAAGAGGAATTGAATATCAAGGAAATTTTTTGGAATAGTTCAGGTACACCAGATAGCTATCATATCGGTCTAGACACAAAACTTACTCCTTCTCTGCGCGCAGAAGGCCAAGCTCGGGAACTGATTCGTAAAATTCAAATAGCCAGGAAAGAGGCGGGCTGTGAGCTTACCGAAAAAGTCACCGTTACTTTGCCTGACTGGCCTCAGGAATTTGAGGAAGAAATCAAACGCCAAACTCTAGCTCAACATCTGATTCAGGGAGACAGCTTACAGATTAATAGGAAAAGCAGATAGAGATTCGCCTTCTGATAAACCGGTTAATCAGTTATACTGCACCTAATGCTTCGGATCATTCGCCAGTTAGACATCGCTTTAACCTTGTCAATTCTTTTCCTCATCGGATTGGGTTTGACTATCCTCTCCAGCGTGGCGCCCGAGTTATTGGCAGTACAAACTTCAGCCATTGTCATCGGATTGGTCGCCTATTTGCTGCTCACCAAAATCAACTTCGCCACCTGGCTGCAATTCAACAAATTAATCTATTTGCTCTGCTTATTATTTCTTATTTCTCCTTTTGTCTTTGGAATTCCTTCCGGTGGTGCTCACCGCTGGCTGCAATTCGGAACCGTTAATATTCAACCATCAGAAATTGTCCGCCCGTTTCTGCTAGTCATTTTAGCTCACACTTTATCCACAGGCTCACCGTTGACCTTACGGGGCATCTTCAAATCCTTGATCATCCTTGCTCTGCCCGCCTATATTATTTTTCGTCAGCCCGATTTAGGCGTCACCCTGGCTTTGTTGGTGGGGTGGTTCGGGATCATCGTCACCAAAGGCCTTAATACGAAACAAGTCATCTTAGGTGTCGTACTCATTGCTATTATCCTACCCGTGAGCTGGAATTTTTTACATGGTTATCAAAAAGATCGCATCATCACCTTCTTCAATCCTGGACAAGATCCGTTAAATACGGGTTACCACGTGCTCCAATCTCAAATCGCAGTTGGCTCGGGACAGTTATTTGGCCGAGGTTTAGGTCGAGGTACCCAATCTCATCTCAGATTTTTACCTGAAAGACACACCGATTTTGTTTTTGCCTCTTTGGCCGAGGAATTAGGTCTGGCTGGATCGCTTTTAGTTCTGGTGCTTTATTTAGTCCTTTTCATCAGATTCATTCAAGCCATGCATCATGCCAGGTCAGAATTGGAGAGACTCATGATTAGTGGTCTGTTAACTACTTTATCGTTTCAAGTCTTCGTTAACATTGGTATGAACTTGGGAATTTTACCCATTACCGGTGTCACTTTACCTTTACTGTCTTACGGCGGGTCTTCCGTAGTGGCCACCTTTATCAGCCTGGGCATTGTTAACAATATTTTAGTCCACGCCAGAGCACCCGAACCACTGCACATCCGTTGACCTCGTGAAAAATCTAGCTTATAATTAGGGCCTAAGCAAAAAATCTTTTCATTCCTAGCTTTTTAAATTGCTTTTCTCTAATTTAGAGCAGGGCAGAAGCGAAATTATCTTTAATATGAAATACGCTATCCTGGCTATCGGCGGCCAGCAATTTCAAGTTCAAGAAGGCCAACAAGTTCTCGTCAATAAACTAGCCGGTGAGGCTGGAGATAAAGTGACGTTTGATCAGGTGCTTTTAGTGGTAGATGGAGATCAAAGAATTCTGGGCCACCCCGCCACGGATAAGGTCAAAGTTACCGGCAAAATCATTGAACAAACCAAGGATAAAAAAATTCGGGTAGCTACTTATAAAGCTAAATCCCGCTATCGTAGAGTTAAGGGTCATCGCAGTCAACTAACCAAACTGCTGATTGAAAAGATAAACATTAATTGACCTAATTAATCTTAGTGATCTGATCTGATTAGAAGTTAAAAATTTTACAACTATGGCTCATACCAAATCAGGTGGAAAATCCAGACAAAAAGGTACGGTTGCCGGTAAGAGATTAGGTCTCAAGATTTCTGGTGGGCAACAGGTGGAGGCAGGTAATATTCTCATTCGTCAGAGAGGCACCAAATACCACGCCGGAAGCGGCGTGGGCATGGGTCGTGATTTTACTTTATTTGCTCTGGAGGATGGGATAGTTAAATTTACCAAGAAAAACAACCGACAATTAGTGCAAATAATTAGTTCCAATTAAGAGTCAAGTCGTCTCTTTCGTCTTTGACTGCTTTAGTTGCTGAACCCACAGATCAACTGCTCTCACCTTCCATATGGCTGAAGAACAATCCGTCCGTTTAATCGCGATCGACCAATTAAGTCCCAATCCCCTTCAACCGAGAGGTACGATCACCAGTCAATCTCTTCAGGATTTGGTTGACTCCATTAAAGAGCATGGAGTTTTAGAACCACTCGTTATTGCCGATACCCCCGCCGGTTTGCAAATTATTGCCGGAGAGCGCCGCTGGCGGGCATCTAAGCTTGCAGGCTTGACTGAAGTACCGGTAATCATCAAAAAAACCACTCCCAAAGGCATGTTGGAAATGGCTTTAGTGGAAAACGTGCAGCGCAGTGATCTTAATCCCTTGGAAAGAGCCAAAGCCTTTGACCGCTTGATTAATGAATTTGGACTCACCACTGGTGAGGTATCCAACAGGATCAGTAAAAGCCCTGCCTATGTGTCCAATAGCCTACGCATGCTCACTCTCCCGGATATCCTTAAAGATGGCCTCCTTACAGGCATGATCACCGAAGGTCATGCTAGAGCTCTACTGGGTATTGACGATCATGATCGGATGATCGAAGCTTATAAAATTATTCTCAGGAAATCAGGTTCAGTGCGCATGGCAGAAGATCTGGCTAGAAGAATGAAAGATAATGGAGCAACCACCAAGCAAGGTGTGCCCACCCGACCGCCACTGATAGTCAGCGAGCAAACAGACAAAATCAGGAACGATTTAACTGACAAGCTTGGTTCCATTGAAGAAGATCACAAAAATGTTGTTAAACTTACCCGCTCACGTAATGAAACCAAACTAGTAATTCACCTTAAAGGCAATCCCGAAACCACCGAGCGAAGACTGCAATTGATTTACCAAGGAATCATGCATACCAGTCCCGGCATCTAGATCACACTAACGGCCATCCACCACCCATTTCTCCAATGCCAATCTTTGATTTCCGATTACCAATTTCTTCTGCTGCCTAATCATTCGCCGTGATAAATCACCCCAATACGTCCCGGAGGCCAATAGCGAAACCAGGCTCTGCCAATTAAATGATCAGTCGGCACCGGTCCCCATTCTCGGGAATCACTGGAAAATCTCCGGTTGTCCCCCATCACGATATAACCACCCTCGGGAATTATATAAGGTTGATTGTTCTTTAAAAAGGCTCCAGAAGCCGTCTGGGTAGTGGGGGGAAGATACTCTTCTGGCAATAACTCATTATTCACATACACTCTCCCGTCTTTAAGAGTGATCACATCTCCAGGCAGACCTATTATCCGCTTGATAAAATCGTATTTTTCATTCTCTGGAGCTTCAAATACCACAATATCTCCTCTTTCTGGACCTCGTACCCATCTGTAAGTTAACTTATCTGTTAATACGTACTCGCCATCTTCCAATGTCGGCACCATTGAACTGCCTTTTACTTGATTTGGTTGGAAGACAAACAAGTACACCACCACAAACACTGCCAGGGCCATCACCACCGTTTGAATAATGTCCAAAAAAATGTAGCTTAAGTGCTTAAAAACTGCATCTAATTTTGCCCGGGAAAATCTCAGATTCATAACCCTTCACTTGTGTAAAAATAATAAAAGCGCCCGAAACCTTTCCCCTGATCGCGGCACTCATCCTATTTTATAAGTGTACTCGCGATGGTATAATTTGGCAAACACTAACTTCCACCCGGCCGCTTAGCTCAGCTGGCTAGAGCGTTCGCTTCACATGCGAGAGGTCGAGGGTTCGAGTCCCCCAGCGGCCACCGAGCACCCCGATGTTCATCGGGAATGTCAGAGGTTCGAGTTCTCTCGGATCCACAAAACCATACTGCCAGGCTGCGGGTTGATGATTCTCTTCTAGCGACAAGGCACGAGTAGACAGCAAATATCTAGCAGAACCATTAAAATCTAAAATAAGCCCCACGCCTTCTCAATCCAGATATGTCTACCAACAAATTTAAAAATAATAAGTACTTTACAGGTAATTATATAAATAATCCAAAATACAAGGGTTGGTTTTGTGGAGCCTTTTTCCCTCATAACCACCCCGCCAAAACAAATCTACTAGAAATAAAATACGCAGAACATCGAGAAGGAGATATCGAACTCCCCCACTATCATAAACAAATGATAGAAGTTCTTATTTTTCTTGAAGGAAAAGCAAATTATACAGTCAACAATCAACAAATAGAATTAAATGGGGGAGACTTCCTTTTCGTCGAAAAAAATAACATTATCTCCGGAGAATTTCTAGCTCCTTCAAAAATCTTCGCCATACATACCCCAAGTTTACCAACAGACGAAATAAAACTCTAAAATCAATCGACGATTCATCGGTATAGTTTCCAACTTCATCTTGACGCTCACTTTGACCTTAACTAAAATATGAGCCGCCTTATCTGTTAGTCTGCATCAATAGTCGCCCCTTTCTCCCAAAACTCGTCGTTTTATTAAATCCAAATAAACTTTCAGTATCATTCAACGTTATTGTTTTCCTTCTTTAGCATTCGTTTGTAAAATCCCACATCTCTCTGCACCACGGTATCCCAACTTCCGGATAGATTATGATCTGCTTGAGGATAGACATAATAATTTACCTCCACGTCTGAAGCTTTCAATTTATCTGCCAATTCATTTGACCACTCCAGGGGCACGGCATCATCAATCGTGCCTTGATGCAACTGAATAGGAGCCATAATACGGTCAAAGTATTCGCTGATCGAATACTTATTCACGTCATATAATTTTTCGAAATTTGCTAATTCATAACGCAACTTCAGCCCCTGATCATCAAATTCATCCGTGTAATAAAGAATCGCGTAGGGGAATGGCTTAGACACTGGTGCCCACAATACCGTTGGATAAGGCTTTTGACTGATTTCCAGAATTGACAAAGCAATTTGGCCTCCATTGGAGTGGCCCCACAGACCAACTCTTTCAGTGTCAACTTGTGCCAAGGTGTTTAATGAAGCCATTAAATTTAATATCTGCACCGGTCGATTTAATCGTTCCCAGAACACATCATCTTCCGGCTTGTCAGACTCTCCATAGCCCAGAAAATCAGGTGCTAAAGTCACGAATCCGTTTTCTGCCAACACCTCTGCTGCTCTCCAGGTACCGACTCCGGTTTGATAAATATCCTGATCCACAAATCCGCGGATCATCACAATTGTCGGCAATTTGTCTTCATCAGCTTGAGGCACGGGAATGGTAGCCATTCCAGAAACTTTTTCCCCGTCTGATTTATATGTAAATAAATAAGAAGTGAACTTTTTGTCCTGCTTTATAACCCTTTCCAAAACAATGGGGCTACTTTCATATTGTCGTTTTCTCAAGTTATCAAACGTTAATTCATCCAAAGGTCTGGGATTCACTTCTACCGGAGCTTCGGCCGTAGGCGAAGAAAATTCCGGAGGGTAATTAACTGACACCTCTAACCATCCCTGATAGTAAGCAAAACACCCCAAACCTGACAGAAGCAACAAGAACAATAAACACTTCATTTGTGCTTATTATACCGTAAAAAGTAAAGCATTACGGTTACAATGTCTCCTCATAGGCAAGCAGGCGTTTAAATTACCTTAAAGAGTTAGGCTACCTTCACCTGGCCCTTAACCGAATATATAATATGCCTATGAAGAAATACATCGCCTTAGCCAAAATCAGATTTATTGATACTATTAATTACCGGGCGGAAACCATGCTTTGGCAGATCATCGAGCTGATTCCCATCCTGTCTATGGTTTTCGTCTGGCTGGCTATGAATCAAAAACAAGTGGGCGGTTATAGCCTGGCTCAAATCATTACCTATTATTTTCTCTCCTTAGTCATTTCCAGATTCATCAGTTACCATTTCAGCGACTACCTGGCCCAACAAATTCGCACCGGTGAGATTTCCGCCTATCTGATGAAACCCATTCAGTTCATCCGCATTGCCTTTGTTGACAGCTTCACTCGCACCATGATCAGATTCGGCATCCTATTTATTCCGCTGTTAATCGCCCTTTGGCTTCTTTTTCAATCCTATTGGATCATCCCTCAGCTATCATCCGTCGGCTGGTTTATTCTCCTGATTATCATGGCCAATCTTATTTGTTTTTTATTAGAAATGATCCTCCTGAGTCTAGCCTTCTTTTTCAAATCCATTGACGGACTCAAACATGCTCAATGGATGTTTGAATCCGTGTTAGGAGGCGCGACTATTCCTCTCACCTTCTTACCCTCCTGGCTGCAGACTATCAGCCAGTGGCTGCCGTTTAAACTCCTTTACTATTTACCCATCTCTGTCTTCCTGGGTCAAGTGAATCAGGAACAGATCTATCTCAGTCTCTTCCAATCTCTTGCTTGGTTGCTGATTCTAGGATTATTGCTTCTTTATCTTTGGAAACAGGGATTAAAAAGATATTCGGCAGTTGGGGGGTAAAACCATATGAATCGTTATCTAAGAATGTTTTATATCCAGCTTAAATACTCCATTGTGGCCAGCCTCACCTATCGGGGTGATTTCATCATGTGGTTCTTCGTGGATCTGGCCTGGGGAGTACTGGCGATTATCTTTTTTACTGCTTTATACGGCAAGGTCAGGCTTTTGGGCGGCTGGAACTACTACCAGATTCTCATGTTACTCGGTTGGTATCGCTATTTCAGCGCTGTATTTTGGGGATACTTTTGGCCCAATTTATTTCCCATTCCCAGAATGATTAACAAAGGAGAGTTGGATTTATGGCTCACCAAACCCATCGACAGCCAATTTTTCCTTTCAACAAGGCGTATCAGTGTCAATCAAATCTCCTCCCTGATGATGGGAACCGCTCTGCTGATCTACAGTTTCCAACATCTGAACTTGACCTTTAATTATTGGTCTCTGGTGATCATTATTCCCTTACTGATTTCCGGCATGATTCTTACCTATGCCTTGTGGTTTATCAGCATTACTGTCGCTTTCTATTTTGGTAGATTGGAAAATATCGTTAACCTCTTCCCGCCAATTTTCGAAACCGCCCAGTTTCCCAAAACCGCCTACCCCATCGTCTTGCAAGCCATCATTACCTTTATCATTCCGGTCGGCATCATCGTCTACACTCCGACCCAGCTTATCCTTGGTCAAGCACAACCATGGGCATGGACTTTACCCATCATCTTAGCCACGATGTTTCTCTATCTCAGCCACAGCTTCTGGAACTTTGCCATCCGCAGCTATACGAGCGCCTCGTCTTAGCCCTTCTTCTAGTCGCCTCATTCTCCAAAGGGAAAAGCATAAGAGCTATTCATACCTAATGGCATCAATAGGGGATCTTTTGGCGGCTTTAGTGGCCGGCACCACGCCAAAAAATACCCCAATGGCCGACGACACCACCAGAGCCACCATCACCGAAAGCAGGTTAATACTGGCAGGAAACCACGGCTGAATCAACATCACTATCAAAGTAGCCAAGGCCAATCCAATAATTCCCCCTAACAAAGATAAGAGTGTGGCCTGGATCAAAAACAGCCCCAAAATATCTCCCTTGGTAGCTCCTAGGGCTCTACGGATGCCTATTTCAGTAGTTCTTTCCGTGACCGTCGCGTACATAATATTCATGATCCCGACCCCGCCTACCAGTAAAGAAATCGACCCGATGGCTACCAGCACAGCATTGATAATCTGAAAAATGTTGCCAAAGATACTTAAAATCTCCTTTTGCTCAATCACCGAATACTCATCCTTTTTGTAGCGGTCACTCATCACTTTCACAATCTCAGCCTTCAAATCTGGCAAGTCGTCTTTTGTTGCCGCAGTAACATAAAAAGAATAAATTTCATTTTTAGGATTAAAAGCCGTGGCCGCTGTGAAAGGAATATAAGTATAGGAGTCATAATCAGGGCCGGAAATACCACCTCCCCCTCCGGCCCCTCCGACGGGCTCAATCACGCCTACCACAGTAAACCTCTGGTCTTCAGCCCGGACGGTTTTTCCCACAGCCTGCACTTCATTCCCGAACAAATCTTTGGCAATCTTAGGCCCCAAAACAGCGATTTTGGCTCTTTTTCCTATGTCTGCGTCAGTAAACAATCTTCCTGTTTGGGGTTTTAAATCACGAATTTTAAAAATATCAGGAGTCGTGGCATATAAATCACTGAGCTTTTTTTCACTGCCCCCTTTTATCGTTGACCGCTTAATAAATACCGGAACTACATATTTTGCCAAATTCAATTTCTGTAAATTTTTCAAATCTTTTTGGTCAAACTTCACAGTTCCCAACATGCCTCCGCCAGCCTGACTGGTACTGTTTAATATGTCGCCGGGATAAACGAATAGTACGTTGGCGCCTAAATTTTCCAGTTGTTGAGTCACAAAGTTTTTCAGTCCCTGGCCAAAAGCCAATAATAACACTACTGACATCACCCCGATCAGAATCCCCAGAGAAGTCAATCCGGTGCGGATCTTATTTTTAAGCAAATCTGTAGTGGAAGTTTTTATTAACAAAATGAAATTAAACATATTTCTTAAACTAATGTCTTCTAATTGCTTCGATCGGAGGCAAGGTGGCAGCTTTGCGGGCTGGAAAAACTCCAAATGTGATCCCAATCACTGATGACACTCCCAATGCCAGACCAATCGACATCAGGTTAATCGCCGCCGGGAACCAGTGCCGGGCGATGATCACTCCGACAGTGGCAATGCCCAGACCTGCTAATCCCCCGAACAAGGCCAAAATCACCGCTTCTGACAAAAACTGCACCAGAATGTCCTGTTTGGTGGCTCCCAACGCCCGTCTGATCCCCACTTCTTTGGTTCTTTCTGTCACGGAAGCGTACATAATATTCATAATTCCCACTCCGCCTACCACCAAAGAAATTGATCCCAAAGCCACCAACAATAAATTAATCATCCCGAAAATCTCGTCCACAATCCCCAAAATTTCCGTCTGTTCAATCACCGAAAAATCTTCTTTGTCATAGCGTTTCTCCAAAATCTTTTGGGCTTCGGATTTTAATTCCGGAATGTCTTCTTTATTTTTGGCCTGCATGTAAAAAGCGGCAAAAGTTTTATCTGGATTGAAAACATAGGCAGCCGTATAAGGAGTGTAAATAAAGGTATCAAAATCCCGTCCGCCCAGCCCGCCGCCTTTGGCTTTGAGTACTCCAACCACCTTAAACCTTTGATCGTCTAACCGTACCGTTTTGCCCACCGCGTTCTGACCGCTGCCAAAATGCTCCTCTGCCACTTTTGAACCCAATACCGCTATTTTTACCTCTTTTCTCACATCCGCTTCAGTAAACAACCTTCCGTACTCTATCTCGCAGTTCTGTACGGGGAAAATATCTGCTGTGGAAGCGAACAAACTGCGCACTTTCGACTCTCCTCCTGCTTCTATTTTCACTACTTTAATAAACGCTGGAACCACATATTTGGCCACTTTAATTCGTTGAAGTGCCTGAAAATCCCGTTGGTCAAAGGTGATCATTCCCAAACCTCCTTCGCTATCCTGGTATCCACCCTGATCTGATGAAAAGTTGCCCGGAAACACGATCACCAGATTGGTGCCGATTTTTGCAAATTGTTCCTGAATAAACCCCCTCAACCCCAACCCGAAGGCAATTAAAGTCACCACAGAAAATACTCCGATGAGAATGCCCAAAGAGGTTAACAAAGATCTGACTTTATTCCTTTTCAGATCTACATAAGCGGTTCTAATCAAAAATAATAATTCCATGCTTAGTATCATTATATGCCAACTATTTAACTCTCAACTGATTAACCAGCAAGGCTTTTAAACAGCTCTTCATATTGGTCAGCTACTTGTTCCCAGGAATATTTTTCTGCCTGTTTCCGTGGTTGGTTATGCCAATTGGTGGTCAGAGCCTGAGTTAAAGCTTGGGCGTAAGCTTCAGTATCCTTTACATCAACCAATACTCCTCCTTTGCCGGTTAATTCTCGGCGCTGATCATCATCAGGGGCCACCAACGGTTTATTCGTGGCCATAGCTTCTAAATAGGAAATGCCAAAAGCTTCCACCGGTGAGGACGGCAAGCTAAATACCTGGCAGGCTGCGTAATAGTGGGGCATCTGATCATAAGCCACAGTCATAATCTTGAACCTCTCGGAACCTAGTAATCTGTTTCCTAAATCCAGTAATTTGGATTTTAACGGTCCATCACCGAGAATCAAAAGGCTGGGAACCTGCGTTCCGGACTTAGGTAACCCCAGGGTTTTCAGTTTTCTCGCTTGTCGCTTAACAGGCATCTTTGCCACTGCCCTGATCAGTAAATCCACGCGTTTGTATGCCTGCAGCCCAGCCACGGACAAAATCAGCGGCTTGGGAAGGTCTAGCTTCTGGGGCTTAATCCGGGGATTAAACCCTTTCAAATCTACTCCATCGGGAATTTTTACCACCCGCGTCTCTTTGGGTGCCCGCTTTCGGCACCAATCATCCATGGTTTGAGTCAAAGTCACAAATACATCCGGCGCCAATCTTAACTTCATCCAATTGTCCCAGCCTGCCATCCTCAATACCGAGGCGCAGAATTGAGCATGGTTTACAAACACAATTTTGGACTTCAGCTTCGATTTCTGCTCTTTTAGCACCCTTAATTGCTGATACCCGTTAATGGCCAAGATTACAGAAAAGTTTTCTTTGGCCATTCGCTCTGCGCAGGAGTAAGTAAAGCGCTTCACCATCAGGTTATATTCATCTATATACAACCGGTGTTTAATTTTGTTTATCCATCCGGAACCAGGATCGGTCGGTAAAACATGCACTCCTGGAATGCTTGCCACCTGATAGTTGGTATCGGAATATTTTCTTCTTCCACCCTGAAAGATAGTTATCTGATGTGATTTCTGGAGTCGTTTGGCCACTTCGTGTACTGCTGTTTCAGCTCCTCTGGACACCAATCCAGAGTAGATATTCAATATGGCAATCTTCATGGTTTTTGATGACAAGTTAACTTATAAACACTAAAATAAACCTAATAATGAAAAAACTACTTCCTCAGTCTCGGCGTTGGTGGCTGATAGTCATCTTAGCATCAGTCTTTATGCTCAGGTTACCTTCTCTATTCGAGCCCTACTGGTATGGTGACGAAGGCATCACCCTTACCATGGGACAAGCCTGGAGAGAAGGCAGAGTTCTTTACCGGGACATTCATGACAATAAACCTCCTCTTCTCTATTTCATTGCTGGGTTAGCCGGCAATTTATTTGCCCTCAAACTAATTTTAACAATTTGGGTGTTATTTACCATTATCTTATTCTGGAACTTGGTTTGGAAAATCAATCTCGCCAGGGATGAACACGATCCCAAATTATCCTCTCTACCGCTTACCAGTTTACTGGCTGTAATCATCTTTAGTCTGCTCATCTCCCTGCCATTTTGGGAAGGTAATTTAGCCAACGGAGAGATCTTTATGATGGCACCCGTAATTGGTGCCATGACCATTATATTTTCTTTATTCCACAACCAAACGACCCTTCCATTTTCGACTTTTAAAAATTTTCTTGGGCGTCTAGTTCATCTTCGTCATCACCGGAAACTAAATTCTCGCTATCTGTGGTTGATGACCGCAGGAGGTTTATTCGGAATAGGGTTTTTATTTAAACATCCGGCGTTTACCGACTTCATCACCGGACTAATTTTCATTGTTTATTTAATTAAAGTATTTAACAAACAGACTTTGTCTCAACTTTTTCGAGATTCATTGTCTCTCACAACCGGATTCATTATTCCGATAGCTACCGTTTCCCTGATTTTTCTTTATCTCCATAGCTGGTCCAGTTTTATTCAGGATGTATTCTTAAATAATTTTTTCTATGTTTCCGTCTGGGTACCAGAATCGCAATGGGGGAGCACTACTGCCTTCGGGGGTACTTTGTTGCAAAGATTCATAGTGCTGATGATTATTTGCGGAGTCCTTTGGAAGCTACGCCAGCGACTAAAAACACCCATCTTATTTATCTCTCTCTGGTTTTCTTGGTCGCTGTTCGGCGCATTGCTCTCCAGTCGCCCTTATCCTCATTATCTTCTTCAGGTGGTGCCGTCTTTAAGTTTGCTAATTGCCTGGGGAGTACTGAGTTTGCCCAAGTTTTCTTTTCGTCAGCCGCTGGGAATCTTTGGCCTCAAGTATCCTTTGACTTTTTCTCTCATCGCTCTAGCAATCTTGTATCTTGCCTGGATCCGGATCAACTTTTGGAGGTATTCAGTAGCTGGTTACTACACTAATTTTATCACCTACGTCTCTGGTGCTCGGTCTCCAGAAGACTATTTACAATGGTTTGACCCGCGAGTGCTATCCACCTATCGGTTGGCTGCTTGGATTAATGCTCATCTCTCGTCTACAGATAGCCTATTTATTTGGGGAGATGATACCATGATCTACCCACTAACTAGTAAATTACCAGACGGGCCTTACATTGCCGCTTATCATATTAACCAGTTTCATGCTCAAGAAACTACCATTACAATTCTGAGACGCACACCCCCCACCTATATCGTCAGATTAAATTCTGCGCCTAACACGTTTCTTCAGCTTAATGAATTAATTAGTCGACGGTATCATTTAATTCAAAATTCAAACTATGCTCAAATCTTTCAACTTGGGCACCCCCCCTCTTAGCTCTCTCATTGAGGTATAATTAATCCTAATGAATAAAATCGTTCAGCTCTGGTACACCTTTTGGGGTCAAAGAATTAATCGGCAATTAACCCTGCTCACCATTTTCCTCTACTTATTGTTGACCGGAATCTTGTTCTGGCTAACTTATCCCGGATTTTCGCACCGTCAATATCTACCACCTCAATTTCCTCTGTTTTATAGTTTGCCTCGGGGCGCTGAACAACTAGCCACGGAAACAAACCTTTGGCCAATAATGTTCGTCTTGGGAATCATTCTAGGTTTTGATTTTCTACTGGCTATTTTAGTTAGTAAAAAATGGCCCAAATTAGGTAAAGTGATTGTCTGGACAGCATTTTTGAGTGTCGGTCTGCTGGCTTTCAGTTTAGCCAGAATTTACTTGTTAATTAGTTAAGGACCTGTAATCTTAAGCCTGAGTTTCTATCTCCACCATCCATCGCATCATGACCTCGCAGCCTTTCATAACGCTTCTTTTTCTTCCCGGACTGATCGGATTAGTCAGCAGTTTCACGGCTACCTGGATCGTGATTAAACTCGCCCCTCGTCTGGGAATTGTTGATGACCCTCAGGCTCATCAACACCCCAAGACCACTCATACCTATCCTGTGCCGCGGGGAGGAGGATTGCCTATTTTCCTGGCTTTGATTGTCGGCACCATTCTATTTCTTCCCTTCGACAAACATCTATTAGGTATCCTGTCCGGGGCGGCGACAGCCTTAATCGTCGGCTTGCTTGATGATCGTTGGAATCTGTCTCCTTACTGGCGTTTATTTGGCGGAAATCTTTTGGCCGCTCTCATCGTCGTAGGCTCAGGTATCGGAGTCGCTTTTCTTACTAATCCCTTTGGTAGCGGAATTATTGATCTCTCTCATCCCCAATTTTCTTTCTATCTTTTTGGGGCACCACACAGTCTCTGGCTACTCGCTGACCTGTTTGCAGTTCTCTGGATCGTAGGATTGATGAACCTGATTGGTCAAGGAGCAGGAGGAATCGAAGGCCAGTTCCCAGGAGTGGTAGCCATTTCTGCTTTGACCATCGGTCTGTTGAGCCTAAAATTCTCTGCTGACATTACTCAGTGGCCTGTAATCACCTTAGCCGGTATTACTGCCGGAGCCTATCTGGGGTTCCTTCCTTGGAACTTTCCACCCCAGAAAATCATGCCGGGTTATAGCGGTAAAAGCCTGGGTGGTTTTGTCTTGGCTGTGATGGCAATTTTGTCTACTACCAAAGTGGGCACCGTCTTAGTAGTTCTGGGAGTACCTCTCATGGACGCCAGTTGGGCAATTTTTAGAAGGTTACTTAATGGAAAATCACCTGTCTGGGGAGACCGGGGACATTTGCACCATAAACTGCTTGACTTAGGTT
Source organism: uncultured Gammaproteobacteria bacterium (assembly GCA_964650355.1). Classification (GTDB taxonomy): domain Bacteria; phylum Patescibacteriota; class Microgenomatia; order CAYXHB01; family CAZYTL01; genus CAZYTL01. The sequence goes on along the minus strand of CAZYTL010000009.1, from coordinate 41,206 downwards.
GGAGTAAGCGACAAATAATAGTTTTCTATTGGGTGATTACCGGATTATTAGGTATTTTAGCTTTACAATTGAATAGCAGACAGAAGTTTTATACAATTCTAGGTGTAGGAATTATTATCGGAGCCACCTTAGCATGGTTGAGTTTGCAATTAATATTCTCAAAACTATCCGACCCAGACAATGGCTTAAAAACCTAAGTGTGGGAGCTGCGTTGGTCTTTTCCGGAAACCTGTTGGTATTTGAAAAACTTTGGTTGGTGATCATCGCCGTGGGCGTGATGACGATCATTGCCTCTTCGATTTATGTATTTAACGATTTAATCGATCGTAAACAGGACCGTGAGCATCCTTTTAAGAAACTTCGACCCATTGCCTCCGGAAAAGTTTCTCCCCGTACCGCCATCTTTCTTTTCATCTGCTTTTCGATTGCCGGTTTATGGTGGTCATTACAGTTATCGACCTTCTTTTTCATTATCATTCTCGCCTATTGGCTGTTGCAAATCACATACACACTGGTCCTTAAACACGTAGAAATTTTGGAAATGATTGTCATCGCGGGAGGATTTATTCTCCGAGTTTATGCAGGAGCATTAGTAATTGATGCCCATCTTTCGATTTGGTTTTTGTTATGCGTGGTTACCACCGCGCTGTTAATTTCTGTAGGAAAAAGACGGGCAGAGCTCGCTATCCTCACAGAACAAACAGCCGCCAGTCACCGCAAAGTGCTTTCCAAATATAACGCCGATGTTCTTAATAGTTATGTGACCATGTTTGCCACTTCTACCTGGGTTTCCTGGGCATTGTTTGCCTTTTTCGAACCACCCGCACCCTTAGCCAAAACCTATCCTCAACTTTTTTCCAATTTGCCCCTCACCTTTTCCGGCACCAATAAATGGCTGATGACCACAATTCCGGTGGTTATCTACGGTGTCATGCGTTACTTAAGAATTATCTATGACGGGAGTAAAGCCGAATCTCCAGAACGGGTACTTCTTTCTGATCGCCCATTGCTTACCGCAGTCACCATCTGGGGTTTGGTGGTAATTATCATTCTTTATCTCTTCCCTACCACCTGAGACCTCCACAATCCCACTCCAAAGAAAAACATCGAAGAAACTTCAAACTTCCCTCTTTCAACTACTCATACTTTTCCGCGTACTGACCTGCGATCCAACCCAACTTACCGGTCTCATATTCGATTTGGTACCAACCTGACTGCTCGTCTTTTAATGAGAACATATCACCTGGATTCACCTTAGCCACTTCGTCCGATCCCAAGCTTGGTTCTGCCCTTACCCTGAGCCAGCCTGTGGGTGTTTCATTGATCTTCACATAAGGCTTTTCCGGTGGAGTTTTAACCGTTGGTGAAGGAGTTACCTTTCCTTGCGTCTTCGGAGTAGGAGTGGGAGTGGCCTGACCAGCTGATTTAGTGGCCTCTGCAGATCCGCTGGCCTCTGTGCCGGATGAAGCCTCTTCTCCTGTCGGTGAAGTCTGTTGTCTGGCTAATTGGACAGAAACTATCAACCGATAGCCTGTTTGGGCTTTAATGTTAATCGATCTTTCCTGATAACCCGGAGATGTAACCAGAATCTGATGATCACCAGCGTCGATTTGATCAACTACCAGAGGGGTAAAACCTTTGGACTCGCCATCTACCCTCACCACAGCCGCGTCAGGCTGAGATACAATTGACAACGAGGCTGCTGAACGGTTATTAGGCTGTAAAGTAAGTACTTCACCCGCGGCCGAGGTGGTATCTGTGGCGAATTCATGATTAACTACCGTCACTACACCTGAAGTTAACTCCACCAGTCCTTCCCAAGTAATAGTTTTTTCATTCTGATTTTCCGGCACCAACTTTAAGGTAATCTCTCCTGGCTCCAACTCCTCATTCATGAAAGGGGTGGTTCCCATATGTTTGCCATCCACAAACACTGTGGCGGAAGGCGTAGTGTTGATTTTCAGAGCCGCAGGTTTCTTGGTCGGCAATAAGCTACAACCGGAAAATACAATCGTTAACAAGATCAACCACTTCTTCATACTTTAAATGTATTATAACAAGTCAATCAGGAAAGTCTAGAAGGTTTATCCCTCGGTTTCTACTTGACACGTACAATCTACCTGTTACTATTAATGTCAGGTGAATAACTTGAAATTAGGTTTAAAATTAAATTCACTGCCCGAAGGAGGTGAGGATAAATGCAAGCAACTTTTTACGACGTTAAATTGAGAAAAAAGGTTACGGTTGATGTCGTCGGCAAAGTTACCTATCAGGTTAGGGGTCAAACTCGTTACGCTTTGAAGGGTCGCACCGGAGATGGAAGAAATCTAACCAAATTTGTGAAGAAAGAAGATTGGGATAAAGCAGAAGTACCTGTCCAATAAATTAGTTGTTCTACCTAATCTTTTGTTATATTTTAGGTCACAAATCATTAAAACCGAGCTACTGATTATTAAGTCTAGCTTAATCAGCAACGCCCGGTTTTAGTGCTTCACCTTTAACTGCCTTCAGTTCACACCATCACTACTTCGGAGCGAATTCTCTCTTCATGTCCGTTAGCTGTTCGTTTACTTTGTCTGGAAGCTGCTTCTTTAGGGTTTGGTTGCTTGGTTAACGCTACTGGTAACACCTGATCCATATGATCCACAAACACAAACTTAATATCCTTTTTTACACTCTCCGGGATCTCCTTTAAGTCCTTTTCATTATCCTTGGGCATAATTACAGTTTTAATGCCCGCCAGATGCGCGGCAATCACCTTTTGTTTCACTCCGCCGATTTCAGTCACTCTGCCTCTTAAAGTCACCTCTCCGGTCATCGCTACGTCTTTCCTGCTGGGAATCCGGGTAAATGCAGAAGTTAACGCAGTAGCAATCGCTGCTCCGGCCGAAGGGCCATCTTTGGGCACTGCCCCCTCAGGTACGTGAATATGCACGTCAGTTTTCTGCACCAGGTCTTGACTGATTCCCAACTGCCTCCATCTGGTTCTCACATATGTATGAGCAGCTTTACACGATTCTTTCATCACTTGTCCCAAATGCCCGGTCAAGGTCAACTTACCCTTGCCCGGCATTAAAGCCACCTCAATAAACAATATACTTCCTCCTACCGGAGTATAAGCCAAGCCGGTAGCTACCCCCACATCATTCTTTTTGTCTGCTAGCTGGGATCTGAATTTGATGGGGCCCAAGAAGTCGGTAATTTGATTCTCCTCAACCACCTTACTTTTCGTATCGCTTTTCTCCGCCAGTTGTCTGGCTATTTTCCTGCAGATAGTTGCCAAATTTCTTTCCAGATTTCTCACCCCTGACTCTCGAGTATAATGGCGAACCACTTTCCTCAGGGCGTCTTCCGTGATCTTATAATCTTCAGGCAAAACATGAATCTTTAATTGCTTGGGCCACAGATATTTGCTACCGATCTGCACCTTTTCCTCTTCTGTATATCCGGTGAACTCAATCACCTCCAACCGATCTTTTAGCGCCGGAGGAATGGGATCTAACAAATTAGCCGTGGTCAGAAACATCACTTGAGACAAATCAAAAGGTACTTCCAGATAATGATCGGAAAACTCTCGATTTTGTTCCGGATCCAAAGCTTCCAACAATGCCGAGGAAGGATCTCCTCTGAAATCAGTACCCAATTTATCTATTTCATCCAGCATAAACACCGGATTATTGGTGCCGGCATTCTTTACGCCTTGGATAATCCGACCGGGAAGAGCTCCAATATAAGTTCTTCTGTGGCCCCGAATTTCTGCTTCGTCCCGAATCCCGCCCAGAGACATACGCACAAATTTTCTTCCCAGTGCCCTGGCGATTGATTTGCCAATCGATGTCTTGCCCACTCCCGGAGGGCCAACCAAGCACAAGATAGTAGCTCCATTGGTCTGATCTTTCTTTGCTTCACTTTTATCCTCCGGTTTCTTACTTTTGATTTTACCTTGCTTGTCATCTTCCGGGTTGGTTTTAAGTTGATCTTCATCTTCACTGTTAGCAGGTTGGCCATTACCTTTGCTGGTTTTTGATTGTTTTGCTTGCTGTTTTAATTTCATTACTGCCAAATATTCAATGATTCTTTCTTTCACCTTTTTTAGTCCATAATGTTCTTCCTCCAGAATCTTAATCGCTTCTGACAACTCCAGATCCTGGCTGCTCGATTTGCTCCAAGGCATTTCCACTAACCAATCCAGGTAATTCTGTAGATAGCTTCTTTCCGGATTATGCATAGACATCTGGGCCAGACGCTTCAATTCTTTTTCCGCCTTTTTTTGGACATCTTTAGGCATACCCGCTTCCTTGATTTTCTTTTGCAGCTCTGACACTTCGGGATCCCTCATATCCGCATCACTGTCTTGATATCCCAACCGACGCAATTCATTCTCAATAGTTTTCTTTCTCTCCCTTAAAATCGCTTCTCGCATTGATTTATCCATTCGTTTCTGGGTTTTACTATAAATAGACGATTCCAGCTCCAATACCCTTATCTCATGGGCTAGATGCTTTACTACTTCATTTAATCTCTGGTTTACAGACTCAATTTCTAAAATCTTTTGTTTCGCCGAGACCTCAATATCTAAGGTAGAAGCAACCTGATCAGCCAACTCACCCGGTCCTACCCCGGACATGATGCGCATAAAAATATTCAAATCAGCAGATTTACCAAGATTAACTGCCTTTTTAAACTGAGAAGTTGTATGTTTCACCAAGGCGGATAATTCATCATTCTGGTCAGTTAATTCAGCAACTTCTTCGTATTCGGTTACCAAGTACGGAGTTTCCGCTACTAAATTGGTACGCCTCACTCTTTTTATACCCTTAACAATGGCATGAATCATGCCTTCAATCTGTAACACTCTTTCCAACTCTACTAACACCCCCACCTCATATAAGTCTTCCACCTTGGGATCTTTAGTTTCGGGATTCTTCTGAGTGAATAAACAAATCGTCTGACCTGATTGATGGCCTGCTTCTACCGCAGCCATCGACTTTGGCCTGCCAAAAGCTAAAATCGCTTCTGTATGAGGAAACACCACCACGTCTCTGATGGGAGCCAAAGGAGCTACTTTTCTCCCCTGTTCTCTGTCTAATTTTATTTCTTGATTCTTCTGATTGTTGGAATTCGGGGGGAGAGGTTGATCCATGATTAGCAGTCTATCAAACAAAGTGCTAAAAAGCAAGTGCCTAACCAGACTTGACTTTTCGCCAGAGCACTAGTTTGCCATAAAGAACTCTAATTATCAAGGTCACTGAAGTACCTAGAACCACACCTGCTAACACGTCTACTGGAGTATGAACTCTACCCCAGATTCGCAATAAGCCAACCAAAATCGCCAATGCGTATCCTACCAGTCCCCACTTGCGATTATAAAGGTACAAGCTGGTGGCAATCGCAAAGGCAGTGGTGGTATGTCCGGAAGGGAACGATGAATCTGTCGGTGCTTTCAATACGAGTGCTTGTACATGGTCAACTAAGTAGGGCCTGGGAACATAAAAAAGAGATTTAATCACCTGAGCGCTAAACCAGGCAATCCCGGCAGAAAAAAAAGTTCTGATCGCTGCGGTTTTCTCCCTTTTCAGCCATAAAAGGGGAATCGCCAACCCCATCACCCAGATCAAAGTTAAATTAGAAACAATAATTGCTGTTGCCATATCACATTCTATCACGAGCGATCATCACCCATAACCGGTGCCCCCATAGACATGTCCACCTAACTTAATATACACTATACCCATGGCAGCCATTCCCAGAGAAACCATCATGACCACACTTGCCCTCTTAGGCATAGGATTTGTGATTGTCATCGCCCTGCTCATCTTCGCCTTCTCGATCTTAAATACCTCTAATTCTAACAATGGCAACTCTCTGCCCACCGGTAGTCCCGGCTCCTATTATGAAACACCCACCCCGGAATATGTTCCTAATCAACCGTATTTGGAAGATACTACACCCACACCGCCTGCTGCCACTCCCACTTCGGCTCAAGTCTTTCCCCAATTCGGACTGTAGCAAATCCCATTAACGTAAGTTCCTCAGCTAGCTGCTACCATATCCTAACTTCTAAAAACTTCCTTCCAACATATGCAATTCGGGTTGGCTGTCGTCTTTTAATTCTCTGGTCACCACTACCCCGTTGTAATCCGATAGATTTTGACCGGTAGTATAATCCAGTACCCACCCTCCTTTCACCAATCGTAGCCTTCCAGTTGATCTCACGCTAAAACCGGCTTCGGTCGGTTGTCCTCTCACCAGCCAGCCGGCATAAAACTCTCCGTCTTTCAAACTGGGTAAGTCAGCTAAAATCGTATGTTCAAACCTGACTCCGTCCCACTTGCGAGTGGCGATTCCGCTTCCGCCGCTGCCGCTCACATCACGCAAGATGGCCTGCTCTGCATCAGTCGGCAAGGTAGTGCGGGTTTTTAATTCCAATTCCTCTTTCACACCTTTTACCTGTTCCATGGCGCTGGTGGGAGTAACCGTCGGCTCTGGCGCCGGCGCCTGCTCCTGTTGAGCAAAAGGCCATAAACTACAACCAGACAAAATCATTGCCAAAACTAAAATCACCAGAATAGTCCTATACTTCATTAAATTGAATTATAGCATAGATCATAGAAGTTAGTAAAAAGACCAAACCAACTGTTCAACAACAAGTTTCCTAATGCACAGTTTCTTTTATTAGTTCATATAATTTCAAGGCTCCGTCTTTTCTAAACATTTTCCGATACTCACTCTTCAACTTATAACTTTTCAATTTATCAAACATCTTGTTAATTTGATTAATTAAAGTATCGGGGGTCAAATCTTCCTCGCGAATTAATTTACCCAACCCTGCTTTTTCTAAATATCTTGCATTTTTTAGTTGCTCATCCATGTTGGTTGGTTCCAAAGGAATAATCATCGCCGGCTTTTCAAGTAAGGCAATATCCCAGATTGTATTTGCCCCTCCTCTACTAATAATTAAATCAGCAGTAGAAAATGCAGCCCCCCTTTCTTCATGAGGAACAAACTTAACTGGAAAGTAATTGTTGGATAGGTTATTTGGTAAAGTGGTTAACATTTCCTGCGCCTTTTTCCATTCCTGCATTTGGCTTTCAGTGCTACCTATTTGGTGAATAATATTATATTTGGTTAGTAATTTTGGTAAGGCCTCAAGTATTATTTTATTCACATCGCGCGCTCCCTGATTGCCGGTGGTAATGTAAATAGTATGAGCATTACTAAATTTTCCTGTGTACTTTTTGATTAAATTTTTATCTTTATTAAAAATGCCTGGTGCCATTGCATTTCCGGTAAAAATCGTTTTGTTTTCAGGAAAATAACTTTTACTTGTTGGAAAAGAAATCGCAATTTTAGTAGCAAATCTGGCTGATAGCCGATTTGCTAAACCGGCACAAATCGTTTGTTCATGGATGACTGAAGGAATTCTTAACAACCAAGCGGCTATTACAGTTGGTAAACCCAGATATCCTCCGAACGATACCACGATGTCCGGCTTCACTTTAATTAATAAAATCAAAGCATGGATCACCCCCACAGGAATCTTAGCCATCGAATACAGATTCCTCAAATTAACCTTCCTTCTATATCTTCCCGTTATTAAGGGAATAAACTTCACTCCTAATCGAGGAACCAATTTGGCTTCCAATGATAAGTCTCTATCATCGCGCATCGCCCGTGTCCTACCGAAAAAATAAACCTCCCAGCTTTCCGAACCCCCGTCATCCTGAACTTGTTTCAGGACCTCGATCAAGGCTAGTGCCGGTGTAATGTGCCCACCAGTGAGAACAATTTTTTTCCGCATAATCTAAGTCAATCCAGCAATCAAAGATTTTGAATTACTAAAAATCTATAACCACCCTCATATTTATCAAGTTTTTTCAGATATCCGTATTTTTTTTCAAATTTGCCGGATTTCAGATCACGTTTTAACTTGTTTTGGATTTGATGGAGTCTATTTTTAGGAATTACTGCTAGGGATGAAATACCTTCGCAAAACTTATCGCTTAAGTATAAATGTGGCCGTCGCCAGCCAGATAAGAAAAAATGATCTTCTAAATCATCAGGTAAGAGGAAAGGCACAATCTTTACTGGGCTTTGGAATATCTGACTTAATACACTAGTAACCTTTTTGATAGGAGGAAAGTTATATTCAGATTGATTATACGGTGCAAAATAATGATCTAACCAACAGTCTTGAGATCGCAATGATGGATCAACCATAAAAATAACTATTTTACCTTTCTTCTTTAATACCCGTTTCATTTCCTTGAAAACCCTATTTAAGTCGTAGAAAAAATGTATCGCCGCTAAACAAATAATCCCATCTACCGACTTGGCACCTAAAGGCAAATCTTCAGCTACACCTTTAATATATTTTATATTTTTGTGCCTCTTGGCGTGTCTTCTCATTACCTCGGAAGGTTCAATAGCTAAGACTCTAAATCCCTTTTTGGCTAATTCCAAACTATAATTTCCGGTACCGGCGCCGACATCTGCGATAGTAGCCGGTGCAGATAAGTCGAGGTAATCAATAATTGCCTTCGTTATCCGATGATCAGGCTTTCTGGTTACCGTATAATTTTTCCCAATCGTATCATAAAGAGTCATACCTCAAGTATATAAAAAGTTTTTTAACTGGTAAAATCAAATTGTTATGAATCACTCCAAATTAGTTCACGATATCAAGAAGGCCGTTGCTACTGAACCATTTGATGTGTTTCATGACATTTTCCATCACTATGAAGTGTTGAAAAACTGTTATGAAATTATTAACCATGAAAAACTGTCTCCTAACTTACAGATACTAGAAATCGCTGCTTTGGCTCATGACTATGAAACACATAATAAGAACAACCAGCATAAAAAATTAAAGCTTCTACTTAAGCAACATCTACTACCTAACGCGGTTATCGATTTAATAATTCAAATTATCAATGAGCATTCAATATCAAAAGAACAAACGTTATTAGAATCGAAAATCTTATTTGATGCTGACAAATTGGAATTTATATCTACCTATCGATGGGAACAGGCTTTAAAAGCATATCAGGATGGATTATTTGATATTACAAGGGAAATTTATTATGAACATCTAACAGAAGCTTTGCTAGACGAAGTGGGAAATCGATTATATTTTAATTTCTCTAAAAATTTATATCCTGAACGTCGAATTGCATTCATTAATTATGTAAAAACCAAACATATATACAAAGACCACAATATTTCGATCGGATATTTAAAATAGTATTAATCAGCCTTTCAGATCTTTAGCATATCTAAATCCGAACGTCTGATAAAAGATCAAAATTTTCCTCGATACTCTTCTCTGTAACTTGTTTAAGATCTATGTCGACATTTTCCTTAATTTCCTGCTCAATTTCAAATGCGTAGTTTATCAATTCATTTCTATTCGGGAGATTAATACTAGCATTGGGTAATCGTTGATACCGGCGTTTCACATCTGCAAATCTCTCTTGGAGACTTATTATTCCATTGGGACCAACTCGTTGATTCACGTAAGTGCAGATTTTACGTTCCCAGCTATTAGATATCAAAGTGTCTTGCGTACGGCTAAAAGACATATTCCTTAATAAAGAGATAACTATTCTCTCCATTCCAATTTCTTTGGCTATCCTTAAAGTTACTTCATGTTCATTATTGCCATATTTTTTAATCATTCTGTCTTTTACTTTTTTCCAGTAAGTTAGTCCTTCTGGATTATTTTTTAGAACCAGAGACTCGCCACCTAAATCATCAATTACTAAATTACCAATGTCATGAATTAAACAAGCCTTAATTACACTTTCCGTATCAAAATTCGGACCTTGCCAACGGGCAACAATCCACTGTGCTAAATTTGCCACTTGCAGCATATGTACTTGAATATTTAAAGGAACCCTGTATTTTATATATATTTGTTTAGCCGTCACATTTTGAGGTTTAGAAATCAGTGGGTAATTTCGGAGAGTATTAAAATTATCTATCTCTTTAGTAAATAATTTTGATAAATCAATATCTAAATATTTTTGAATTGCCAGTTCGAGTTTGAAAGCACTTTGGATTAGAACTTCTCTGCCAGGCAGATAATACCCCGTTTTTACTCGATTTTTATGCCGATCTTTAATTTCTTCAAATCGTTGTTTTAATGTTAACAAGCCAGAAGGTCCAATTCTCTGGCCAGCATAGGTAATAATTTTCAATTCCCAATCATCGGATTTGGCAGTTTTATCCGTATAGCGAAAACTTTTATTTTTAATCAAAAATAACATTCTTTCATCAGCACCAATTTCTTTAGCTATTTTTAGAGTTGCTAACTGTTCATTTGGGCCGTATTTTTTTTCCATCTGATCACGGATCTTTTTCCACTTGTCTAAATTCCGTTTCTCTTCACCCCAAAGATCTAAATGTTCACGAAAAGCAAACCTTAGTAAATTCCCCATGTCATGAATTAAACAAACTTTAATAATCCTGTCCTCATTGATTTCCGGCCCTATCCAATGATCACTAATAATTTTCGCTAAACTCGCCACTTGAAGCATATGTCGCTGTAAATTTGGTGGAATATTATATTTCCGATATACTTGTTTGGCCTTCATATAGCAAGAATTATATCATTTTGCATGCTTTGATATATTCAAAACAATTCCCATGCTGGCCAATGCCACCACCAATGAGGAGCCTCCGTAGGAGATAAATGGGAGGGGAATACCGGTCAGTGGCACCAACACGACCATGGCGGAAAAATTGATCACCGCCTGAGCACCGATCCAGGCAATCATACCCGTGGCCAGCAATTTACCAAACTGGTCCGGACACCGATTGGCAATCTGCAACCCTTTAAGAATCAGACCCAAAAACACCAGTAACACCACCGCTGCTCCCAGAAAACCAATTTCTTCTCCAATCACAGCGAAAATTGAATCCGTCGTCACTTCGGGTAAATAAGAATACTTTTGTCTTGATTGTCCTAAACCCAAACCTAGCCACCCGCCTGACCCCAACGCCAATAGCACTTGCCGGATATGATATGAGCTTCCTAACGGATCTCTCATGGGGTTAAAAAAAGTTTTCAGCCGCTCCGCCCGGTATGAACTGGAAAAAATTAAGCCTAAAACAGATGCAAATCCCATTCCTATCAGTCCTACAAATTGCTTGACCGGTGCCCCGGATACCCAATAAATTATCAACGCTGTTCCCACCAGCACCAGCGTAGTCCCTAGGTCCGGCTCAATGATCACTAACCCCAAAACCAAGCCTACTCTGAACAACAGTTGAGACATAGTTATTTTCTCCTCCTTTTGGCTTAAGCGCAACTTGAGCAAATTCTTTAACCGAAACGCCGACGATTTTTTCCGATAACCGACCCGCATTCCCGGCAACACACTGGCCAAATAAATCACCAGACTAAATTTGGCTAGCTCTGCAGGCTGAATGGTTAATTCTCCGATCGAAATCCAGCGTTTGGCGCCGTAGATAGGATTCGTTACTCCCGGAATCAACACCAGAATCAACAAACCAATCGTGGCGTACAGCATGGGCTTGGCATAAATTCTCCACCAATGATAAGGAATTTTCGCCGTTATCAACATGGCTATAAAGCCTAACGCCGCCCAAACCACTTGTAACTTGGCGAAATGAAATTTGTCTCCGAACTGCTGAAATGCAGTTACTACAGAAGAGTTGTAAACCATTACCACTCCGAACAATAGCAACCCAGTTACCAAAATGAAAAACTGTCTGTCTGCAAGCTTTTTTGTTTTGGTGGAACCTTCATAGACTGTTTTCCTTTTCAGTCGATCTTTCCAAGACGTTTTAGTTCCTTTACGTAAGCTTTTGCCCATATCTTGACTTATTGATACTATTTTCAATTTGGATAATTAGATCTTGTACGTCATCATATTCAATGTCGCCGCGTCTTCCATACAACTTAATCCTTAAAAATTCACCCCAAACTCTTTGCTTACCGGATTTAAAGGTGTACCAATTCTGTTTGGTAATTTCATGAGGGCTATTTTCATATTTAACATTATAAGTGATTTGCTTTAACTGAACTCGAGGAAATTGTTTTTTAAGAGTTAGATATGAGCGACCGGCAGCATGTGATTTAGTCACAAATAATATTTTTTGAGGATTTATTTTTTTAATTATCGGTATCGAGTGAATAACATTTTCCTGTAAATTACGCGATGTTTGTTCTGAATAGAAATCAATATGAGGAAATTTTGATTTGTTCAACAAATTTAAAATTTGTTGCGATTCAATTACCTCAACACTGGTGTCAGGATACGGAGGATTACCTCCGGTAATTAATATCTTTGGCGCAACTTGATTATTTAATAATTTTGTAATTAATTTAACCGCCTTTTGGGTATGATGTTGAGTTGAAAAGAAAAATATTAAGTCAGCATGATTAACCACATCGTCCTGCCTAAAACATAATCGCGTCAACAAATTGATGATGTTTTTATTCAATCTTGGTATGACTGGATTGCGATCCACTTCCCGATAACCGATAGTGGTCATAATTGAGGAGTATAGTCGATTTCAGTATTTGTTGGCAACGATCTCGTCCTTACTTAATATTATTATTCAGGTATAGAAGACGTTTTCACTTCAGGTAAATAGGAATATCTTTGTCTTGATTGTTTCAAACCCAACCCTCATCCTATTTTTCAGCCCTACAATGTCTGTGACCTGCGTTTCTGTTGCCCACTGCTCATTATATCAATAGGATACACCATCCCTTTTAATCTGAGTATTTGATATCTCCGCCTAAGCCTTGGATCCTCTCCACCAGGCGTTCGTATCCCCTGTGAATATGGTCGACATTCTCGATCGTAGTTGTTCCGTGGCTGGCCAAACCAGCAATCACCAGAGCTGCTCCAGTGCGCACGTCCCGTGCATCAACTTTTGCGCCCTTAAGACTTTGAGGCCCTTTAATCCTCACCGCACGCGGATTGGGTTGCATATTCGGATAGAAAAAATATTCAACTTCGGCTCCCATTTTTTTAAGCTCCTCCCAGTGAGACAGACGATTTTCGTAAACGCACTCCACCACTCGAGAGGTGCCTTTAATTTGGGTTAGCAATGGAGCAAACAATACTTGCCATTCCGTAATAAACTCTGGATAAATCCCGGCGATCATACTCACCGGATTGAGTCGTTTTAGTTGCGGTCGAATCACACATTCATCTTTATGAAATTTCAACGCCAATCCCATTTGTCGGGCAACAGAGTCCAGAGCATCAAGTTTCATTTTTTGATAATTTACCCCAGTAATTTTTAGTCTGGAATTAGTAGTCAAAGCCGCACTCAACCAGGTGACAAAGTCATGTCTGTCCGGCATATTTTCGTATTTAATACCTTTAAGAGAGGATTTTCCCTTAATAGTTAATTGATCATTATGCTTCTTTATCTTTGCTCCGGCAGCAATTAAGAAATTTACCATGTCATCAAATTCAGCCTCGCCAGATACATTAGTGATTCGGCTTTGTCCATCCTTGAATAGCGCGCAAATCACCGCAATTACACTGGAGGAAAAAGATGCCACCGGAACATCGTAAACAAAGGGTTTATCTGATACTAATCTGACCTCAATTAAATTTTTTCTCTGAGTAATTTTAAATCCCATGTTATTCAAATCATTAAAAATTCGATCAAAGGTCCGGGTGCCGAGTTGATCCCCTCCAGTATCTTGGCGTTTCGAGACCACTTCCACTCTACATTTGCCAAACCGAGAAGCTAGAATCGGGAAGAAAAAGACCGCCGCGCTGGTGTAATAGAACAAATCCGCAGGAATAGTCTGAGGTTGCTTAACCTTTCGAGTGTCAATTTCTACCGTGTGATCGTCAGTCCAGTTAATGCTGGCCCCCTGAAGTTGGACAATTTTCAGCAGGTTGTGAATGCTTCCTATCTGGGGAATATTTTTTAAGACAAACCTGTCATTGGTTAATAATGGCAGGAGAACCAGTTTCATGGCCGAATTCTTGGCCCCCTGAACATGAACTTCTCCTTTTAATTTACTCGGGCCATTGATAATTATCCGTTTACTCATCGTTAAACTTAATGGGTTACTCCTTTTAATTCCTCTTCATCAAATCCCACAAAGAAAATTTCTGGTTCGATATCCACTCCGGTCTTTTTCTTCGTTTCCGCTTTAATTTGTTTAATTAAAGTGAGTACATCCTCTGCCGTGGCGTGTCCGTCGTTGACAATAAACGCATGATGCTTATCGTAAATTCTGGCATCGCCGATTTTTTTATTGGTCCATTTCAGCACCCACTCAATAATATATCCGATACTGGTGGTGGGATAACCGAGTTTTTCTCGATCTGCCTGAGAGATATTCTTAAAAGTACATCCGGCGGAATTTCTTGGTTGCACTGCTTTCCTGGTTGCCCACTCCATCGCTATCTTTTTGGCTCTTTCCACATCTCCTTTGTATAACCTTAAAATCACTCCAAGAATAATATCTTTAGTTCCGTGAAATCTCGTTTTGTCATATCCCAGTCCCAAATCGGCTTTTGACAAATTCTTTAATTTACCCGCTTCAGTCAAAACCTGAACCTCTTGAATCAACTCTTCCAAATAGTGGGCCCCGCCATGGATATTATTGAACACGGCTCCGCCTACTGTTCCGGGAATCCGGTTGAACCATTGCAACCCAGTTAACCCGTGCGCCAGAGCCCAACTGATTAAATAACTGAGATTGACCCCCGAATCCACTTTCACCAGCATTCCGGGTAAATGCGATTCATCATAATCCAGATCATCAAACTTAATCGCATAATCTTTGCCTTTAACCACCGCATGTTCGTGTCTGTCCACTTCACTGGCTTTGGATCCCTGAGCCTTTGTTTCAGGTGATTCACCAACAATTTCAATCTCTTTTGTCTGATTTATAATCACCAGACCTTTAAATCCGTGGTCGGAAATTAATACATTACTTCCTCCGCCTAATACCACCCAATCTATCTTTAATTTTCGTGCCAACTTTACGGCTTTCGCTAATTCTTCTCCCGAACGGGCAACGAAAAACAATTCCGCCGGGCCGCCGATCTTTAGCGTGGTGTAAGGAGCTAACGGCTCATTCAGTTTCAACTGATTTTCAGGTAGTTGGCGTTTAAATTCTGCGATTAATTCCGGTTTTATCATGTAATATAATCATACTATACTAAGTAAAGAGAAATTAACCGTTTAACAAGATTACTATGTCCAAAATCTTCCGCATTATCCTCATCATTATTGTTGGCCTCTTTTTCCTCTATCTCCTCATTCCGGCACCTCGCTTTCCTGACCCCCTGCCTGATTCCCCTCAGTCTCAAGAACCAGGAGACTTACGGGATCCGGACCATTTCCGCGCCTACTTTACCAATCTGTCCCGCCAGCAAGTCATGGCCTATTACCAGCAACAATTCAGGCATCCCGGCATTTTTGCCTTCATCCCTTCGTATCGATTGAATTATCCTCCAGAAGATGCTTTTACCTATATTGCGGATCAAACCTTGAGCAACTATCTGGAAGAAATCGTTTATCCGTTTCGCGAATCATTGTATGTCAATGGCTACGAACCCGGACCTGAGGACGACCAGATCGCTTTTCAGGGCACGCCCTACCGGGCTAAAATCACTATCCGCTATTATCAATCCAGCCTGGGAGCCCGGCTATTGATTGCATTGTTAGATTTAGTAGTTATTTGGGTCTTAGCCAAAGAGTACTCCAAAGAATGGAAAAACCTGTGGAAAAAGTGACCATTAATCGTCCTCGGTCCAAACAACCCATTCCCCCCCATGCCAAGCGCGTCTTCAAAGGGGTGATTTTTGAAGTTTACCAATGGCAGCAGAAAATGTACGATGGCAGCTACCAGACTTTTGAAAAGTTAAAAAGAAACGATTCCTCCGCCATTATTCCGGTAACCGTTGACAATAAAATTGTGGTTACCCATCAAAAGCAACCCGGCAGACAACCCTATTGGGGAATTGCTGTGGGCAGAATTGAGAAAGACGAACAGGTTTTGGAAGCTGCTCAACGGGAATTGTTAGAAGAAACAGGCTATCGGGCAAAATCTTTTCACCTTTGGCATGCCTTTTACCCCTCAACCAAATTCGATTGGGTAGTTTACACATTTATTGCCAAAGGTTGCATTAAAGTTGGTCCTCCCCAACCCGATCAGGGTGAGAAAATCACCATCAAAGCGGTTTCTTTTGACCAATTTTCCGAAATGATCTTACAAAAAAATTTCCAGGAAATAGAAATAAGGAATGACTTTTTAGAGGCCAAATATGTCCCCGAAAAAATGGCTGAACTCCGTAAGCTGTTTTTGGGTTAAGAAAGGTTCCTACCCTGTTCTAAACTGCACTTCTCGAGTATAATCTGACTGTTAGCTACCAATCATTATTTGGACATTCGTGCTTATTCGTTTTACAGTCGAGTAAATTCGTGATTAACCATTTACCATGGCATTCGATATCATTAAAAAATTACTGGATACCAACCAAAAAGAACTCAATCGGTTGCAAAAAATCGTGGAGCAAATCAATGCTCTGGAGCCGCAAATGGAAAAACTCAAACAGGAAGATTTTGCCGCCCAAACAGCCGACTTTAAACTTCGTCTGGAAAGAGGGGATAGCTTGGACGACATTCTGCCGGAAGCCTTTGCTTTGGTCCGGGAAGCCTCCCACAGAACCATTGACATCCGACAGTACGACGTGCAGATGATTGCCGCCATTGCTCTTCATGAAGGCAAAATCGCTGAACAGAAAACAGGGGAAGGTAAAACTTTTTCTGCCATCCCGGCCTTGTATTTGAATGCCCTTAAGGGTAATGGCTGCCATTTGGTGACCGTCAACGACTACCTGGCCCGCCGGGACGCTGGTTGGAACGGTCCCGTATTAAATTTACTGGGCATGTCCGTGGCCGTAGTCATCCAGGATCCGGGACTCAGAGGTTTGCTTTATGATCCTGAATACACTGAGCCGGAACACGATGACGAACGCCTGCGCCACCTGAAAGCCGTGACCAGAAAAGAAGCTTACGAAACTGACATCATCTACGGTACCAATACCGAATTCGGGTTCGATTACCTGCGCGACAACATGGCCCAATCTCCTGAACGCCAAAACCAACGTGGTCACCACTTTGCCATTGTTGACGAGGTCGATTCCATTCTCGTTGACGAAGCTCGCACTCCGTTGATTATTTCCATGCCTGATACCGAACCCACTGACAAATACCTGCAATTCAACCAACTGGTTAACCGTCTTTCCAGTGATACGGACTACACCATAGATGAAAAACTTAAATCCGCGGCCTTAACCGAACATGGCATTCGCAAAGTGGAAAAAATTCTGGGAGTAGACAACCTTTACGAAAAAGATTTTGATACTATTCACCACATAGAAAATGCCTTGCGAGCAAAAACCTTGTATTTACGAGACCGTGAATACATTGTCAAAGACGACCAAATCGTGATCGTTGATGAATTTACCGGCAGGCTTATGCCTGGCCGGCGTTGGTCAGAAGGCATGCATCAGGCCGTCGAGGCCAAAGAAGGAGTCAAAATCCAACAGGAATCCCGCACTTTAGCCACCATCTCACTGCAGAATTACTTCCGCATGTACCAGAAACTGGCCGGCATGACCGGTACTGCCGCCACCGAAGCCGAAGAATTTCGCAAAATTTATGAATTGGAAGTGGTGGTCGTCCCCACCAACAAACCAGTAGTCCGCCAGGACAATGCGGATGTCGTTTACAAAACCACCCGGGCCAAATACGGGGCTATTGCTAATCAAATAGCGGAACTCCACCAGAAAGGCCAGCCCGTGTTGGTCGGCACCACGTCAATTGAGAAAAACGAAATCGTTGCTGAATTACTCAAACACAAGGGCGTCCCGCACCAGGTATTAAACGCTAAAAACCATGAAAAAGAAGCCGCCATCATCGCCCAGGCAGGCGCACCCGGAGCCGTGACCGTGGCTACCAATATTGCCGGTCGGGGAGTGGATATCGTCTTGGGAGGGGCCAAACCAGAGCAACCTAAGGACAAAACCAAAAAAGCCCAAACCCAATACGAAAAAGATCTCCAGCAATGGCAAAAAAAACACGACCAGGTCATCGAAGCCGGTGGATTAATGGTAGTCGGCACTGAGCGCCACGAATCCCGTCGGATTGACAACCAGCTCCGCGGCCGGTCAGGCAGACAGGGAGACCACGGCGCCAGCCGCTTTTACGTGGCTTTAAACGACGACATCATGCGCCTGTTCGGCGGAGAACAAATCGCCAACCTGATGACTGCTTTGAAACTGCCGGAAGATCAACCCATTGAATCAAACCTGGTCTCTAAATCAATCGAACAGGCTCAGGTTAAAGTCGAAGGCTTCCATTTTGACCAGCGCAAACACTTAGTTGAATACGATGACGTCATGAACAAACAACGGGAGATCATCTATGATTTGCGTCAACGCACCTTGGAGGAAGTTGAATTCAAACCCGAAATACTAGAAAAAGCCCAAAACGAAATCGACCAAATGGTCACCCTTTATGCCCCGCAGGGATTTGTGGCCAAAGAAATCGACCAGCTAGTTACCACCGTGGCCGAACTGATGCCCATGGACCATCAACAAATGGACCAAGTTCGCGACCTCATCGAATCCCAACCCGAAGCTCAAGAAGTCAAACAAGAGCTGTTCAGTCAAGTCGAAAAGGCCTACGAAGAAAAAGAAAAAGAAGTCTCTCCTGAAATCATGCGCCAGATGGAACGCGCCACCCAGCGTTCCGTCATTGACCGTTTGTGGATGGACCACCTGGATGCTATTGATGATTTGCGGGAAGGTATTGGTTTAAGAGGTTACGGCCAAAGAGATCCCTTAAATGAATACAAACAAGAAGCTTTTTCCATGTTTGAACGCTTGATGAGCCAGATTGATTATCAACTCATCCGCCGCATTCTCCGCACCCAAATCCAATTGCAGATCCCTCAACCTGCCCTCTCTCTTGACCAAGCCCAAACCGTACACGAAAGCCTTGATCTTGCCGAACAAGCAGAACAAGCCCCCGCACAGCCTAGTCAAGGTCCTGTTAAAAAGCAACCGGAAACCGGCCGCAGACAACCGAAAACCGATCTCTCATCCTTTGCTTCTGCCATGTCCGGGGTCAGAGCCTCCTCAGACCCAAGCAAAACTTCACACAAAGGTTCCCAGCAAACCGTGGTCACCAAAAAAATCGGCCGCAACGACCCCTGCTGGTGCGGCTCAGGCAAAAAGTGGAAAAAGTGTCATTATCCACAACTTCCATCATAAAGAGTTAATGATCCGCCTCTGGCCGGGCCACTATCCCCAACTGCCCTCATAAATAAATCATAATCTGCCTCTGACTTAAATATCACCTGTATTTAGGTTAATTTAAAAACAAATAACTAAGAATAACTGTAAAAACAATTTAATGTCCGAGGTAGAAAAAAGTTTATTAAACTTACAGCACCAGGTTACAGATCGGTATTCTCCTACCATCATTAGGATTTCAGGCTGGGCAACTTCAAGACTTAAAGATAAATCTTTAAACGAGATAAGTAAAATTGTCCTTGGTAGACTTAAAACCCGTATAAATGTCGAAGGAACATTAAATGAAGGTAGAACCATTTTCGTTGCTAACCATCCCTCTTGGCGACTAGACCCTTTTGTTTTAGTAGCAACAGCAGGCGAAAACGCTTCGCGTTTGAGAATGATAGGAAGAGAGGAATTTTTAGCCATTGTTCCAGATTATCTGAAACCACATATGATACCGGTTGGAATAAAATACGACCAAAGTCGGTATGATGGGCTGAAGCGTATAGATAAAATAGGTGGTAAGATGATTGAAAAAGCCTTACCCTCTGGCAGCTTACTAGAGATGATAAAGAGAAACAGGGTAGCGCTCATTATCGCCGCGAAATTCGTTGCATCAGGTGATAATGTCGCAGTTTTTGAACCTGAAGATAAAAGGTGGTCTAGTGGAATTGGATTTTTGTCTGAAAAAGTACTTACCGAACTTAGAAAAGGCGAAGACGCATATATCCAATTTGTGTCTTTTGATGGAGACGGAAATTACGGAAATAAACTCTTTACGCCAAAAAATGTCACAGTTCATGTCAGCCCCCCCATCTCACTTAGAGGTGTGGCTGATGGGCTAGACGGAAATATTTCTAGAAAGATCCTCACGCAAGAAATAGAAGGTAGATACGCAAGTATATCATTCGGGAAAAATGATAAGTAAAATTTAACTCCCTGTTTCAGAAGTGTCATTATCCACAATTACTTTCATAAGGCCAGTAACCTAATTTATTCCATTATGCAGAAGCATAAAATTTAGAGTTACAAACTCAAACCTGTAGACTGATAAAATGCCGCTAACTTGCAAGCACTCCCCAGTGGACAAATTAAACAACGGCCTGGGATCGACGGGCAGATGGTTACTCGGAGAAGTTATTATTTCAACAGATCTTCTGGTCCTTCTTCCCTGGCAGTTGAACAACTGATCTACAAATTCATCTCGACTTTCCATCCAGATATCCAAATGATCTCTGGAATGATTTACACAACTGGTACAATAATCTTCCATCACTATATACTTCTTTAAATAAGGCGCATAAAAAATCGAACCTACAGATATTCTCTCCGGATCAGATGCAAAAGTAATCGGGTCTTGGTAAGTGCCCAACCCTCCTGCAGTCTCGTGAATCGCGCCAGGAAATAGGCTTTTCGGATAGGCTATTTTATTCCCGGGAGGAGAATTATCAGGCCATCCGTAAAAAGTCACGTAAAATTGCTGGCTGCCTTCGTCTTTATTTAATGTTGCCGGCTTGTTAGCTGGCGTTTGAGTCGGAGTGGCTGTGGGCTTAATAGACAGAGTTAGAGTTGGGGTTGGAGACTTAGTAGTAATGAGGGAAGAAATCGGAGTCGGAACCCTGCTGAGTGGCGTTACCTTCACGGGAGCTCTTGGTTGATCAATAACCTGCTGCTTAATCTTCACAAACTTATAGAACAGAACAGCATCGCTTACCAAGGACACCAAAATGGCTAAACAGATCCCTATCCAGATATAATTTCTTTCTGATCCCAACACTAAAAACTATTCTACCATCAAGATTAACATCTGACTCAATACCAGTAAATGAACTTTAAAAGATATTGGCCAGTCGACTAACTAAGGAACGCATCAATTGCACCAGTTGATCGATCTTGTTTTTAATTCTCTCCAGCTGAACAGTAGGTGAAGTACTATCAGTGACTTGTTCTATCTGTTTCTCTGTCACTCCTGAACCATCTTCTTCAGCCGTTTTGGTCACCGTAGGCGTGGGAGTTAAGTCTGTCTTTGTCGGCCCCGTCTTATTAACGTTTAAATCTCCGGGACCATCCAAGCTATACTCCTGGCCGTTTATTTTCACATTAGCCTGGCCTTCGCCGGATTGGTGAACGGAGACATTAGTCTCACTTTTACTATTTGAAGAGCTATTGGTATTGACCTGGTTATTGATGTTAACCTTGACACTCGAATCCCCGCCATCTGTATCACTGTTTATTCTGACCACATTGCGAACGTCAGCATAACTCGTCGAAGTGCTCAAAAACAAAAACGTAAGCATTACCAGTAGGGCAAGCAATTTCATTAATTAAATTATATACCACCAAATCAATTTCATTAAGTGAAGTAATTATGAACAATCTGTAAAAAGCAATTTCGATAATCAAAGAGTCGCATCTTGAAAAATTGTCAATTATAAAATGTTATACTCTGATTATGAAACTGATCGACAAACCAATTAGCCTGAATGAACTTAAGCAGCTCGCAAAACAACGCTTTGGTGATCTGGTAAAAGCCGTGGTCGATGTGAACAAAAGAATCATGGTTATAGACGCCGATTTACATGCGGACGAGGAGGGGTTTTTACTTGAAAGGGGGTCCCAGCAACAGGACTTATGGGGAATTAATCTTTATCCTGACCTAAAAGGAGCTGATTGGCTTGAATTTGACTCCATGATTAATCTCCGTCCATCACAAGACAACCGCAGTCGCAGCGTTGATGACCGACAAATTCGCGAAAAAATAGTTAAAATTGTTAACCAATTAGTTAAAAAATGAATTATCAACATCGGGATCTGGCCGCGGGCAAGTGGAAGGAGTTATCTCTGGTAGAGCAACTGGCGAATATCGGTATGGAAATAGATCGGAGTATTAAATGGAAAAACAAGGGTAACTATAAATACTCTCAACAAGCCTTTTACAGAGCCTTAGAGTTGTTGGATTTGACCTTAGCGGATCCTAAGAATCGCCATCGTCTGTCAGAGCCTTGCAGAATCAGAGAAGTGCTTGTAGATTATTTTTCCGGAGATAACCACTACCAATCGACCGATGAACAATGGCAACAATATTTTTATCCTTATAACTACGCTGCTCGCTTAAAAAAGTAACCGCCTATGGGTGACTATCGTAAATCGCTGGTTCGTTTACAAACGATCATTGACGTGTAATACTTAATTTATTAAATGAAGAAATTTACCAGATGGACCCGCAACTGAGCCAAAGACTGGATCAAATAGAACAAAAAATCAACGCTACCTATAGTTCGGCGGAAAAGACCCGCAAGTATTTTAAGTGGACCTTAATCGTGACTCTGATATTTCTACTCCTGCCTTTAATCGCTTCCATTTTCGTGGTGCCTCTATTTATGAACGCCATGTCAGGGTTGTATAGCTTCTGAAGCTTCTCTACCTAGTTGTTTAATCCGATGACTACTGCTCCCACGCTCATTAGCAAGGCTCCGATCATTAATGTCAGCGTCAACTTCTCTCTTAAAACCACCACGGCCAGCAGGATGGCAATCACCAGACTTAACTTGTCAATCGGCACCACCTGTGAAGCATTGCCCAACTGCAAAGCTCGGAAGTAAAACAACCACGACAGTCCGGTTGCTACTCCTGAAAGAATCAAAAAGAGAAGAGAAAAGTTCGAGATGGATGAAATCTGCTTGGCCGTGCCTTGATAAAATACAATCCCCCAGGCAAATAACAAAATCACCACCGTGCGGATCGCAGTAGCCAAATTCGAATTCACCCCGGTTACCCCTACTTTGGCCAAAATGGCAGTAAAGGCGGCAAACAAAGCTGACAGTAAAGCATAACCATACCAATTCATGAATCCATTATAATCATTAACCGATTGATTTACGATGGTCAGGTGACCGGAAGATCAATTCCCTCAGTTTACTTACGAAGTGTAAACTTTGTGGCCACTTTAGTAGGGCCTAGGCAAAGAAATACTGGTAATATTGATTCCGAAAAATGTTTGGGCTAACAAAGTAATCGCCCAAGCCACAGCAATTATGCCTAATCCAACAAATGCGGCAGTCATGTGGCCGGCAGCCGACTGGTATTTTCCCTTATCGCCCCCGCTGGTAGCCATACTGATTCCGGAATAGAGAAAAAACAAGGCAAACCCGACTCCTGCTACCAAGTAAACCAAAGACAAAGTTGCCCCGATAAATTCACCAACGCTGGTGATCGAGAAAGCACTTACTGCAGATGTGGGCACGGACAATCCTGATTCGGCGGCCAGTACCGGAACAGAGTAGACGAATATTAAACTTACAAATATTAAGATGAATGTCATAAACTTTATCCTTGTTTCAAGCCCTCAATTAAGTCAGTATGGATCCGTACTAATTCTTTAAGATCTTTTTCAGGAACTTTAGATAGAAATTTAGTCATTTTGTCGGTCATTTTTTCTTTAAGCAAAGCCAGATCTGCTTTACCTTGTTGAGTAATTTGTAATCTAACTACCCGCCGGTCATCTTCGTCGGGTACTCTGGCTACCTGTTTTAATTTTACTAACCGCTCTACCAGTTGGGTAGCGGATGATTTTGACAACCTTAAAAAAGAGGCCAACTCGCTCACCGTGGCCTTGGGTTGTTCTATTAAAAAAATCAAAGCAGAGAACTGCAACAATGTAGAGGATTTCTCTTCATAAGATTCCTGCACTTGTTGAGCGACTAATTTTCTCAACTGGACTAAAGTGTTAAACAGCTGCTCTATAAGTTCATTTTTTACCATAAAAAGGTTTAGTACATTTACAATTTAACTAGTAAACTATTTTTAGTCAACAATCAGTAATGTCCGATCTCTTGCTTGTAAATCCAAGGTTCTACTTCAAACGCCCGTATCTCTATTAATGGAATTAATCTCACTGCATAGTATAATTTGACCAAGATAAGGGATTTTATGGAAACGACTAATCGCCTTAAAATTAAGCGGCTGGTGCTCGCGCTTGCCCTTCTGTTCGTGACAACAGGCATTCTTACGTTGTTCTTCACCCATAATCTTCCTCTGGCATTTCTTCACCAAGCAACCAATCTACCGACTCCCACCCCAACAATAGTCACTACCTTCAATCAACCTCAACCTACCCCTCAAGCAAATTCAGGATACACAATCGATCTAAATGAGTATGAAGTCTATCCCAATCATCCCATTAAGGTAATGATCACTAATTTGGAAGACTACTTAATCAATGGTTATGTCCGGGTCCGAAATGAGAACAAACCTGGTGTGTGGAGCCCGGAATGGCAATTAAACGGACAGGTCTACGACCACTTAGCCGGTCCGGGAGACTACCTGATCGAAATCAGTCCTTATGCGCAGACTGATTCTCACTATCAACTAAAATATTTGCGGGTGTTTATGGCCGCCCTTACCCAAGAAGACCAAGACAAAGGCACGGCTAAACTGTCATATGATCCTCAAACGTCTCTTCCGAATATTCACACCCATCCGGAATGGGCTGTCAACGGCGTTTTTCCCTCTCTTGATCAGGGGTCTGTTCTTTCCCGAAGTAATACAACTTATTCAGCCAACCAAATTCTTGGAGCCGTAAACGATTATCGTGAGAAACAAAACATCCCCCCTTTGCAAAGCCACCCTGATCTTTGTACGGCATTGGCTAACATTTTCAACGTAATAATGAAAAATAACACTGAACCTAAAGACGCCTTTGATCAGTATATGCAGGTTAACCAAGCCGCCATGCACAACTTTCAATTCATTAAAATGACCAGCGCCGTTAACAAGCCAAGCTTGGATCAAGTCCTTAACTATTGGTTATCTAATGACGAAAGCCTCTCTTTACTAAACAATCAGGAATTTAAGTGGACCTGCATTGCAGGAAATAACCAACTCGTCATCCTGCTCGCCGGATATTAAACTCAACCGGCTTCTGAGAACGAAAATAGTGCTATACTGGCGTTAATGTGGCTTGAAATCATTATTCTGGGGCTGGTATTGGCCACTAATATCTGGTTAAGCAACATTTTTTCAGTGAACTCCTGGCTGGCATTGACCACTATTTTAGCCACTGTTTTATTACTACTTTCGAGCCTTCAAACAGTTAAAAGATCCAGTCTGTTATTCGCTATAATTTTTGCTTTTCTGGTCTTCTTCCAATGGCAAACTAGCGAAAAAATCAATCTCCTAACCTTAGATACTAGTCAGCAAATTCTCCATCAACAAAGACTCAATCTTTATCCCAAAATCCTCTTTAATATTTTAAACAAACAAATAAATCTTCCCTTAGCCAATATTTTTGAGCTGAGAAAAGAAAGTATCGCCATCAGCAATCTCCAAGTCAACTTTTCCCAAACTCTTGATCTCAACTTTTACTTCTTTGCCAGTCATCCTCGAGAAGTTATTGGTATTCCTATCATTGAAAAATTCTCTTTTATCCTATTGCCGTTTTTCTTAATTGGCTTATACCAGTTAATTAAATCCCCAACCAAGCGTAGTTTGATTTTTTTCAGTGCGATTATCCCGATTACGTTGCTGACCCTCATCGGACATCACAACCAACTTGGTCCGTTCAGCTTATTTCCTTTTATTGGCGTGACTACTGTCCTTGGAATATCTCTATTTGTTAAACAAATCGCCAGTCAGGAAATTTTTCCTCTATGAAATTCAATCCTCTTCCCCTTCTGTTTTTATTATTAATTCTATGTGTGGCTTTTTTTCTCAACTTTTACCGTCTTGATCAGATCCCCAGCGGTCTTTACGTTGACGAAGCCTTATCAAGTTATAATGCCTATTCCGTCTTAACCACCGGAAAAGATGAATATGGAAAATCTTTTCCCATTCTCTTTCGTTTCTTCGGCACTTATTCGCCACCGCTCTATACCTACTTAACCGTTTCAGTAATTGCTATCCATGGATTAAATATTTTTTCCACTCGGTTTATTTCCGCTCTCTCCGGAGTTCTAGTTGTCTATATCTTATTTAATTTATTAAAAAGTTCGAAAATTATTCGTTCGAAATTCACACCCTATTTAGTGGCCCTCTTGTTGACCATCTCTCCATGGCATCTGCTCTATGCCAGGGCAGGATACGAGATATATTTAGGGTTTTGTCTCTTTACCCTGGGAGCATATTTCTGCTGGAAAGCCCTGGATAGACCCAAATTCCTAGTTCCCGGTTTAGCAGTGCTCTCTCTGTCCACTTATGGGGCCCATACCGAAAGATATTTAGTTCCGATTTTTATCCTCTGTCTATTGATTTTCTTTAGCCGCAAATTCTGGCCCGTTAAATCACGTAAGTTTACTTTAATAGGACTGTTATTTGCCGGCCTGATCCAAATCCCTCATCTTACCATTCTCTTCACTCCGGCCATGTGGCAGAAACAGGCGCTGTTCTTTTCTCAGGGAATTCAAGATCAGGCAATCCAATACTTTTCCTGGCTACCCTACCCGATTGCCTGGACGCTGGCCTTAGCCCGTAAGTTCCTGGCCCAATACTTAACCTATTTTTCTCCTCGCTCCCTCTTCTTTCTCCCCGATCCTGATCCTCAGCGCTCTCTGCCTGATCTGTCTGTCTTTTATCCCTGGATGCTGATTCCCTATCTGATTGGCCTTTATCTGCTAGTCAAAAACAGAAAAAACCCATCAATCAAATATCTTCTAATACTTACCTTATTAACACCTTTACCTGCTGCTTTGACCAATGACCCTTTTTCCACTCAAAGAGCTTTACCCTTACTACTACCTTTAATGGTCATCATCAGCATAGGAATTGATAATATAACGGCCAAATTAAAACCCATTTTATATTCCAGCTTATTTGTTTTGTTGTTGCTTAATTCTCTGGTGCTCCTCTGGCGATCCTATTTTATCCTCCTTCCCGGAGAACGCGCCCGTGTCTGGGGCTACGGATTTTCTCAATTAGCCGGATTTATCAAAACCCATTCCCAAGAACATTTCTTAATCGACCAGGCCCGCACTAAACCTGCTTATATCGAGCTGGCCTTTTTCCTTCAAGTTCCTCCCGAACAACTACAGCAATCAAGTGATCCCCAAATCAGCGCTGATTATTACCACCAAATTAAATTCACTCCCGAGCGCCAATTCGCCAACATAGAAACCCGGTCCATCACCTGGGAGCAGGATCCGTACTTTCAACAAATCCTTGTCGGAGATGAACTCGCTATCTCTCCCGATCAAGCTCAGGAATATTCCTTCACTCAGGTACTTGAAATCCGTGATCCCCTAAACCAAATCATCTTCCGTGGCTACCGTACCGATCCCCAACAAAGATGCCTGGATATCAACTTTGCCAGCCAATATTGTCACTAGTTAACGAACTAGCACTTATTTGGTAAAATAGACCTCGTCAAATTAAAAGTTAGCAAACCGAAACCAGACTCTTAATATTAAAATTTACAAAACTATTAGCAAATAGCAAATAGCCAACAGCAAAAAGCTAAATTCGCGGGAGTAGTTCAGTGGTAGAATGCTCCGATGGCCATCGGAGAGGTCGCGGGTAATATGGGTTTTCTTTACATAGTACAAAGCACTAAAAATAGACAATTTTATATAGGGAGCACACCTGATTATAAAAAGAGACTCATAGAACATAATCAGGATTTATGCAAAGCGACTAAAGGACGAGGTCCTTGGCGAATGGTGTTTGTTCAGAAGTTCGAAACTTTAAAACAAGCCAGACAAGCGGAATATAAATTGAAAAGTAAAAAATCAAGGCAGATAATAGAGCTAATAATTAAAGATCAAGAGATCAAATTTCTGCGGGAGTAGTTCAGTGGTAGAATGTCTCGTTGCCAACGAGAAGGTCGCGGGTTCGAATCCCGTCTCCCGCTCATACATAAAGAATTAATTGAAAATATTTTGAAAATAACAAACTCCGAAAGTCACAGAATTGTGCCATAGATAAATACGCCTTGTGCTAATTATAGTTTCAGGGTTTGAACTTAAAAGACATAATTTTTATAGCATATAGTATGTTAGTTTTAGAAACTGCTTTTTAAATAGTTACTTAAAGGATGACTTTAGCTATTAATGTCTGAAGTTTATTCGCACAAAGCGTAAATAATTCGGGTAGTGAAGTCTCATCTGCTTTTGAGGTTGATTCTTTTATTGGTATCGTAATAAGATGATTATCAGTATGGATAAAGACGAAAGCAGTCAACCGGGCACCCCCACTCCTTACCCGCAGCCGGAATTGAAACCAAAGAAAAACAACTTGCTCTCTTTACTTATCTCAATATTGGTTACCGCCATTATTTCCGGAGCCGTCGGGTTTGTATTAGGGAAACAGAGTAACAAAACCAATTCATTTTCCATGACTGATACAGGAGGGACTGACCCTTCTTCGCCCACAGCAACTCCTCTGCCTTCCGCTTCCGATATTTCACCTACAATGATGCCGGAATTCACACCCTCACCAGCTCTTCCTGGTTGTAAAGACATAGATGGTTTAATAGACTACCAATTTTGTAAAGATTCCAATCATCTTTTCTCCGATTACATAATCGGCCCGTCGTCAGTCAAAGTGGAGCATGTTTCTAGGTATTCTTTGTCCCCAAATAAAGCCTGGTTATTTATAGTCAGATACTCAGACGAGTATGCCAAGACCGGTGGGGCACCGGACGAAAATGCCCTATCAATCGTGGATATTGACAATTCACAAGTAACAGAATTATTTTCACAGATATATTTTCCCAATTACACTGATGAAAGTTGGTCACCTGCGGGTGACGGAATCGTATTTACTGCCGGAGAAGCCGCCATTCCTGATATTTTAGGTAACCCAAATATGTTTTCTGTTGTCTACTGTACCATCTCCTGCAGAGTTCTGGCTAAAAACGCCGGGCCGGCCGGTATTGGTGGTGACCCAGCCTATTTTGCAGGAAATAAAGTCCATTACACCGGAATGAACGGCGGACCAATTGAAATTCCTTTTAACTAACTAATATGCCTAAATCCATTAAAGAGCTACAGGCCATCATGGTAGACCAGCTCAAACGCCGAGGGTTTTATCCCAAAGATGGAAAAGAGGTCCTTTTAAGACTGGGCGAAGAAATGGGGGAAGTTTTTGAAGCGGTTCGTGAACAGCAGAGTTTTAAAGATTTAAGTCACGAAGTAGTGGACGTCTTTTGGAATCTTCTGCGTTTCTGCGAATTAAAAGGCATCGATCTGGAAAAAGCCTTCATGGAAAAATACCGCCTGAATGAAAAAAGACCGCTGGATAAAGAAGTCAAGGACATTTCGGAAAACGCTTAAACCGATAATTAATCATCTCCCGCAATCCGGTTAGGTATGGACTAGATAGCCGTCGAAAAACAACTCTCCGTTATCATCATTTCCACATGCCAGTTTATAAGTTATCACCTTCCGCACTTATTCAGCAAAAACGAATCCAATTGGCTGTTGTCTATCCCAATCGCATTGGCCTTTAATTGACAGTCATTGATCGACACATACACAAAATGATACTGCACTGCCCGCGCTTCACTGAACGGCTGAATCGGACCAAACTGATATAAATCTCCCCCACCGCCACCGGTTACCACATAAACAATCCCGTCAGTCCCGCATTTTCCGTCTAACATTGCACACGTGCGTTCATAATTATGTTCGTGTCCAGAAAAAACCAGGTCCACCTGATACTTTTGCAGAATCGGCACTAACACATCTCTTACCCTTTGGTCACCTCCATGCACAGTTCCGGACGAATAAGGCGCATGGTGAAAATAGACAATCTTCCATAACTGATCACTGGAATTGCGCAAATCATAATTTAGCCAATCAGCCATATCATCCGCGCGTTCATCAGAAATCTGAAACAAGGGGGTATTCGTATCCAAAGACACAAAGTGAGCCTTGCCAAAATCAAATGAGTAATACTTTTCCTGATCTCGGACATTAAAGGCCTGTTTTGGTAAATTAAACTTGTCTAGATAAGGCTGGAGATCATCTGCCAGGTAATCATGATTGCCCGGCGCCGGATAAACCTTGGCTCTCTGCAAATGGCTGCTATACATCTGGAAAAAATTTTTTTCTAGCAAGTCGTTGGTGCTCGAAGGATAGGCCAAATCTCCGACGTGGAGTATGAATGTAAATGGATAATTCAGCATCACCTTGGCTAATTTTTGTTGGAAAGCATTACCGGTGCCGCTGTCACCAAATACCAGAAAAGAGAAATTTGCTTGGGGATTTTCCGCCTGTACGGCCTCCGTGCGCGTCACCGTGGTATTCGCAGAAGGGTTTAAGAAAGGCAGTTGGGGTAAATAGGAAGGGTTTACCAATACAATCAACAGAAACACCACCAGCAAATTGGCTGCCAAAAACAACAATCCTCTCAAGTAATTTCCTGAAATTCTCTTCTTCATAATTAATTTCATTATACAGTTTTCAGATTAAAAATCTTCTGTTATCATCAATATTATGATCACCCGTCAACAAGCCTGGGAAAAGATCAATCAACTAATGACGAATCCCAATCTTGTCAAACACTGTCTGGCAGTAGAAATGGCCATGGAAGCTTATGCAGATCATTTTGGCGTTTCCGAGCAGGACAAACAAAAATGGATCGTGGCCGGCCTGATCCACGACGCTGACTGGGAAAAGCATCCGGAAAAGCATCCCCAAGTCATCGTTGATTGGCTTAAGCAACAGCACGCTGACGAAGATTTGGTTAATGCCGTTCAGGCCCACGGATTCAACTTCAACATCCCGGCTAAAACCTTAATGGCCAAAACCCTGCGTGCAGTTGACGAACTCACCGGACTGATCGTAGCCGTGGCTTTAGTCAAAGGCAAAAAACTCTCCAAGGTTACTGTTAATTCAGTGTTGAAAAAGTGGAAGAAAAAAGATTTTGCCGCCGGGGTCGATCGGCGTGATATCGAACAAGGTGCGGCGGAGATCAACGTACCTTTGGAAGAGCACGTTCAAATCGTATTGCAGGCCATGCAGAAACACGCCAAAAAATTGGGACTGTAAACACCATCATCTTCCCTCAAAGTTGCCTTTATCAACTAATCCCTGCTATGATGGAGTGGTATGAAACGCCTCCCGTTAATCTTTCTTTTTCTTCTAGGAACCCCGCTGCTACTTTTGGCCAGCTTGCAAATGACTCGCCTGCCGTCATCGTCTATTTTAAAAGCCGCCTCCGATTACCTTTCTCCTGAAGGCCAGATTTTAGGAACTCGGGTTTTTGCTGCCTTGCCCGAACCTGCAGGCTCTTTTGACTTCCGCGTTCAGGCAGACGATGCCAGGTCCCTGATCTTAAGCCAATACTTGCAGACCTTTAATTCTCCGTTGCTAGATTATACAGACCAAATCATTGCCGCCTCCGACGCTTACCATATTGATTTTCGTCTTCTGGTAGCCATTGCCCGACAAGAGTCAAATTTATGCGCTTATATTCCTGATCAAAGCAATAATTGCTGGGGGTGGGGGATTCACGAACGCGGCAGTCTGAGTTTTGACAGCTATCAACAAGCTATCTGGACCATTGCTCGGGGATTGCGCACTGATTATCTTGATCAAGGATTAACTACTCCCGAACAAATCATGACCAGATATACCCCCAGATCTGACGGTTCCTGGGCCGCGGCCGTGTCTCAATTCCTGCAGGAAATGGAATAACTTTAATCACAATCACCAATCATTTTTGCAAGAAGTCTCACTCTACTTCAAATACCTCCAGAAAATATCCCAGAAGACCTTATATATCACCTTTGGAATTGCCGTCACCACCTTAATTACAAAATTAAACACCTCTTGCCAACTGGTTACCGGTTGTTCGGATTGGGGACTCTGAGCAGGGGAGGAGTACTGGTAAGATTGGTCCGCCATATTTAATTATTAATTTTATAGTACCGCAATCATTTAATTTGTAAAGCACTGGTCATCGTCATCTCTCATCTACCAACCAAATCATAAAATCTCAAGTTGGACTCAATCCCTTTATAAAAATTATCTATGTAAAACCGTTCATTCGGAGCGTGTAAATTATCATCCGGCAGCCCATAACCCATTAGGATGCTGTCAATTTGTAAACATCTTTTCATAATTCCCACAGCACCAATCGTACCTCCTTCAATCGCCAGAGTGGGGGATTCTCCAAAAGTTTGCTTCAGTGATTGTCTGGCGGCGTTGATCAATTTTCCCTTGTTAGCCACCAATACCGGTGATGATTTACTGTGAATCTGCACATCAACCTTTGCACCTTCAGGCACCAAGCTCTCCACATAACTGATAAACGCATCGGCTACCTGATCAGGATTCTGGTCAGGTACCAGTCTGATACTCACCTTGGCCTTAGCCTCTGCCGGAATTACAGTTTTAGACCCTTCTCCAGTAAAGCCTCCGACCATACCGTTAATATCCAAACTGGGCCTGATTTTGGGCATTAAGTGAGAAGGAATTTTGGGTTCACTTACTAACACATACGCCTTGGCGCTTTGGTGAAACTCATGTTCACCCCCATTCAATGACTTTAATTCCTTTTGGGTAAACTTTCGCACCTGATCATAAATGCCAGGGATAGTAATTCTTTGCTGCTCATCCTTTAATCTAGACAACAAATTAACCATAATTGTATCCGCGTTTCCTACCCCGCCTCCATAAGTTCCCGAATGCAAGTCATGCTCTGCCGACCTGACTGTGATCTCAAAATAATCCAATCCCCTTAATCCCACGATGATTTCCGGCTGGTTAATTCCTCTCATCGCTGTATCCGACACTACGGCTCCGGCAGCTGTCAGCAGCTGCTCATTTTGGCGCACGAAGCTCTCTAAATGTAGCGACCCTAATTCTTCCTCACCTTCCAGAAATACCTTGATATTCACCGGTAGCCTTCCGGCTGTACGCAAATAAGCCTGGATGGCTTTCAGATGAGTAAAAAATTGCCCTTTATTATCGGCCACTCCCCTGCCGTAAACATACTGACCCTTAACCGTTGGTTCAAAGGGATCTGTTTGCCATTCATCCAAAGGATCAGGCGGTTGCACATCATAATGCCCGTAGACCAGTAAGGTTGGCTTGCCTTTGGCTTTTAACCATTCCCCATACACCACCGGGTGTCCTTCAGTAGGATAAATTTCCACTCTTTCCAAGCCAATTTCCAATAAATGCACCCGCAGCCACTCTGCCATCCGCTCCATATCTGACTTATATACAGGCAGCATACTGATCGAAGGTATCCGCAGCACATGCTTTAACTCATCCAAGAAATGCACCCGTTGTTGTTGAACGTAATCTAAAGCTTTATTTAACATCACCCCCGATTAAAAGTAGTTAATCCGCCGGCCTTCAGGATAATTAATCTTAATGAACAATTACCGTCCGAGGCTATGGTTCGTTATTTTACTCCAAAGAAAAATCGTTGGCCAGAGGAATTGCTTTTTCTCCTCACTCAGATCGACTACCGCAGCATATTCTTCCCGGTCATGCTCCGGGGTTGAGGCAGCTTGGCAATGGCTAAAATCGTGGGCGCCACATCAGCCAACGTGCCTTCGCCCAAGTCCATGCGTGCCTGGACGATCCCTGGGGGAGCCACCACTATGAACGGCACCGGACTGTCATTGTGCTCAGTATCCGGCTCTCCACTGCGCAAATTAATCATCTCTTCCGCATTCCCGTGATCACCAGTAATCAAGCATACTCCTCCTTTGCTTAACACCCATTCAACCAACTTCCCCATGCATTGATCCACTGTTTCCACCCCCTTGACCGCAGCAGGAATATTACCTGTATGACCAACCATGTCTGGGTTAGCATAATTCAGCACCACCAAGTCATAATCCACCTGCTGCATTTTTTCCATCACCGCCTCGGTTAACTCGACTGCCGACATCTCCGGTTTCAAATCATAAGTGGGAATCTTCGGGGAAGGCACAATTAATCTGTCTTCATTAGCGAACGCCTCTTCATTCTGACCGTTAAAATAATAAGTCACAAACCTTTCCTTCTCACTTTCCGCCGCTCGTAACTGACGCTTGCCCTGATCCGCATAAATCTTGCCCAAAGGCATATTGATCACCTGAGGTGGCATCACAATCGCGTCCACCGGCAAATTTTTTTCGTACTCAGTCATAGTCACAAAAAACAACTGCTCGATTTTCGGCCCCCGGTCAAACGGTTTCGTGGGCGGTTTAATATCCGGGTCGTGCTTGCCATAATATTTTACAGCGTAAGGATCATAGCCGCCGCTCACAGTTTGCTGGTTAAAATCAGGAAGCACAAAAGCCTTGGTTAGCTGTCTGGGGCGGTCAATGCGAAAATTAAAAAAGATTACCGCGTCACCCTGCTTGATTAATCCTTTAGGTTGTCCGTTGTCATCTACGATCACCGCTGGCTCAATAAACTCGTCAGTTTTCCCTTGCTGGTAAGATTTATTAATAATCGTTTTATAATCCGGACCCTTATTACCCGCCCCCTCGGTCAATGCCCTGTAGGCCTTTTCTGTTCTGTCCCAGCGAAAGTCCCTGTCCATGGCATAATAGCGCCCTATCACACTGGCGATAAACCCTACCTGATGTTTCTCCAATTCTGCTTGCACCTTGTCTAAATAAATCTGTGATGACGTGGGTGGCGAATCTCGGCCGTCCGTAAACGCGTGCAAAGCCACCCCTGACAAACCCTGCTCTTGACAGAACCTGATCAAAGCCATCAAATGGACCAGGTCAGAATGTACGCCTCCCGGTCCTACCAGCCCCATTAGATGCAATTGCGAACCGTTTTTTCTGACGTGCTCTGCTGCAGCCAACAGAGCAGGATTTTGGAAAAAGGATCCGTCACCGATCGAAATATTGATTCTAGGCAAATCCTGATAGATAAATTGCCCGCCCCCGATCACAAAATGACCCACTTCAGTATTGCCTACTTCACCACGAGGCAATCCCACCGCTTCACCTGAAGCCTCCAAAAGCGCGTGCGGATAACTACTGTAATACTTTTTAAAATTAGGTATCTGTGCTTGAAAAATCGCGTTCCCCGGCCCAGGGGGTGCCATTCCCCAGCCATCCATAATAATCAATACAATAGGTTTAATCGCTACTTCTCCCATACAACACCATCACCTGTCTTTGTAAATTAACAAATTAAAAGCAGAACTCCCTTCTAACCTAATCTTATCATCCTCCCGAATTCTAGTGAAGGCCAAAACATGGTAAAATATGTAAGATTCCCGCCGGGGTGGTGAAATTGGCAGACACGCATGGTTTAGGACCATGTGCCTCACGGCGTGCAGGTTCAAGTCCTGTCCCCGGCACAAAAATCAGGCGCTAGTTTCCAGTTATTGGTTTCACAACAAGTTCGGAAAGTAACTATTAATAATAACTCTCTAAGCTTGCTTTGGAACTCGAAACTAACAACTTGAAACTATCATGGCCCCATCGTCTAGCGGTTTAGGACATCGCCCTCTCACGGCGAAAACCCGGGTTCGAATCCCGGTGGGGTCACCATATAACTTTATCCCAAGGTGTAAATACAAATAAGCCCCGGAGTGGAAAATCATGTTTTCATTGTGGTTTACTCGAAGTGTTTTTTTATTTGGGGTAGGAGTTGGTCTGGTTTGTTGATGAGATAGTCAGGGTGGGCGGTTTGGAGAATTACAGGGGTGTTTAATCCCCATGAGACAGAAATGATGGGGAGGCCGGCTTTGTGAGCGGCTTCGATATCGCGGACTTCATCTCCGACATAGATGGTATGCTGGGGAGATAGGTGGTGGGCTTTAATCACTCGTTTTAGGATATGGTGCTTGCCAAACAGGTGCTTGCCCGAGTGAATGAAGTCAAAATAAGATAGTTGATGGTGGTTAAGGAAATTTTGGGTATTTTGTTTGCCGTTGGAGGTGACGATACCTAAATGATATCCATCTTGGTGAAGCTGGGCGAGAGCCCGGTCCATGCCGGGAATGAGAGGGATTTTTTCAATTGATTTGCTGATGTGATTGCGGGCTAGGGTGACCAGGGAAGGAAGTTTATAGAACGGGATTTTGAGTTCTTTGAGAATGTCTTTAAGGGCATAATCGCGGAGCGATTCGAGGGGTTTATCCGCAAGGTAATCAAAATGTTCTCCCGGAATCCATTCATGAGCTGTTTCTAACAGGAAAGCAAAGGTGTCAGCGATGGTGCCGTCGAAGTCGAAGATTAGGGTAGTGAGAGAGGTCATGGATTTATTTGGTGTTTGTAGGCCATATTGAGCACTTTATTCAAAGTAAGATTTTATTTCCGCTAAATGTTGTTTTAGGAATTTGCCTTGTTCAGGAATAATATTTTTCGGGACTTTTTTGAAATAAGCGATTTCCTTTCCCTGCTCGCTGCCTTGCGGTGTACCATTGACAATTTGAGTCAAAAAATCAATTGCAATCGTGTGTCTGCCTCCATCATCAAGACATTCTATGGCTCCCAATTGTTTAATTATCTTCACTTCGACACTCAATTCTTCCTTAGCGATCCTCTCAATTGCGTGCTGTAGCGGTTCTTTAAACATAATTGTTCCACCCGGGATATGCCACATGCCCAGAAATGGGGGGATAGACCTTTTGGTCAGTAGGATTCCTTTATTAGTCACCACTATCACATCTACTGCAGCCCTGGGTACCTGGTGATAAATTTCAATAAACTTATCCAATGGCAATCTGGTGAATTTCATCTTTTATGAATATAGCACAAAAGTGAAGTATAATCAGTCCATGTTAGAACAGGAAGCCTGGGGGCAATTAACCAAAGAACAATTTGAGAAATTTTTACGACTGTTTAGTGGGCGATTCGGCAAGCCCAGCCGTCATAAGCGATTGTCCTTTTCCTTTTGGAATCATGAGATGAACGAGGTTGATACTCGAATCCGCATTACGGAT
The DNA here is from genome assembly GCA_964650355.1 of uncultured Gammaproteobacteria bacterium. Lineage (GTDB taxonomy): Bacteria > Patescibacteriota > Microgenomatia > CAYXHB01 > CAZYTL01 > CAZYTL01. The sequence goes on along the minus strand of CAZYTL010000009.1, from coordinate 4,040 downwards.
GGAAAAGCTGAAATTATGCAGAAAGTAGGTAAGTGGGACAATACCACTCAATGGGACCGCACGGAAAAACACGTTGAGTTGCCGCCTGAATCTGAACAGATTTTTAGCATATACGAAATTTTACGCCGCCTCTTGCCGCCTGCCGAGCCATGTCATCTCATGCAATATGATAATTACGTCTTTGAACAACCGGATTTTGAAATTAAACTAAGCCATCAATATGGCAAATCCCATAAATACAATTTCGAAGTAGAAACTTTAAATAATCAAAGAAATCTAAAAACTGTTTTGAAAAACCTAAGTCTTTCAAAATTGGTAACCATAACGGACGTGGAATTCTGGGACCAGTGGAATCAGGAATTGAATTTGAGCGACAAAAACTTAAATGACGAGCAGATTATGCAGTTAATCAAAGCGTATCTGTGAGCAGCAAACCGTTAAATATACTACCGAACCGATGGGCGAGATTTGAGGTATAATGTCTGGTTAATGGAGATATGATAAGAGGTTACTTTTGCTGATATCTGTAAACAATAAGTTACCCATTAATCAGAGATCTTTTTCTAATTTGTAAATCTCTGTTTGAATTTGATTAAGCCGGATTTTTAGTAACTCTATTTCGTTTTCCAAATCAAATCTGCCGGTTTGGTATCTGGATTCCATGGGATGATCTGCATCACCAATAGTTTTGAGCTTTTGCTTTAGCTTCTCTTCAAGTCGTTGCTCTTTCAGTTTTAATTGCAACAATTGATCCGATGTAGTCAATGGCCTTCTCATTCGGGATTTAGATTCAATAATTTGTCAGTAAGGTAACGTCATTAATCGATAGTTAGACATCTTTCTTTCTACCTTAATTCCCTCTTCTCTCAATAAAATTGCCGGATGCGAGAGAATTCCATAGTTAATGTACACGTGAGATACAAAATTTTTTATCTCCTTAATAACCAGGAGGAGTTCATCCGCCCGGTCCATGTCCGCCGGAATTGATATTAATAAATCAGTTGTCCTATCCCATCTCTTCAAGTCATGGGGCGTTTTCAATTCAAATACTTTATCAGGACATTTATTAATCTTTAACTGATGGTCAACAGTGGCAATATTCTGCAATTCAATGGGTTTTAAACAATAGTTAGAATCGATTAGGAATTCAAGCGAATTAAACTCGTTATCCAACAATTTTGTAATTTTTCCTATTTGTGGCGAAACACTACTAAAAATCTTTTGAATTGTCTTCCTCTCCAGCGGTCCGATTCTCTTCTGAATCACTTGCCCGTTAACAACATAAGGAACCGTCCTGTGACCTTGATAGACATACCACTTTGAGAGACCGTCTTTAAACGTAACCGTATCCACGTTTATGGAGTAATCGGCATTCCAACCGCCTTTGATAAATTCCATCACTAACTCGTCACCGACTCGGGTAATCGTGCCTCCGTACTTCCCCAAGATAAAAGAATGAACAATTAACACTAAATCTTTTTTAGTCTGCTCGTTTACAAATCTATACAAAGTGTCAAATCCGTTACATCCTTTTTTCGGTAATTTAATTGACGTATCAGGGCTTGAAAATCTGACAAACATCTTTTCGCCGTCCTGAAAACCGGCCTTTTGTAAATTATGAACCAGCTCTTTCTTCGAAAGTTTATCTGCTGAAATATATAATTTTTCGTCAAACAATCCCTGATCTTTGAGAATTTCCAGGGAGTAAGCCTTAATTCCGATTTCATCTATTTTCAATGGTTTTCTAAAGTTATTCATATGGAGGATATCAGTTGAGTCACGACGTCTCGTCTAAAGACTCTTTTATTTGTTCAATTTCTGCTTGCAGACTTTTCAATCTAGACTCAAGCACGTTAATGGTATTTTCAATTTCCAATCGATCCGCTGGCATTCTGCCCATTCCTCCACAACCGCCTAGCTGTCGCAATTTTTGATCAAGTTTTTCTTGCAACTGCTGCTGTTTGGCCTTAAGCTGGATAAGTTTGGTGCTTGAGTGGTTATTGGGCATATAATATAAGTTTAGCTCATCTAGAATTGTTATAAACTTAAATTTGAATATAAAAACTCAAATATCTTCCAGATTTTACCGTAAGCCTATAATACGAACAAGAGAAGGGCTCTTCGGCAAAATTTGCCCAGACAATACATGGTAAAATTGGTTTATGAAATATGAGTTCTTGCCCGAAGTAAATGAAGTACAGCTGGAAATTCTAGCTAGGTTGACTACTTCATCTGGAGGATTGCGCTACTCGGAAATGAAGCCGGATGATGAGTACTTGGAAAATGATTTGTATAATTATCACTTGCAATTTTTGGTAAAAAACGAATTAGTCCGGAAAGAAGGTAATCTGTATCAGATTACGGAAAAAGGCAAAGTCTTAACTACTAACATTGACGCTTTAGGCAAAGTGCAACAATTATTTAAGGTCTCTGTGGCCTTGCAAGTAGTCAGACAAGTTAATGGAAAAAGAGAAATTCTTCGTCACAAAAGATTCAGGCATCCATTTTATGGTGACGTGACTAGTGTTTCCGGCAAAGTACACCACGGTGAATTAATCGAACAGGCTGCGAAAAGGAAGTTACTTGAAGAAACCGGTTTACAAGCGGAATTTACCCATCTTGGAGTAATAAGAAAAATCAGGAAAGATAAACAAGGTAACCTGATAGAAGATACCTTTTATCATGTCTGTTACGCTGAAAATCCCGAAGGTGAACTCATCGCCAAAAATGTATATGGTGAAAATTTTTGGACCGATTTTAATCAAGCAATTGAGTTATTAAAAAGCAACGTAGATACAGGAAAACACGATTTGGAAATTTTAAACAGAATTCGCAATCAAAACTTCGATTTCTTTTACTGGCAACAAACAGCAGAAATTGAAAAATATTAATTGAGTTCTTAGCTCTCTTCAGAAGGCAAAATCTTTATTCCTAATCTGCGGAATTAAAATCTTAGTAAACCCAACCAAAATATTTCTCCGGTAACCAGGTCTTGGCCAACCGCTTAGATAGCTCGTAGAGCCCAAACAGCGTAGTGGTGAATAATAAATCACCCAGAATGGTATTGCGCAAGAAGGGGATCGCCATCACATAACATTGGATTAAGCCAGACAGATTTTTGCTATACATAGATGTAGTCAGCCACACTCCCATGTTGGAGATTATAAAAAACAGCCACGAACTCACCAGACTGGCGCCTAAAATGTAAACCGGTCTTTTATGTCTCTTTAGCCACATCCCGATTACTCCGGCTAGCACAAACCCGCCATAAACAAACAGCATGGTCCAGCCATAAAAACCAATAAAATAATCACTGATCAACAAAGCTACAATTGGTAATATTACCGCGTATCTTTTATTCAAATATACTCCGCTGAATAAAGCGATTGCGGTTATAGGCGCCATGTTCGGTGGATGAGGCAATAACCTCATCAATACTCCAAAGATAATGAAAACTAACGGAGCTAATTTTAGATTCATATCTACTTTAATTGCCATTCAATTTGTTCCTGGTCGTGACACACGTACGTGTCAGCTGAGGAACTGGCTTCGTCACCATCTACAGTATACAACCAATATTTCCCCTCTCCTTGTTCAATGCCATTAATAGCCGTTACTTGTTTGCCAAAAGAAAAGTCCTTTATCCCCACGTTAGCTTCTCCGACTTGATTATATAACCCGTCCAGAGCTGTTTGCCCCGCTTGGCATAGGTAGGTAAAGGTTACTTGTTGTTTTTGAGGAGTTGGTTGATTTTGTACCTGGGGTTCCGGCGCTGGCGCATTCACTGACCGACTTGGCATCTGACAACCGGTAAATAACAACATGCTGGATAAAACCAAAGACCAGGTGACCTTTTTCATATACTACATTTATCTCCTAGCTAATTTATTGATTAACTTTGATAATTAACTTCGCCGCTTATCATTTGATATTTATAAGTAAAGTCAGATCTCGGCATTCGTTTTTTCTTCGATCTTCCATATAAAATAAGGCTCTAGACTAGCACATTGATAAAACGACGAGATCTTTTACAAGTTGGT
>CAZYTL010000008.1:0-77775 GCA_964650355.1 uncultured Gammaproteobacteria bacterium | reverse complement strand
GATTATTTCGGCCCATTACTAACATTCTATACTAGTTTTGCTAGTCTAGAGCCATTGAGATTGTTTCGCCGGAGGTTTGGGAAGGGGAAATTTTTGGTGCTCTACGTAGACTTTTGAGGGTAAGTTTGTTAAAATCTTCCCAGCAATCCTAATCCGCCTCCGCCAGCTGGCGGAAAGCGAAATGATGTGATTCGAAGATTTGATTTTTAATTTTGAGATGGCCCCGTCGTCTAGCGGCCTAGGACATCAGGCTTTCATCCTGAAGATCGCGGGTTCGAATCCCGCCGGGGTCACATTTTTATAGTAATAAACCATTATTACTGTAGCCTATTTATGTACCTGTAGTTTTCAACTATTTCACCATCATAATTACCAGGGTTGTAATCTGCAGCTACTTTTCTAACTAGGTCATATTCATTTATTTTCCTAGAAAAATGCTTTTGGTAAGAGTCTTGTATAATTTTTTCTGCGAGTTTTATACTTTCTTTGTCAGATAGTTTCTTTTTGCTAGTAACCTGCATTATGCCTGTAGTCTTAACTTTGCCTGTAAAAAACACTAGATTTTCCATTAATCTGATAAATGGTGGCCGATTAATAGTTTCGGTGATCATAATTGAATATAAAAGTTTTTGTAGATAATTATTTTCTTGAAAATTTCTACTCAAAGTATTTTGGTACCTTGTCTTTAATTGTTTATAAGTTTTATGTATAAACTTTTCCTTTCTATCGAACTCAATTGAATAGTTAGGAGAAAAATCATTAAGTAAACTGTAAAAATATCCAAAGATAATGAACCACCACTCAGTGCGAAAGTTAGCTGAATCAGGAATAATTGATTGAGGCCCATACTGCAATGCCACAATATAAACCCAGTATGACAAACCGATACTTGATATGGCTATGAAGAAATATAAGAATTTATTAACAAGAGCAAACCTATATAGAAGTATTAATGCTATTAAATTAAAGAAGTAATAATATACTGATAACAACCAGATATTAGATACCAAATAAGATAGGTTAAAGTGATAAAGTATTAAGGTAGCAAACGATATATATACAACAGGTGATAATATGCGATAAATAAGGTTATAACCAAAATTTGTTGTAGATAACAGCTGATCCATGGTGACATAGCCTCTTTTTACACTCCCGAAAAGATTAATGCAAATTATCATCAATCCCGTCAATAGGAAATGGGTTATTGTGATCATACGTTGAGTACAGACCTTTTTAGATAAAAAATAAAAACATATAAGTATGAATACGGTCTGTTATGGAAGTCGTTATGGGACTAAACGGTTCCAGACCTGTTTGGCTCACACTTCGACAAGCTCAGTGTAAATCACATTATGCGAGGGCTTTAGTAAGGCTTAGGCAAGTCCATATTCTGAACATCAAGACAACAAAAAGATTCTGTCAGTGAAGTAACTCCCAACACCCCTACTAACGCAATTAAGCCGACAAAGCCCTTTAATCCGATAACAATTTTTTCTTTAACATTAAAACCCGGCTCTCGTCTTAATACCTTCAAAATCAGATACCAAAAGATAAATATCCCTGAATAACCGATGATCCCCAGTGGAAAAATTGCCCCGAACAGAAACAAAATTGAGAACAATGCTCCCAGGTAATCATATAACCCGTAATGGCTAGGCTCATCAGCGGTAATACCTATATAAGCATAAACCGTAGCCAGCACTACTCCCAAAATCACAAACCTGATTAACACTTGGATACCCAGGTGTTCACGAATCCACTTAATCCAAAATCCAATAAACAAACAATTTAAAGCAATTCCCAGTAAGGCAAAAACCAAAGTCATCTACCCCATTATTTATCATGTACTTTTCATAGGCAAGACTGATTATGATATTACCTTCGGTTTCCGTAGAGGTGTTACACCCCCGAAGGGCTCACTTAGTCACTAGCAACAGCTATATTTCTAACCTTCTGTTGGGTTGCTTTGATTCATTTTTTCAGCCAATTACCGCGTTGGGCTAAAGATCTCTACACCATCTCTCTTCTCCAATCCCATCCTCAATCTCCACACCACTTCCGTATGTTAGCTTACTGAACAAATCTCCTAATCGTCTTATCGTGAGAAAGACCAAAATCAAACTTAAACCTCTTAGTCACCTACTTACTAACTACCAACTCGAAATTATTCTCATGAAAGTCTCATTTACTGAACTTATCCTTAACAAGTCATTAACAGAAGGGAGGTGATACCATGGTACACTTACTTATTCAACATCAAGTCAAAGATTACTCTAAATGGAAGCCTTTATTTGACCAACACGGATCAACCCGTAAAGCCAGCGGTTCCCAGGGGGCGCATGTTTTTCGGAGTGTTGACGATCCCAACAAAATTACCGTCCTCCTGGCTTGGGATGACATTGAACATGCTCGTAAGTTTAGTCAATCTGATAACCTGCATCAAGTAATGGAACAAGCAGGCGTGATTGGCAAACCCACAGTCCATTTTCTGGAAGAAGTTGAGCAACCCACCGAGTAAATTCTCACGCTTGCTGCCCTGTAAAAACCACTTTTTTATAATTTGCCGTTCCCTTCCGGTTCTGGAGGAGTGATGTCAGAAGTGGGTTTATACTTTTTAGTAATATCGATTTCTTCTGTGTCTTTGTAACCTTTACCGAAAATGTCTTCTCCCAACTCGTCCACGTCATCGTCCATGGTGGTGCCTTCCTGCCACTCCTCATCCTGTACGCTAGGGGATTTAGTCGAATCATCACCCTCTTCTTCTTCCTTTTTATCGATTCGGTCTTGGATATCATCAGGCAGGTTCTGGCCGTCGTCCGGCAAATTCTGATCATCATCGGGCAGATTCTGATCATCCGTCGGATCTGGAGAGTTGTCTTGAGCGTCGTCGTTCATGGCGAACTTAATTTTGAGAGTATGAGGATAACTTGTTTATTCAAATAATTTAATACTCAGTATCCTCAACTTTTTAATTTACAGATCTATGCAAAAGAATGCAATCTCTAAAATAATTCCTTATATAAGGACCCTTTGCATCCTTTCATTCCCGGATGGTTACCGTTTGGGTGACTGTTTCCTGGCCCGGGCACTTTGCGCGTATCCGGCTTTACGCCTCTCCTTCATCCGGGAATCCCTGGTCAGCAAGCCTTTACTTTTTAAATTAGCTCTCAGAGACTCATCATATTTGACCAGTGCCCTGGCGATGCCATGGGACACTGCCTGCACTTGACTGCGAATTCCCCCTCCGACCACCTTGACAGTCACATAAAATTTACCCACAGCATTTACAGACTTGAGGGGCGCTAAAAAGGTAGTCTGGTTAACGGCCCCGGGAAAGTAATCTGTCACTGACAGATCATTAATCAGATTATCGCCTTGTCCCTCGTACAACCTCACTCTGGCCACCGAGGTTTTCCTCCGACCCACAGCTCTGATGAATGCGGGCTTTTTCTCCTTTCTCTTCGGAGTAGGGGATTTGGTTTTGGTTTGAGTTTTAGTTGGCATAAAAACTATTGATTTATAACTAACTAGTTACTGACCTTAAATTTGTCTGAGTAGGGATGTTGGCCGTCAGCAAATACCTTTAATCGCTTAAACATCAACTTTTGCAGCTTGTTTTTCGGCAACATGCCTTTAACCGCATGCTCAATCAATAACACCGGATTTTTCTTGCGCATTTCTCCCAAAGTAACTGTTTTTAACCCACTTGGATATCCTGAATAGGTGGTATATTTCTTTTGGGATTCTTTTTGACCGGTTACCTGTACCTGGGAGGCATTAATCACCACCACATAATCGCCCGAATCTTGATAGCGGACAAATCCCGGCTTATGTTTGCCCATCAACAATTGGGCGGCATGGCTAGCCAATCTGCCTAAAACTTGTGTTTTTGCATCTAATAGATGCCATTGACGATCCATAATTATTTTTTACTAGTATTTTTTCTCTTGCTGGTGCTTGGCTTACTCTTCACTGTCGGCTTTTTTTTTGCCGGCGCAGATTTGGTTTTGGCCTTGGTCTTGGGAGTAGCCTTTTTAGCCGCAGTGGTAGATTTAGTTATCGGCTGCTTACTTTCCTGTTTCTCACTCTTGGCAATTTCTTTAGCAGCCGGTTTTATTGCGGACTGCCTGCGGGTTAACTCCAACTTGACCATCAGAGTATTATCACCGCGTCTGGAACCCAGAGGCACGATTCTAGTAAATCCGGAAGACAAATCCTGATAACGCACCGCCAGATCGTCCACCAGTTTTTTTAATGCTTGGGGATCAGTCACCATCCGACTTAATCTCCTGCGGGTATGAACTGTCCGGGGTTTAGCTTGGTGAATTAGGCGGTCAGCTAGCATCTTGACTGTCATTCCGCGGGCCTTGGTGGTGACAATTGACTCCTGCATGTACAACTGGGTCAACAAACTCCTTAAAACCGCCTTTCGGCGGCCCACAGGCATATTTAACCTTTTGGTAGTCATCCGATGACGCATAAACAAAACTTAATATAAAGTAATTGAAGCAAGTCAGGGATCATTCTTATTCAGACGACTTTTCTTGATCAGCAAAGTTCAACCCCTTAGCCTTCAGAGCCTCCTCCACGATATCTGCGGATTTTCCACCCAGATTCTTGATCTTCATGATATTTTCTTTTTTGGATGAGGCCAGGTCCTTAACTGTGCCTAAGCCGGCCTTGCGTAAGGCATTGGCAATTCTGGTTGGCAATTCCAACTCTTCAACCGTAATTCTATATACTTCAGGTTCGGACTGGATTTGACTAGTTTGTTCTTCTTCCGGCTCAGAAACCGGATTAACTATCTGTTTAAAGTAGAGATTCAGAATCTCAGCCGCTTCTTTTACCGCCTTTTCTGGTTCAACAGAACCGTCAGACCACACATCCAGAATTAATTTATCGTAATTGGTTTTTCTCCCCACCCGGGTATCAGTCACCTTGAAATTAACTCTTACTACAGGAGAATAGATCGCATCTGTGGGAATAACTCCCAACTCGTTCACCATTCTTTCTTCTGCAGGAGAGTAACCCTGGCCTGATTCAATGGTCATGGTAACTTCCAATTTAGACTTGCTGTCTGCCAAATTAGCCAACACCAGATCTGGATTGGCAATCTCTACGTTAGCCGGGAGTTCTATTTGCCCGGCAGTTACTTCCCCGGGACCCTGAGCCTTCAATTTGGCCGTGACTGGCTCTTCGCCCTGATAAGCGATCTTTATTTGTTTGATATTCAAGATCAAATCCACCACATCTTCGCGCATTCCTTCAAAAGTTCTGAATTGATGATTCACGCCTTTGATCTGTACCGAAGTCACGGCTGCCCCGCGGATGTGGGTAAGCAGCACCCTGCGGAGCGCATTACCCAGGGTCTGACCAAATCCCTGTTCCAAGGGCTCAATTACTAATCTGGCGTAGTCAGTAGACTGTTCTTCTACTTTGGTCCGGAAAGTTGGTTGCTTAATCATAATGAATGTTTCAGTGTATCTGCCTGAAATTACCCGAACTCAGGTGATACTTGGGTATTTTAACAAAAATCAACCAAAAAATACACAGATAATTACCTGGAATAAAATTCTACAATTAATTGTTCTTGAAAATCATCTTTCACATCCTCCCGTTCGGGTAGGCGTTTAATCAAACAAGCAGCCCCCCGGCGCTTCAGCCAACTGGGAGGAGTAAAGTCTTTATCTGCTAACATTTTGGCCACTGTGGGGATGACAGTCGCCTTTTGGCTCAAAGTAATCATTTGGTCCGGCTTCACCTGGTAAGAAGGGCGGTTAACCACTTGGTCATTCACCCTCACATGATTATGCACGACTAATTGTCGAGCCATGGCCCTAGTAGGACAAAAACCAGCCCTGACGAGAACATTGTCCAGTCTACTTTCCAATTTTTGGAGGAGAAATTCACCTGTCTTGCCGTGAAATTTAGCCGCCCGCTCATAATAATCTTTGAACTGTTTTTCCAATATTCCATAAAAACGCTTCAATTTTTGTTTTTCCCTTAACTGAACACCATATTCGGACTGTTTCCTTCTGGCTGCTTTGGGACCGTGAACTCCAGGCGGAATATTCAACCTCCGCAGCTTCAGACCTTTTCCGAATAGATCAAATCCTTCTCTTCTGGACAACTTGTTTTTTGGACCTGTATGTCTGGACATAAATAAAAATTGGTCTAATTAACCTAATCGACCTAATTAATCTAAAGAAGTCTTAATTCACAATTTCCAAATCCTAAATTTAGTCATTGGGAAATTAAATCATTAGTTATTGATTAGAAATTAGTGATTAGAAATTAGAAATTAGAAATTTCTCCTAAACCCTTCTGGGTTTGGGTGGTCTGGGACCGTTATGAGGCATGGGTGTGACATCAGCGATTAAATTCAGCCTTAATCCGGCTGCCTTTAAGGCTCGTAATGAAGCGTCTCTCCCCTGACCCGGACCTTTAATATAAACCTCTACCTCTTTAACTCCCAAAGCAATTGCCTGTTTGGCTACTTGTTCCACTGCAATAGTGGCCGCATAAGGAGTTGATTTTCTGGCTCCCTTAAACCCGGAGGCTCCAGCTGACCCCCAGCAAATAGCTTCTCCCGCCATATCCGTGAAGGTTATCAGGGTATTGTTAAAAGTCGCTGTCACATAGACTTTGGCTTGGGCCACGTGTTTAGGCGCGCGTTTTTTAGTTTTGGTAGATTTTGGGGCTGTTTGTGCCATATTTATTACTTTTATTTCTGTTTAGCCTGTTGTTCCTGCTTCGCCAGTGCAGACTTCTTATAAGCTCCTACCGTCATTCTTCTGCCTCTCTTAGTTCTGGCATTCGATTTGGTTCGTTGTCCTCTGGACGGTAGGCCTTGTTTATGCCGCAAACCGCGGTAAGAATTGATATTTTTAAGCCGGGCAATATTCTGAGCCACTTGTCTTTTCAATTCGCCTCCGTACGCAATCCCGTCTAGGGCTTTCTGGATTCTGGCAACTTCCTCATCCGTGAGATCTTTGGCCCTTTTGTCTGGATCTACCTTAGCTTTAGTCATCACGGATTTTACTTTAGTTCTGCCCACTCCCTGAATCGCTTGCAAAGCAAACTCTAATCTTAATTGATCTGGAATGTCAATTCCGGCTACCCGCATATATCATTTTTGGAAATTAATCCGCCAACTAGCGGATTAGAAATTTATTTTTTAACCTTGTCTTTGCTTATGTCTGGGATTCTCACAAATCACCCGCACTACACCTTTTCTTTTGACAATCTTACACTTTCGACACCGGCGTTTCACACTAGGTTTGACTTTCATATTTCTATTTAAACCGATAAACTATCCTGCCTCTGTGAGGATCAATAGGGGAGAACTCCATTTTTACCCGATCCCCAGGCAGGATTTTTATAAAGTACTTGCGCATTTTACCAGAAACAATCCCTAAAACCAACAATCCCTCCCCCTCTCCTTCTTCAGGATCCAAGCGTACCCGATACATGGTATTTGGCAGCGACTCCGTGACCGTACCTTCTTTTACAATTATATCTTTAGGCATAGATAAAAATGACGGGCTGGTGTCCTTACAAGAACCATCCCAACTTCAAGTCGAAGCATACCCCCTTAATCTTAAGCTAACCGCGCACAACTATCAATTATCGGAGCTTGGGGAGCTACTTAGTTAATACCACCGGACCTGTTTCAGTAACCGCAATGGTTTCTTCAAATAATGCTGCTATTTTACCATCCCGAGTTGAAATTGTCCATCCGTCAGCCTCAGTGGTCAATTCCGGATTCCCCAGAGTATAAATCACCTCGATAGCCAAAGTTTGGCCGATTTTCAATTCGGGCGTGTCTTTGGGACCGCCGATTGCATAGCAGGGAATATTAGGAATTTGGTGCAGATCTTTACCTACTCCGTGACCAGTCAGACTTCTGACCACTGCATACCCGGCTCCTTCCACCACCTCCTGCATGGCCCGGGAAATATGCCACACATGTCTTCCGGGCTTGGCAGCAGCAATCGACTTCTTGAGCGCCAACCTGCCTGTTTGCAAAAATGTCTGTCCTTCTTTACTGATTTCCCCTGCTCCTACCGTGACAGAAGTGTCTGTATTGTAGCCTTTGTAAAATAAACCCACGTCGATAGATACAATATCTCCGTCCTGAATCACATATTCGCCAGGAATTCCGTGCACCACTCCCTGATTCACATTAATACAAGTGGCCCAATGATACCCCTTGACCAGTTTAAAAGCTGCCTTCCCTCCTGCAGCCTGCAACCACTGATCAGCTTGCTTTTCCAACTCGATTAACTTGACCCCTGGTTGTGCTCCCTCAGCCAACTGACGTCTGACTTGTGCCAACTTCTGCCCGCCCTCCACCATGAGGCGAATTTTTTCCTCATCCGAATTTTTCATGCCAATCTTTTCCTTTCTATCTCCTTTTTCATCAGAGAAAAAACCTCCTCCGGTGATTGGGAACCATCGATCTTAAACAGCACACCTTTCTCATTTAGAATCTTTAACAACGGCTCAGTCACCTGATGAAATAGCCCGAGTCTGGTTTTGATCGCTTCCGGTTGATCATCTTCTCTGCGAATCAATTTACCTCCGCAAGTACAAGTATCCGGACTCGGTGGGGGATTAGTTTTCAGATTATATATTTGGCCACAAACGGTACAGATTACTCTGTTTGATAATCTGGCAATCGCAGTCTCGTCTGAAATTTCCAAATAAATTCCTAAATTAATAAATTTATCTTGATCAGCTAAATAATTTTCCAATAAATTAAATTGCTCTACCGTCCTGGGAAAACCATCAAAGATCAATCCCTCTCTCCAGTCAATTTGTTGCACGTGCTCTATAAAAATATCAAAGACGACCCCATCAGGAAGCAATTCGCCTTTTTGATTAATTAAATCATTTATCAATCTACCTCTTTCGCTGTCCTCCTCTGCTGTTGTTCTGAGCACCCTGCCCATTTCAATAATCGTCAAATCATATTCTTTAACTAAAAATTCGGCTTGGGTGCCTTTTCCAGAACCTTGGGGACCGATAAGCATCAAATTCATAACATTTGGCTATTGGCTACTAGCTATTAGCTTCTTTTAGCATTGCCCGACAAGGGGCTCCGTCTGCTTGGTACAAGCTCAATGGTAAACAGTATAACTCATATTCTCCTTTGGGCACATGCTCTAAATACAAGCCTTCCAGAATCACGATTTCCTTTTCCAATAGCATTTTGTGCACTGGATAATTAGGGCTATTATAAGCCTCGATCGATAAATAATCTATTCCCACCAGCCAGATTTCTCTGTCAGCCAGAAACCTGGCCACATCTACGGAAAGACAAGTATAATCCTCCTTAAACTTGCCAGCTTCCAGTAATTTTGAATTTTTGGTTTTGAATAAAATTCTTGACCTGGGAATTACCTTTTTATAATTAAAGTCAGACAGGGTAATTTCCGGAGCCGCGCTTTTGATAGTAAAAATCTGACAAGGACCGATTAATTTTTCCCAAGGTATCTGGTCTACCGTTTTGGTATTGGGAATCATGTGCGCCGGTGCATCAATATGCGTGCCCGTGTGCGACCACAAATTCAACCTGGAAACCACTATTCCGTCCGTGCTCGGAGGCTGGGTCTCAATTGAGAGGTTTTCTCCCGGCCAGGTCACGGTTTGATTATGGAGGGGAAGGGAAATATCAATATAAGACATAGTCGATAAACTGATAACTGACAACTGAATACTGATTACTTAATTATCCACTTGTTGTCGATATTGTAACGCTTCGGCCAGGTGAGAGGGAGAGATACTTTCAGCCTCTTCCAAATCAGCTATGGTGCGGGCCACCTTAATCGTCCGGTAATAAGACCGGGCTGTCAAACTCAAATTCTCTACCGCTTGGCGCAGTAATCTTTGCCCTTCCGGAGACAAAGCGCAAAAGTGCTTCACTGCGCGGCTATCCATTTCTCCGTTAGCCTTAAACTTGGTCTTTTTGAATCTCTGTAATTGTTTCGTCCTGGCATTTTGTACTCGTTTCCTGATCGCAGCAGAAGATTCTGCCGGTTGGTCATCCGCTAGCTTGTCAATGTCTACTGCTCTCACCTGAATATGTAAATCAATCCTGTCCAACAGCGGACCTGACAACCGCTTCTTATAGCGCATAATCTGACCCGGCAGACAAGTACAAGGTTTTTTGGTGCTGCCCAAATAACCGCAAGGACAGGGATTGGCAGCTGCTACCAACAGGAATTTGGCCGGATACTCAATCGTGCCTGCTGCCCTCGATATCGTCACCACTCCGTCTTCCATCGGCTGCCGGAGTGCTTCCAATACATTTCTGGGAAACTCAGGAAACTCATCCATGAACAATACTCCCCGATGCGCCAAAGAAATCTCTCCCGGCATGGGATGAGTGCCTCCGCCGATCAATCCGATTCTTGAAGTAGTATGATGGGGACTGCGAAAAGGACGCTGATTAACAGCCGATCTTCCCCTGGGTAAGTTGCCGGTAATCGAATAAATTTTGGTCGCTTCCAGCGCTTCATCTTCAGTCAACTGGGGCATGATCGAAGGCAAAGCCCTAGCCAACATGGTTTTGCCTGCCCCCGGAACTCCGAACAAAAACAAATTATGATGTCCGGCGGCGGCAATCTCCGCCGCCCTTTTGGCTTGCTCCTGACCTTTAATATCCGCAAAATCAAAACTGGCCACCGGCAGACTTTTGAGTAGTTCATCAAACGGCGAATAAGGATGGGGCTCAATTTCTTCCAAAGCATGTAAATGTTTGACCAACTGTTGCAGTGACTTCACCGGCACAATCTTGATTCCTGACACAATTGCCGCCTCTTTAGCATCTTCTTCGGGTAAATAGACCTCGGCCATTCCTGATTCCTTCGCCAGTAGGGCCAAGGGCAATACTCCGTTCGTGTGCCGCAAAGAACCGTCCAGAGACAATTCACCTACTACCAGGCTGCTTGACAAATCAGCAGTGATCTCACCATTGGCCAACAGAATCCCCACAGCGATCGGCAAATCATAAGCCGGACCCATCTTGGGCAAGTCAGCCGGAGCCAAGTTAACCGTAATGTGATGTTGGGGAAAATTCGCTCCGGAATTTTTAATCGCTGACCGCACTCGTTCCCTGGCTTCCTCAACCGCCTTGTCAGGCAAACCCACCAACGCAAAACTGGGCAGTCCCGCATTTACCACATCCACCTCCACTTCCACCGGTATCGAATCCAATCCCACAGTCGCTCCTGACAACACCTTGGCCAACATATTTAAAGTATAAACACAAATTAACCATTAATTAATACTGGAGTTAAATATCTCTTGAGTTATGTATAATAAAAAGGCCATGACCATTTCAGTAGTGATCAATGTAGTCAAAGAAGAGCTTGATTATCTACCCGCTGCCTTAAAGTCAGTAGTCGGATGGGCGGATGAAATTGTGATCATCAACATGGAAGCCGGGCCGGAAATTCAGCACATAGCCAAAGAATTTTCAACCCAGGTTATCCCTCACAAACGGGAGTCATGCGTAGAAATAGCTCGCAACTTCAGCCTTACCAAAGCCACATCTGATTGGGTGTTGATTTTAGATCCGGACGAACAGGTTGCCCAGTCATTGAAAACCAAACTCAGTCAGATTGTCGATCAAAATGAATGCGATTATGTCCGACTTCCACGCAAAAACATTATTTTTGGCAAATGGATGCAGCATTCTCGTTGGTGGCCGGATTACAACATCCGGTTTTTTAAGCGCGGATTTGTAGAATGGGACGAAAAGATCCATAGCATACCTTTAACTAAAGGGCGCGGTACAGATTTGCCGGCTGAAGAAAATCTGGCTCTTATCCATTACCATTACCAGTCCATTAGTCAATTTTTACAACGGACTGACCGCTACACCAACCAGCAACTCCACAATCTCCAGGCAGATAATTATCATTTCCATTGGTCTGATCTCATCACCAAACCCACCAATGAATTTCTTAGTCGCTATTTTGCAGGAGCCGGATACAAAGACGGCCTTCACGGCCTGGCCATGTCTCTGCTACAATTTATTTCTGAACTAACTTTATATCTCAAAGCCTGGGAAGCTGACAAATTCTCTCCCCGACCAATTAAACCTCAGCAATTCGAAAAAGTATTCAAAAAATCCATTAAGGATAGTATTTGGTGGCTGGCAGATGCTTACAAAAAGCAAGGTCAATTCACTAAATACCTCTCATGGAAAATCAAACAAAAAACCTTCTAATCTCCTTCTATGCCTCAAAAACTGTTCGTCATCACCCTGAATTACAATGGCAAAAACGATACTCTTAATTGTCTTAAATCACTTACTAAATCAAAATTAACTAAAAACATTTCTTTACACATTATCGTAGTTGATAATGCCTCCCACGATGACTCCATTTCCACAATTAAAAAACAATTTCCTCAAGTTATTATTCACTCCAGTCCGATTAACACCGGATTTGCCCAAGGCAACAACCTGGGCATTAATTTAGCCAGAGAACAGAATGCCGACTTTATAGTTTTGTTAAACAACGATACTCAGGTCGCCCCTGATGCCTTACAGGAACTAGTCAAGGCCACTCAAAGACATGCCCAAGGCGGCATTTTTTCCCCGAAAATCTATTTTGCTCCTGGCAGGGAATTCCATAAACAAAGGTATAAAAAATCAGAAATTGGCAAAGTCATCTGGTCAGCCGGTGGTAAAATTGACTGGCAGAATATGTTTGGAGTGAACATCGGCATGGACGAAGTGGATGGAAAACAGTTCAGCCAAGAAAAGCCAGTCGATAGCGCCTCAGGATGCTGTTTGCTGCTGACCAAAGAGGCCATTAGTAAACTAAAGGGTTTCGATCAGCGTTATTATATGTATTACGAGGATGTTGACCTGTGTTTAAGGGCCCAAAAAACCGGCCTGGAAATCTGGTACATTCCTCAAGCCAAAATCTGGCACGTGAGCGCCGGCAGCACCAGTGTCGGGTCACCTTCTCATGATTACTTTATTGCCCGCAATCGCATGTTAGCGGGCCTGCAATATGCGCCCCTGAGAACCAAACTGGCTTTAATTAAAGAAAGCCTTAGGTTATTATTAACCGGCCGACCTTGGCAAAAAACTGGCATTTGGGACTTTTATATACGCAAATTCGGCAGAGGCAGCTGGTCTGATCAACCAGAAAAATAATCATGACATCAAGAACCCCCACAATCTCTTCCATTACCATCATCAACCCTGACTGGTTTAACGACCTTAAACATTTGCCCAGATGTTTAGCCAAACTCGACTGGGCAGACGAAAGAATCATTATCAGTTCCAAAGATACTCCCAAACTGCGAAAGATCGCCAAGGAAAACCAGGCACAACTCTTTACTCAAAAGGGAGGGGGATTCGCTGATTGGCGCAATTTAGGGGCCCAACAGGCCCATGGCCAATGGCTACTTTACGTTGACGCGGACGAACGGGTACCTAGTGATTTAAAAAAAGAAATCTTGGCCACGATTTCCAGCCCGGAGGCCCAAGCAGCTTATGCCATGCCCAGATCCAATAAGATTTTGGGTAAAGAATTCCGCCATGGTGGCTGGTGGCCGGATTATGTCCTGCGCCTGATGCAAAAGAAACGGTTGGTTGCCTGGCAAGGAGACCTCCATGAACAACCTGAAATTAAAGGCGAGATTGGTTATTTGAAAAACTACATATTACATATTAAGTTTCAAAAGTTGGAAAACTACGTTTCCAAAACCATTGACTGGTCAACAAAAGAGGCTAAGTTGTATATCCAAGCTCATCATCCGCCATTGACCACCCTTCGATTTATCAGACTCAGCATCCACCCCTTTTTAACCAGCCTATTTAGCCGTTTAATCATTAAGGGCGGCATCCTTGATGGCGCTGAAGGCTTGATAGATGCTATTTATCAAAGTTATAGTCAGTTTATTAACTTTGCCCGCTTGTGGGAAATGCAGACCAAGCCAACTAAAAACTAAACTAACCCCAAAGGGGCCCCTTAGGGGCAACTAATAACTAAGCTTATGCGCGCCGCTTTTTACGATCCCTATTTAGACTCCCTGGGAGGAGGGGAGCGCTATGCTTTGACCTTGGTTGAGGCTTTAAATAATCAAGGTTGGGAAACGGTATTGTTTTGGAATGGTCAGTCAGTTAGCGACCAAGTGCAAAACAAATTCCATTTGAATATCTCTTCGACTAAATATCACCCGAATGTTTTTCAACAAGGCCAGATTTGGAAAAGGATCAACTATTTACGAGACTACGACTTAGTATTTTTTGTATCAGATGGCAGTCTACCTTTTTTATTTGGCAAACGGAATATCGTACACTTACAGGTGCCCTTTAAACGCGTTGAAGGTAGATCTTTAATTAATCAAATTAAAACCAAGGTTATTACGAATTTTGTTGTCAACTCACAATTCACAAAACAAATCGTAGATGAGGAGTACGGAATAAATAGCCAAGTGATTTATCCACCTGTCGAAACGAACGAACTGAAACCCGGAAATAAAATTAACTCCATCCTTTTCGCTGCAAGATTTTCAAATTTACTCCAACAAAAAGGTCACCACGTGCTAATTCAGGCATTTAAACAACTATGTGATACCGGAGTGAGCAACTATCAACTTTGGCTGGCTGGCAGTACGGAGGTGGGGTCGGATGGAGGGTTACTAAAGCAATTAAAAACTATGGCAGAAGGCTATCCCATTAGTTTTTATACAGACGTAGATTGGGACACGATGAAAAAACTTTATGCAAAGGCGAAAATATTTTGGTCCGCCGTAGGCTATGATGCCGATGAAACAACTGAACCGGAAAAATGTGAACATTTTGGTATCTCTTTAGTCGAAGCCATGGCTGCAGGTTGTGTGCCTATAGTGCTTAATAAAGGAGGACTACGCGAGATAGTCATTAACGAAAGAAACGGGTACCTTTGGAATGATGTTGATGAATTGCTAAACCGCACCACGTCTTTATTTAATAACCAGGAAGAGATCAACCAAATCAGCCAGGCAGCCCAAAAAAGAGCCCAGGACTTCTCCAAAGACCGGTTTGTAAAGGAGTTTCTAAACCTAATCACCAGCTAGTGCTTCGATTGGTTGGTCTTAGTTCGAATTTTCAGGGAAAGATTAACAGTCAAACTCACCCAACCCCTGTTTAATGCATGACTCAGCAGTATCTTGACAGCGTATATCATATGTGATATGGTGGTTGATACCTACATCTACCTATGTCACGTAAAACCACGCCCACATTACGAAATCAAATTAAAATCGGTCGCTTCATAGCCACACTTCGTCAACAAAAGGGTTTAACGCAAAAGGAATTGGCTGATCGTTTAAACACCAGTCAAAGTGCAGTCGCGCGCATGGAAAAAGGTGAACAAAACTTCAGCACTGAAATGCTCTCCAAAATCAGTGTGGCTTTAAATAAACAAATTATTCGTCTGGGTAGCCAGGCCATTAACTTCAGAGTCGAAGGCGGGAAAAAACTTCATGGGGAAATTCAGGTCAGAACCTCTAAAAACTCTGCCGTTGCTCTCTTATGTGCTTCTTTACTAAATCAGAATACTACTTTGCTCAAAAATATGCCCAGAATAGAAGAAGTCAACAGAATCATTGAAGTGCTGGAAAGCATTGGAGTGACCGTCAAGTGGCTGGCGAATAATGATTTGCAAATCACTCCTCCCAAAAAGATTAAACTTGATCAGTTGAATATCGAGTCTGCAGTCAAAACCCGCTCTATTCTCATGTTTCTGGGTCCATTAATCCATTTGCTACCCCAGTTTAAATTGCCTTTTTCCGGAGGTTGTCAGCTTGGCCGTCGCATTGTGGAACCCCATTTATATGCTTTGGAAAATTTGGGAGTCAACATCGATACCAACCATGGTTTTCACCGTGTGCAGGTCAACAAGCTTCATCCCGCCAAAATCGTCATGTATGAATCCGGCGATACAGCTACCGAAAACGCCTTAATGGCCGCTGCTAAAATTCCGGGCAAAACCACCATTAAATTCGCGTCCGCTAATTATCAAGTCCAGGATTTGTGCCTCTTCTTACAACAACTTGGCGTTAAAATTCACGGCCTGGGCACCACCACCTTAGTGATCGAAGGCCAACCGCATATTAACCGGCGGGTGGAATTTTACCCCAGCGAAGATCCTATTGAAGCCATGCTATTTATCTCCATCGCGGCCACCACCAATTCTTCTATCATTATCAAGGGTTGTCCCATTGACTTTCTGGAACTGGAATTACTCAAACTGGGAAAGATGGGGTTCAAGTATGAAATCTTAAAACACTATCTGGCTCAAAACGGCCATACCAAACTAGTGGATATCAAAACCCTGCCTTCCAAGTTAAAAGCTCTTGACCATAAACTCTACGGCCGGCCGTATCCGGGACTAAACATTGATAACCTGCCTTTATTCGTGCCCATTGCCACTCAGGCCAGGGGGGAGACGTTTATCCACGACTGGGTGTATGAAAACCGGGCCATATATTACACCGAACTGGAAAAACTAGGTGCTCAGGTCCGTTTGGTCGATCCCCATCGGGTATACATTAAAGGTCCCACCAAACTGCAAGCTGCCGAAGTTGTCTGTCCTCCTGCCCTACGCCCGGCTACCATCATCCTTATCGGCATGCTGGCTGCCAAAGGTACTTCCATCCTTCGTAATGTCTACTCCATCAACCGCGGATACGAAGACCTGGCCAATCGTTTGCAAACCCTGGGTGCCAAGATTGAGATCATGAGAGGCTTATAAACACATCACTTGCTTACGAATAACCATCTCCTGAAAATCTGAATTCGACTTGCCTGTATAGAGAATTATTAGATCTCAGAAACTTCCACTGCTTTCTTAATAATCTCCTCTTGTCCTTCCAGTAAATTTATATCACCCAGCTGATCAATGGGGATAAATTCCATCTTTTGTCCTTCAAAACATTGAATCTCCTGTCTCCCGTCATATGTTTCCCAATAATATCTATCAAGACTTATCTCATCGCCCCAATAGGTTAAATGCTTATAAAAAAACTGCGGATCATGTAATTTATAGCCGGTCTCTTCTTCGCATTCTCGTTTTACAGCCTTGATGGGATTTTCATTCTTGCCTGCTCCTCCTCCTGGAACCTTCCAAGTGTTTGGTGCCGAGATGTCGGGTTTATTATCACGTAATTGTAAAAGAACCGAGTTATCCTTGAGCAAAACAATCCCCACTCCCAAATTAACATTTAACAGATGATAAACATCTGCCACCACCTGCTTAGGATTCTTGGCTAAAAGAGTTTTCATCCCTAATTCCCTTGCCGGTACCAAATTTTCCTCCAAATCGTCAACATATAAACATTCTTCCGGTTTAACATTTAATCTATCCAAAGTAATCTGGTAGATTTTTGGGTCAGGTTTTAGCAACCCCACCTCACATGACAATACTGTCACGTCAAAATCATCATACCCATTATGCTCTCTGGCAATTTGGGCATGAACGGGGATGTTGTTTGATAACACGGCTGTTTTAATTTTTACCTGTTTTAGTTCGTGGATTAACTTGACGACCTCTGGGAACAAATAAAATGAACGTCTGTAGTCATTAGTTAACTCCTCCCAATAATCTTCAAAAGATGACAAATTAAGTGCTCTACCGAATTCACTTACGAATTCTGTTTCAGTTATTTTTCCCATTGATAAAGGAGTAATTAAATTTAAAAACGGACCGAGAACGTCTTCAATTTTTAGTCCATACTGATCCGTAACCGCTTTACTTATCTTTCTCTCGTAGGGACTGACCACCCCGCCATAATCAAATATTACCGCCTTAATCATAGTTGGATTATACTATATAGGTAAGGGACAACCATTGATCATGAATGAGAAAGTTAAAAGACAAATAACCTTCCGGACCACCAGAGCCATCCAAGACCATGTCTTTCCCGGATGCGTGATTGGCATAGTCAGAAAATCAGGTGAAAAATACATTTTCCCCTTCGGCCATTTCACTTACGATCAGTCCTCACCATTAGTAAAGGAAGATTCCATCTTTGACGTGGCCACCATGACTAAAACCATCCCCGTAGCTTGCCTGGCTCTCTATCTAATCGATAAAGGAAAACTCTCTTATGATGATCAAATTATTCAATTCATTCCCGAATTCGCTAAAGGAGATGTCCGCAAAAAACAGGTATTAATTAAACACTTACTGACTAACACCCTATATTTGGACCTTCCGGGGTTGCGGAACTTCAAAAGTTTAGAGCCTGATCAAATTTTAAGTAAAGTCTATACTGCCAAATTAAAATATCCTCCTGGACAAGTATTCGTCACCAGTAACCCGGTAGGTATCCTTCTCGGTTTTGTCATTGAAAAAGTAACCGGAAAGAAATTAGATCAACTAGCGGACGAAGTTTTCTTTAATCCTTTAAAAATGAACCAGACCACTTTTCATCTTGAAAGACTATCCAAACATAGAATCCTACCTACAGAAATTGATACCCAGTGGAGGAAGCGACTTATTCAAGGTGAAGTACACGATGAGATAACTTCTGCTTTACAGAAAAAGTACCTGGTGGGCTGTTCCGGATTGTTTTCTACTGTCCCGGACACGTTAATCTTTTTGGAAATGTTACTCAACAACGGAAAATTAAATAATAAACGCTTCTTTTCAGGATCTATGATCACGCAAATGCAGATAGACCAACAAAAGGGAATCAGAGATTTCAGAGGATTAGGGTGGATACGCAATTCCACTCAGGGACTTGGTCAGTCCTTTCCTTCGGGAACTTTATATAGAGGTGGATTCACCGGTTGTCTGGCGTTGTTTAACATTAAGCACGAAGTCGGTATCGCGTTATTCACCAATCGGACTTATCCTAAAAGAAGCAATCCGGATTCATTAGACCTGTTTAGAAATAAAATTGCCAAAATTATTTTTGCTAATCTTTAACTTTCATGTCGCCTGAAGAAATCCAAATTAATAACTTAAAAAAACACCAGTTTGATGATTGGGCAAAAGGTCTGATGGAACAAATCCCGGTTTTGGATCCCTGGCAAATTGCCCAGGTGGGGGAAAACAATCAGGGTCCTTATAGAGATGGGTATAGAAAAATTTCCATAAAGGACAATCAGGAACCCTTAGTGAATTGTGCTGACTTTGGCCTGATGAGCAAAGATTACTATCTGGGTAAACTTATTGACGGATTTTTAACCCAAGACGAGAGCTTTTTACCAGCGTTTAAGCAGCGGCTCATGTACCCCTTCGCATGGCTGCGCAAGTCAGTCACTGAAAGATTGCAGAAAGCAGATCAGATTTTAAGAAATCATGGGTTATTCCTGGTGATTAATAGTGGCTGGCGTCATCCTGATATTCAAACTTTGGCTGCAGAGTTGATAAAAAACCAGTTCGGAGAAAAAGAAGCTACTATTCGCTTGGCCAAAGTGCATCAAGACGTTTACCAATCACCTCCTCCCCACGCCACCGGTGGGGCCATAGACATCGAACTCTGGTCAATGACACTAAAAGCTCCTTTGTCATTTTCTTATCCCGGAGATGTCATCAGCTCTTTTGCTTTAGAACAAAAGCGCAATTTGACTGAGATAGAAAAAAGCAAATGCCAAGTCAGGCGCATCCTCTTTCACTTATTAACTACCCCGAGTGTTTGTTTTTCTCCAGAAGAAGTATTTACTTGGCATCCGGGTGAATTCTGGCATTATGGAGACGGGGATCCCTTATCTGCGTACTTGAATCAAGAATCTGAGGCTAAATACGGATATATAGAACCACCCGCAGATTACCAAGTCTGTCCTTATTGAAGATTAAATGTCTAGAATAAAACCCCAACAATTGCCTTCTGTTTCAGAAGTATATCAACTTTTACAAAAAGAAGCTCAAAGACCTTTAGCCCAGGGAAAGGAACAGATTCATTATCCTGAATTCGGTTTATTAATAGATTGGTTAAATATCCTTGATGTAAACTCTTCCTTTGTAACTAATTCAGACAACTGGCAACAGATCGTCTCCGTGGGAGAACGGATCAAACCTGAAGTTGTAACCAGAACCTTAAGTCTAATTAAAAAATCCCACCCGACCTTAACCAAACTCTGTGCTGAAATTTCCCAATATCTAGGAGAAGAAGATCAACCCCAACCTTCTGATTTGATATTTGTCTATGGGAGCAAAAATCTTTCCCGGATAGAAAAAGCCGTTGAGTTATGGAAACAAAAGCTGGCTTCACGGATCTTAATCACTGGAAGAAGTCCTCTTTATCAGGAATCAGAACCCGAAGCCGTCATCTTTAAAAACCATGCCATTCAGCTGGGAGTTCCGGAAGACAAAATAATTTTAGAGCCAGAGGCCATCTCATATGCGGATAACGTGCGCAGAAGTCTTAACTTAATGGATAAATTAGGAGTTAATTATCAACAAGGCATTATTCAGATCACCGCCTGGTTTGGTCAACGCCGGGCCTGGTCCCACATGATGAAATATCTTCCTGAACCAATTCCTTTATACCGGGTCAATGCTCCCATACAATCGCCTGAATTAAGGCAAGAAAGTTGGTATCAAAACGAATCCGGCATCAAATTAATTTTCAATGAATTTGTTAAGATGAGAATGGGGGTAGAATTAAATACAAACTAAAATTTGACCATGACTTTTTCTGTGGTTATTCCCGCCTGGAGGGGAATCGAACAACTTAAGAAAAATCTGCCTGCAGTACTTAAAATGGGCGCCGACGAGGTGATCGTGGGTGATGACGCCTCACCGGAAAACGACGCAGAGTTCGTGAAACAGCACTTCCCTTCAGTAAAAGTTTACAGAAACAAAACCAATCTGGGTTTTGGTAGCAACGTTAACAAGGGATTTCAACAGGCTAGGGGAGAGGTAGTAGTTTTGCTTAATCAGGACGTCAAACCTCAACCTGACATCCTTAAATTTCTAAAAGAGGATTTCAGGGATCCTCAAGTGTTTGGAGTATCCTTAGCAGAACAGCATTTCGGTCCTACTAAAGGAGCCTTTCAAGACGGCTTTATCGTCCACCAACCTATCAAACCCAGACCTCAGAAAGTTACCTTGTCTTTCTGGGTTAGTGGTGGCACAGGATCCTTTCGCAAAAAATATTGGGATCAGTTAGGCGGTTTTGATCCCATTTATGATCCTGGCTATTGGGAGGATTTAGACATCGGCTACCGAGCGCAAAAAAGGGGCTGGAAAGTACTCTGGGATCCCCGGGCTAAAGTCTATCATGAACGAGAACAAAGTTTTGGCGGAGAGCATTTCGATCAGACATATAAAAGCCGACTGCAGGAACGCAACCATTTGCTATTCAACTGGAAGAATCTTCAAGATAGGGGACTGTTAATTAGCCATTGTCGCGGGTTATTGAAAAGAGTCATCAATCATCCCGGCTATCTAAGAATTGTGATCTTGGCACTTATGCGTCTCCCAATGTTGATTAGCAGCCGACAAAAATTGGGCCACTCCCCTATCGCGGATAGGGGACTGGTGAACTTAAATTAAAAACCCCCACCTATGGTTTCCGTCATCATTGTCAGTTTTAATACCAAAAAATTGACTCAAAAATGTCTTCAATCAATTAAAGACCATGAAGACTTAAATAAACACGAAATTATTGTAGTGGATAATCATTCCCAAGACGGCTCTGTTGAAATGATCAAAAAGCACTTCTCCTTTGTTAAGTTGATCGCCAACCAGGATAATGCGGGATTTGCCAAAGCCAACAATCAGGGCATTAAACAAGCCAAAGGAGAGTTTGTCCTGCTGTTAAACTCGGATACTGAATTCATTGCCAGACATACATTGGACAAATTAGTCAAGGCCGCCAAGGGCTTAAACAAAGTAGGCGTAGTAGTTCCCCAACTCTTGAATAGTGACCATTCAGTCCAGGCGTCAGTGTTTTATTTGCCTACTTTGACCCGGGCAGTCAAACAATACTGGCTTGGACAAGGTAAATTCTTTGGCGGTTATGTTCCTCAAACATCCTCTACACAAACGGTCGAGGCCGCAGTCATGGCCGCCATGCTTATCCCCAGAACCACATTAGACCGCATCGGTTTACTTGCCGAGAAGTACTATTTTTACTTCGAAGATCTGGATTATTGCCGCCGATTAAAACAAGCAGGGTTAAAGGTTTATTACCTGCCTAATATTCAAGTCATTCACCACCTGGGGGGCAGCGGTAAACAATTGGTAGAAAAAAAAGACCAATGGAAACGCCTCATTCCCAGCAGCCAGCGCTACCATGGGCTATTCAAATACTACTTAATCCACTTTGTTCTCTGGACCGGGCAAAAGATATTTAGAAAATAATCATCTGGGGCGTTACTCTCCCCTACCCGATCGGAATGGTTAAGCAAAGTCATAAAAATCTGAACCCCGTCAAGTTATAAGTTATCGTATAATCTACCTAATATGCGTTTAATCTTTGGCGAATATCCCGCCGACTATAACCATTATCAATTTCCTTACCAAGTCTGGCTAGTGCGGGAGAAAAAAGACAATTTGTCCCAAATCTACTACAGTGGATTTTTACCTTTCCGCAGTAAAAAGGACATCTTCTACCTGGCCCGCAGCACCAGAGTGCGGCTGACCCAATTTAAACTTTCTTCTGAAAATCGGCGCATCTTAAGAAAAACCGAACAACTTACTTTCTCTGTGCAACCAGCTGCTCAGTTTAGTTACACTCCTGCCATTCAAAAACTGTGCAAACGATTTGCCGATCAGACGTTTGGTAGGGGAGTGATGCCCACCGCTGCCATCCGTAAAATGTTTACTCAAGCTAATACCACTCACGTAGTTACTTTCTCTGATCAGCAAGATAACAAGCCAATCGGTTATGCATCTGTGGTGGTGCATGATCATTTTCTTCATTACGCTCATCCCTTTTATGATTTAAAGTATGATAATCCCAATTTAGGTATGGGCATGATGCTCAAGTCTGTTATTTGGTCGCAGGAACAACATAAACAGTTTGCTTATCTGGGCACCTGCTATACCAAAAGCGCTTTATACAAGACCCAATTTTCCGGATTTGAATTCTTCAACGGCTGGAAGTGGTCTGATAACTTAGACGAATTGAAATATCTCATCAATAAAAAGTCTTCGACTTACCTTCTTCACGACCAGGAATATAAACAACAGTATCTGGAGCAAAAACTTGAGCAGTTAATGACCGATCATGGCGTCCGAGTGGGTTTTAAATAAAGCGGGTTATGAAGAAGAAAATCTATATCATTGGCATCTGCGGCCGTACCATGGCTCCTTTGGCCAAAATGTTCAAGGATTTGGGCTGGGAGGTAAGCGGAGCGGACCAGGGGGCTTATCCTCCGATAACTGATTACCTTGATGACAACCATATCCCTTACTTTGATTCTTATCAGGCAGAACACATCACTCCTGATCTTGATTTAGTCGTAGTCGGAGGTAATACCTTTCATATCACCAAACAAAATCCTGAAGTGGATCAAGCCAAAAAGTTAGGATTGACAGTCAAATCCTATCCGGAAGTATTTCATGAATATCTGGAAAAACCTGAGTCTATTTTAGTCATCGGCACCTATGGCAAAACCACCACCTGCACTCTATTAGCCTGGGTTCTGGAAACCGCCGGTCGCAATCCTTCCTTTGATATCGGAGAAATCCCAGAGAACTTTCCTGACGGCACCCGCAATACAGATTCCCGCTATTCAATCATCCACGGAGATGAACACCCCACGTTAGGATATAGTGAACTGCCCAAATTTGCTTATTTCACCCCCAAATACTTGTTACTGACAGCCGCACTTTGGGATCATTTTAATATCTATCCTACCGAATCCGAGTATTTGAATGTATTTAAAAAGCGGATTCAGCAAATGCCCAAAGACGGATTTCTTCTGATGAAACTAGAAGGAGAACACAATCAGCCATTAGCCAAGCATGCCCCCTGTCCCGTATATACTTACAGTCTTGTTGATCCCCAGGCAGACTTCTACGCCTCACTTTCTTCTCAGAAAGGAGAGGGGAGAGGGGACTATAAATTTGAATTTATCAACAATAAAGGTGGCCAAAGATTTCCTGTAGAGTTTTCCATGCTGGGCAAGCATAATGTGGAAAACGCCGTGGGAGCCATAGCTATGGCCTTATTGCTGGGGGTCAAGCCAGAAGCGATTCAGAAGGCCATGCAGACATTCAAAGGCCTCAAACGTCATCTGGAACTAATTTTTGCCAACCAACAAGTAACTATCTACAAAGACCAGGGCCAACATCCTAAAAAATTCCAAGCCGCTGTGGAAGCCTTGAAAGACCAATATCCGGATCGCAGGTTAATCGCAATCATTGATCCTCACGCTTCAGTGCTTCATGATATCCACTCCTTGAGATTTTATGCTCACACCTTGGACAAAGCCGATCAGGTAATTATTGCCATGATGAAAATCCGCCAACTCAAAAAAGGCGAACCTAAACAACATCGGGTTACAGGCAAAAAAATTCGCAACGCCATCCAAAAAACTCAGCCTCATGTCGAATATTTGCCCGTTGATAAGCAGATATTGAAGTGGCTGACAGCCAACCATCACTCGGGAGATGTGCTCCTCTTCCTCACTACCGGAGGTTTTAGGAATTTAATCTCAGATGCGGTCAATTTATTCGACCACAAACAGTAGCTCAATAGTAACTACCAGACCTAGCAACATCCCCATATTAAACCACTGATCTAGTCTATAAAATCTTAAGATTACCAAACCCATCAGGGCCACAGTTATTAGTATCATTCTGCGTTTGTGGTAGGTGAGCAGAAAGGTCAGCACTAAAATCGCTAAACACAAAGAACTGAAAAATAATCCGACTCCCAGTTGGACTTCCGGGGAAAACAGCCACACTACGCCTGCAAAGATCGACCACAAAACCAAATCCAAAATCAGCAATTTCCAGAAATGTTTTCTGGAGCCTAATTTACTTGCCAGCCAGTCATTCTTCTTGAGGCGGTCCTTGCTCCTTTGAAAACTAGCCGCTAATCCTGATTTCTGGTGCAGATGGTCTAAATTTCTTAATCTATGAATCATGGTTATACATTGTCATTGCGACCCCGATAAACATCGGGGGAAGCAATCCCGGAGGATAGAATTAAATTCTGGTTTTTAATTCTGCAATACCCGACGCTTTAATCTACTGAGCTGCTTAGTCTACGACTCGTAATGACAGGTATTTAAAATAGGGTAAAATATATCTATGTCATCAGACCTATCTCTTATCTTAGCAGTTTTGATTGGGGGATTTGCGGTCATCATTTGGCTGGTAAATAAACGCTTATCCCAACTGCAACAAAAAGACTCTGAACAGGGCCTCCTGGAATGGCTCAAAAGCACCCAAGCCACCATTGATGCTACCAACAAAGCCGTTAATGAAGCCCTGCGGTCGCAAAGTCAGGATTTCCACAAAACCCTGCACCACAGCTCTCAGGCTATGAATGAGCGGCTGGATAATGCAGCCAAATACATGTCTTCCCTCTCCAAACAAATCGGGGAAATGTCCGAAATCGGTAGGTCAATGAAAGATCTGCAGGAATTTCTTAAAAGCCCGAAATTAAGAGGCAATATTGGTGAAGAAGTCCTGCAGGACCTGATTAGTCAAATGTTTCCCAAACATTCTTTCCACCTGCAATATACATTTAAATCCGGTGAAAAGGTTGATGCCGCTATCAAAACCGATGCCGGCATCCTGCCCATTGATTCCAAATTCCCCATGGAAAACTTTCGCCAGATGATTGCCAGCGAACACGAAAATGACAGAAACAACTTTAAAAAAGCTTTCATCAATGACGTGCGCAAACACATCCGGGACATTTCCGGCAAATATATTCTGCCTCAGGAAGGCACCATGGACTTTGCCATCATGTATATTCCTTCCGAACCTGTATATTACGAAGTGGTTAATGAACCCCAACTGCTTGAATATGCCAGAAAAGCCAGAGTCTATGTGGTCTCTCCTTCAACCCTTTATGCCCTTCTGCAAACCATCCTCTTGTCATATGAAGGCAAAAAAATTGAAACCCAAGCCAGACAAATCTTTCGCTTATTGCACGCGATTCAGAGTGATTACCAAAAAACCTCTGACCATCTCTCTATCTTAGGCAAACATCTTAATAACGCTTACACCAAAATGAGTGAAGTTAACCAGTCATATGGACTTCTGGGCCAGAAACTGAACCAAACGCAAACACTGGAGGAAACAGTTGAACAGCGATAAAATACGCGCATGAAGCCGATAAATACCATTCTGGCCATTGATACCTCCTGTGATGAAACTTCCGTAGCGATTACCCATCAGAGAAGGGTAATCGCCAATGTCTTGGCTACCCAAGTAGAAATCCATCGCAAATACGGGGGCGTTTATCCCACTGAAGCCAAAAGAGCCCACCAGGAAAAAATTGATCCGGTGGTGAAGGAAGCCCTGCAAAGAGCTAAAACTTCTTATAAAAGAAACAAAGAGGGAGATTTTAGCCCTGCGAAAATTGACGCCATCGCCGTTACCTATGGCCCTGGTTTGGCGCCGGCTTTGGAAGTGGGCATCAGAAAAGCCAAACAATTGGCCCGCCAATACCGCAAACCCTTAATTGCTGTCAATCACCTCGAAGGACACTTATTATCGCCCTTGGCTCAAAATTCAAAAGGTAAAGGAACTTTGAACATCGATATCCAAAAGACCGACTTTTTGCCAATATTAGCTTTGCTGGTTTCAGGTGGCCACACAGAACTCGTCTTAATCAAAAATTTACTTAAAGGCGATTATCAGGTAGTAGGCAGGACTTTAGATGACGCTGCCGGCGAAGCCTTTGACAAAGTAGCCCGCATGCTCAAACTAGGCTATCCCGGAGGTGAAATAATAGAGTTGCTGGCCAAAGCAGGGGACAGCAGAAAATTTCAGTTCCCTATTCCCATGAGTAGGGAACCGGGCCTGGATTTTAGCTTTTCCGGACTAAAAACCGCCGCTATGTACAAACTTAAATCCATGCAGCACGCCGAGTCCACCACTCAAGTGCGTCTGGGAAAGTTACCTGATCTGGAGCGCCAAACCACATGCGATTTTGCCGCTAGCTTCCAGCGGGCGATCGTCAAATCCTTGGTAATGAAAACCAAAAGGGCCCTCCACCAATCCCAACCCCAGGGCATGTGGTTGGGTGGGGGAGTCGGGTCAAATTTGACCCTAAGGACAGCGCTTCGTCAAACCCTTAAACCATTCGGGCTACAACTAGCAGTCCCCTACTCTAAAAAACTGTTTACCGACAACGCTGCCATGATCGGAGTGGCCGCCTGGTTCATGGCCCAGAGAGGAAACATTTGGCCAGATATTGACAGTTTGGAAAGAATTCCCGGACTGGACTTATAAATTTTTCGTTTAATGAAAGAGCAACTTAATCCCCAACAATTACAAGCAGTTTCTTCCGATCAATCTTGTGTTGTCATCGCCGGACCGGGTACGGGTAAGACTCACACTTTAATCGCCAAACTGAAATACTTACTCAAGGACAAGAAAATTCCTCCTCAGCAGATCATGGCTTTGACCTTCACTAAAAAGGCAGCTGAAGAGTTAAAGTCGCGCTTAAACGAGAGTCTCTCCTTGAAAACTTCAGAGAAAGGGGGACCGTTCATTGGCACTATTCACGCGTGGTGTTATCAGTTTCTCAAACAACATCACCCTGACTGGCAGGACCATCCCAAAGAAATCATTTCCGAAGCCGAACAGAAGCGCATCATCAAAGAATTCAAACCCAAGGGCGAAAAAGTCAAAGATATCCTGGATAAAATTTCCCTTCTGAAGCAGACGAACGATTCTCCGATAGATGGTGATCACCGACAGCAACTCAAAACCATCATTGACCAGTATCAGCACTACCTAAAAACTCATCACTTAGTGGACTTCGACGACTTGTTATTAGAAACTCTGGATTTTCTTCAAAATCCCCCCGCTCTTGATTACCAGTACATTTTGGTCGACGAATTTCAGGACCTAAATCAGTTGCAATTTCAAATTATTATCCGCCTGTTAAAAATCTCTCATGCAAAAATATTCGTTGTCGGAGATCCCTATCAATCCATTTATGGTTTTAGAGGAGCCTCCCCGCAGTTCTTTAATCAATTAAAGAGCCTTTATAAACCTCAAACCGTCAATTTAACTACCAATTATCGATCAACACAAAATATCCTGGATCTGTCCGACAGGTTATTTTCAGACAGCCGCGTCCTTAGGGCCGTTCATGACTTACCTTCGGAAACCCGATTACTTAATACCACAGATCACCTAACAGAAGCCTATTGGATCAGTAAACAAATTCAGCAACTCACCGGTGCCGGAGACTTTAGCATCCATCACGAAGTTAATATCTCGGATCACGATTATGGTTTTCGGGATATTGCGATTTTATATCGCACCCACAGTCTGTCGGAATCCTTGGAAAAACAACTGGCCAAAGACACGATTCCTTACCAAGTTATCGGCGAAAAGACTCTACTGGAATACTCAGAAATAGAACAAATAGTCAGAATTTTGGAATTGATTAATCAACCAGAACTAGAAGATGACCGTTGGCTATTAAGACCTCAAGAATATCAGTTGATCACCGATCTTAAATCAGATGATCAGGCCACTCTGCATACTTGGATAGACTTGCTGATCATGGAACTCAGTCTGGAATCGTCTAGCGCCAAAAAAGATAGATTGGATAGATTAAAAATCATTGCCTTGCAATACGGCAACCAGCCGGCTTCAGACACCCTGAGTGATTTTCTCTTACAGTTAAAAATGCTGCAGACCCCGGATGAATATCAGCCTGAAGTCAACAAAGTTACCTTGTCTACCATGCACGCGGCTAAAGGTCTGGAATTCGGAGTGGTATTTATCATTGGTCTGGAAGAAGGTCTGCTTCCTTATCACAAGAGCCTAGATGATGAGCAGCAACTGGAAGAAGAACGCCGTTTGCTCTATGTGGGGATCACTCGGGCTAAACAACAACTCTATCTCACTCTTACTCGCAAAAGAGCCATCCATAATCAAATCCAGCCGTCGCAATCATCAAGATTTTTGCAATCTTTAACCTCTCCCCTATTGCATGTCATGGAAGACCAACTTGCTCAAAAATACCAGAAACAAAAAGCTGCCCGCCGGAAGAAAAAACAACAAATGCAACTATTTTAAAAACTCACCTTTTGGGGAAGACTCTTTTTAAGCTGTTCTGGGAATTGGCCAATCACCTCCTGCAAGAATCCCTGCACCATCAGATCGCTGGCCACCTGTTTGGTAATTCCCCTGGTGCGTAAATAATAAAGTTGCTCTTCATTAATCTTCGAGACAGTGGCAGCATGAGTAGCCTTTACTTCATTGGCATCAATTTCCAACATTGGCTTAGCTTCGGCCCGAGCCTTGGGGGACAACAGCAGCACTCTTTCTGTTAACAAATCATCTGATCCGTCTGCTCCTTTATCAATCTTAATCATCCCGTTCAAACTGGATTTACTGGCATCTGTTAACGCCCCCTTTACCAAAGTATTCCCATAAGTATTAGGGGCATGGTGGATGATAGTTGAGTCAAAATTGATTTTGTTTTTATCCTCAGCGATAAATATCCCCAGCACCCGAGCGCTTGCCCCTTCTTTATTTAAGTGAATAGTTAATCTTCGATTAATTGAAGAGCCGTTCCAAATAAAATAATAATCAAGTGTAGCATCCTTGGGTACGTGTATCTCTCTAAGATCGACCATTTCTTGAGAATTTTCTCCCAGAAGTTGAATCGTGTTGCCCGTGTCCCAAATGATACCAGTTTGGTTCTTTTCCAGAGTTATCCCCTTAGCTTTCATCCCTCTATCTTATCCTACCGAGCCTTCCATTTCCAACTGAATCAACCGATTCAATTCCACTGCATATTCCAAGGGTAACTCTTTAACTATCGGCTCGATAAATCCGTTCACAATCATAGCTTGAGCGTCAGCTTCCGGAATTCCCCGGCTGCGCAGATAAAACAATTGCTCGTCTCCTATCTTGGATACAGTGGCTTCATGACTGATTTCCACCTGATCGCAATCAATAGTCATGGTGGGGTAGGTATCTGACGCCGAATCAGGATCCAGAATCAAAGCGTCGCATACCACATTTGATCTGGAGTTTGTGGCTCTGATCGTGGCCTGCAACAAACCGCGATAAGAAGTTCTGCCTCCGTGGTAGGAAATTGACTTGGACACAATCCGCGATGTGGTGTTCGGTGCTGAATGGACGGCTTTGCCTCCGGCATCTAAATGTTGTCCTGCACCGGCCAAAGCGATCGACAATACTTCCCCGTGGGCTCTCTCTCCCACCAAATAGACCGAGGGATATTTCATGGTCAGCTTGGATCCGCCGTTAAAATCAACCCATTCCATCACCCCGTCCCGTTCCACCCGGGCTCTTTTGGTCACCAAATTGTAGACGTCTTTAGACCAGTTCTGCACTGTAGTGTATCTCACCCGGGCCCCGGGTTTAACCACCACCTCCACCACGGCTGCGTGGAGCGAATCTTCAGCATAGACTGGCGCCGAGCACCCTTCCACGTAATGTACCTGAGACCCCTCGTCCGCAATAATCAAAGTTCTTTCAAATTGTCCCATCCTACGGGCGTTGATTCTGAAATATGCCTGCAAAGGCAAATCCACCTTCACCCCGGGCGGCACATAGATAAACGAGCCTCCTGACCACACCGCTGAATTCAAGGCCGCGAACTTGTTATCCGCCGCCGGAATCACCGTTGACCAATGCTGCTTTACCAATTCCGGATACTGAGCCAGTCCCTGGTCCATGCTCAAAAAGACCACTCCCTGCTTAGCCAACTTTTCCTTGATCGATCCGTAAACCACTTCCGAATCGTACTGGGCCTTCACTCCAGCCAAATACTTGCGCTCTGCTTCGGGGATCCCCAACCGCTCGTAGGTCCTTTTCACCGACTCAGGCACCTCATCCCAGGTTTTGCCTACGCCGGTACTGGGTTTTAAATAATAATAAATCTGGCCAAAATCAATCTCTGATAAATCTCCGCCCCAAGTAGGTATGGCTTTACCCTCGAAAATTTTCAAAGCTCTCAGCCGGAAATTCAACATCCATTGAGGCTCATTTTTATGGCCCGAAATCTGCCTCACCACTTGCTCATCCAAACCGGGTTCTGACTTAAACACAAACTCTTCCTCATCCGCCCACCCGTACTGATATTCATCTGTAACCTGTAAGCTCGGAGTTGTCATACTTAATTATATCAACCACTACAACTCCAACACCGGCTCCATCCCGGCTTCCACCTCAAATAATTCCTGATTGAAGAATTTAATTTTCTTGGGAGTAACTTTATATATCTTGCTCTTAATCACCTTGCCCATCATATTCTCGTAAGACAATTGCGGATCCTTGACTCCGATGGCCCGCTTCCACATCTTCAGAACATGTTTTATTTTATCCGCCCGGGAAACCTGATCCGCCAGCCCGTAAATTTGTAACCCCTTTTTCTTGTCAGAGACTTTTTGCCGACTGTCAGAGATGGAAATGGCCACTTGTTTATTGTGAACCAGGTGGCGGCAATGCAGCGTTTCCGGACTACTCAGAAAATATAAATTCAAATCCTGATCAAAAGTGTAATAAACTACTGCAATCCAGGGATGATCATGCCCGCTGGTCGCCAAAGTCATTAATTGATGCTGCCCCAGAAACTCTTTTATCAACGATTTAGTCAGTTCCATAACGATTATTCATTCATTCAATTCAGGAAATCAGGTATAATTATACCAATTATTTAGGAATTCGAAACACGAATTTAGAATTATTCCCAGGAGGAGTCGCATAGAGGCCTATTGCGTCGGTTTGCTAAACCGAAGGGATGTCACAGTCCCGCGCGGGTTCGAATCCCGCCTCCTCCGCCAGTTCTTATCGGTTTAATTAAACAAATCTGATCTTCATGAAAACAAAAGCCATTAATTTCCAGGAGAAGTTTAAAAAATTCTCCGATCAATGGTCTCCCAAAATTATCGCTCAAATGAATGATTACCATTTTAAGCTGGCCAGAGTTAAAGGAGATTTTACCTGGCATGATCACAAAGATACTGACGAAGTTTTTATTATCTTAGATGGCGAACTACGGATAGATTTTAGAGACGGAAGCGTTAACTTAAAGAAAGGCGAAATGGCTGTTGTTCCTAATGGAGTTGAACATAAACCGTTCGCTGCCCAAGAATGTAAAATCCTCCTTGTTGAACCGGTCGGAACAGTAAATACTGGCGATACAGGCGGAAATCTAACAGCTCAAGACAAGTGGATCTAGCAAGTTGTAGTTTTGCTAAACTCCCTTCACTAAGCACCTTATGGCCTCCTCCTTAACTCCCGACTCCTATAGCAGACTGCGCACCACGAATCTAAAAGGCATCGCCATTGTGGCCGTCATCCTACTGCATACGCTTTCCGCTTTGCCTTGGAGCATTACCCGCCATCAACCCACTGAAGAATTAGCCATTATCCTTGATCAATTGAGTAGATTTTCCGTACCCATGTTTTTGTTTCTCTCCGCCCTGGGCCTGGGACTCAAGTACCAAAACCGCAAATTTAGTACACTCGGCTTTTACCTGAGACGATTCACCAAGATCCTCCCGCCTTACATTTTGTGGTCAGTAGCAATTTTCCTGTTGCTGACGTTGATTCCCGAATGGTCGACCACCGGAGAACACATTCCCTGGAACAAATGGCCGGCAGTTTTTCTTTTGGGCCAGGCTGATTATCAATTCTATTTCATCCCCTTAATCATTCAATTCTACTTGCTTTATCCTTTGCTGCGCGGACTAAACCGTGCCTGGTTTTGGCTGATCATGATTACCGGGGGAACTTCAGCACTCTATGTTTTCCTTTTGCAGACAGGCTTGCTCGCCAGCTGGTTTCCCCGCTTAGCTCACTCTGATTATTGGCAATATCTGCCCATCTTAGGCTGGCTGGGCTACTGCGGTTTGGGCACGCTGGTGGCTTCCCGCCAGTTATCCTCAACATGGAAAAAAATGCAACCCTGGCTTAAATGGCTTCTGCTTATGAGTTTGTTGTGGTTAATCACGGCGGCTACCAGGGCCATTACTACAGGAAGAGATCCTTTAATGGCGGAAAAATTTACCCGCTTGCCCGTGCTGGTCTACGCCTCAGTGGTCTGTATTTGGGGATTGCGAACGCGGCTGGTGGTCAGCGACCTGACCACTAAACTGTTTAACTTTTTAGGCCGTCACTCACTAAAAATCTATTTCATGCACACCATCTTGATACGCATCATCTTCGGTTCGTTTTTAGGCCACCTGAGCCTGTTGAGTGGACTGCTAGCCTTAGCTGTGCTTACCGTCACCAATTACGCTCATCTCAAACTCCACTTCGCCTAAAGCCAAGATATTGGGTTGAGTTCAGTTATATATTATAATTAAGAGGTAGGCGGGGTGCCGGAGCGGCTTAACGGGCCGGTCTTGAAAACCGTGCGCTTCGCAAGAGGCACGAGGGTTCGAATCCCTCCCCCGCCGCATGCATATAAAACTTTTAACCTTATTAACCTTTTTCCCGGTAATTTATATCCTAATAGCGATTACAGTTCCCCGGCTAATCTCATTGCCACTCATCTTCTTCCTTGGTCTACTTACATGTTTAATATTATTATTACTGGAACCACTTTATATTTATCACGTCTTAAAAAATAAAAGAGTTAATTCTGAGAA
Organism: uncultured Gammaproteobacteria bacterium; assembly: GCA_964650355.1. Taxonomy (GTDB): domain Bacteria; phylum Patescibacteriota; class Microgenomatia; order CAYXHB01; family CAZYTL01; genus CAZYTL01. The sequence goes on along the minus strand of CAZYTL010000008.1, from coordinate 44,033 downwards.
TAAATTATTGTGGGTTCTGGTAATCGTGTTTAGTAACCTAATCGGAATGTTTATATACTGGAATAAATATATTCGGAATCAGGAATAAAACTTTCCGACTTCATCTTAAGCTCACTCCAGATTTTTGAAAAGGACATTTAATCAGCAAAAGGAGCCAGAAATCTAAGATATTCTCCTTCATCACTTGAACCAAAAAAATCATTAGCTTGCTGTTGGTTAATCAAATGGAGCTCAGAAAACTCTCCTTCTCTCTCAATCTCCCTAAATTTTTCTTGCAAAGTCATCCCGTCGACATCTAATTGAGTTTCAAAAACAAGCCCAATCGATAGTTGATTATTAGCTATCCCTATCAATTCCATCTCCGCCACATCACTTACAGGCAATTCTTCTTCAATCTCGTTTTGGTGGGACTGAAACAAATCTTGTCCTGCAGTTATTGTGTGAGATTCACTTTTTTCTAAAATCCCTCCCGGAACATCCTTGGTACCCATCCGTGAACCTTTACGTTTGGTTCCTAATACAAAGTAGCCATCCTTCGTTCTGGTAAATCCAGTGGTAAAACCATTTCTAGGAGGAGAAGCCCTTCTTAGATGCCACAGTCCAAGAAGATCTTTATAATCTATTTCGTATAGACTTACCGATAATCTTTTTCCGTCATAAACATAGCCATCAACACCAATAATTGTCCCATTATATCGTTCACCCCGACCTTCAGCTTTTCTTTTTTCATTTTGCTTTGACCAATAGTCTTCTATTTCAGCTCTTTCTTCTTCACCGCCATCGTAAGGGCAGGGAACCAGAACCACATCAACGTCATCAGGTCGTAAAGGTTCGTTAAACACGATAAACGAATTTTGTTCGTTCCTTTTCTCTTTTTCCAACCCTTCTAGAGATTCAGTTTCGCTCATATATTTCAAACAACTACTAAAGATTATAAAATAAAAAAGCATCCATATCGTCTCAAACTCTCCGTTCATTACCTGAAAAATAATTTTATGGCGTATATGAACATAAAAATTAAACCATTATCAAAAAAGTATTATCATGAAGCTCTCTCTTTTCAATCTGAATATTTAGATAAAGAGAATTTTGCATCATTTGTTAAAAGAATCGAACAAAATCCAGACTTGTATCTGGTCGCCCTTGACCAGGATAACCTGATAGGGGTTTGTTATGGCCGTCCTTCAGAAAAAATTGAAGGTGCTGTCATTTTGCAAGGCATTGCGGTCAATCTCGACCAGACAAAGGGGTATGCCAGGAAAGGTATAGGATCAAATTTAATTTTCGAATTTGAAAAAATTACCAAAAATAAAGGTTTCTCAAAAGTTGATGTCGTTTCGGCAGATGATCGTAAAGTTGAGCACTTTTATTTAAAAAATAATTACCTTCCCTATGAATTAGTGGCCCTTGATTCACATCACAACGAAATATCCCGAAAGAAAGTAACTGATTATGAATCAGGAAAAAGACTCCAATCTGAATTAAGAAATAAACATCAGGCAAAAGAAGTAATTTTTATATTTCAGAAATTGCTGGACTAAAAAATCTCTCATTACATATCGGTCGATCTCTAACATTTCTCTCCACTGAACTCAAAGAAACAAAACCGACGCTTTTTGATTGCTCACAACTAAAGCTGATACTTGGGAGGTAGAATGCTATAATATGATTGGCCTGTAAAGTAAGGGATAACACCACGTTTTGGCTACTGTTTAGCTTGCGCCTGTAGCTCAACGGATAGAGCGGCTGTCTTCGGAACAGTAGGTTGGGGGTTCGAGTCCCTCCAGGCGCACCAGATAACAGCTTGTTCTCTTAAATGTTTATAAAAGGGGGCCGCTAGCTCAATTGGCAGAGCATCCGGCTCTTAACCGGACGGTTCTGGGTTCGAGTCCCAGGCGGCTCACACTTCGACAAGCTCAGCGTAAACTACACTGGGCATGGCTAAGTTAGACCGGGACGAGAAGCTTGTCCTGAGCGAAGTCGAAGGGAGTCCCAGGCGGCTCACAGCTAAAAATCCCGCCACAATGGCGGGATTTCTTATCAAGGAAAGCATTGATGATGCATTACCCACGTTTATCAAGACAATTTGTAACTCATATACCAGAATAAGGATGTCGGATATTATAATCTAGAGTATGGGCGAAACAGGCTCTCCTGAAATTAAAACATCAGAAATACTATTCGATGAGGTGTGGTGTTCTCGCGGCACCAACTCCTAACCCGCGGTTCCGATACCACTTCCATCTGTATTCAGGTCAGGGTATGGTCTTCCCTTGTCTATAGCCTTAAAAGAAGTAAGTCTTGATTCAAATGAATATGATGATAGACCAAATCGTAAGAGAGTTTTTTGTCTCGGATTATTTGAAGACCGCTCCCTCGGGAGCCAAGATACTGCTTTAGAACCGACAGGATTTATATTTCTTCAAGAGGTTGTTGGGTACCAAAAATCAGAAGAGGGCTCAAGCATGATCTGTAGTGATAATATAGGAATGGGAGCCGTCGCAAGAATTGATAGTCCTGATGGAAGCACAAGACCGGATCCTTTGTTCTTAAAATTAGTGGAGAAAGTAGATGCCACGATAGTGAATCGAAAAGTGCCATTAGCGGCTCTACGCGTTGGATTTGACAGTACCTACAAAGAACATCGGAACGGAATCCTAAACCGCCTCAAAGGGGAAGGCCGATTAAATAGCCAGGTTCTTGATGAGCTTGAGAAGCAGGGAGTTGATAGAAACAGACTGAATATGTTTCAACATACCCATCTTGGGCTGGGACAACTTTTTTTAGACGGTGCCATTGACATCTGCCGTCGCACTCAGCATCAACAATTACTCCTCATCGCACCAAATGAAAATTCTACAAACCTGGTTCAAAAATCAGGTTACCCGGCCACTAAAAGTAAAATAAGGGGAAATAACGCTTTAGTTTTAGATACAAACAAAACCTAAACAAGGTACGCATAAACACCTGTTCGCCTTTGGAGGTCCCAGATGTAATCAATCTTCCTCTCTTCCTAATTCATACACCTTGTATCTCCCTGGCAGATCGTGAGTCCAAGTGATCTTAAACGGCTGTATACTCTGCACTTCCCAGGGAAATTCAGATTGATCAAAATAATTATCAGTTGCCACTAAATATAAAACTTGGCTCCGGGGATAATCCGTGACTGATTGGGGATCCCGACCGTAACGATAAGTCAACAAATATCTTAATGGATAAGCCCTCAGCGTATCCGAGGACACTAACGAGGCCACATTAAAGTCCGTTGGCTGCCGGCCCACGATTTCTTCAGCTGCTGCTTTTAATCTCGGATAGTCCCAGTCTTCGGACATTCCTACTGCCGATGACCAGGATAACAAAGGAGAGTTCATATTGAACCACAAATAAAACACCAAAGCCAGCCCTAAAAATAGCCATTTGGAAACGGAAATCCTCAACAACAACAGACTGCCCGCCACTGCCAGCAGCGGATGCCACTGCAGAAAGTGATAATAAGTAATCGCGCTTTGCCCGGGAGAATTCATGGTATCGATCACGTATTGCCAGAGAGTGCGGGTATGATACCAGTCATTCCTCACCTCAAAAAGTAAAGTGGGCAAATTAGCCAACCCCATACCCCCAAAGAAACATAACAGCCCCAACACCCGGTTGTGACTTCTCCAGATAACCACTCCCATCACCACCAGCCCGGTAATCAAATAAAGGTATTCCAGCCCCACTCCGATTCCTGTCAGCGCTCCCAGAACCAAGTACCAAATCAATTTCTGCCGTTCATTTCCCGACGGCCAGATTTTATAAATTGCCCAAATCGTCAACACCCCCACCAAAGGTAAGTAATTCAGAATCCAAATAAACATCGAATGGTAAACTATATAGCTGTCAAACAAAAACAGCCCCAACGCCAGCAAAGCAGGCAAGATTCCGGTCATCTTCTTCGCCAGCCAATAAAACAATCCGGCCGTCAACAAATTCAATCCGGCAAAATAACCGGTGACCCACTGTGGGTCATACCTGAAAATTTTTAACAAGGGAAATAAACTGTAGGTGAATAGGGGAGAAGCAAACAACTGATGTCCGAAAGAAGTCTTGCGGGCAAAATAATCCTGCCCCAACAGGGAAATTCCGTCCCTTAACTGGTTAGCCGCGGTTAACAGCGAATCCGCCTGTTCCGGACCGAAATTTATGCGGTACTCAAAGTTATATAACCTCACCACTGCGCCCGCTAGCAGCACCAATCCGACCACTAACCATTCATATTTCCGAATAAACTTTTCCAGTTTTTTCTGCCAGTCCGAAAGCTGAAAATTAACCGTCACGGTTTTAGCCATACAATTACTCGCCTACTTCCTTCAAACCCAAATTACTCCAACACTTTCATCATAGTAAAAAATAATTTCTCGGTAAATAAATATTATCAGTCAATCTCTTCTGGAGCCCAACAGACTTAGATCTGCATCTCTTCTACTTTATCCCCAAAGTCAATAGGTTCAACGCACCCCTCTTAACAACTTTCCTTCCCTTCTTCCTCTCCACCAATTGATCGGAGTTAAGGCCAGCCAGTTGGCCAGCAGGCCGGGGACGGACAGATTAGCCAGAGCCAGACCGGTAAAGGTCAAAAATATTCCCAGATACATGGGATGGCGTAAATACCTGTAAGGACCGGATGTGACCACTTGCTTGGGTCTGTGAGGCAAAACCCCGAACTCGTGCCGTAAACTATAAAAAGACCACAGCCAAAGAATTACCCCTATGCCAGCAATAAATAGGGAAGCGTAACGGCTCGCAGAGTAGGCGAACCACTGCATGACGGGCCACCAGGATAGGGGAAAGGTGCTGGGAGTTTTGGCAATCAATCCCCAGATTGCCAAGTAGAGTAGGGGAATAATCACCGTGAGATAGAACTCTCCTATATTTTTCGCCAAAATTTTAGCTTTCATACTCACGGGATATTTATCCATTTAGAAATTAGTTTCACCCTAGGGGATTCTATCGGCCGATGTTTATCGGGCCTCCAGAATGACGGCCTTGCCCGTCACCTCTAGATTACTGGTCCGTGTTGGTAACCATGGCTATACAGTCCCCTCCCCTATTCAGCAAACAACGCACATAACTCTGAATTTGCTGAAAATCTCCTGTTTTAGGTTCCAGTACCCACTGATCATCATATCGGTCGGAAATGGAAGGGTGAATTAACAGTGCGGATTCCGAAGCTGAATTTCCATTATCCGTTTCCAAATAAATAGGGAGGTGGGCAGAAGTGATGTTTTCCTGCTTAAAATTTAACGCCAGTCTGGCAAATGCCGGATATAAAGATGCATCAATATCGGTTTTGATGGCCTCTCCTAAAGTGGCTTTCAACTCTTCGAGCTTAGCTCGATTAAACATCACTTTGGTGGTTAACAGTCTATCTTTAATGGCCAGCAGCACTTTTTTCTGCCTTTCAGATCTGGCCAAATCAGTACCTTCAATTCCCTGGGCATTGCGCGAGCGAACGTATTTTAACGCCGTGGCTCCGTCCATGTGCTGCCACCCGGCCTCAAATTTAATTTGTTCGTATCTGGCTGACTCTGGTTCAGCATTTTCCTTGCCGGGAATCGGATAGCGGTCATCCACAAATGCCCGTTCCACGTCCAGATCAAGGCCTCCTAATAAATCAATCAACTTTTCAAAGCCATTAAAATCTACTAACACAGCATAGTGAATCGGCAAATCAGTCACTTCACTAATAGCGGCTTTGGTGAGAATAAACCCACCGCCGTCAGGCTGAGAGATTTCCCCGTAGTGATAGGCGGTGTTCAATTTGGCTCTTAAAGAAGCAATCCAAATATCTCTGGGCAAGGGCAAGAGCAAAACATTATTGCTCTTCAAATCTATGGATACCAAAATCATGGCATCAGTTAAATCAGGAGCTTCATGGCTGGCACCGCCGATTCCCAAGATGGCAATATTGGTTCTGCCGTTAGTTTGAGCTAAGATAGAAGTGGGATCAACAAAGCTCTCCGCCATGGTCCTGGATGTGCGGAATAAACCAAACAAGTTCAGCTTGCTACCCAAAGTGATATATAAACCCCAACTCCCCAGAGCCACCACTACCAGGATAATGACCAGTCTCACTAATTTCGGATGGCTAAAAACTTGTCTTTTGATCCGGGAATATAATTGCTGATAGGATTTGACTTTTAATTTAGTCATACCAGACTTTACTAATGATAAAATAAGCTACGCACCTTTGACACCTTCCATCTCAGAGCAAGGTGGGTTTCCACAATTAACAGAGTCCACCTTTAACCGTTCCTGATTAATGTATGGATATTTTAGCTCAACTTAACGATCAACAAAAGCAAGCGGTCACCCACACAGACGGACCGGTGCTGGTCTTGGCCGGTGCCGGATCAGGCAAAACCCGGACTCTGACCTACAGAGCGGCCTGGCTGATCGAACAGCAACTCGCCCATCCTCACGAACTCATCCTCCTTACTTTTACCAATAAAGCTGCTGAGGAAATGCTCGGACGGGTCAGACAACTAATCGGACAGTCATCTCTTTCCGCTTCAGGGCCGGCGGCTTCCAGACCCAGTGTCTTCGGAGGCACTTTCCACAGCTTCTGCGCCCGCATCCTACGCAAATATGGCCAGCTGATCAGTTTGGAAAACGATTATGTGATTTATGACGCTGACGATCAGGAAACTCTGATTAAAGTAGCGTTAGATAAATTAAAAGTCGATGCCAAAAAATTTCGGCCGAAATCAGCACTGGCTGCCATTTCCGAAGCCAAAAACGAACTAATTAAACCTGCTGACTATTTTAACTATGCCCGGTCCTCATATCAAGAAACCATTGCCGAACTTTATCAGGCCTACCAAAAACTTCTTCGCCAGGCAGCAGCCGTGGACTTCGATGATCTGTTAAGCTATACCGTTGATTTATTCCAAAACCATCCTACAGTTCTTAACAACTTCCAACAACAACTTAAATACGTGCTGGTCGACGAATACCAGGATACTAACAAAGCCCAATACGTGTTAACCAAACTGTTGGCAGGTAAACATAAAAACCTCATGGCCGTGGGTGATTTTTCCCAGTCCATCTATTCATGGCGCGGTGCTGATTTCCGTAATCTGCAGCATTTGAAACAAGACTTTCCCGATTTAGTGACCATTAATTTGGAGCAAAATTACCGCTCCACCCAAAACATTCTTTCCGGCGCCAACCAGGTGATTCAAAAGAATACTTTGCATCCGGTGCTCCGGTTGTGGACGGACAAACCAGCAGGAAAAAAAATCGCTGTCTATCCAGCCCGGAATGAGTTGGACGAGGCCAGGTTCGTGGTCAATTCTATTCAAGAAAAATTACTAACTCAACATAAGACTTATGGCGATTTTGCGGTTTTGTATCGGACGAACGCTCAATCACGGGTCATGGAAGAGGCCCTATTGCACGGTGGCATCCCCTATCTCCTAGTAGGAGGCACCCGATTTTATCAACGCAGAGAAATCAAAGACATCATTAGCTACCTGCGGCTGATCGCCAATCCCAAAGATACCGTGTCCGAGGAGAGAATCAAAAAGCTGGGCAAACACCGATGGGAAACCTTTGTCCGGTGGAGAGAAAAGTTAAACGAAAATCCTTCTTCTTCCTCATCTACTCAGGAGCTGATGGACCGGGTGCTGGATGCCACCGGTTATCTGGAGAGATTTGATCCCGAAGATCAGGATGACTTTGCCCGGTTAGAGAACATTAAAGAATTGCGGTCCGTGGCAGACAGATTCCCTGACCTAACCCAGTTTTTGGAAAACGTGGCTCTAGTAGAGCAGGAAACCACCAAAGAACTGGAAACCGGGCGCACTGACAAAGTTACCCTCATGACCGTGCATGCGGCCAAAGGCCTGGAATTTAACACCGTGTTTATGATCGGCATGGAAGAAGGTCTGTTTCCCCATTCCCGCAGCCAGCTGGATCATACCCAAATGGAAGAAGAACGCCGGCTTTGCTACGTAGGCATGACCAGGGCCATGGAACAACTTTACCTCACCTACGCTTATCACCGGCTTTACTTTGGCCGCAGCACTTCTTACGCCATCAGCCGATTCATTACTGATATACCCGAAGAATTAATCAACAACCTTAATGGTAGCAGTCCCATCTACTCTCTTGATAATTACCAGCCGACTATTTCTGGAGATGATTTACCTTTCTAATCAATTCTGGCCATTGGTAGCCAGCTAGGGTAGCTATGACAACTCTCGCCACCTTCCGTGTTCACTCTTGGTTGAGAACTTCTTCGCACCACCACATCGAAAACTGTGCATGTGCCAGTTGAACTGTCTGGTGATTCGAAACGTGATTTGGTACAATTTCCGCACGCGAGACTAGGAGTTTCCTTTGTCCTCAAACGACATGCTTGACCCATTAGCAGGATTTTAACGCAATGTTCAAAGATGGGCAATATTTTTAGGGCTATTATTAACCTAATCTATCAATCTAATAACCTTTTTTGCTCTGATATGCGATAATATAGATTGGAACCTATGGCTAAACCACGTCCGGATAAATCTTCATCTGACTTGCCTAAGCTTACTCGTGAAGGCCAATACGTCCTGGATAGCTGGCAGGAATTTACCGAACAACAACGCCGCCAGCAACAAGAGGAAATGCTCGATATTTCAGAAACTTTTGGCTTTGTAGCTTATGTTTACGAAAAGCTGCGGTCCGCCGTAGAATATCGAGGAGAACACGTGCTCCGCCGGGCCACAATCGAACGTACCCTTAACCGTCTTTTTTGGCTGGAAAAATCTCCCGAAGAAAAAGCCGAACTCTTAGTCAAAGAACTTACCTGGTCCCGCTTCCTGGCGAACGAAACCCTCCCCCGCTCCAAACTCAAAGAACTGACTTTAATCGTTTACAAATACCAATACCTTTTATCACAAACCGAAGAATTCTCTTCCCCACCGGGTGAACATACTGACTGGACTACCTGGCTATTAGGAGTGGCTTCAACTGAAATCGAAGAAACCATCTCTCCTTCATACTTGCGCACTGTCTTAGCCCCCTTGATGTTTGCCTGGCTGAAGAATAATTTTTCTTGGGATACTGAGGCCTTATCCGATGAAGATCGGGAAATTCAATTATTTATCGCCGCTCAGCGAGCTTTGGCCAAATCCGACCAACCCATTCTCCGTTACCGGTTACTGTTGCTTCTGCAGCCGGAATGGAAAACTGCTTCCACACCTGCCCAACAGTCACAGCTGGCTCAAACCCTTCCTCAACTGGTAGTTCAAATCGAAAACCTGCTCAACTACTCTCAACGCAACCTAGTATTCAGATTTGTCCGCCATTTCACACCGGTATTTGTCATCCTCAACGAAATTTTAATCAACAACCCCAAACCCCAAACCGTGATCAAATCACCGGAGCTTCTGACTAAGGCCACTACCGAAGTGGCAGATAACAGGTACTCCAGACTCCAGCAACAGATTTCGAACGCGATCATGCGCAGTGTTATCTACCTGTTAATCACCAAAGTCTTGCTGGCCCTGATAATTGAATTACCTTATGAACATTACCTGTTGGGGGAGATTCAATATATACCTTTAACCATTAACCTGCTCACTCCTCCAGGTCTTATGTTGGTCATCGGATTATCTATCCGGGTGCCTGGAGAGGGAAACACCCAACGGATTTTAAAACAACTGAAAAGATTGCTCTATCAGACTCAGGAAAAGCACAAACCCCTCACTGCCCAGTTGACCTTATCTGTCCGCCAGAAAAAACTCAATCAGTATTTTTCCATCTTTTACTTCATCCTGTTTTCCGTATTAATTTATTTGTTTGCCAGCTTCCTTTTACAAGTCGTGGGCTACAACTATATCAGCTTGTTAATCTTTTTTATGTTTATGAGTTTGGTTCTCCTCTTCGGTTATCGGGTCAAATGGGAGTCACAAGAACTCACCGTTGCCAAAGACAGCGGAGGAATCATTACTCACGTGGTCAGCGTCCTTACCATGCCGTTCATTAGTCTGGGAGCCTGGTTATCAGCCGGATTGGCTCAAATTAACATCTTCATGTTTATTTTAGACGTCATCATTGATGCCCCGCTTAAGGCCTTGGTAGGGGCAGTTGAAGAATGGAGCCAATTTTTAAGACGCAAAGAAGCCGAAGTAGTAGAAGTGCCTCAGGATTAAATGGTCGTTCTATGTTAGTATGGAATCATGAGACTGAGAGGAACTTATTTCGTCATTATTCTACTCTCTGTTTTGAGCGTCTTTTCTTTTCCTGCCGTGGCGCATGCGCAGACCACATACGAGCAACTTCTTGATGCCTATCGTGATGCTTTTGACACTTATAAACAAACTTTGGACCAATACAATCTGGCCCGGGCGGAGTATCTAAAATACCAAACCCAAGTATCACAGGACGTAGCTATCGATGCCACCAAAAAATTTCTTAATGCCCGTCAGCAAGTGCTCATCACTTATTTGCGCATGATGAAAGAACGACTGGAACAAAGCCCGGAACTGACAGAAGAAGAACTCAAAGAAAAAATCCTTTACATCAATCAAGAGTTAGATTTTCTGGAAGAAAATCAGCCGCTTTTTGATAACGCGCAAGATTTGGGTGCTCTGGAAAAATTATCCAAACAGGTTGAAGGCCGTTACAAAAAATTCACTACTCAATCCTATTTTATGAAAGGTTTGGTAATTGACAGCAAAGTCCGTTCATTAGAAAAAACTGCCAACGAACTCATCAGCCTAACTAGCGAACAAGTCGCCAGAATAAAAAAGGAAAATGTGATGCCCACAGACAATATGGAACGCTGGATCATCGAAGCCAATAGAAAACTTTTCTTATCTCAGGCTGATGAAGAAACAGCTTTGACCTCATTATTAAAAACCAGGACAGTATCCACCAGAACTTTTGGTACTTTTATTAACAATTTGATGAAAGTTACCCAATACCACAAAGAGATCAATGATATCCTACTCGAAATCGTTCAGGACATCCGCTTCGACTGATAAGGTGAATGTCTGATCATTAATTAACTTATGGCAGCCGCTTTAGAAAAACCCGCGAGCATAAAATTACCAGGCAAACCAACGGAAGAAGCCCCGGGAGCAGAAGCTAAACCTCTTGCGCCGAAGAAGAAAATGAGTCTGAAAACCACGTTTATGATCGGGGCTGGGGTGTTTTTTGTGTTCACTTTAGTTTTAACCACCTTGGTCAAGAGAGGTACATCAGGTCCTACCCCCGGGCCCAAACCACCCGCAGCAATTATTCCCACGCCTACCATGGTGCCTCGGCCCAGCGTGCCGCCCGTAACTATCGGTGATCCCACGATTTACAATACCGATCCCCAAATTCTGCAATTGGAAGGCGCCTTAAAAACCTTTGAACGCCAACTGGAAAGCCTTGATTTCCGGGAACAAGATTTGGATCCTCCAGAGCTGTTTATGGACGTCAACTTTAGAACCAAATAGTGTGTTTCACGTAGCCAACAAGTCACCCCGAATTAAGGAGCAGTCATCAATTTCAGCGATTTAGTCGCAATTTCTTCGGTTAGCTGTTTTGTCAGTTTTTCTATCTCCATAGCTCCTAAATCCTGCTCGTTTCTGGTTCTTACCGCCACCTGGTTGGCTTTTTCCTCCCGCTGGCCGACAATCACCATATAAGGTATCTTTTCCAATTGCGCGTCACGAATTTTCGCTGACAGAGTTTCCGATCGGTCGTCTAATTCCACCCTTGCACGATTATCCCGCAACAATTGCGCCACCCTTTGCGCATAATCCAATTGTTGATCTGTGATGGGTAAGACTTTCGCCTGAATAGGGGACAGCCAGGTGGGAAACGCTCCGGCAAAGTGTTCCAAAAGAATCATAATAAAACGCTCCGGTGAACCCACGATTGCCCTGTGGATCATGATCGGATGTTTATCTGATCCGGTGGAATCAATATACTTAAGTCCAAACCTTTCCGGCATCACGTAATCGATTTGTACTGTGGATAATTGCCATTCTCTTTTTAGAGCATCCGTGGCCATTAAATCCATTTTCGGGGCATAAAAAGCCGCTTCTCCCGGTCCGTCATAATAATCAATTTTATTTCTTTTCATGATCACTTCCGCCCATTTTTCAACCTTGTCCCAAATTTTCGGATCTCCTAAATATTTTTCCGGATGTTCCTGATCCCTGGTTGAGAGTCGATAACGATATTTGAAACCAAAGGTGCCCATGATTTCCTTGATCATGGTTAATGCCTTATCAATTTCTTCATCAACCTGGTCTTCTCTACAAAAAATATGACAGTCATCTTGAGAAAATGATCTGACCCTGGCCAAACCGCTTAGTTCTCCTGGCTTCTCATCACGATAAAGCATGGCAAAATCGGTCATTCTGATTGGTAAATCCCGATAGCTTCGCATCCGGCTGGCATAAATTTGTGTGTGCTGCGGACAATTCATGGGTTTCAAATACAATTCTTCTTCAGAATAATTGGAAATGACCTTAAACATATCGTCTTTATATTTAGAATAATGACCGGAAGTTTTGAATAGCTCTGCTTTAGCAATTTGAGGTGTCCAGACCTGTTGATAATCCTGTTTAGATTGCACTTGTTCGACATACTCATTTAACAATCTTCTAATCAGAGCTCCCTTGGGGGTATAAAGAGGCAATCCAGATCCTACCAGATCTGAAAAGGTAAACAAGTCCAGCTCTTTTCCCAATTTTCGATGATCTCTTTGCTTGGCTTCTTCCAGTCGGGCCAAGTGCTCGTCCAATTCTTTCTTAGTTGGGAATATCGTCCCGTAAATCCGAGTCAGCATCTTGTTCTTTTCATCACCCCGCCAGTAAGCTCCGGCCACTGATAACAATTTGAAGTGTTTCAACTCTTTCGCAGGATTTTCTATGTGCCCGCCCCGGCAGAGATCAGTAAAATCGCCCGATTTGTATAGAGTTAGTTTCTCTCCTTTCTCTGAAAAGTCATTAATCAATTCTTGCTTATATTCATTTTGGCTAAATTGTTTCTTGGCTTCAGTCTTAGAAACTTCTACGCGCTCAAAGCCTTTCCATGAGTTCACCAGCTCGTGCATCTTTCCCTCAATTTTGGGCAAATCATCAGAAGAAATTTTAGCCTCTCCGAAATCAAAATCATAATAAAACCCGTCCTCAATCGGGGGTCCCAATGTAGGCTTGGCATCCGGCCACAATTCCAATACCGCTGCTGCCAACAGGTGAGAGGCTGAATGCCGTAAATTATCTAAGTTTTTATTATCCATATATTCATCATACCAAATAAAAAAGCACCCGTTTTTCAATGGGTGCAAGACTCCTTTGTCGTTACTCAGGAGGGTTCCATCTTGCTTGTCCGAAGTGAAATCGGACCGCTTGATTCGATCCGTTCGGGGATCAGCGTTGCTGCTCGATAGTTGGTGAGTCTATCTCTCTAATGTTGCGCAGCAAATTTAATTTGATGGTATCTTAACCCGATTCGTTCCCCAAGTCAACCGCTCGTTGGTCATTCCCATGGCCAGGTTTAATTCCAGCCAGGTGTTTTCCTCAATCAAGGTTTTATTCAAATCAAAGCAAATTAATCTTATATCTGTTTTCATTTTAGAACTTTATTTTCTGATCACAAAAACCAATTCTGTATCAAAAACCAGCTTTTCTATCTTCCATGGCTCGCCCCTAACCAGGTTTGTAAATTGTTTTCGATAAAAATCGACCATTCCTTTATCCTTCCCTGATATGCTTCTGGTGGGGTACGAAACTACTACCTGTTTACATTTCAGTTTCCTTAATATCTCCAAAGTGCATCCCTTTTGCTGATGCTCCAGAATTGGCATAACCTTGAGCAAAAATACCAAGTCTGATTTACTTTTAAAGTCGCCAGCCAGGATGTCACCCAGTTCTACTCGGGCTTGGTTTTGCACTCCCGCTAACCTGAAAACAGAATTGATAAATTCAATCTCTTCCTGGTCAACATCAAAACCAACGTACTCAATATCAGTTCCCATCCAGAAATAAGTCAGAGCATTCAACCCGCAGGCAGGTTCGATAATTGTTTGAGGCCGTCCTGCAATAGAAAAAATTCTGGAATAAAAATTCTTTAAAATCGGGATTCTTTCATTCGTGGAAGTTTGCAACTTTAATAGACTCTTTAAGACAACTTTAATGTCCGTGCCCTCGTGCAAATCTTCTTCTATTCTGTTTAGTAATTTTCCAAAATTGGGACGCCTAAAATAGGCCCCCCAAATCTGGTGCAGTCTCCTTTTTACTACCTTTTCAACCCTGTTTGGGGGATAATGTGAAGCCACATCTTCTACAATCCTTTTCACCGTAGGTTTATAAAGGGACTTATACTTTTTGGATTGCAAAACCTTATCCGTCAAGCCGTCTATGTCCTGGTTATTTGACATATTTTCTCAGCTTTTCTATTAACGTCGTGTAAGTTCTTAAATTATGAAGCGTGGCCAGCCTTCCTGCCAAAGAATCTTCGATCTCAAACAAATGCCGCAAGTAGGCTCGGCTATAACGCTTACAGGTATGACAATCACACCATTGACTGATCGGTCTTGTATCCCGGACATATTTTTCCTGCATGATATGCAGATACTTCACATGACCATTACCTGCTAACAAATCACCTTGGTTAGGATCGTGGTTAAAAACATACAATCGTTGGTGGCGGGCGTCCCTGGTCGGCAATACGCAATCAAACATCGTATATCCCAGCTTGAAACAATCAATGATTGCCTGGGGATTCCCGATCCCCAATCCAAATCTCGGTAACTCATCTGGAGTTAATCTGGCCGTGTAACGCAATATCTCGAAATCATAATTTCCGTCACGATCTAGTGGCCAACCCCCAAACCCATAACCATCAAAACCGATTTTCAACAAAGATTCAGCGCAACTTTGCCGTAGTCTTTTATCATTGCCTCCCTGGATTACTGCAAATAATTTCGGCCGGGACTGTTCATTCAACCTTTTTAATTTAACTTGGCTTAAATATTCATCCTTACAACGCTCCGCCCAACTTACGGTTCTGGTCACGCTGGCCTCGTACTCTTTTGGTCCAGCCTTCACCGGTGGACAGTCGTCCAGACAGAACATTACATCACTGCCAATCGCAAACTGAGTCTGGATAGATTTCTCCGGAGTAAATTCGATTCGGCGTTTTTTGCCCTTAGTATCACGATAAAATACAATTCCATCCTTATTTACTTTTCCGTTCAATTGATTTTGGTAAATCAGGGACAGCATTTGGAATCCCCCTGAATCAGAAATCACCCAGCCATGCCAATTCATTAGATTTTTTAGCCCCTCAGCTGCCTTTAAGACCGAGATACCCGGGTGCGATAACAGGTGATAGGTATTTACAACCAAGCCTTCTATACCAACCTCGTGGAGATCTTCACTATCCAAACCCCGGACTACCCCTCGAGTTGCATCCGGAAAGTAAATTGGTAGCTTCATTATCGTAATTATATCCCTAAATCCATAATCGAATATCGCTATCTTCAATCATCCTTCCGAAGCATTAATTCGTTTCCTCATGCTTTAATCTTATCGTCTGGGGTTGTCTATCTGATTTTGATCTCCTGTCGGGAAGGTGGTGACTACCCCTTGATCCTTTTCCAACACTTCGACCCTGGGGTCTTGGGTATCTTCAACGATTCTATTTATGGGGGCAATCAAATAGTTCAACCCGGGAACATGTCCTAAGACAGAGATTACATAACCAAAAATAGCGATTAATATTGCGAACACAATGGTGGCTCCGAATGCCCAGCCGATCCCGGCGATGATTCCATGAAGAAAGGTTTGTCTGAAAGTGGGATGGATGGTATGGCGGACAGGCACGATAAATGAGTTAAAAATCTCAGCCAGAGGCTGATGAGCCATTGGCTCAAAAAATCAAAAATTATTATAAACAGCTGTAGGTTTTTTATTAAAGAGAACTGAAAACTGATAACTAACAACTGAAAACTTACCTAGGCTTTGCCTTTATCTTTGGCTACCTTGGCAAAGTCTCGGGTATCTCTTAATCTGGCGCGGTACTTCCTCAACTGAGCAGCTACTTTGTCAAACGCTTTGCCTATGGCTACTGAAAAGCGTTTATCCCGAAATTTACTCGCCATCTGAGAACCGGGTACAGCCAAAGTCAATTGGGCAACATAAGCATTAATCGGTGGTTTTATTGTCAATTTCAGACGGGTGGACACCAATTCGGATTTAAATAGTCGACACAATCTCTCCAATTTTTTTATTCGTTTATCAACCGCGTGTTTTTGCGCTTCAGTAAGGCTAACATTCTCAGTACTTAGCTGCACCTGCATGTCCCTAGTATATCATAAACTTTTGAGAATTTACCTCCCGATTAAGGGCCGCTATCAAGATACCTTTTGATTTTTAAGATTAACAACTTTATGATGGATTAAGGACGGTTATTAATCACTAGTTACTGGTGTCTATGTCGACGAGATCCTTCATCATCAGCGTAATCGGTTTAGTGCTGCTTTTAACCTTCATCATCCAATTTCAACAGCCGCCTACCACTGCCAATTACCAACCCGCAACCTTAGAAGTAACGCTCTCGCCCACTCCTACCCTCACACTGACCCCGACCCCCCTACCCACACCCCAGCTGACCACCACCCCTCCTCAAATTAGTGCTCAATCTTATATCATTCAGGATCTGAACACTGACACTGTTCTGGCCCAAAAAGACTCCCACCACGTTTTGCCTCCTGCTTCCACTACTAAAATCATGACCGCCCTCATCGCTCTGGACAACTACCAGTTAACAGATGTGGTCACCGTGCCTAACTACCAGGTGCTCGGAGCCAAAATTGAACTTTACCCAGGCGAAACCATGACAGTGGAAAATCTGCTTTATGGTATGCTGATGCAATCCGGAAATGACGCGGCTTGGGCGTTGGCCAGCCATTATCCAGGAGGTGTGCCGGCTTTTATCGATGCGATGAATCGGAAAGCCATTGAATTGGGCTTAGAGCAAACTCACTTTGTTAACCCCACGGGTTTGCACGACCCCCTGCATTTATCATCTACTGCTGATTTGTTAAAACTGGCTAAGGTCGCCTTAGGGCAGCCAATATTTGCCCAAATCGTAGCCACAAAAGAAAAAACTATTACCAGTGTCGACCAACAAACCAGCCACGAGATTACCAATCTCAATCAACTACTAACCACCGTACCCGGCGTGAAAGGAGTAAAAACTGGGTGGACCGAACAGGCCAAAGAAGCCTTAGTTACCCTCATCGATCGGGATGGACATTCCGTGCTCATTGCTATGTTGGCCAGCGAAGATCGTTTTGGTGATACTCGTGAATTAATTGATTGGGTTTATCGAGACACTATCTGGCAACCATGATCGAACTCCTCCTTATTTAGAAGTCTGACCTCTTTCTACAGCAGGCACATAAGCCACAAAATCCTTGTCGCCCTTAAACACATACACTGTTTGGGTGAAAGGCTGAAAATCACTGGTAATATAGTAAGACAATTCCACCTGGCGAATAACCACCTCATCTCCGGGAATATTATCCCCCATTCTGGCGATATATGCTTTTCCCGACACCAGATCCTGCCAGGCGTTCAGAACGGGCCGGAGAGGATATTCACTGGTCTTTTCACTGTTAGGAAAGTAATGATAATGAAGTTCTAATAAATTCCCTGTTCTCGAGACCATCACCCAAACCGGAGGTCTCTCCGGGTCAGGAAACACCGAGGTCAGATCGCTTATTTTTGACCGCCGGAAATTAACCTGCACCATATCAGCTTCGGAAACGGAACTCACCTTAAGCAATTGGTCTTTAAACACTCGATAAAAAAGTAATTTGTGGTCTCCTCCTTCCAAGTCTTTATTCCATAATCCGCCTTTTTTCAAAGCTCCTACAGCAAAACCAAAAGCCTGTGGTTCCGTTAACCTTTTATTCGAAATCAACAAATCCTGATCAAATCTCCAATTAAAAATCAGATCCGTTTCTTTGGTTAGAGTGTGAATCTCCAATAATCCTGGCAAGGCATCAACCTTTTTCCATTGATACATCGGTGGGGCAATCGGAATGGGCTCTTCTCTGAATCCGTAACTGGCGGCAGATTTGATCACGTTAGTGAGAGAAAAGAATCCTGAAGGGGGCAGCTGGTTAGAAAATACGACGGTCCGATCAGGAAAGTTTACCGGCAACCCTCCGGTTATAGTTTCCAGTCGGTAAGTGAAATTCAAGCTCTGATTGACTTGGGGAAATTCCGGCGCGGGCAACCCTCCGAATTGAGGCACAATCGGGGGCGGGGGTGGCTCTCTTTGCAACAGAGGCTGAGCGATATTGTATGCAATATACAAAATCAGATAAACAACCACCCCGATGGCAAAATACTTAATCGCTTTCCTGGAATAGTAGGCAGTTGAACTTAAGCTTGAAGCCATGATTCTAGTATATAAGCGGCCTGTGCTAAAATGCAAACAGCATGGTACGAACTCGCATGGCCCCCAGCCCGACTGGAGAGTTACACATTGGCACGATCAGAGGAGTGATTTTTAACTATGCCTGGGCTAAAAAAAACCAGGGCCTATTTATCCTCCGCATTGAAGATACGGACCGAAAGCGCTTGGTTCCCGGAGCCACTGAACGTATCCTCAAAGATATTAAAGATTACGGCTTGTCATGGGATGAAGGCCCTGAGGTTGGCGGTCCATATTCGCCTTATATTCAATCCCAAAGAAAAGACATCTATCAACAACACGCGCATCAATTAGTTGAACAGCAGCATGCCTATTATTGCTTCTGCACGCCGGAGACTCTGGATCAAATGCGGAAGGAACAAAAACAAAGAGGTGAGATTCCCAGATATGACAGACGCTGTCTGCGCTTGACAGATCAGGAAGCCAAACAAAAACTGGACCAACAGATTCCTCACGTTATCCGGCAAAAACTACCTGACAACCAAGATGTCAAATTTACCGACTTGGTCATGGGCGAAATCAGCATCAACACCAAAGATCTCGACGACACCGTATTAGTCAAATCGGATGGCTTTCCCACTTACCATCTGGCCGTAGTCGTTGACGACCACCTCATGAACATCTCTCATGTCCTGCGGGGATCAGAATGGATTTCTTCTACTCCCAAACAAGTGCTTCTCTATCAAGCTTTTGGTTGGTCCATGCCGGAATTTGCTCACTTGCCCGTGATCTTAAGCCCGGGCAGGAAAGGCAAGATGTCCAAAAGACACGGAGATGTGACCGCCCGCTACTTTTTAGATCAAGGTTATCTGCCGGAAGCCATGGTCAATTTTCTTATGCTCTTAGGTTGGTCACCTCACGACGACCAGGAGTTTTTCACCTTGGATCAATTCATCCAAGCCTTTGATTTAAAAGATCTCAACAACGCTAACCCAGCCTTTGATATAGACAAACTTAACTACTTTAATTCTCATTACATCCATCAACTTGATGATGAAGAGTTGGCTAACCGCCTGGCTCCTTTTGCCCCGGAAACAGCTGATCATCAGACTCTGCTGCATTTGGCTCCGTTAGTTAAAGAACGTCTGAAAACTTTAGCTGAGTTTAAAGAACTTACAGGGTTTATGTTCGCAGACATTCAAGTGCAGGATTCCGGATGGAAAGATTTAGCCTCCGAGCATTTACAAGCTGCACTGGAAATTCTTAGCCAGACTACTGAACCGAACTGGACTACGAATTATCTGACAGACAAATTTATGGCCACTATTGAAAACCATCATTGGAAAACCGGCCACTTCTTCATGAATCTGCGTCTGGCCGTGTCCGGACAGCCTGTCACCCCGCCGATTACCGAATGTCTGGTAATTCTCGGGAAAGATAAGGCCGTTGAAAGACTGCAAAACGCTGTCAGTACCTTGTCTTAATATGTCAATATACTCTTCAATTCGCAATTGGCCGTTAATAACCAAGTTACGTGATCAGATCCCTCATTCCTGGGTCAACACCTTCTGGCATTTGCCTTTGGCTATAGCCGCCAACCTCTATTACGGGTTCCCTGGTAGGAAATTAAAAGTCATCGGAGTTACCGGTACCAAAGGTAAAACCACTACCGTAACCGGTATTTACCACTGCTTAAAAACCGCTGGAAAAAAAGTGGCCATGATTTCCACTGTGGAAGCCTTGATCGGTCAGGAAAAAATCGATACCGGGTTTCATGTCACCTCGCCCGACCCCTGGTTATTACAAAAATTAATTCAAAAAACAGTCCGTCAACAGTGCGAATACTTGGTTTTGGAATCTACTTCCCACGGGTTAGCCCAACATCGCCTCTGGGGAATTAGATTTGATGTCGGAGTGTTAACCAATATCCAGCCTGAGCATCTGGACTACCACCAGACCATGTTCGCATATACCCAGGCTAAAGCCAAACTCTTTAATTCAGTCAAAGTCGCGGTTTTGAATCGGGAAGACGACTCTTATGAAACCATGTTTAATCATCTCAAAAGACACAACTACGACGCGGAAATCATTGCATACGGGATTAAAAATAACGCTTCCGTTTTCCAGTCGGGAATAGGGGAGATCACCTCGATCTCTGCCCGTAGTTTAAAAAGCACTCCAAAAGGAAGCCGCTTTGTGTGTAAATTATCGACCGATAAATATCTTCAGTACCCAAAATCATTCCCCATCAACCTTAATCTCCAGGCCAAATACAATGTTTACAACGGACTTGCGGTTTTGGGCGCGGCTTTGTCTCTGGAAATCAAGGTAAAAACAATTCAAAAAGCTCTCGCGTCTTTTCCGCAAATTTCCGGACACATGGAAATAATCGAGCACCAGAGAAGAAAAATTGTGATTGATTTTGCCCATACCCCGGATTCCATCGCACAAGTATTGAGTTACCTGGCATCAGGACTGTCTAAGAATAAAAAACTAATCGCAGTATTCGGCAGTGCAGGACTCCGCGACCATATAAAAAGACCTAAAATGGGAGAAACTGCTGCCCGCTATGCAGACATCATTATCCTCACAGCCGAAGACCCACGGACTGAAGACGTGAACCAGATCATCGACCAAATCGCCCAAGGGTGCCTTACCGCCGGCGCTAAGGAAATTAAATCCCCGCAAGGGAAGGGGTTACCGCGCCAAGGAAAACCAGTTTTCCTCAGGCAAGCAGATCGTCAACGAGCCATCAATTTAGCCATTAAACTCTCCCGATCAGGGGATACTATCGCCGTCCTGGGCAAAGGCCATGAAAAATCCATGTGCTTCGGCACCACCGAAACACCCTGGTCAGATCAAGAAGCGGTCAAGAAGGCAATTTTAGTCGCCAAGAAAACTCACTCTTCCTGATAGAAACTCGACAACCGACATCGCATCTCCTGCTCATGAATCTTGCATTATCTGGTAATTTTGTGCCTGGTGGACTCATGAATGCTAACCACTTGTCTTCATTTTTTATCCGCAAACCCGCTCGTGAATTTTGATTGACATTCATATATAATGACAAGTTGTATGCAAAACACTTCGGATTTTATTCGGGTGCGTGGAGCCCGAGAACATAACCTCAAAGACATCAATGTAGATATTCCCAAAAACAAGCTGGTAGTGTTCACCGGCTTGTCCGGGAGCGGCAAATCTTCTCTGGCTTTTGACACCATTTACGCCGAAGGCCAACGGCGCTATGTGGAATCGCTTTCCAGCTACGCCCGCCAGTTTTTGGGCGTAATGAACAAGCCGGACGTGGATCAGATTGACGGTCTGTCCCCGGCCATTTCCATTGATCAAAAATCCACCAGTCACAATCCCCGATCTACAGTAGGCACGGTTACGGAAATTTATGATTATCTCCGCTTGCTCTTTGCCCGGGTCGGCCATCCTCACTGTCCCATTTGCGGTCAGGAAATTGCCTCTCAATCTGCCCAGCAAATCACCAACCAAGCTCTTCAATTAATTAAAGAGCGACTGGAGAAACAACCCGTGGTGCGGTTATTGATCCTGGGGCCGGTGGTCAGAGATCGTAAGGGCACGTTTGTGACTTTATTTGAAAATTTGCGCAAACAAGGATTTATCAGAGTCAGGGTTGACGGCAGGATGATTAAACTGGATGAGGATATTGCCTTAATCAAAACTAACAAACATCAGATAGACGTGGTGGTGGATCGTCTGAGTTGGGAAAAGTCACAACTCAAAGATGAAGTTGCCTGGGCCAATCTGAAATCGCGGATTAACAACGACGTCGAGCAGGCTCTGCGGGTGGCTGACGGCCAGTTGATTCTGGGTGAAATTCTAGACCCCGGATTTGAAATCCCTGAAAAGCCTCAGCAGGTTAAGGACCATCTTTTTTCCGAACAATTTGCCTGCCCGGTTGACAACATCTCCCTGCCTCCTATAGAACCCCGGAGTTTTTCCTTTAACTCGCCTCACGGCGCCTGTCCGGGCTGTACCGGCTTGGGTATGGTGCTGAAAATTGACGAGCATTTAATTCTCAAGCCCAACTTGTCGGTCACCGAAGGCGGAATTTTGCCTTTCATGAACATGTTTGAGCATGACACCTGGTGGTCCAGGCTGGTGTCCACCATGGCTCAAGAAAACCAGATTAACCTGCGGACAGCCATCAAAGATTTGCCTGCTGATCATTTGCAGAAACTTCTCTATGGCACCGGCAATCGGGTATATGCGGTTTCCGGCGAGAACAAGCAAGGTAAATTAACTGCCATCCACGAAAAATTCATTGGCATCATTCCTGAATTGCAACGCCGCTATCAGGAAACAGAATCCGAGTGGGTGCGGGGAGAAATTGAAAAATACATGCGCAAAGAAGTCTGCAGTGAATGTCAGGGCACCAGATTGAAGCCCGAATCTTTGTCTGTGACCATCAAAGGTCAAAATATTGCTCAGGTGACCAGTTGGCCCATTGATAAGACCCTGGCCTGGGCGGAAAGTTTATCCCCAGACGAAAAGTCAACTGTTTCCAAAAACTCTGCGGATGATAAACCGCTGGAAAAGTCAGATAAAAATAACTTTCCCGAACAGGAAGGAAATTCTCTCCTGTCGGAACGCGAACTAACCATTGCCACCCCTATTCTGCGCGAAGTCAAAGCCCGGCTCAGATTCTTGGTTTCCGTGGGTCTGGATTATCTGACCCTGGACCGCACCGCTACTACTTTAGCCGGAGGTGAAGCCCAGCGCATCCGCCTGGCCTCTCAAATCGGTTCCGGCTTGTCCGGAGTTTTGTATGTCCTTGACGAACCTTCGATTGGCTTGCATGCCAGAGACAATCAAAGACTCATCGACAGCCTGGATTATTTGCGTGATCTGGGTAACACCGTGATTGTGGTCGAACATGACCAAACCACCATTGAAGCAGCAGATTGGGTGATTGATTTTGGACCCGGAGCAGGTAAACACGGTGGCGCAGTCGTGGCCGAAGGCACAGTAGAGCAGATCAAGACCGCACCTCATTCACTCACCGGCAAATATTTGGCCGGAAAGAAAAAAATCCAAATAAACGGAAGAACAAATTCCTCCCCTTCGGCTGACCAGCATGAGTTAGCTGCTCATCAACCGGCCTCTAATCATCATCACCAAAATTCTGACTCCGACTCCTCTCCGCACCACCTGTCGCTTAATGGCGCCAGCGAATTCAATTTGAAACACATCAATGTTGATTTTCCTCTCGGTAAGTTTATCGTGGTCACCGGAGTCAGTGGGTCAGGCAAATCAACTTTGATCGTGGAAACTCTCTATCATGCCTTGGCAGAGAAACTTCATCCCGGCCACAAAGAAAAACCCGGAAAATTTGAGGATCTGGCCGGCTATCTGCGGATCGACAAGGTAATTCTGGTGGACCAGTCGCCGATTGGTCGCACTCCCAGAAGCAATCCGGCTACCTATACCAGCGTGTTTACCCCTATCAGAGAATTATTTGCCCAAACCGCAGAAGCCCGCATCCGGGGTTATAAACCCGGACGCTTCTCTTTCAACGTCAAAGGCGGGCGCTGCGAAGTCTGCGAAGGCGGGGGACAAACCAAGATAGAAATGCAGTTTCTTTCCGACCTGTATGTTACCTGTGAAGTCTGCCAAGGCCGGCGTTACAACGATGAAACTTTGGAGGTGGAATTTAAGGGCAAAAACATTGCCCAAGTATTAAAAATGACCGTGGATGAAGCCTGGGAATTTTTTCACAACATTCCTCCCATCAGGTTAAAACTGGACACCATCCGTCAGGTGGGTTTGGGCTACATCGAATTAGGCCAGTCAGCCCCCACCCTGTCCGGAGGAGAAGCTCAACGCGTCAAATTGGCCACTGAACTATCCAAGCGATCTACAGGCAAAACCGTGTACATTTTAGACGAGCCTACCACTGGCTTGCATTTTGCCGACCTGGAAAAACTGCTCATGGTCCTGCGGGCCTTAGTTGACAAAGGCAACACCGTGATCGTGATAGAGCACCACTTGGACGTTATCCGGTCCGCGGATTGGGTAATAGATTTAGGTCCGGAAGGAGGCGAAAAGGGTGGAGAAGTAGTTTTCACCGGGGTCCCGGAAGAGTTAGCCAAATTCAAAGGGTCTTATACCGGCGAATGGCTGAAGAAAGCAAGGCAAGGTAGAATGTAGTTATCATGAGCTACTTTCAATTAATACGCATTGGCTTCTTAACTCCCAGTATTCAAATTGGCATAATTATATTCCTGTTTGCCTTAAATGCGCACCTAAGGTTATTATCGAAAACAAAATACTTTCAAAAACACAACATCAGTATTTACGTCATGTATTTATTTGCTCCTGTTTACGAGGAAATTATTTTTCGAGGCCTTATATTTGCCTTCTTTATCCACAATTTTTCTTTCACCTTTTCCTTAATCATCTCATCTTTATTTTTTGGTCTCTGGCATCTTAAAAATATTTTCTTATTAGACAGAATAGAATTAATTAAACAAATTTTGTACTCCACATTTTTCTTTGGACCCTTGATGGCAGTTGTGGCTTATCAGACGCAAACAATTTGGTTAGGGATAGGGATTCATTTTATTAATAATATTTCTGCTGCCTATATGCAAAAACATGCGATCAAATTTACCAGAAGGTTTGACGAAATCGGCCATAAATGGCTAGTAGCTATTTTTTCCCTATGTTTCTGTATTTTTCTGTGGCAACCGCCACTTGTCCGTGCTGCCGACTTTGCCGTGGATCGGGATGTCACTTATACCTTAAACGAAGATCTGGTGGTCGGAGTTAAAGAAGATATCAGCATCGAAAATCTGACCACTGAGAATTTTCCCCACAGCTATACTCTTCTTCTGACCGGAGAAAAAATCACGAACATCTTTGCTCAGGATGAGTTGAACCATCCCTTAAAATGGCAGTCCACTGAATCCCAGTCCTTAAATCAACCTATTATCAAATTGATCGTATATTTTCCCACCCAGCAGGATCCGGACCATCCCCCTTTGGCTTTGGGTAAAGGACAAACCACCCGGTTTCAGGTCTTTTATGATCTTCACCAGGCTGTCGTTGATCAGGGCCAAATCAGAGAACTCAAACTCCCCAAAATGGCCCCTAATCCCTCGGCCAGACAAACCCATATCCAACTATTGGTCAAAAACAGTCTGGGCAGGTTGGCATACCTGATTCCCCCACCCGATTCCAGGGAAAATCTGCCTGAATGGCAGAAATTCACTTTTTCCCCGGACGAACTGCAGACAGGGGGCTTGAGGGCGGTGTTTGGCGATTTTCAACTTTATGATTTTCAACTCTCCTACACCTTGAACGGTGAATCGCAACATTCATCTCAACAAACCATCACCTTGCCTCCTGATACCAGCTATCAAAGAATCGCCATTTCAAAAATCGCGCCTTTACCGGACCAAGTGACAGTTGATCCGGACGGAAACTGGTTAGCCAGTTATCAGCTCACGGCCGGACAAACCTCTGAAATTCAGGTCAGTGGATCAGCCATGGTATTTGCCCAACCCTGGCGCATCGCCGCCTTGCCGCAACGCGAACCTTGGCTGACATCACAGAAATATTGGGAGGTGAACCAGCCAAAGATCAGCGAATTGGCCATCTCTTTGTCCAATCCTGAATCCATTTACGGTTATGTGACTACCCATCTGCAATACGATTACCAGCGTCTGACCAATGAAACCAATCGCTTGGGGGCTCTTCAGGCTCTTAATCAGCCGCAAGAGGCAATTTGTATGGAATTTACGGATCTGTTTATTGCTTTGTCCCGGGCGGCCGGTATTCCTGCCCGGCAAGCCATTGGCTATGCCCATTCAGACAGCCCTGAATTACAACCTCTGTCCCTGGTGGCTGACGTGCTGCACGCCTGGCCGGAATATTGGGATGATCACCTGCAGGTCTGGAAACCGGTCGATCCCACCTGGGAGGTCACCACCGGAGGCAGTGACTACTTTCATCACTGGGATTACAACCACTTGACCATGGCTCTCAATGGTTTAGACAGTTCCGGGCCCTTGCCCGCCGGCTATTACAAACCCGCCTCTCATCCGCAAAAAGACGTGGTCGTGACCCTGGGACAGCAATTTCCCGAGGATCCTCCGGAATTAAATCTCCGGCTGAAAGCGGATTATCCCTGGTGGCCGTTTTCCTGGTGGTCGGGTAGAGTGACCATTAAAAATTTAGGCCCTACCTCTGCTAGTAATCTCCAGGCTAATTTTTCTCTGGATAACACCCTGACGCTCATGTCCCTGTCAGATTCATACTTGCCTTTGATTCCTCCTTATGGCAGTTATGATTATCAGTTCCGCTTCCGGCCTTCCCTATTGGCATTTAACCGTCAAGCCATCAAACTTAAACTGGCCGGTCAGCAATTCACTCTGCCCCTGCCTTTGAAAGTTTATCTTTGGCAACTAGTGGTATCATTGGCGATAGGAGGTTTATGTGTCATCATTACGCTCACAAGTATCAAAATTGCCCAAAAGCTGCGGCGTGTACCTGTTCAAAAATGACCAGGATCAAGTGCTCTACGTGGGCAAAGCCGTGGATCTCCGCTCTCGGGTAAAATCTTACTTTCTCGGTCAGGATTCCCGGCCCAAAGTTTCCCTGCTGCTGCCCCAAATTGCCCGGATTGAACACATCGAAGTCAACAGCGAATTTGAGGCTCTCTTATTGGAAGCGGCTTTAATCAAAAAATATCTTCCCAAATTCAACACCGTTGCCAAAGACGACAAACATCCTCTGTACATTGCCATTACCAAAGAGGATTTTCCTAAAGTGCGGATTGTCAGACGCACTCAGGACATTGGTCCGGCAGATATTTTCGGTCCCTTTCCTTCAGCTCATACTGTGCGCCAGGTGCTCAAATTTCTTCGCCGCATCTTTCCTTATTGCTCCTGTAAAAGCAATCGGGGACGACCCTGTTTGTATGCTTCAATCGGTTTGTGCCAACCTTGTCCTCGAACAGTGCTTACTCTTGACACGCCCCAACAAAGGCAATCTAAGCGGCAATATCGCAGACAGATGCGCTGGTTGACTCGCTTGTTGTCCGGAGAGGCTCCCAAGGTATTACAGAGCTTTGAAAGGGAAATGAATCATGCTTCTCGGACACAAAATTACGAATTAGCAGCCGAATACCGCGACGGATACGCCTATTTGCAACAACTTCTCCAGCCTCAACAGTCCCCTTTCAAATATATTGAAAATCCTCATCTCCGGCTGGAAGTCAGACATCAGGCTCTTCAGGAATTAATCCTGGTGTTAAACCAGAACCAAATCTCTCCTGCTGTTCATCAACTGGAAAGAATCGAAGCTTACGACATTTCTACCCTCAGCGGCCAGTTTTCCACGGGATCGCTGGTGGTGTTCAGCGGGGGAGAACCTGATAAATCCCAATACCGCAGATTTAAAATCAAAAAAGAAGGCCATCCCAATGATGTGGCCATGATGGCCGAAATGCTCCAACGGAGGTTTAGACGCCAACACCACGACAAAACGAAACCCCGAAATATCGACTCCTGGCCTCTCCCGGATTTAATCGTGGTGGACGGCGGCAAACCGCAAATTAGTGCCGCCTTGGGAGTGCTCAAGTCTTACCATCTGGACATTCCTCTCATTGGATTGGCCAAAAAACAGGAGGAAATCATCATCTACACCGGTCAGAAAACCCATCCTTATTCCACCTTACTCTTATCTGTTTCCTCTCTGTCCCTGCAGGTGATCCAGCACCTGCGCGACGAAGCCCACCGCTTTGCCAATAAGTACCGGAAAAATCTTCTTAAAATTCATCACTAGCTTATGTCCACATCTCCAAAAGTCTTAGCCATTGTCGGAACCAGCGGGCCAGATGCAGAGATCCTAGAACAGTTAGTAAAAAGTAAAACCAAACAAGCCTTAAAGAAAGGCTGTCTGATTATCACCGGAGGAGCCACCGGAGTTGATACTTTTGTAATCGAGACTTTGTTGGAAAAGGATCCTGGTTTAGACAACTTGAAGGTGCTCTTGCCTTATGCCTTTGAGCAGAGTTACCAATGGAAACCCGAATACGGTAAATTAACGCCTAAACTAAAGCAAAGTTTAGCCAGAGCAAAACGGTCCGTTTCCCAAGTTATTAAAATTAATAAACCAGCTTTGATCGACAATCTAGCTTCTCAGATTGCCGATCACATTCAGGCCTCCCGGCTTAGGAATCGACGACTAACTCAAATGGCCGACGAGGTCTGGGCTTTTCTGGCCCGGCCATCCGGTGGCACTTTATATACCGTAAAAATAGCCAAAACTTTAGGCAAAAAGATTAGCTGTTATGACCGCCAAGGTAAAAAAATTAACCAAATTGATCTGGAAAAATTGCTCCTCCAAAACCAATCCCTTATTGAATAACCAACCCCATTTGTGTTAATTTTGAACTAATGAAGCGCCTGCTCCGCATGTTTGTGATCTCTACTGTCAGTCTGTATGCTGTGAGCCAATTTTTTCCTCAAGGCCTGGTTTGGGACCACAGTCTGCTTACTTTAGCCCAGGCAGGCATCGGCTTAACCATTGCCAATGTCATCGTCAAACCCTTGTTCTCCCTCATGCTTTTGCCTCTTAACCTGCTTACCTTTGGCATGTTCCGCTGGGTAACCAATGTGGCCTTGCTTTACCTGGTAGTCCATTTTGTATCCGGAATTCAAGTACAAGCATTTACCATTCAGGAATTCACCTATTCCGGGCTGGTCATTCCCCAGATCAATCTTAACCACCTGACTGCCTGGATCGCCGTATCTTTTTTCCTTTCCGTTATTTCAGGCCTGTTAATCTGGTTAGTTAGAAAATAGCCCCCTGGAGATTTTGCTCGATCTCTTGCCTTTGGTTGAATTTGGTAGAAAACTGGATATTCAGTTCCTCCTCTTGTTATAATAGCTCCTATGAAAGAATGGCTGTTAATTCTTCAGATCATCTTTGGGCTAGGAATGTCGGTTACCATCCTACTCCAGGCGAGAGGTACCGGCTTGGGTAGAGCCTGGGGTGGCTCAGGCATGGCCTACCACTCCAAAAGGGGAGTGGAACAACTTGTCTTCCGCTTAACCATCATTCTGGCTGTTCTGTTCTTTCTTAACTCTATTTTGGTATTAGTAACCTAACTGCTGATCGAAGTTCCCTAACTCTAACTCAAACCAAACTTTATGTGGCGTAAACTGCGTTATACGGCCAGACTGATTTATACTTTTGTCCGTCGTTACTTTTATTTATTGCTAATTGGCATCTTCCTGGGAGTAGCAGGATTCTGGTTAACTCCCAGAATTATCAACCTCATTCCCAAAATCCGACCTACGCAAACCATCGGATTAATCGGGCTTTTTCAGCAAAACGATATCCCCGAGGTGATTTTAAAACAAGTAAGCATCGGCCTCACTCAACTCGACGAGCAGGGTTTACCTTATCCGGGACTAGCCAAAAGCTGGCAAGTAAGCGACGAAGGTAGAATCTGGACCTTTGAACTGGATGACCAGCTCAGTTGGTCAGATGGCCAGCCCATCAAAGCCTCGCAAATCAAATATGATTTTAAGGATGTCACCGTCACAGTTTTGGATGACCACCACTTACAGTTCAAACTTCAGGATCCGTTTTCTCCTTTTCCTACTGTAGTGTCGACTCCCGTACTGCGTGACGACTTAGTGGGTATTGGCCCCTATAAATTTACCCGCTTGCACAGAGAAGGCAACTATTTTAAATCTATTAACCTGATGCCGGTGAGCAAGGGAAGCACTTTACCCAAATTACGCTATCTGTTTTATGGCACGGAAGAAGCTGCCAAAACTGCCTTTAAATTAGGAGAAATCAATCAAGTTGTCGGTCTGATCAATGCCCAGGAATTTGCCGATTGGAGCATGGTGAAAACCACGGCTCAGGAACATCCTTACCGCTACGTGGGCCTGTTTTTCAACATGGATAACCTTCAATTCAAACAAAAGTCGGTTCGCCAAGCTTTGGCGTATGCGATTAAAGACAAATCAGCCGGGTTTCGGCGGGTAATCTCCCCGATCATGGAAAGCTCTTGGGCTTATAACGCCCATGTCAAACCCTACGACTATGACCAGGAAAGAGCCAAAAAATTAGTGGGTGAGGAAGATTTGGAAGCTGCTAAGTCTCAACCCATCCAGTTAGCCACAGTGGCTTCGCTTCTGCCCGTGGCCGACCAGATCGCAAACGACTGGACAGAGTTTGGCATGCCCACTCAAGTGCGGGTAATTAATTCTCTGCCTGAAAATTTCGACGCCATCCTGGTTACTCAGGAAGTTCCCAAAGATCCGGATCAATACGTGCTTTGGCATTCAACTCAGTCTACCAACATTACCCATTACCAGAGTCCCAAAATTGACAAACTTTTAGAAGACGGTCGTAAAGAATTGAACCAGGATGAACGGCTGGAGATTTATCTTGATTTTCAGAGATATTTAGTTGAAGACGTTCCGGCGATTTTTCTCTTCCAACCCGTTACCTATACCATAGAAAGAATTTAA
This sequence comes from uncultured Gammaproteobacteria bacterium, assembly GCA_964650355.1. GTDB lineage: Bacteria > Patescibacteriota > Microgenomatia > CAYXHB01 > CAZYTL01 > CAZYTL01. The sequence goes on along the minus strand of CAZYTL010000008.1, from coordinate 13,086 downwards.
ATAACCATCCCAAGTCATCTACCAAACCTCCGATTTCTCCTGGAGTATTCTTCCAGAGCTTTATCAAATTCTTCCACCGTAAAGTCAGGCCATAGTACATCCGTGAAGTAGAGTTCGGCATCACAAACCTGCCACAGTAAATATCCTGACAACCGCAATTCTCCTCCCGGCCTGATCATCAGATCAGGATCAGGCATTCCGGCCGTATCCAGAAACTGGACAAAAGTATCAATCGTCAAATCCTTAATCTTAAATTCGCCGCTTTCAATCTGGGCATACATTTTCTTAATCGCTCTCACAATTTCGTCTCTGCCTTCATATTCCAAGCCAAAATTCACTAACCCCTTGGGATTTTTCGGCTGCATTTCAGTCAAATACTGGTCAACCTTCTTAAGAATGTCTTTGGGAAATCGTTTGGGGTCGCCGATAATATTGATCTTTCCTCCGGCATCTTTAATCTCTTCAAACCATTGTCTGCGATCCAGGGTTTCCCGAAAAACTTCCATGATGTCCTTCAAAAATTTCTTATCCCGCTTGAAATTCTTGGTGGCAAAAGCCCAAAAAGTAATCACTTCTACTCCGCAGTCAAACGCCCGTCTGATAATGGGCTTAATCACCTTTACTCCCTGGCGATGGCCGTCAACTTCAGGCAGTCCGCGTTTCTTGGCCCAGCGGCGATTGCCATCCATGATAATGGCCACGTGGCGGGGAATTTTGTCGGGTTTACTCATAGGCATCCAAATCACCTCAATGGCCGGAAGTTACTTTTTCCTTTCCACAATAAAATCCGCAATCTGTCCCAAAGTATCCTGGAGTTGGATATCAGCAGTGATTAACGGAATTGTCTGTTTACCTTCAGTGGTCAATTTGCGAGTCAGTTTTTGGGAATAATCCAAGGCTCCGCTCTGAACCGTAATTTCTTTAACCAAATTAATTTCCTGATCAGTCACCTGTTGCCTGCCATAAATCTCTTCCAGTCGTTTTCTTTGTCTCTGGTTGGCCAATTCCATGGCCTTGATCCTTAATAAAGTATTTTTCCCCTCCCGAATGTCAGACCCAATGGGCTTTCCTAAAATTTGTTCGTTGCCTAACAAACCTAACTCGTCATCTCTTAGTTGAAAGGCGATCCCCACTTTTTCTCCGAACTGTTCCATGGCAGCCAATTGTTGTTGGGTGGCACCTGACAGTAAACCACCAAGGATCAGCGGGCCGGAAATCGTATAGTGGGCGCTCTTGTGTAAATGCACTCGTAACACATCTCGTTCCCCCACGTGTTCGCTGACTTCATAAACCACATCCAAACCCTGACCATAACCGGTTTTCAATAAGAACTTGCTTAAATGCGAAAAAGCTGTCAATTTCTTTTCAGGAGATAACTGTGAGTTGGCGATCAGACCCATAGCTAAAAAACCGCCCACGTCTCCGGTGGTATAGGCCAATGATTCTCCCAGATGCTTGTGGTTGGCTCGGGAGACTAATTTTTGTTTGCTGATGGTTTCCCATTGTTTATGCAAGGTATACATTCCCCGCCGCAACTCATCCTGATCCATCACATCATCGTGCATGAGAATGAAGCTGTGAATGATTTCCAAAGCCACGCTAATAGGCAATATTTCCTTCAGATTTGCTCCTCCTCCACACTCATAACCCAATTGCACTAACGCGCCTCTTAACTTCTTTCCTCCCCGCATATATTCCCGATACATGACCATCATCTGTTCGGGAACATTAATCAATCCGTTGCCTGAATCGCCAAGTTGACGAGCCTCTCTGGTCTTGTGGGCAAAAAATTCATCTAGGAACTGATCGGCATTTTGCGAATAGGCAGCCAAATATGATTTCGCCTCCATCTAATAATAGTCCTCATTTCGTCTCAAAATCCCTCACTCATACTTCTCACCAAACCAAATTCTTGAAACAGTAACCCGGACAAGATCACTTCCTATAGTCAGCTCCGATAGCCTGGTGAATATTCTCGTACCCGTCGTTAGTTAATAGTTCCACCAAGCCTTGATTAATTTCTCCGATCAATTGCGGGCCTTGATAAATCATGCCGGTAATCAACTGCACCAAAGACGATCCTCTTCTGATTTTCTCATAAGCATCTTCAGCAGAAAAAATCCCTCCCACGCCAATGATAGTGAGTCGTTTGCCATAATGTTTGTAGGTTTGAGAGATCAGTTCATTTGACAACTTCCAAGTGGGTTTGCCGCTGATTCCGCCCTTCACTCTCTCAGGAATCGCATCCATAACTGTTTTGTCCCCATGGTTTTTATTCAGGTTGCCGATAATTACTCCGTCTATTTTATACTTAACCGCCACATCCACAAGTTTTTTGAATTTGGGCCAGGGCAGATTAATAGGCATTTTCAGGAATACGGGTCGGTTAATTTTCAGACTGGTGAGTTTTTTTAATAAGGACTCTAGCGATTCCGGGGTGGTAAACGGCTCTCCTCCAAAAGTATTGGGGCAGGAAATGTTAATCGTGTAAAAATCCCCGATTTCAGCCTTAGCAAACATTTCCAGACATTCAAAATAGTCATTAATTCCTGCTTTTTGCTTGGCAGTCTTGGAGCTATTTGTTTTACCGATTGAGATACTTAAAGGAAACCGTTTAACTTGGTATTTTTTCATCTTCTCAATAATTTTCTTTGCCCCGATATTTTTCAGTCCGTAATAAACCACCAGTGCTTGTGATTTAGGCAGCCTGTACAATCTGGGCTTGGGGTTGCCTTTATACGGGTCTGCCGTCACCGTGCCCACCTGCATATACCCGAATCCCACCGCCGGCAATACCTGCACCAAGTTAGCGTCTTTATCAAATCCGGCTGACAGCCCAATCGGGTTGCGGAATCTCATCCCGCAAACAGTTTGTTCCAAACTCGGATGCTGATAATCAAAACTCCATTTGGTTAACGATCTGAGCATCTGGTTACTGCCCAACCCATATCCCAACCGGGTAATCAGGTCGTGAATCGTCTCTGGGTCGATAAGGAAAAAGCAGGGTCTACCGAGCAACCGGTATAAAGTTCTTAAAAGTTGTGTTTTTATAGCCATAATCATCCTTTTTGCCCACAAAGAATAGTATATACCCAAACCAACTCGATATTAACCACCATTCAGGACAGAGGAATTATGGTAAACTTTTATCAATTATGATCAGAGGTCCGGAACAGAGATTGATCCCTGGTTTAGATCTTTCCGTCCAGGAGCGGCAAATGTTAGCCCTGTCCCTGAAAAATGCCAATGGCACAGCGTTCTTCGGCGCGAGCGGACTTCCGGTAGGCATAGCTGTGGGAGAAGCGATGAGAGCGTTGATTGAATATGGCGACGGAGACACTCCGCTAATTGTTCAGTATCATAGCCGCTATCCACTAGCCTTAGGCAACCTTGAGAATAAAGATCAGTTGCCACCTTTTGTATTTCCGGTTCAAGCGGATTTTAGCGAACCGCTGACCAGAGATGAAATAAAGAGACTATTTCAGCCGGAACTACTAACATATCCAGTAGGAATTCTCGCCTTTTGTGCCGCAGGCGGGATGCGCGAGGGCGAACAGGTTGCTCGCAATATTGGCTTCGTTACCCCCAAAAACATTTTAGATGCAGCAGTGGAGGAAAGACAAAAGTATCCTGATTTGTCACCCCTACTTGTGCTCACCACTAATAGTTACCCAGGCCACTTCAGTAAAGAAGAAAACCAGAGAAGGATAACGGAAGGTCTGCAAAGTGTATCTCCTGATGTGGGTCCTTTGTTTGAAAGAGTTTTGAATAAATACGTTGATTCCATTGGGGCAGCTAAATTTGCAATGCTGGAATATTGTATTAAAAAAGCAAAAGCCGGCGACATCAGATTTTGTGAAATCCTTAGTGGAGCTATCATTGATGATACAGAGACTTCAATGTGGCTGTTTCTCAATGGAGCTAGGATTAAAAAGAACATCGATGACGAAGCATTTTATAACATGATTCAGCTCCCAATGGGTGGCGCTACCTTACCCAGACTGGTAGCACGGGATATGATACTCGCGATGCTTAATGGTCAATCTCAAGGAGTGGAAACCAGGGTGACGCCTAAACTCTCACCTAAAGATTTTGTATTTTACGGTGGGCAGGAAAGGGAATCTTAGTCGGCTTCATGCCCTTTTCCACTCACTCTTTTCTCCTTTGGCTTTCTTTTCCGCCATGACCAGTTCATCGTAAATCCCATCGATCAGATCATAATCTTTGGCTTCTTTCAAAGTCACCCAAGCAAAATCATCCATCTCCTCTTCTTGCAGTGTCACTTCTCCGGACTGATAATCCGCCATGCAGGAAACCACCAGAGACGGCTTGCCGTCAGCGTGAATCGTGGCCAAACTGGTCACATACTCAATGTTGGCAATTTCAATCCCCACTTCTTCTTTCACTTCCCTGCGCAAGACTTGCTCCAAAACGTTATACCAGTAAAACTCTGTGTCTTTTGGCAGGTTCACATAATCTTCGATTTCCAGTTTGCCTCCCGGTACCGTCCATTTGTTAGGAAAGCGGTTTTCATTTGCAGACCGCTTGGTAATTAAGTACTTGCCATTCTTAACCACAATGGCCGTGATCACCACTTCATGAAGTAATTTATTGTGTGTCATTACGATTAATTTTGGGACTATTATCTGGTTAGTGGGTAAGTCAAACGAGGTATCCGAGTTAATCCTCTGTGAACTGGTATTCTCTGTTTGTATCTCTGACCGCCATGGGGTTTGCTTCCTTGATTGCATCCTTGAACATGTCGTGTTTTCGACAAAGTAATTGCGCCACTCCGCTTGAGAATTTGTGGGTAAGGTTATCAGGATCTTCTGACAGGATTAGCTCCATGCTATAAAAAGCATCAAGCCCATAAAATTTATCCATACCGAGCAACTGTTTCTGGCCTCTACTACCAGCGGTGTTTCCCCAGGCGAAAACGGTTTCAGCAATTTGCCGCGGAGGGACACCATAGTAGTGTAATTCCTGAGCTAAATAAGGAGCTATCGACCAAAAGAAGGGCGTACTTGGTGTCTCTTTACTCGCAACGGCCGGATATTGGCGCTTACCGGCTTCAATTCCATAATGGGCAAACAGCAAACCAAAGTAATTTTCCGGCTTTGACCTTTTCGGATCTAGAAGTCTTTCCAAGTGAGAATGGGTTCTAAGATCATAATTAAAGCCTTCCATATTACCTCTAGTCTCAAAGAAAAAATCAGTATTCAAGTTTGGAAATTTACTCGCCGCTCGTGCCAGTTCGATTTCATGACCTTCTTTACCTAAGCCGAAGTCTTTAGCAGCGTCTCCAATGGCAAATTGCAATTTCCACAGAACATCTTTTGACAACAGATACGACTCTAGTTGCTCTACCGGAAGTTCACTAAATTCTTCAGCCATGTGACAAAGTTATTTGTAATTTTAGAGTCAACATTGGTTATTCTGAGCTAGAGACTTGTGCTGACGACTATATCCAGGTCAAACTTCTTAACGTTAAGATAGCATCTTTCTCATATTTTAGCATGTCTGACATTTGAACTAGTTTATAACCTCCAATTAATAAAAACTCTTACTTCAATGCTGTATGCCAATGTGAATTGTTAATTCATCTCGTCATGATATAAAGTCTTTTCCAATCGCAGTTTAAATCCGAATTTTTTAACCAGACCATAAACGAGGTCGCTAAACCTGTCTCGATAATCATTATCTTTGGTCGCGTAAAACTCATTCCAGATGTTTATATCCAGGTCCTTAAGCTCATTTTTCAGCCGATTACGGATATAAGTAGATAAATTTAAAAATTCAAAATATATTTCTCTCACTCCTGCCTCATGAATTGAAACAAAAAGTTTGTCGAGTTCATCCTTGTTGGCCATAAAGTGTGGTAAAAGTGGGCCCACAAAGGCATAAGTTTTAATTTTTTCCTGATGCAACTTTTTAAGCGCCTTTAGTCTGGCAGAAACCGGAGGAGCGTATTTCTCAAAATATCGGGAGATGGAGTCATCGGTTGACGTGACAGTCAATCCCACTTCCACGTTTTTAAGTTGCTTTAAAACATCAATATCTCTGAGCACCAGGTCTGACTTGGTGAGAAAAGACACCTCCCCTTGGAAATTGTCCTCAACCAACACCTGTAAACATTTACGTGTCAGCTGATATTTAGCCTCTAAACCCTGATAGGGATCAGTTACGGAGCTAAACCAAATTACCTTCCCCCGACCATGATTTTTAAGTTTCGGGACTTCTTTTCTTAACAGGTCAGGAGCATTCATTTTTGCATAGACAAAATTTCCCCAATCGCTGGTCTTTTTCCCCACCATCCTTCCCATAAAGCTGGCATAACAATATACACACCCGAAACGGCATCCCACATAAGGATTACAAGAGTAATCATAGTCCACATCTTTTAGTGTTGAAGGACTAAGAATGCTTTTTGCCTGAATTTCTTTTATCTCAAAGGCGTCCATTTTTACAAAGTGCTTTGTAAATTTTCCATCAAGAAAGCAACAACTTTTTCGTCTATCCCCGCTAATACCTTGGGGTTTCTCTTATAAAAGTGGTCCATGTTATCGAATTCCAGTAACTGCTTAGGCTGATGGGCCGCCTTATAGACTGCCATAGTTTGCTCGGGAAGTACAGTGATATCCTTTTTTCCTGCCACAATTAATAATGGACATTTGACGTTTTTAACCAGCTTAACAAAATCATACTGCTGAACGTCTTCCAAATAGGCATAAGGAATTCTAATCTTGCCGTATTTTGAACTTACTTCATCCAAATATCCTTTCTGTTTCCATGCGCCCACGACTTGCCCCAGGGCATCTTTGGTCCCGACTTTATTCAGAGGAGAAATAGCGCAGGCTGCCTTGATTTCGGGATGTTGAGAAGCAAAAAGAATAGTTTGGACAGCGCCCATACTCTGTCCGCACACCCCAATCCTGTCTGGATCACAAAAGGCCTGTTGTTTTAACCACTCATAGGCATCTTCTGTATCATTTATATAGTTTGAAAATCGGTAATCCTCTTCTAAAGTTCCTTCGCTTTCTCCGAATCCTGAAGCATCAAACCGAACAGAGGAGATACCCTTTTTAACTAGTCTTTCTGCCAAATCAGTGTAGGTTTCTTCTTCCTTATATCCTTTAAATCCGTGAAGCAGTATCACGCATGGCAACTTCTCATCATCATTCGGAGCCTCAACCACCGTAGCCAATTTTAACCCTTTCCTGTTGGTGATGAATACCTTCCTCTGCATTTTACTCTGTTTGGTAAATTTCCACCCCTGAACTAATTTTACTACTCTGATTCCTCAAAGAACATTCTTGATAGGAAAAACTTTTTTAAATTCGAACTTTAAGCTAGCTCCATTTCCAGTTGATTTCTTAGTTGTTTTAGTTTGGCAGGGAATAGTTGTTTTCCTTTGGTGGTCTTAATTCTTTGCGGTAATTTTTCTTCGAAAAGCTCACAAAGACTTAACCAATCTGATCTGGCGTATTTTTCTTTGATATGGTCGGGTGATGTTTTACTTAAATTGTCTGCATCAACCAAAATCATCTCATCTTCTTGTTTTGCTTCATAAGTTTCTGTGGCCTTAATAAGTCTTAAAATTTTATTCAGCTCACCATCGGTCAATGCCCAACTGGCCAAGGCCTTCTTTACTAGCTTATCCGTTTGTTTATCAGCTTGAGGTTGGAGCTTTAGTAACTCATCTCGAGTCAGCCTTTTGGTCTTGGGAGCTAATCCACTCCAGCCAATATCATGTATATATCCGGCAATGATTAGCAAATCTAAATCTTCCCGATCAGAAGCAAGTTGTTTGATCCAAGCAACTACCCTTTTGGCATGTTCCCAATCACCAGGCCTGCAAATCGAAATATATGGTTCAAAATAAGTTTCTAAATTAGTCGCTTTTCTCATGTTGAAGGCTTTTGTAAAGCAGTGACTGTCTATTAACAAACCCGAAATTTTCATAAAAATCCAACGCGTCTTTGTTGAAAGTAGAGCACCCCAGGCTCAGGTATTCGATCCCCTTGTCTCTAAAAAACCTCTCCACCTCTTCCATTAACTGCTTGCCAATCCCCTGTTTTCTGTATTCGGGGCGCACGTAAAGCTCTATAATGTCGCCATACTCCACGATTTTGGTATCAAAATAATCAACATGTGATTTCTCATAGGTAACAAAACCCACCGGTTCATTATCCACTTCAGCCAGCAAAATATAGGGGCCGTTTTTTAAAATTGCCTTTTTAAGATACTTTCTGAATTTTTGATCCAGTTCTTTTGAATTGGGTACGTAATAAGTCGAGTCAATATCGTGATGATAATCGTACTGGCCGTGCCACAAGACAATTAAAGCCGGCAGATCTTTAAGATTCGGTTTTCTGATGGTTACATTGGTCATCAGGCCTAATTGTACAACCCGAGTACTCCAAAAGCGACCTCAAAAGTCAATTTCCCCTTTGCCGCAGAATGAAACTTTCAAATCCATCCCAGCGAAGTAAATAATTTCTGAGATGGGGGAGTCAGGTGGTAATTTTTCAGGTCACCAATCGACACCCAGCGATATTCCACCAAATCGTCACCTAAAGTTATCTTTACCTCATCAGCGTTTTTATCCAATTCGACTTGATAATCATTAAACTGCATTTTTGCCAGATAAGTTTCGCCGGTTTTATTATCAGTCTTGACATGTTCTCCCGTATCCTTGTCTGACAATAACTTCGTGGGTAAACCTGTGATATCCATACCCGTTTCCTCTTTAATTTCCCTCCGTAACCCCTCCTGTTTAGTTTCCCCTGCATCCAGTCCCCCGCCGGGTAAGTGCCAACAGTCCGGATATACGCCTCCCTCTTCTTCTTTTCCCAATAGAACTTTCCTGTCTTTTGAGATAATTAAAGCGGAAACGATGGTCCGATGTCTGGTTTTCATAAGAGTTTTACACTGCTTTGTTCGCAAATTAGAAATACCTATAATACCTGTTTAAGTATACAAACTTTTGATAGTTATTGGTATATTTACATCATGAAGTCCATCTATCAAGACCAGGAGTTTTCAGATTTTTGGAACAGTCGAGTAGGTGATGAAGGCGAAGATTACAAGAGATATGTTTTGGATCCGCTGATGCTAGAAAAAGTCGGCTCACTAAAGAAAAAAGTGGTCATGGAAATGGGTTGTGGCAATGGATATATGGCAAACCTCTTTTTAAAGCAAAACCCCACCACTGTTTGGCTGATGGACATCTCAGCGGCTAATTTGGAGCACGCCAAAGAAAAAACATCGGATCCCAGAGTTAAATTTTTGCAGCACGATATCACTAAGAAATGGCCACTTAAATCAAAGACAGTTGATCTGATCTATTCCAATATGGTACTCAATGAGGTGGCGGTGATTGATATTCCCCTTCAAGAAAGTCATCGAGTGTTGAAAACCCAAGGTCAATTAATTTTCTCCGTGCTTCACCCCGCTTATTTGTTGTATTTTTATGCTCAACAAACTGCCGGTGTAGACAGCGGTAAATTTATCAACTTAGGGGGTTACTTCAGCCACAACGACTCTAAGTATCTCATGGGCACCGTCAGTGTGACCAAACCTGCCCAAGCCGTTAAAGTTGAGAAAAATTTCGCTGTCAACCAAAAACAGTGGACAATAGAAGATTACTTTAATGCGGTAGTGAGAGGCGGCTATAACGTTAAAGCCTTATACGAACCTGAATTAAATAAAGAGTTATTGCAATACAATCCCGGGTTTACTAAATACATTGATCGCCCCATTGGCCTGGTCATCCATGCAGTGAAGGTTTAAAGAGAGAATCTTGATTTTGCCATTTTCACTAAGCCCTTCATTAAAAGCGCTATTAACCGAAAGTCTTTATGAGTTCAAGAGCGTATGGCACCAACCGCTCCATTTGAGCCGGTACCAGTTCCGGGTTGTAGAGCTCGTTAATGTAGTCGTTACTTGCTACCACATAGCATCCGATAAATGGCTTCTTTGTCAGGTAACAGGCATGAGCAAGTGAGTATGACTCCATATCAGATACAAATCGCCTGTGTGTAGCTGAAGCGGGCAGCATCGTTGCCGCAACATTATTTAACACCTGTTGATTGGTCATCCACATATCACCGCCCCCCACATAAGCGGTAACGTATTTCATCTTATGTTTACGAAGAGTATTCTCACAAAATCTTTGTAAACGTTCGGGAACTGAAAAATAATATGACATGCCGCCTAAATTGTGTCTACTTTCTTGAATTTGGTAATCTTTTTCACCGTAAATGGAGTCCCATTTAGAAGCATCTGCCGTTGGTATATGAGTTTTTTGATCTTTAGTAATCCATCCTGTTCTATGGAAAAAACCAAGTGGAATGATAATCTCCCTGGCTTTGCTTTCAGGATAACTTCCCCCAACTGCTCCAAATTTGATTACATAATCAGGATTTACTTCTCTTATCGCTTCAAAACCCGCGATTGATGCATTAGCTTCTCCTACAAATGTTTCCACTACAAATATATCCGCCGTTTGGTGTCGTGCTTTATAAAGAGGGTAAATGTTAATAAGTTTCTTGCTTTCTGTTGCCTTCAAACTTTTCAATAAGGGACGGAGTTCTGTTTCCATTGCCCCAACAAAGAGAACTTTTTTTGCCTTACTACTCCTTCGGCCCATATTAGTAATAATACCTTCAGTCTGATAAAAAAGCTATTTAAATTGGCAGACCCAGCTACCAAACGGTTGTTTCTACCTCTTAAAACTCTTAACGTCGGTGCTAGATAAATTAAACCATTCACCTCTTTTGTGTTTTGATTTAAACCTCTCATGCCAGTACTTCTCAACTCCATTCATAACATCTGTTTTAATCTCATGGATTAACTTAAAAGGCTCTGGCCCTAAAAGTGTTATCTTCTCTACGTCGACTTGGGTTTTTCGATTCACCGATTTTATAGCTTCCATGCTGTTTACCTAAATAAACATAACGAATAAATATTACATTCAATCTCATACTGTCGGGTTACCTTAAAAACCTCAATGGTGAAAAATCTTGCCCTTCACATACTAATCTTGACACTCACACTTGAATTATCCTCCTTCACAATCAAACATTCTTCAAAAGGTTTTTAAAAATTCTTTAACTGGTATATGAGGTTCAGCTTTAAAAGATAAGTTTTCTAGCATCCAGGCAAATAAATCATCTAAGCTTACTTTTCTATTTGTTAGTACTATTTCTAGATCTTTACCATCTAACAGTAAAATATTTTTAGTTTTGCTTTCTTTAAGATTATGTACAGCATTTTCGTTCCACCCTGCTATCGAGATGAATAAACCACTAATTTCATCTCCGGATCTATCTAGTTTTTTGGCAAAAGCATCAATTTCTTTATTAATTTTGTCGGTATCTTTTATCCATTTACACTCAATTAAAAAGTGTTTGTTTTTTTCTAATACAAACGCACCATCGATTTGATCTGCACCTTTCCTCCTACGAAATGGATTTTTTGCTTTAATGCCATTAATGACGAATAATTTGTTTAAGATATCCTCTAATGCATAGCCTCTAGCTTGATAAGCAGAACTACTTTTTAAACTATTAAATTTGTCGCGCAATATTAGATAGTCAAACCAACGTTGCAACTTTAAATAGATATCATAATGCCGCCCTTCTAAAACACTCTCAACTTTCACTTGTTTCAAATAGTTCAATCTTCCCTGGATTGTCCATTTATAGTTCTTTATGCGCTTTTTAGGGTTTTTATGAGTACGATTTGGGACACATTGACTCAGTTCTTTATAACCGTATTTTTCCCATATTCGCATTTGAAGTCTTAATTCATGGATGTATTTTCTGGGGACATTCACGATTTCGTTTGTTACTAAACCTGTTACTAACTGTCTTTTATTAGATCTGATCATCTTTACCTTATCAAAATTTAACGCAAAATCGTGCTTTTCAAAGTAGAAAGTAAGTTTTTCTCCAATTGTGCATACACCATTATTATTAATTGCGATATCAAGGGGCAGTTCGTTCTGCTTTGTTGAGATAATTATGTCATCAGCATATCTTGTGTACTTGCATTTTAGTTTTCTACACAGACGCTGGAGATCTCTATCTAAACCCCAACAAATCATATTGGAAATGATGGGAGAGGTCGGTGCTCCCTGGGGTAATTTTCCTTCAAAAGTGCAAATGTTGGCGAGTGTTGTTGCGACTTTATCTCCAAAACCAAAGGGGTATTCAGACATAAAGAATCCTCTGACTCTTCCAAAGTGTATTTGTTCGAAGAAATTTTTAAGGTCAATTTTGAGAAGAACACGTGACTGTTTGTGCACTCTTGCGTTTTGTATAACATTCCTACCCATAGAATAGGCAAAAGCACATTCTCTCGGTGAATATACTAACTGAAAAATATAATTAAATTTCTGTTGTAATATCTTGATATTGGACGTAGGCGCACTGATTGTCCGGGTAGAACCATTGCGTTTAGCAACTTGATATGTTTTGTACTGTAGCCTTTTGTTCAGTCTGTATACATAGTAAATTAACGTTCCTTTGCTTACCTCAAGCAAGTTAGCAATATCATCATTGTTGCTTAAGGATCTAAAGAGATTCTCTAGTTCTTCATCATTTCTCTGTATTATTGTATCCATGATTCCCCTTAAGGGAGAGCTGTGACTAAAAGCTACTTTTCCTAAGTGAACAATCAAAAACTATATACTTAAATACCTAACAAAGTTATTTATGTTAGGCGTAAAGTCAAGAATCCAATTAGTTGCCGTGAAATCAACAGCAAATACCGATTGTCACAGCTCTCTACTGTTATTATACCTTAAGTTCGGATTAAGTCAGAATAATAGAGAATAGTTACCTCCTTCCAGTCCAAATCCAAAAATCCAAAAAGCCTGGGTTAAATCCTTCGATTAACGCAGGATAGTTGCCAAGCGAATCTCTTAATCTAAGGCCAAGTTTGAAGAAATTACTCTTTGATTGTCTTTTCCAGTTTGTTCAGGCTTGAATTCCACCATTCGCACAGAGCGTGTCATTAGCCCACCGCTTTCTTTACCAGCTCCACGATCTTTTTCTCTTCCGCGGCAGTTAACTTCTCGAG
>CAZYTL010000007.1:72340-82573 GCA_964650355.1 uncultured Gammaproteobacteria bacterium | reverse complement strand
CGATTATTTCGGCCCATTACTAACATTCTATACTAGTTTTGCTAGTCTAGAGCCAAAATAATTATGGCCATTTTTTCAACCAGAGGTAGTGAATGAACTTTCTGGTCATATAAATATTCATCCATAAAGTAACTTATTCCGGATGGTTTCTGTCCTTGAATTATCGTCCACTCATTTTCCTCAAATTTCTTTTCGATCCAACTTTTCTCCACAAGTGATATGCCGTGCATGGTCCGTGAGGTAATCAATCCGACAAAAGCGGCAGTGATTCCGGCCCCTACCCCGATATAGACATATCCTAGGGAAAATTTAGCTTTGAATAGAAAAACCAATATTAACAAGAATAGACTTGCGATTACAGGGGATATTAGAATAGCTAATTGGGATATTTTGATATTATACCCCCTTTCATCAAAATAAAACTTCTGGCCGGTTTCCAAAAACGGAACTGGCGTTGGGGTCGGCAACCTGAAGTTGCCAAATTCCCTAAACCGCCTCTCAATTTTTACCATTCCTGAGTTTAAAATTTTTTCCTGAGGAAAATAAATAGTGACGACCTGCTTAAGAGTTAACATCCCTGTATGCTAGTATTTATAATTCTCCCCCAGAGGTATCCACATAACAATCACTAAATTATATCCTCACCCCCATTTTCTGGTCCGTGGCTTTAAAGCCGTATTTGGTATACACATCAGTCGCTAACTGATTATTGCTAGCCACGAATAGCCTCATGACAGTGCAATTATTCTTTTTAAAATAATCTTTCATTTGATTAATTAAAGCCTTACCTATACCTTTACTCCTAAAATCCGGCTTGGTAATTAGTAAACCAATCCACCCGTCAACACTGAGATGATGAGTTAAGTTATACATTACTTCGTCATCGTGCCTTTTTATCACTCCTTGAACAAAACCGACGACTTCACCTTCATAGTCAGCTACAAATAACGCCCCGTTCATTTCCCTCACATCCCTTAACGCGTGTTCGATATAAGCTTCCGCACTTTGCTTAGTTGAGAAAGGTTTTAGCTCATCAAAATCATCCAGCCCCACAAAGTAATCATGTAAGACAGTCATTAACTCCACCACCTCCTGAAAATCTCTATCTTCGTAAATTCTTATCTTGAAGTCATTCATCTTTCCGATTATATCTTAAATCAACCACGATGTTTATAATTCAGCCCTGAAAAATGTCCTCCGCACTACCAGTAAAAGAAATTTTACTTATCCGAACGTAAATGCGTACAATTCCAAATTATCGTCTACAAACTCCAGCTTCAACACATGCCTTCCGGGTTGCGGTAACTTGATTAACTTGTATAGCCGGTCCGTATCCACCATTACCGTTCCCTGACTAACGTCTTCACCTGCTGCATCAGACGAGACCAACTGGTTATCCAGATATACTTTGACTGTACCTGGTTGTTCACCTTTGGGTCGCATCACCAAAAACACCTCTTTAGCTTCAAAAGAAAGTACCAGAGTCGCATTAGCAAATGGCATGGCCCGCTCCTCATCTACCTGCCATTGGCCGGTAAATCCGAAATGATTCAAACCCGGAGTCCGGTCAAGCTCATAAGTCGCAGGCTCATCTTTTGTCATTTTATTCAACTGGTCAAAAAACATCATCCGCCCGTATCCCAGATATGTTTCCGGCGTCCTTCCGTAAACCTGGTATTCAGGATTATCAACCGTCTGAGCCACTTGTTTGCCTGCTTCTTCAAGTAAACTCTGAATCGCCTCTTCCGTCTCATCATAGTTTCCCTCGCCAAAGTGGGTATAACGAATCTTACCGTCCCTGTCAATCAAATACTTGGCCGGCCAGTAGTGATTACGATAAGCACTCCAGGTGGAATAATCATTGTCCTGCATAACCGGATATTTTAATCCGTAATCAGCAATGGCCTTTTTGACATTGGCCGGAATTTTTTCAAACTCAAACTCCGGTGTGTGCACCCCGATAATTACCAATCCGTCGGCCCGATATTTTTCGTCCCACGATTTCAAATAAGGCAAAGTACGTATACAGTTAATACAGGTATAAGTCCAGAAATCAACTAACACTACTTGTCCGTGCAAGGATCCCAAAGTCAATTTTGTCTTACCTTCAGGCAAGTTAAACCACTCACCTCCGGGAATCAATTCGGGAGCCTGGCCATAATCACTCAATAAATCAAACATGGGCTTGCCTACTTTTTGTTGTTGCTCTCCGGGTTGAGGATTCAATTTTTCCAGTTCCTGTTTGACTAAAGAATTATCCTCGAATTTAGTCAGCCCCACTCCGTAACTAGGAAACTGACCCAAAACAAATGATTGAAATTTGCGGTCGATATTAAAATAAATCCCGATCGCGGTCAAAATCATGATTAAACCGAAAACTTGCTGAATTTTTCTGGTATTGGCTACTAACCATGGTCTTTTAGCTAACAAATTATTTCCACCCCACACAATCGCCAACATCGGCAAGGCAGTTCCCAAAGCATAGGCAAAAGTAATCAGAGCAGCAGAGCCGGAAACCGAACCTGTCAGAGCCAGAGAAATCACCGAAGCCAAAATCGGACCCACACACGGAGTCCACAGCAACCCAATACTCGCTCCGATCAATACCCCGCCTCCAAATCCTGAGTTAGACTGCTGTTTGGGTGCCAGTTGGGTTAATCGGCCGAACAGCTTTTCAATCCAAGTTTGAAACAGGGGAATCAACAAACTCCACCCAAACACAAAAATCACCAAAATCGAAACCTGACGCAAAGCATCAGCCGGAATACCCAACCACTTCACAATCGAAGTCAAAAATAATGTGAAAAAAGTGAAACTTAAAACAAAACCCGTGACCACACCCAAGGGCCTTTTCCTGCCTCCGGCCAGGGAACTGGAAAGAATAATCGGCAAAACAGGCAAAATGCACGGAGAGAGAATGGTCACTATCCCACCAATAAATGCAAACAATACCAATAAAACCATATTCTTATCTTCTTATAACCTATTTCCAAAGTCCAGTTTGTCAGCTGGCCGACTAACCACATTGTCCCAGCGGCGTCATTATTTCCCAAAAAAATCACCGCCTACTCTCCAAAAATTTTATCTCTTAGCATTTTAAAATAAATACTGTATTATTTTATAGTTGTTGTAACCTAAAATTCATTCATGGCTTTTGAAACCAATACACTATTACTTTTTGGCCTGATCTTAATCCTGGGTATTGGCGGAGCCAGATTGGTTGATCGGCTTTCTACACCCCACGTCGTCGGCTTTATTCTCTTGGGAGTCATCCTGGGTGACTCGTTTTTAAAAATCCTCCACCTGGCTAGAGTGGTTGAATGGAATTTAATTGCTGATTTGGCCTTAGGTTTTATCGGCTTTGGCATGGGCGAACACCTCCACCTTTCTCAGCTAAAAACCTTGGGAAAATCAATTCTGATCATTGCCATTTTGGAATCCTTAGGCGCCTTTATCGCCGTCCTGTCGGGTGTCTATTTCGTAACCAAGTCCCTACCTTTGGCCATCATCTTCGGATCTCTGGCCGCGGCGACCGCACCAGCGGCCACTGTTGATGTACTTAAACAGTACAAAGCCAAAGGTCCTCTGTCCACTACCTTGCTGGCAGTGATCGGCATCGATGATGCCATTGCCCTCCTCTTGTACAGTATCAGCCTGCCCTTAGCCATCTCTTTCTTAACGCAAGAAACAAGTTTTCAAGTTTCACATCTTTTGTCACCCCTAGCCGAAGTTGGCGGATCAATTATCTTGGGAATTGTGCTGGCTTTTCCCGTAGACTTTGTCTTAGACAGAATGCAGGACATGGAAGAAATTCTCTTGTTTATGGTCGCTTCGGTACTTTTCGTCGTGGGGCTAGCTATTAGCCTGCATCTGTCCGTGATTTTAACCGCTTTAATATTTGGAGCGGCCACTATTAACCTCAAACATCATTATGCTGAATACGTAAGCCACACCATTGACCGAGTCGGGCCCATCCTCTATATTTTATTTTTCGTCTTAATCGGAGCCCGTCTGGAAATCAGCTACTTACCTCAAATCGGCCTAGTGGGCATTAGTTATTTAGTTTTTAGAACTATGGGGAAACTCTGTGGAGCCTACTTAGGAGGATGGATCTCTCAAGCCCAGGTAAAAGTGAGGAAATATCTAGGCTTCGCCTTGCTTTCCCAAGCGGGAGTGGCAGTGGGATTAGCCCTCTCCTTTGCCACCCGAGTCAACGGCATGGGTGAGACCGGATCGATGTTAGAAAAAACCATTGTCACAAGCATTATTTCCACCACTTTAATCATTCAAATTATTGGCCCCTTACTCACTAAATACGCCGTTTTCGCTTCCGGAGAAGCCACGGACAAGCAGGGGACTTTCTTCGGATAAAAAATCTCCCTTTGCCTTTATCACTTCTACTAATTAAGGTATAATTGAACCGGAAACAGCCTTAATGGTGACCGTAGCTCCCGCCATCCGCCAACTGACGGAGCGGGAAGGGGTTACTTCATTCAAAACTAACAGATGGTGGTATTAGCTCAGTTGGTAAGAGCGCCGCTCTGTGGAAGCGGAGGTCGCCGGTTCGAGTCCGGTATACCACCCCAAAAGATTAGAGCGCCCCGATGTCCATCGGGGAGGTCGGGGGTTCGAGACCCCTCGGTCACCCATCGATAGGACTATTATTCGCTAATTACCTTTTTTTATGACCCAAGGAAAAGAGCGTACTCCGACTGGTACGAATGGAGACAGTGATCGAGATACACCACCTTACGAGCACCCAACCCTAGTGATCGAGGGAACGGGCGTAAGGATCCTAAACCTGAACGGGGTACGGACAAGAAGACGGGGACTCTAAGCTTATCCTCATAACATAAGCACAAAAAGCAAATCAGAAGTTGTACTCGTCGTTTCTACACCAAGTTAAATCTTCATACAAATTTTCTATTTCTCATTTCAATAGAATCAGCCTAAAAAATTTTTTGTGTTGAAATTACCCCTGTAAAACATTCAAATTTGGGACACGAGATGACCCTGAAATTAGATTTGGAAGATATTGGTTATTTTGGGGCTGATGTATATACTCTAAATTAATGATGAGATTAAAAATCCGAAGACACAACAAGAAAATATTTCTTTTGGCTGTTTTAATAACGCTAATCTTGTTCTTTTTATCCTTAGTGTTTGCATTTAATAATAAATCAGTAGAGAATCCGCCGTCTCAATTTCAAGAACAAAAACTGAAAATTGCCAATATCAGTTATGACCAAGCATTCAATATAGCTACCCGATATTTACAAAAGAGTAGCCAATTTAGACAATTGAATTTAGATATCAGACCTTATGAAAGCAAATATCAACTAAAAAATCAACTGAATACTCATTCCATTATTCCTAAATATGTAAGTCTTAACTATCAATTTATTATTCAGCCGAGAGACAGTGATAGCGATATCGAATCTGGCCGTATTTGGGTTGACGCGATCACCGGAGACATTTATCTATTAGATTTAAGATATAAAAAGGAGCCTTCAACTACGGTAGTAATCGAAGAAAATAAAGCATTTGAGTTATCCCAATCTTTTTTAACCGGCGTAGATATTGCTATAAATAATAAAAATTTCAAATACACCATCGAAAAAGCGCCTCTAGTCCATGGTTATCGAACTTACTGGCAAGAGTATTCCGACAATATTCCCCTACCTAATTCAGTTGCTGTTACATTAGATGGGTATGGCCGTTTTATACAGCTTATTCACGGATATGCTCCAGTTACAGTTGACCTAAAGCCCACTCTTAATAAAGATCAGGCAGTAAACATTGCTAAATCGTTTATAGAGAAAGATTATGGTATTACTGAATCGCAAAACATAGAGGAAAAACTGGTTTTATTGACTAACCCGCTAGAAACTGTAGGAGCAAAACAATCACTAATCTGGCTCGTTACACTGGAAAATATTAGCCATGACCAAGGTGTTAATGTCAGGAACGCTTACTATTACATCGATGCCCATAGTGGAGAAAAAGTTTATACAGAATATCATCCTTTATTCATCCAATAATAACTTAGTTTCCACCTTACCATAGACAAACTTTACAAGAGCAAGTAATTAAAACCTGTTTTAACTTCTTTTCCGCATTCATCTACTAAATGTTAGATCAGAAGCCAGATTAGTGAGCACTAGCTGACTCTAAACTTCAATTTCCAATTCCCAATGAACACTTTTGCAAAGGAGTGGGATCAGTTACGTTCTACACTTCTAGTAGAAAGAGATTACAGGTGTGAATATTGCGAACAACCTATTACCGGTTCATTCGCGGTCCATCATAAAGAATATGGACATGGATTGGATGTTAAATTTCTGGCCATTTGCCACCATAGTTGCCATAGTCTGGTCACCAATCACGGTGAAGAAATCGGCAAACGAATGGCTATGGAAAGGGCATGCTATGAATTTAGGGTTACCACCTGGGAGTGGGAGACGGAAGAAGATGAAGATAGCTTAGAATCCCTGTATGTATGTGGACTCGGTGAAATCAAAAATTTGGGACGACAAGAACCGGATGTTCCAATGAGAATTACTCACAAGTCTTCAACTCTCAGTTTTCCAATCAAGTCCCTGCCTCTTAACCCTACCATTATTAATGGCCAAATAATTGAACTATGTCCCCGGCCTGATACCACAAAACAGCAGTCTGATGACAAACATCAAGCTAAAGAAGATGATTTAGACGACCTCTGGGTACCTTCAAACACATCCAGTTAAAATTTATGAAATAAATTATACTTTAGACAATATCATTATGAAACGGATTATCGCCGTCTTGTTTATTCTCGGTGTGCTGTTAGCCGCCTATTTACGTTTTAATCACGCCACCAACAATCCGCCGGCACTATTTTCAGACGAAGTCGAGGCGGGTTATCAGGCTTTTGTGCTCAACTCATGCGGTAACGATTACTACGGGAACCGCTTCCCAACTCACTTCCAGTCGATTGCCGAATGGAAATCTCCACTAAACATTTACAGCATTGCTTTAATGCAAAGAATCATCGGAAATAATGAACTGGCAGTCCGGTTGCCTGCCATTATTTTCGGGATTCTCAGCACTGTGCTGTTTTCACTGATCATATTGAAAATCTTCAACAATTACTGGATTGCTCTGCTGGGTCTTTTTCTTATCGCTATTAATCCGTGGTTAATTCATTACAGTCGGGCGGGATGGGAAGTATCGGGTATGATAACTTGTTTTTTGGGCTGGTTGTTATTTTGGCTGCTTTATTTGCAAAAGCATAAACTTAAGTGGTTGGTTATCTCTCTCATCTTTCTGGCCGGCACTTTTTATTTTTACTCTACGGCCAAGTTATTTGTTTTATTACTCATATTCCCGGTTTTACTGATTTGGAAGCAGGAGATTAGGAAATTCAATCGTCAGCACTTGTTGATCGGCTTCATAATTTTCGGTTTATTGTCCCTGCCCATGGTCAGAGATACCCTCAACGGCCGGTCAGGTTTTCGGTTTTCTTACATCAATATATTTACCGATCCCGTGAATACCACGTCAATCGATTATAGCCGGTACGAAGATGCCTTAATCGTCAATGGTCAGGATACGGTCGGCGTCAGTCCGGATCTTAAATCAAAAATATTTCACAACAAACTAGTGGTCATCTTATCGAGATTTACCAGAAATTACTTCAGCTCATTTTCAACGGACTTTTTATTTTTAAAAGGGGATGAGAATCTCAGACAAGGTTTCGGCAAGAAGGGAAATTTTTATTATCCGGATCTGTTATTCCTGCTCATCGGACTGACAATCATCATCCAATCATTGGTAAATAAACAGAAAAATAATCCCCAAGCCAATAAATTCTCCCTATTAATGCTGGGGATTTTGCTTCTGGCTCCTGTCCCCTACTCCTTAACCCGGGACTCCCAGTCGCCGCACAGTACCAGGCTGATATTAATGGCCATCCCCATAATATATTTTGTGATCATCGGAGTAGTTACCGTGGTCAACCGTTTTCAACACTTTAAACAATTAAAGTATCTGTTAATTACTGTTCTAATCGGTGTCTATGGTGGATTATTCGCGGATTTTTACCATTTTTACTTCTACCATTATCCGCAAATCGCAGCCAGAAGTTGGCATTACGGACTTAAGCAGGCAGTCCTGCAAACCAAATATCTTCAAGATCAAAATGTGAAAATTTATTACAGCGATTCTGCCGAGCCGTTTTTACCGTTTTTCCTTTATTACACTCAATATCTTCCTTCGGACAGACAATGCGTACCTGCAAACATGATCCAAACAGAGCATAATACGATGTTTAACGGTTTACAAATAGAGAACAAATATTATCTAGGTCATCTGGAATGGGGGCCACTTTTTCAAGATAAACTTAACTACGAAGATCAAGTATTTGTCATCACCGCCAACGATCTGGCGCATATCAAATCAAACAGTAAAGAATACGGCATCAAGTTAGATCCCATCTATGAAATGAAAAAGGACTACACGGAACAGGAAATTTTTTATGTCACCAAATTTATCTCCGTACCCAAGGACGCAGTGGAATAAAAATTCCCAGGCAGAAGTAACGACCTTAAATTAACTCATCTTCAACTGGAATCCCCGACCCCGAATAGTGATTAACCTTTGCGGATGGGTCTTGTCTTCTTTAATTTTCTCCCTCACCCGCCCGACTAACTGGTCCACCGCGTCATCGCTGACTCCTTCCCTCGTGCCTTCACCCCAGACATATTCAATCAGGTCGTCTCTAGTAACCACCTGATTAATATGGGTGAGCAAATATTGTAAAAATCGATACTCTGACGGAGATAATTGAGTATCGATCCGTTCACCGTCCAAATAGATTTCCCCGCTTTCTTGATCATGTAACAATCCTTTTTTGCGAGGAATTTTCACTCCCAGCAAATACGACTGTAAAAACCCACTGGTCAATTGTTTATCCTTAACTAGTCCGATTCGGGTAAAGTAGGATTCCGCAGACTGATTTTCAGGTGATTTTCCTTCCGCAACATTTTTAATCCATTGGCTTTGATTTTCGTCTAAACTATTGATCAACCTGAGGCAATGAAAATCAAACACTGCTGTTTGCATAAATTCAACCGCCAGTTGACTCACTGATTGTTTAAGTTGAGGATGTTGAGCCACTATGTAATCAATAAACGATGAAATTAATCTCATATGACCGTCAGTGTAACCATATATCTGCTTAACCTGCTTTTCATCAATAGACAAATCATCCCGTTCTGCCCTTAAACGAATATAAAATTCACTTTCTTTTTGGGTCATTAACGGCAGTTGATATACATTACCCCCAGCTAAGGTTAACAACTGGTCAATATGGGCTAATTTTGCAACTGAAGATAAAGGTTTGCCTAAACCAAATACCAAGACTAATTTGCGATGACTTTTGATCACCATCGCCCTTAAATAATCAAAAAAACTATCCGGTAAGTCTTTAATTAATTTGTCAAACCTGTCGATCAACATTACTGCTGTGAGATCTTGTCTGGCTAATTTCTCGCAGGCAGACAGTAAATCTTTCTCCTGTCCATCTGACCATA
The DNA here is from genome assembly GCA_964650355.1 of uncultured Gammaproteobacteria bacterium. Taxonomy (GTDB): domain Bacteria; phylum Patescibacteriota; class Microgenomatia; order CAYXHB01; family CAZYTL01; genus CAZYTL01. The sequence goes on along the minus strand of CAZYTL010000007.1, from coordinate 73,001 downwards.
AATCAGTTAACTTCCGGCTCAATAATTCCAAAGCAGCTTGCGAATTTGTTTCTACCAACTCATTAAAATCAACCAAAACAGCTTTCATCGCAGGAATTTTATTTAAATCATCTTCCAAAAAAGACAATAAGGTAGTCAAACCATTTCCGGGCAAACTACTGATGATATAAGTATCCCTTTGCCTAACCCGCTCTTTGGCATAATCTACCGCTTCTTTTCTAAACCATTCAGTCTTATATACCTGAAAAAAATCAAATTTTTTGCCCATAACATAAGTATACCTCTAGCATCTTAAATTACGAATACCAGTCTAGACCACAGTTTTATGCCCGATTTGAACAGCGAACTTAAACTCTACTAAGACAGCGAAAATTATCGCAATATCCGCTTACTAGTTGAAAAACCATGCCAAATTCTTTGATTTCTTGGCAAATTGTTGGCCAATTCTTGGTAAAATCTCCGGCAACCAAGTCTTAAAAGCAGTATTCTAATATCGTTCATATCTCAGATCGAGTTGCCCACTCGTAAACGCAAACGATTAGGGCGATTCAGGACAGCTATATCATCAAATAACTAACCCGTCCGGCAAAGCTGATCCACATCTGAGAGTCCAGACGGGCGTAGTTTTAACCCTCATCTTCTTGGTGAGGGTTTTTTACGC
>CAZYTL010000007.1:0-72330 GCA_964650355.1 uncultured Gammaproteobacteria bacterium | reverse complement strand
GCCCGAAACTTCCCGAGTTAAAAGTATTTCCGGTACGGATTTACAAGTTTAGACTATAATAAGTTCAATGGATCAACTAATTAACGCAGTTAAAAATTGGGTGAAACAAATTTATAGCAATGCTGACCATTTGATCCGCACAGAGTATTGGGTAAGAAAACTAGACCCTCACGCCAGTAATGCTTTGCGAATTGCTGCTCTGACTCACGACATTGAGCGAGCTTTTAAAGAAAATAGACACCCGCCCGGAGAAGAATTTGGCGATTGGGAAGACCCTGTCTATGCCCAGTGGCATGGCCAGAGATCTGCAGAATTTACCGCCAATTTTCTGAAAACCGAAGAAGCACGAATTCAATTAATTAAACAGGTTGCAGATTTAATTATTAATCACGAGCAAGGCGGAAACACACAGGCAGATTTACTTCGGGATGCTGACAGCATCAGCTTTCTGGAAGTAAATAGCCCACTATTTATCTCCTGGATCCCGAGCAAATTATCTCGAGAACAAGTTGAAAACAAGATTGATTATATGTTTAACCGCATTGGATCAGACCAAGCCCGCAAATTAGCCCAACCGTTTTATAATCAGGCTAAAGACAAAATAAGCCACCTTGAATAAGGGAAAATAAAATGAATAATTTTAATCAACCACAGGTCGAGGATACCTTAAGACTGGTCACCAAGATATTTCACCAGAAACAGGTCGGCTACTTGTTCATGGGCTCGATATTGCCTACGGCGCTCAACGGTAAGCTCTATCGACGGGTTAATGATTTTGACATCCTGATTGATATCTCAGATTTGAATAAAGTTGTTCCCGAGTTGCAAGCCAATGGCTTCTATAGAAAAACAAAGAACTATTTCAGAATCAGTGAGTTGCTTAATCTTTATGAATTCTATCATCCAAAGTTACTGGAAGTAGGATTTTTTGCCATCAATTTTAGTGACCATCCCTGTTTAGAAGCCGGACCATTTCGAGTGGATATAAACCCCAAAGCATTAAAAAAAACCAAATATAGTTTTGCCAACATAAACTTTTGGGGAATTCCGGCTCCGGCCGCATATCGGCTCGCTCTGTACGCAAAAAGTAACCCCAAAAGAAAAATCGAGTTTCAGATTTATAAACAGCACCAGATCAAACAGTTTGACGAAAGGCCTTACGACCTCTATTTTTTAAATTTAAAAATCAATTGGTTATTAGAGGTGATGAATTTTGCGTTGGTAGTAATCGGCAATCTTAGAGTGACTTTGGGAAAACCATATGATTTGTGGAGATAAGCGACTAAAGATCGTCCATGAATATTGACCTATCTAAAAGCAGGCTACTTATAGTAAAATCTAAATATGACTGAAAAGTCAACCCAACCCAAAGTGCATATCTTCCAGAAAAAAGACGACTATAATTGCGGTCCAACGTGCCTGTCAATGGTATATAAGCTAAGAGGCAAACAGATCAACGTTAAGCAAATCGTCAAAGACTTTCATTATGAACCCAAAGGGGAGTCAACTTATCCACCTCAGCTCGCAAGGCACCTCCTGAAACACGGCTTAAAAACCAAACTTACCATAGGCAATCCCAAAACTATTTCGCCGGCTTGGAAAAGCTGGCCAAAAGATCAGATCATTGATGCTCTTAAAAGTTGGCTTACTTTACAACCGGAAAGTCAGTGGCATAAATACGGACTTCACATGCTATTTTACCTTCAAGAAGGAGGAGAAGCTGAACTCAAAGCCTACACCATTAAAGATCTGACCCGGATGTTAGACCGGGGATCGTTATTGATTATTTGCATAGATGAAGTCTGGCTCTGGGGCCACCGATTCCTAGATAAAGAAGCTAAAATAGATGAGTTAAAAGGCCAGTCACACGGGCATTATGTACTCGTTGATAAGTACCAAGGAAAAGAAGTTCATGTGCTTGATCCCTACCCGACTAAAATAAAAAACCGCCATGGAACTTATCAGGTTGACTTTCAAGAGCTTCTAAACGCCTCCCTTATCTGGTCAGGCACCATCATTGAAGTTTTACCATGAAAAACAAATCTCAAAAGTTTTCCCAGTTACAAAAAGACTCCCAAGATTTACAAAGCTATATTTTTAGTAAAATCGGGAAGCAGAAAGATTCTATTTATGTACTCCTAACCTATCTTTTAGCTGAATGTGGTGAGGTTGCGGATAGAGCAAGAGCTTTAGAAGGTAACCGCGTAAAATCTTCTCATATTCAAAAAGATGATTTAGCCAAAGAAATCGTCGACTGTGTTTACAACCTGATGCTCATAGCCAATCACTATGACATTGACCTGGACGAATACTGGAAAGACAGACTAGAAAAAATCAAGAAGAAATTTGAGTAAATAGGAACTGCGTAAAGAAAGCTTTGAGTACCACTATTTAACATCTTGTCTCTTGGGAACCCAGGCCGATTTCTGAAATCCAGGTCATTAATATATATAGCAAATAGCAGATTGGAAGGAACTCGACTATAATTGGAATGTGAATGTCCGGATTGACCATATTAGCGAAGATTATCTTCACCTAATCTTTTCTCTGAACAATTACCTTCCTGGTTTAGTATCTGAATATTGGGGAGACGAAACGGTTAAACAGCACTGTGAGGCTAACCCCATTAAAAAGGATAATTTAGAGCGCCAGATCAAACGATTAACTCAAAGGATTGAAGAACAGATAAACGATCAAGCCAGGAAAGCATATCTACTGAGGCAGGTGAACGGTTTGCTTTATTTAGCAGAAGAAATAAACGGCCGTTCATTTAAACTTAAGGAATATTTTCGTGCCATTCTGGGGTTTGAGTTAAATAAAGTTGATGAGCAAACCGTCAATCAGAAAGTCAAAAGGATTCGGCAGCTGAGTCATCAATTGGGCATCCAACCTCGGGAATTTACCACCAAATTTAAAATCGAGAAGCAGAAACTGTTATCGGAATTTAACCGGTTGGCTCAGGAGCTCAGACGCACCGTAAATAAACAAATTACCCTCCCAGAGAGCGAGTCATTTGATGTAACGCTGGTTAACCATAAACCTTGGGGAGCTTATAACTATCACCTGGCTCCTTTTAAATCTAGAATAGAAATTAACACGGATGTTCCCCTTACTGATCTGGATCTGAAATCTCTGGTGGTCCACGAATTGTACGGTGGCCACCATACAGAACTGTCCCTTAAAGATCAATTGCTGGTTAAACAGGGCAGGGGAGAGCATGCTATCGTCAATGTCTTCAGCTCTCAAAGTTTTATCAGCGAAGGAATTGCTGAATTTGCTAGTAATTTTTTTGAAGTCTACGATCAGAGCGATTTGAGGACTCAGTTGTTTTCGGAATTACACGCGGTCGGAAATATAAAAACTAACAATTTGGCTTTTTATATCTCAGAAGACCATTGGACCGCGGATCGAGTCTTGGGTTATTTGTTAACAGACGATTTAATTCCAGAAGAAAAAGCTGATCAGGTATGCAAATTTGTCACTGATCCGATTTGGGGAAGATACGTGCCCTGGTATTATCAGGGAAAAAGGTATATTTCTGACACATATCACCAGCTCAGGAATAGAAAAAAATTTATTCAGCATATTTATCTTCAACCAATCATTACCTGATCAAGGTGAAGAGGCTTTGGGCTTATCAGCTATTTTCTTACCTTTTATCAACGCCTAAATGGCATCTGAACCTGATTTCTGGTAAAATATACTTCAAGCTTTACTGTTGCCACGGTGATCCGGCAACAGGTTTTTTATTGGTATAAAAATTATCTATGAGAAACGATATCCGTAACATTGCCGTCATTGCCCACGTTGACCATGGTAAAACCACCCTGGTGGATGCCCTGTTGAAACAAACCCATGTATTTAGGGAGAACCAGAAAGAAATGTCCATGGAAAGGATTCTGGATAGTAATGATCTGGAACGGGAAAAAGGCATCACTATCCTGGCCAAGAACTGTGCAATTAACTACCAAGGCATCAAGATCAACATCATTGATACTCCTGGCCATGCTGACTTTTCAGGAGAAGTGGAAAGAACCTTAAGTATGGCTGACGGAGCCTTATTAATAGTAGACGCGCAGGAAGGCCCCATGCCCCAAACCAGATTCGTCCTAAAAAAGGCTTTGCAGTTGCATCTTAAAGTCATCGTGGTGATTAATAAAATCGACAAAAAATTCGCCCGTCCTCAGGAAGTGGTCTCCAAAGTGGAGGAACTTTTTCTGGAACTGGCAGACGATCCGTCTTCGCTTGAATTTGAAATCCTTTATGCCGTGGGCAAAAGAGGCGCCGTCTTTCCCCAGTTACCAGATGACATCAATACTCCGGCAGACGTGATACCCTTGCTGGATACCATCGTTAATCTCATTCCCGGACCTGAAGCCGACCCTGACCAGCCTTTCAAAATGCTCATCTCTTCCCTTGACTACAATCCCCACCTGGGCAGAATCGTCATTGGCAGAATTCATCAAGGGGTGATCAAAAAGGGCCAAAAGGTGGTCTTAACTTCTGCTCCTACCAAATACTGGACAGTAGAAAAATTAATGACCGCCAGTGGGCTGGAAAGAGTCGAAATCCAGGAAGCTCTGGCCGGCGATATCGTGGCCATGTCCGGTATTCATGAAGCCCAAATCGGCTCCACTTTGGCGGATCCTTCAGACATTCAGCCCTTACCTTCATTAGAAATCGGCGGTCCTACTCTACACATGACCATAGGGCCTAACACCTCACCGTTTTCCGGTCGGGAAGGCCAATACACCACTACCCGCCAAATTCAAAAAAGACTGGAAAAAGAACTGGAAAGCAATTTAAGTTTGCAAGTAGAATTCTTACCCAACGGCAAGTTTAAACTCTCAGGTAGGGGAGAACTTCATCTGGCTATCCTCCTGGAAACCTTGAGGCGGGAAGGCTACGAAATGGAAGTGGGCAAACCAGAAGTAATTATCAAACAGGAAAACGGTGTCTCCCTGGAACCGGTAGAAGAAGTCAATATCATCGTGGACAAGGAGTTTTCCGGTGTCATCAGCCAGGAACTGGGTAAAAGATTTGCTATCATGGAAAAAATGGCTGATATCAACGATTCCGAAACCGAATTTGTGTTTCGCTTGCCCACCAGGGCAACCATTGGCTTACGCAATCTCCTGCTTACCAGAACCAAAGGCACAGCCATCTTCAGTTCTCAAGTAGTCGGTTACCAACCTGTGGGCAAATCATTGCCCAAGCTTAGGAGAGGAGCCCTTATCTCAGCCACCAGCGGAGATGCCTTAACTTACGGATTGGAAAATGCCCAAGGCAGGGGAATTACTTTCGTGGAGCCTGGAGAACAGGTTTATGAAGGTATGATTGTCGGCCAAAACGCCAAAGATGACGATATCAGCATCAATGTCTGTAAAGGCAAAAAGCTGACCAATATGCGGGCTGCTGCAGCTGATATTGCCATCCAGTTAACCCCGGCTGTTAAATTAAGCCTGGAACAATCATTGGACTTTCTTGAATCAGACGAGTTACTGGAGATTACCCCTAAGTCTCTTCGATTAAGGAAAAAATATCTTACTGAATTAGAAAGAAGACGACACCGAAATCCTGAAAAAAATTAGAGATTGATTAGCTTGATTCATTAATTACCTTAACCAGTTTCTTCAAATCCAGTTCCATCCTCACATCAATAAAATTGCCGTTGATATCTCCTTCTCCGTTGATCCAGACTCTCTCGGGAATAAATTTATAAATTCTTCGGGGAAATTTCTGCATAAACTGTTTAACCGACCTCATCTTCTTATCTCTTCTTAAATACAAAGGCTTAAGAGCGTGCAGCATTTCTTTCACACTGGTAATCTGGCTGGCTTTGCCTTGAAAATATACTCCCAGTCCGGTATCTGCAGGCGCAGTAGAATCATAGATCGTCACAAAGGAGCTGGAATTCTGTTTGACATTAATTGAGTGTTGGTTTTTCGTCCACGATATCCAGTAAAAATTCAACTCTTGGTCATAAGCAAAATACACCGGCGTATTCCACGGCTGACCTTCTGGTGTAATAGTAGCCAGGTTTAGATAAATGATTTGAGAGATAATTCGTTTAGCAACTTGATATTCTTCCTCCATAAAATTAATGACAATAAAAGACAGATGCTGGACTCTATTATAAACCAAACCCTCCCTTAACGTGTCTTTTGACAGGGAAACAGATTGTGGTTGACAGATAGACAACGATCAGCTAAAAATAAATGGTGCCAGTTGTCAAAAAGTATACCGTAACATCTCCTGAAACAACCAAAGTAAGTAAAGCCAAATACATCTTCGTGTCCGGTGGAGTAATGAGCGCCCTGGGCAAAGGAGTCACTTCAGCTTCAATCGCGTTATTACTTAAGAGCCGCGGTTATACCATTTGTCCGATTAAATGCGAGAATAACCTCAATGTTGATTTCGGTACCTTGAACCCGATTGAACACGGTGATCCCTTTTTGTGTTTTGATGGTTTGGAAGCTGACCAGGACTTGGGCAATTACGAGAGATTCTTAGAACAGCAAGTAGGATATAACAACTTCATGACCATGGGTCAGTTATATTCCACGGTGATTGGCCGGGAGAGAAGAATGGAATATGACGGCGAAGACGTGGAACCCATTCCCCACATTGTGAATGAAATCATGGACCGGATTCACACCGCGGCGGAAATCAGTCAGGCTGATTTCGTGATCATGGAACTGGGCGGCACAGTAGGGGAATACGAAAACAACAATGGTTTATATTACGAAGCTGCCAGGATCATGGGATTATATGAGCCGGTAGCTAATGTGCACGTGACTTATGTGCCCATTCCCCCGCATGTGGGAGAGCCCAAAACCAAACCCGCCCAATTCGGAATTAAGCAGCTGATGTCCATGGGGATTACTCCCAACTTCATAGTCATTCGCAGCGAACAACCAGTGGACGAGCAAAGGAGATACAAATTTGCCATGAAATTTCATATCAAACCCGAAGCCGTGTTTTCCAACGAGAATCTTCCGGACTTTCACCAGGTGCCTTTACTTTTACATCGCCAAAAGTTAGATGAGCGGATCTTGAAATTTTTTAACATTAGGAGACCTAAACCCACAAACTTAAGATCCTGGCAAAAATTCGTTAACCACCGGGCCCAGAAGAAAACCAAACAAGTAAAAATTGCCATTGTCGGCAAGTATTTTGGTTCAGGTGCGTTTCAGTTGCTCGACGCCTATTATGCTTTAGTCGAAGCCATTAAGCACGGATGTTTAGCTAACGACGCAGAATTAGAACTACTTTGCATCAATGCTGAGAAACAGGCAGACGACCTGGATGAGTTATTAAAAGAAGCCCAAGGGATCATCGTGCCTATTGGCTGGGGATCCAGAGGGATAGAAGGCAAAATCAAAGCCATTAAGTATGCGCGCGAAAACCAAGTCCCGTATCTGGGTTTGTGTTATGGCATGCAACTGGCCTGTGTGGAATTTGCCCGCCGCGTGGTGGGTTGGAAAACAGCGCACACCGAAGAAGTAGATCCTCAAACCAAGTATCCGATTATTCACAGCATCCCTTTCGACTCCAAATATCAGGTGATTAAAGGTGACGGGGTATCCATGCGGTTGGGAACTTTTGATTGTGTGTTGCAGCCGGGCACTCTAGCCTACTCGATTTACCAGCGGCATCATGGGTTTAAAAAGGGCCAAACAGGAGTGATTGAAGAGCGGCATAGACATAGGTATGAATTTAACAACGATTATAAGCAAGCGCTGGAAGACCACGGAATGATATTTTCCGGCATGTCACCAGATAATTTCTTTGTAGAAATGATAGAACTGCCCAGAAAGATGCATCCCTTTTTTATCGCCACTCAAGGACATCCTGAGTATCGGTCTTACCCTCTCCATCCTCACCCCATGTTTGTGGAGTTCATCAAAGCCGCTATGAAATAATCGTAATTTTGGTATTAAGAGTTCCCGTACGGTGCGTATAATTAAGATGGATGGTCGTCCTCAAACAAAACTGGAAATACTTGTTGCTATTGGTAATCGTGACTTTTTGCGTTTATGCCAATGCCTTACCTGGAGAGTTTGTCTATCCAGATGACATCCCTGGGATTGTCACCAGTAATCGCCTGGATAACTACACGGACAATCTAAGGTCACTCCATCTCCAGACCATCATTTTCTCAGCCTTTAAAAATGTCTTCGGGGCCAATCCCCTACCCTTTCACCTTTTTTCCTTAACCCTGCATATCTTCGCGGTCATCCTGGCTTTCGCCCTAATCTATAAAATTTGGGGCGAACAACCCGCTCGAGTGGCGGCTTTGATTTTCGCTGTCCATCCGATCAACACCGAAGCTGTTAGCTGGATCAGCGGTAGCTCTTACCTGATTAATGCCATCTTTTTACTTTCATCTCTAATCTGTTATGTTCATTTTAAACAAACTAAGAAGACTAATTACTTAATTCTGTCATTGGTGGTTTATACGTTGGCCTTGTTATTGACGCGCACTCCCTGGGTGTTAACTTTACCTTTTGCACTAATCATCATTGACCAGTTTATCTTGGAAAAGAGATTTAATTGGCGGTCGCTAACTTATCTTATTTATTTCCTCTTACCCACTGGTTTGTTTATCTTATACTCCCTCGAGGGTAGCATTGATACGCGCATGACAGGCAGAGCTGATGGATATTACATTAACCAACAAGCTCTCAGTCCCGTTCTACAAAGTTACCCTTTCACCATCTCTTCGATGTTACGCTTGTACGTTTTTCCTTTAGATTTAAAAAATTATTACGATGGCAACATCATCACCTCAATGAGTTACCATCTAATGCTTTTCATCTCAGTCTTTTACGGACTGGCGATTGCATATTTTTGGAAGAAAAACACGCAAATTGCCGGTCTGATGATTTTATTAATTGTTGTTTTGGGTCCTTGTTTTAGCCCAGTTAAAATCACCTGGAGTATGGCCGAAAGATACTTATACCTGGGAACCGTTTTCTATGGCACTCTGATTGCACTTTTATTAATTAAAATGACCCAGGGAATTAAAAAGAAAACATTTATCATAGTGTCCGTACCCCTAATTACATTACTTTTGTCTATTCGCACCATAATTCGCAACGCAGATTACGACACTCCTGAAAAACTCGCTCGGGCAAACGTCAAAGCTTCTCCTTACAGTGATAGACCATACCATGATTTGGGTTTGATATATTATCAAAAAAGCAATTTTAATCAGGCCATCAAATATTTCGGGCAGGCCCTAAAAGCTAACCCCCGGAGCGCTTCATCCATCAATAATATCGGATACATATTCATAAACCATGGAATACCCGATCAAGTCATGAATAGTTCTGAGTATTTTACCAATCAGATAGACAACTATCAGTTTTTCCTTGACGAAGGTATGAAATTTTTCTCTCATCAGGAAATACCTGCATCCATGTATTACCTCGTAGGAGCGATGATCAAAAATCCCCAAGGGGTGGAAGCCATGAATAAAGTAGCTGATATTTATATGGCTCACGGCGACTGGCAGATTGCCAAAGATTTATATCAAAAATCTTTAGTCGTTGATTCCCGTCAGCAGAAAGTCAAAATCAAACTTAAAATGGCTGCAGATAAATTGAAACTCTGAAATTGAGTTAAATCGCTGGACACGGAACATTAACCCATGACTATTTAGTAGAATAAACCGCAATATGGGTAACGAAGACATTACTCCTGTCGATTCTAATCCGCGAATCGAATTTGACAAAACATGGCAATTGGAACTCGGTATGGTCGTTTCCTACAGACGGGTTGTCGCGGAAGTTTCAGACGAGGATAAACAAAAACATGAACTGACCAACCACATCAATGTTTATTGATCTATGGATCGGTTAACAGTTGATAATTTGCTGATCCATTACTACAATTATAGTAATGAAAAAAATCACTTCGCTCGGTCCTCTGGAACAGGAAATTCTCAATTGTGTCTGGCATCATCACGATGAGCAAGCCGTCAGCGTGCGGCGGATTTTTAACTGTCTCCGAAACAAAAAGTCAGTAGCCTATACCACGGTGATGACCATTATGAATCGGTTGACGGATAAAGGCTTATTAACAAGAAAAAAACAGGGGAGAGCTTTTGTTTACTCTTCTAAAATCTCACCCAAACAAGCTATCAAATCCTTAGTGCATCATGTGTTTCAGCCTTTAGTAAATCAGTTCGGCCAGGAAGCAGTGGTGGCCTTTGCCAACGAGCTCAATCAACTCTCAGACGAAGAAAAGCAATTCTTTATTCAGGAATTGAAGAAGCCAAACCAGGGTCAAACAAAATCAAAGCGTTAGTTTCCCTCTCTCCGTGTATGAATCTTGAACATCGTTATTTTGCCGCTATTAGCGCCCTTGGCCTGGCAGGGTTCTTGGGATTGGGTGGATTGATGAGCAAATACCAGCCCCTAATTTTCGGTTATTGGACAGCCAACTGCCAATCGATCGGCCAGAATTTTTTCTCCGGGAGAATTCATTATATGGGATTAGGCATAGTTGTCTTCATGGGTTTAGTAACCGGCATGGGCATAGTCAGATTGGGGCTTTCTTTAATCAAAACCCGGCAAAGAACTCAAAGGCTGCTTGATCACCCAGCGCTCTCTACGCCTGCTAAATTGTGGCCCCTCATTCGCAAACACCACCTCTCTGTTCGCCAATTATTAGTGGTTAACCATCCTGGACACGAGGCCTTTACCTTTGGAATTCTCCAACCCCGCATTCTAATTTCCACCGGCCTAATTAATCTGCTCACCCTTGGACAGCTTGAAGCAGTAGTTCTCCATGAGATCTATCATCTGCGCCAACGCCATAATCGCCTGTTAATTATCAGCGATCTGCTGGCCACTTGTTTATTTTTCCTTCCCATAATCCGCGTTCTGGTTAACAAGTTGCGGGTCATCTGCGAACATCAGGCAGATTTATATGCCTTAAACCAACAGCAAAGCGATAGATATTTGAAGCTGGCCTTAGCCAGAGTAATCCCTTCAGAAAGTGCTGGTCCTTATTCCGGATTTGCATCCCAGCACGTCAAAGAACGACTTTCACAACTTCTAGAGCAACCAACGGTCTCCCACCACGTGCCTTTACCTGCCCTGTTGATTTCTGTTTTAGTTGTCCTGCTGGGTTTGAACCTTTGGTTCCTTCCTCGCCGCAGCCAAGTTCTGGCAGCCACCATCACTCCTGACCACTGTGGCTCTCAGCAATGTTCAATTTATTGCCTTACTGATAGCCAGATGGCCACCTTTGCCAACCTTAATTACAGCTCTGCGTTGTATTCCTCTTTGGTTAAACAATAGTTAAGGATTGCCTCTTGACACGCATTCCACCAACTACTACAGTTGTCGTAAATAACTAATACTAGTTATTCACAAATTCAACTTATGGAAAATAAAACCCCTCAGAAATCACCAATGTTCAGCACTCCTGTGATCCTCCTTTTAATCGCAGCCGCATTTATCGTGGGCATGTTTTATAACCGAATGCAAACATTAGAAAAGAAAGTGGCTGAATTGTCTTCGGGAACCCAAACCACCACCACTGGCAATAGTCCTTCCGCGGTCGGTAACAACCCTCAACCTAATGTCCAGGCCGGCAATGCCCAAGCCCCCGCTGTACAGACAGCCGACGACGTTAATCCTGTCACTGACCAGGACCACGTTAGAGGTGATCGTCAAGCTCGAATCATGTTGATTGAGTACTCTGACTTAGAGTGTCCTTTTTGTAAGCAATTCCACCCCACCGCTCAACAGATCTTGGATGATTACAACGGCCAGGTGGCCTGGGTTTATCGCCATTTTCCCATTGCCCAGCTCCATTCAAAAGCTCCTAACGAAGCCGTGGCTAGCGAATGCGTGGCTGAACTTGGAGGCGAAGATAAATTTTGGGCTTACGTAGATAAAATCTTTGCGACTACGCCATCTAATAACGGTTTGTCAGAGGATCAACTTCCTGTATTAGCCGGCCAGGTAGGAATTAATCAAAGTCAATTTCAAACTTGTCTTGACAGTGGCAAAACTAAATCGGTGGTAGAGGCCGATTACCAATCCGGGATCAAAGCGGGGGTAAACGCCACTCCCACCAACATTCTTCTGGATACCAAAACCGGTAAAACACAACTGATTCCTGGCGCCCTGCCCTTAACGCAAATGAAGCAGGCAATTGACGGGATGTTGGCTCAATCTTAAAATCATGCCTATCAATGGTACCTGTGACTCTACTTAATCTGGGAATTGCTTTTGCGGCCGGAATTTTAACCTTTTTTACCGGTTGCTTGGCACCCATGGCTCCGATCTACATTAGTTATTTGGCTGGTAGTTTACCTCAAGATTTAACCAATCATCAAAAACGGGTATTTACTAAGAACGCCTTATTCTTCGTCGCTGGTTTCTTGCTGGTATTTCTGTCACTTGGTCTGACGGTCAACACTTTTTTCAGACTTTTGTCTGTCTATCGTCCCCTTCTGCAAAAATTCAGCGGATTGGTGTTAATCGTTTTTGGGTTACAAATGTCCCAGATTATTAATTTACCTTGGCTGAACAAAAACCCAGGTAGCTCTTTCCCTAAAGACGCCATTCACTCTCAAGGAGCAGTTCTCTTGGGCATCACTTTTGGCCTGGCCTGGACGCCTTGCATTGGACCGGTATTGGCGGCCATTTTGTTTTGGGTTGCTTCTCAGGCCACTTTTACTCAAGGAGCTTTACTCTTAATTTTATTTTCTCTTGGTCTAGCTCTGCCTTTCGTTGCTTTGGGTTTACTTTTTGATAAAATATCCCCTATAATAAGGAAAATCAATCATTACTCATATCTTCTTAATCGAGCTGCCGGTGGAGTAGTGATTGTCTATGGCTTGCTGGTATTAAGCGGAAATTTCGGCTTGCTGTCCGGATACTTTTTAAACCGCTTTGGCAGCGCAGCCAGGCTCATACAATTCAGACAGTAAACCCGGATTTATGAAACACCCCGACAACTGGCAGCAAATGACCAAAGCTGAGCGTAAAAAATGGAAACGCCAGTGGAAACGTGAACAAAGGGAAGCTACAGCCAAGAAAGGCAAATTGACCAAGTACGCTATCGGCTTAATCGGTGTAGTTTTGCTCATTGGTTTAGGGTGGTGGGCATATACCAACTTGTTGCAGCCACTACCCGGGCAACTCGTGCCCAGCTTAGGTAACGCGCATATTCCTTCTCTGGATGCGCAACACGAGCCTTATAATTCCAATCCCCCCACCTCAGGTCCTCACCTTGATCAGCTGGCAGTCTGGGGTATTCATGACCAATCCATCCCTGACGAGCTGCAGGTGCATAACTTAGAAGACGGGGGAGTCATGGTCCAATATAATTGTGAACCAAACTCTACCACCGGAGAAAATATCACAGTTGAATTGACTCCGCCTGCTGGTGACGGCAGCGGGGATCTACAAATGCTGGACTCTACCGGAATTGCCATCGCCCAGGCAGGCACAGGTGAAACTCAACCAGTAGAATCCACAGCCAGCGCTCAACCAGCACCTGAAGCCAGTCCTGAATGCCAACTATTAATTACTGAGCTAACCAATATCGTTAATCAATATGCGGATCATGTGATCTTGGCCCCTTATCCCAAACTGGATACTCGTATCGCCCTCACGGCCTGGACCAGAATCGATAAGTTTAACGACTTCGACCATGACCGCGTTCAGCGCTTCATCAAAAAATACCGGGGCATTGACCACCATCCTCAATAAATCTTATCCAGCCTCTCCTTCATCAAGCGCTTCTTTCTGCTTAATCGGACATTTTCGATCTGCATAAGAGCAAAACACACAACAATCACCTGGTTTGGGAGCCAGCCTGGCGTGACAAGCTACACACTCATAAAAATATTGGCAAGCATTTGTAGGCATACTTACAGACTGCTCGTGACCGCACTGAGGGCAAGTCAAAGTTGCGTAAGTGATGATGTCATTCGGCATAAATTAATGTTCATCCGCAGATAACAAATGCTAGGATAAAAAGTCGGAAGCTAATTAGTTTCAAGTGTTCTTCAGAGATATTTCTTGAGGGTGTGGACTGATTTGGTGAGTAATTTCCGTTCAGTAGTAGAGAGAGGCAGATGGATGACTTTTTCAATGCCGTTTCTGCCAATCACACAGGGCACGCTTAAAGCAACCCCGCTATGACCATAGTAATCGGTGAGGGGCACTGAAACCGGAAGCACGCTATGCGAATCCCTGAGGACATTAGCCACGATTCTGGCAACCACAACTGCGATGGCGTAAAAAGTGGCGCCTTTGGCGTTGATGATTTTGTAGGCAGCAGTTTGGGCTTTTTTGAAGGCTTCCTCAGCCTTTTGTTTTGAGTAGTTAGGAAATCCGGCGATCGGTTGTCCTCCGACTGTGGCGTTGGACAGAGCAGGAAATGAACTGTCTCCATGCTCCCCCAGGATGTAAGTATGAATACTCCTGGGATTTACTTTGAGAAACTCAGACAGATGAAAGCGGAAACGGGCAGTATCCAAGGTAGTGCCTGTACCAAAAATTTTACCTTGGTGCCCTTTAGAAATAGTTGCGGCTTTGTAGGTAAGCACATCTACCGGGTTGGAAACAATCACGATCACCGCATCCGGGGCATGATGGAGAATTTGAGGAATGATGGTTTCGATGATTTTAGTATTCTGACCAGCCACATCCAGCCGGGTCTGGCCCGGTTTTTGTTTGATGCCGGCAGTAATCACCACCACATCCGAACCAACAATATCCTGGTAGTCGTCGGTGGCAATAATCCTGGTGTGTTCAAGAAAAGGCAGTCCGTGTTCCAGATCTAGTTTTTCCCCCACCGCCTTTTCTTTGGTTCTGGATAGCAGTACTAGCTCGTTGGCAATCCCTTCAATCAACAAAGTGAAAGCAGTTGTCGCTCCTACGTTTCCGCAACCAATAATGGCCACTTTGTCTGCTTCGGTATTCACGGATTTATGTTTTTTACCCATATCTTTCTCTCGTTCCCTAACCCCAGGTTAATTATTTTTAGTGCCAGAGTCAAGCAACGAGCCTTACCAAAAGGCGAAGATGGAGGGACGAAAACTCATTTGTTCAAGGACAGTTATTATGCATTTTCCATAATTCCGGGTCGTGCCCGTCAGGAACATGATTGCAGGGATTGGTTGATCCTGTGTATCCTCTTAGTTCATTGTACTTGGCAATTTGATCTTCGTTTAAGATGCCCATAGTGGCTAAATGATATTTAAGATGAACAAACCTTAAAGCGGCATAAATATTAGCGCTTTCATCAATGCCGCTCTTTAGCCTGTCTTCAGTAATTTTGTGGTTGGCAAAGTCAGTGTTCAGTTGGATCTCTTTATCTATGATTTGCGTGCCTAGTTTAACCGCCTCCGATTTCATTTCCTGGAAATATTTCTCGACAGCGTTGGTTTGGGACTCAGTTAACCCCAGTTCGTCTTTCATATCCAGCACATGTCGGGGACCAGGATAGCCGTTTAGTTCTGCCAGCTTAGCCATACCGCCAAACGGAGTACCTTCGCCCGCCAATAAGCCTTCAATTTCGGGTTGAGACAGGGATTTAATCGTTCGTGTTTCTTGGCCTGAGTAAGGTGAGAGTAGGGGATTATTAGTCTGGGGCTCAACTTCAGTGCGGGATATTTGGTCGGGCTTCAAAAAATAACCGCCAGCAAATCCCAGCAAGATTGCCACTCCCGCAATAATTATCAGCTTATATTTCATTTTTTATATAAATTCATTAATCTTTTCAATTGTTCTATTTTATTTTTCTGAGTATCTTTAGTGGCTATTTCATTTAAAATAAAGCCTTCTAAGGTTCTGGCCCGCAGGGTACTGAATGATTTGGAAACAGAGGTGGTCAGAGAAGCTATTTGCTCGCAGTCTTTGTCTGTTTCAACATAATTTTTCAGGCTTTTTAACTGACCCAGGATGCGGTTAATATGATTAATCGTCTCATGCTTACGGTCCTGATGCGAATGCTGCATAAATTGCAATATACCCCCGCCCCTATACGATGTCAAGCACAGTTTGACAAGATACCCCTAGGGGGTATATGGTATATTCGTGAATCAGACTACCGATGCTTATAAACACTCCATTCAAAAACGCATCAACATTCTCAAGGGCCAACTGGATGGACTTTACAAACTCATCGATCAGGATGAATATTGTATTAACGTCCTGGACCAAAGTTTTGCCATCCAAAATTCTTTAAAGAGTTTGAATACCGTAATCCTGGATCATCACTTGCGTACCCATGTTAAGCAGCAGTTCGTCAAGCAGCCCAAAAAGGCCATCAAAGAATTGCTTAAAGTTTATACCCGGGTTTCCAAAACCACTTGATCAACTATTCATATGTCTTGTTGTCCAGGCCACATAGAGTCAGATACGGATATGACTTATGCAGATCAGGCATACACGTGCCCCATGCACCCCAAAGTCGTGTCAGACAAACCCGGAAAGTGTCCACAGTGCGGCATGGATTTAGTGAAAGCACAAAATTCTGCCGGCGACCATCAGCACCACATGGAACACGCTGACCATGGCGGAAATCTGCATCATGACCATGCTATGCATGATCATGACAGTATGATGTCCGGGCCTGGCGCTGCCCAGGACTTCCTCAGCAGATTTTTTATTGTTACCTTCTTATTGGTGCCTTTGGCTTTGTTTAGCTCTCCGGCAGTCAAATACTTGCACGCCCCTGACTTTTCCGGGCGGCATTATTTAGAATTTGCCATTGCTACAGCCATTTTCTACTTCGGTTTGGTTTTCTTCCAACACGCCAGACACGAAATCATGGCCAAACAATACGGCATGATGACCTTAGTCTCATTAGGTGTGGGTGCCGGTTATTTGTTTTCAGCGGCCTCGACTTTCATTCCCGCTTTGAACGTGGAATTTTATTTAGAGATTTCTACTTTAATCTGGGTATTGTTGTTCGGGCATTTTCTGGAGGCCAAATCATCCACCGCCGCCGGAAATGCCCTCCAGGAAGTGGCCAAACTGCTACCGAAACAAGCCCATTTGAAGACACCCAAAGGAGTTAAAGAAGTTGAGCTGGAGAAACTTAAAACAGGAGACGTGGTGTTAATCAAACCCGGAGAAAAAGTTCCGGCTGACGGCCAAATCGTCAAAGGATCAGCCAACTTTAACGAAGCCCATATTTCCGGCGAATCAAAACCCGTGGAAAAAGGCAAAGGAGCGAAAGTGGTGGCCGGAGCCATCAGCCTTGACGGCTCCGTAGAAGTGAAGCTCTTAAGAGTAGGGGAGTCCTCCACCATCGGCCAGATTCAAAAACTGATTACTACTGCCCAACAAACCAAACCTTCGGCGCAAAAATTAGCTGACAGGGCAGCCAAATGGTTAACTTTTTCAGCTTTGTCTGTCTCTATCCTGGCCTTATTCGTTTGGTCAGTGATTATCGGCCAGCCTCTAGTCTTCGCCATCACCTTGGCAATTACCGTACTCGTGATCGCCTGCCCTCATGCTCTGGGCTTGGCTATTCCCACCGTGTCCACCATCGCCACCAAACTGGCAGTTAACAACGGGGTGTTCATCAAAGACATGGCCAAGATCGAAGTGGTCAAAGACGCCGATTATGTGGTGTTTGATAAAACCGGAACCTTGACTAAAGGAGAATTCGGAGTCACGGAAGTTATAAACATTAAACAGAAAAATCAAAAATTAACTAAAACGCAAAATTCAATTTTACAAATCGCAGCGTCCTTGGAAGAGCAGTCATCGCACGTAATCGGGTTAGCCATTGTTAAATATGCCAAAGACCACCGTGTCAAACTCAAGAAAGTCAGTAAGTTTAAGAATTTGGCCGGCAAAGGTATTCATGCCGTCATTGGCAAACAACCCTATTTGATCGGCAACCAAACTCTGATGCAGGAACATAGATTATGGAACGACCAGGTCGAATCAGTATTGAAAGATCTGGCAGCCGGGGGAAAAACTCCTGTATTTGTGGCTGACCAAAAACAAATTTTAGGAGTAATTGCCTTAAGCGATCAGATTAAAGAAGAATCCCGCACCGCGGTTGAGGAACTACATAGACTAGGAGTCAAAGTGGCCATGCTGACCGGCGATACCCAGTCCGCCGCCCAACCCGTGGCTAAAGAATTGGGCATTGATACTGTGTTTGCCCAAGTTTTGCCCGAAGACAAATACAAACACATTAAGAAACTGCAGGACGAGGGCAATGTGGTGCTCATGGCCGGAGACGGAGTTAATGATGCCCCTGCCCTGACTCAGGCGAACGCCGGAGTAGCCATTGGCGCCGGCACAGACGTGGCCGTGGAAGCCGGCGACTTGGTGCTTACCCAAAGCAATCCTCAACACATTGTGCGCTTGATTGTCCTCTCCCGGAAAGTCTATCGCAAAATGGTAGAAAACCTTTTCTGGGCAATAGGTTACAACGTGCTGGCTATCCCTTCAGCCGCAGGCTTATTTATTCCCTGGGGATTCAGGTTAACCCCTGCCGTCGGGGCTTTACTCATGAGTTTGTCTTCAGTGATCGTGGTCATCAACGCCCTGAGCCTGCGCAAAGCCAAATTGGAGGTGAGCTAGCGTATAGGAGATTTAAGTCGTAGTTTAAGGTAGAATAAAAGAAATGGAGACGGTCACAATAAAGGAAGTTAAATCGAAGGCAAAGCAGTTTTCGGAATCTGGCAAACAGTGGCATTTTCATATTTTGACACCTGAATGTCAGTTGAATGATAAAAAAAATTACGCTTTGGTTTTAGAAAATACTTCAGATAATGAGACCTTTGTTCGTTATTCGGACGAGCCTTATATGAATATTGGAAAGGAGTTGGTGAAATTATTGCACGGCGGAGATGTGGTAAAAGACTCTCAAGTAGAAGTTGAAAGTGATCAGCCTTCTGCTCAAGCAGCTAAAATTTTAACCAAGGCCCAACAATTAAATGAAGCAGGCAAATCTTGGCATCATCATATGCTCTTCCCGGGATGCAGATTCAATACGCACCCGGGTAAATGGGTGATTATGTTTGAAGACAAAGAAGCAGGCCAGATCATCGAATCTGTTTCCAGTCACGAACCAAAGACTGACTTGCAGCCTATTGAAACACTGTTTTATCAACAAAAGAAAGCCGGATAAAGTGAAAAAAATAAAATCAGGCAAATATCAGCATTACAAGGGTAAGTTTTACCAAGTGATTGGTGTAGCCCGTCATAGTGAAACCCTGGAGGAGTTGGTGGTCTATCAGGCTCTGTACGACAGTCAGGAGTTTGGCCCGCAAGCCTTATGGATAAGACCTCTAAAGATGTTCCTTGAAAAAGTTAAAGTGAAAGGTAAGCAGGTGCCCAGGTTTAAATTTGTTGGATAAAGATTGATATGAAACTTGAACCCCTGATTTACGTATCAGATTTACAAAAATCTGTTAAGTTTTACACCAAGATTTTAGATTTTAGACTGGGTAATTTGTTTCCCAACAAACAAAACCCTACATACGCCCCGATCTTCATCGGCGACCAAAAATTAATGCTGGTGGTTAGCAGAGCAAGTAATAAAAAATTTCGCTCTCGAAACCTTGGCGGATCCGGGGTGCAATTTTTCGTTCAAGTTAACGACGTTGACAGCAAGTGGAAGCAAATCAGTGAAAAGGCCCCGGTTGTAGATAAAATCGAAACCAAGTCATGGGGAGACAGAGAGTTTACTATCAAGGATCCGGATGGGTATTTGATTTCATTTTATACTTCAACTGAATAGTTAATGATCACCCCAAATTACTTAACATTTAACAACTCACATTGAGGCAATAAGAAAATTTCTTAATCATGAACACCAAATTAGTTGTAGGAGAGTTAAGAGAAAAATATCCTCAAGCAGAAATTGTCAAAAATGACGAACATCACCCCACGGAAATTATTTGTGAGGTTAAGCCGGCAACCGATCATCCCGAGTATAGTTTGGCTGTGGCAGTAATCGACAAAAGCGCACCTCATGTTCATCAGCAAAGCCAAGAAACATATAAAGTGATCAAAGGAAAGTTAACTTTGATTATTGACGATCAGAAACACGAATTAAAAGTAGGCGAAGAAATAGTTATCGAGCCAGGACAAGTCCACTGGGCAGCAGGCGATGAAACCTGGGTTAAATGTTATTCCCAACCGGGTTGGAAATTGGCCGATCACATATTAAAGTAAAACATATGATCCAGTTAACAGACATTAGTGCCAGTCTACTCGTTAAAGGCAAGTATTGGATTGTGTTTACCGGTGATTCGATCACCAGTTGTGAATGGGTGCATCCCAACTGGAGAGACATGGTGATTTACGTGCTGCAAGAAGAATTAACCGCTTTACTAAAAGGGGATTGGAAAACAGCAGAGTGGGGGATCAAGGGTTTTAATTTTGCCTATGACGGAGCCACCACCAAAGACATTCTAGAAAGAATTGACGACCTGCTCTTGGTTAACCCCCAATTGGTAATTGGTTTGATGGGCGGGAACGATCCGGTAATGGGTGTCAGCGTTGAACAATCCGTAGCCAATATCAAACGGATTTCAGAATTGGTTACAGAAAGTGGTTCAAAATTGATTTGGTGCAATTCCACTCCGGCCGGCAAAGGTTCTAAGAAAAATCCTGAATATAAACCTTATGCTCAAGCCATGATGCAAATCCCTGACCAGGAAAATTTCTTTAAAATCGACATGTTTAACCTTTACCAACAATACCCCACGGAAAAGTTTTTTACTTTCCAGTCCGAGGCCAATCCGCTAGAGGGCATCAAGGCCGGGGAGCCTGATCTGCAACATCCCAACCAGTTGGGAAACGCCTACATTGCCAAAATCATCTTAAAACAAGTTTTTAACATCGAATTCGATCCTGAAAAATACATCAGGGAAACCCTCGAAGGAAAAAAATATCCTGGCTATTAATATCTAATAGCCAGATAAACTACTCCTTGGTATACCACCACCTCTAGTAAGGTAAAAAATTACCTCTTGCAATTTGTTTAGGTTTCATCCATAAATATATTCAAGAAATCGAATTTGATATTAAATAAAAGACTGCTGGACAATTAAAAATATTAAATTTTATGAATAAGAAGTCCGAAGACCAACCAAAAGAATTGCCGCCTAAACCCATGGCCAGTTTATGGAACAAACCCAGCACTTGGATGGTAGTCAGTGGATTGTTGTTAGCCTATTTATTTTTTAGCCAGCGTTATCAACTGGAAATAAATATCGTACCCAAAGAGGGGACTACTCAGACGGCCAACAAAACCGCCACCAACAACCTGTCCCCTACTCCATCGCCACCAGTTGACGTCAACTCCTTAGTTTCCCAAGTAGCTCCGGAAGCAGGGGTGACTTTACCCATTACTTGGGGTGATTTAGGCAAACAAATGGTCAATGCCGGCGTAATTGACGTCACCAAATTCCGTCAACTATTTAATGGCCAATTACCGGAAGACCAGGAAGCCATGCTTACTGGAAAATGGGATCAACCAGTTAAAATCGACCAGCAGAATTCCCGATTTCTCCTAGACCTCTTCTGGGCTTTGGGTTTGGGCAACAAAAATCCCATTCTCACCCAGGGAGAAATGTCCGATCCCCGCTACGGGGGAGCAGACAAATTCGCTTCCACCGGTGGGTGGACCTTGGCCAAAGGCGATGTCATGCAGCATTACAGCAAACATACCTTCATTACCTTAACCAGCCAGCAACAGGCCTTAGTTGACGAAGTCTCTCAAAACATTTACCGACCTTGTTGCGGCAACAGCACTCATTTCCCGGACTGCAACCACGGCATGGCGATGTTGGGATTGCTGGAACTAATGGCCAGCCAAGGCGCATCTAAAGATCAAATGTATCAAACCGCCTTGGCGGTCAATAGCTATTGGTTTACCCAAACTTATTTGGACTTGGCCACCTACTTCAAAGAACAGGGTCAGGAATGGAATCAGGTTGATCCTAAATTGGCCCTAAGCGCTGATTACTCCAGCGGACAGGGTTACGCCGCCACCAGAAAGAAAATCAAGTCCCTGCCTCAGGTACAATCCGGAGGCGGTGGCTGTGGAGTGTAGAATTTATGGTTAAGTCTCCGCCGTATTTCAAATGAAGCTAACTAACACCCCCATCTGGAAAATCACCGCCTTGATCCTAGCGCTGTTAATTATCTCCAACAGCGGACGAGCTGTCACCTTCAACTTTTCCTCTCAAGGAGATGCCCACTCAGCCTTACAAATTGTTAAACCCGTACTAGCTAAAGACATTTACCCTAAATTCACTTGCCCCTGCTGCGGTCAGCCTTTAAACAAAGAGGAACCCTGTTGTCAGGACATGATCGACATGACCAACTACATTGATCAGCAGGTAGAATCGGGTAAATCAGAACAGGATGTGATATTGGCTACCGCTAAAGAATTCGGGCTAGAACGTTTAACCTATTCCATTGACCAGGCGAATATCAAACAATTCCTGGCTGCTCAGGCGCCTGCGGACGCCCCCAAAATTACCATGAGTGAAACGCAAAGAGACCTGGGCACGGTTAGCCAGAAGCAGGGGAAAGTGCATACCGACTTTCAATTCACCAATGAGGGCAAAACAAATTTGGTCATCAACAAACTTAGCTCTTCCTGCGGGTGCACCTCAGGAGCCATTGTTTATCATGGCCAGGAAGGTCCGACTTTTACCATGCCCGGTCATGGCCAGGATAATCCCACCGACTGGCAAGTGGCCATTGCCCCAGGCGATCAGGCTATTCTAAGAGTTTATTATGATCCGAACGTGCACAAAGATTTAGTCGGTGCCGTCACCAGAACCGTGTCAATTTTTTCTAACGACCCGGTAGAGTTTGAGAAAAAAGTCACCATTACCCTGGAACAAACCAAATAACGCTTAGGACAAAATTAATCTCCCAAAGACTCTCTCGCCTCACTCCAGTAAATAAAGACTACAAAACACAGGTACAGAAGAAGGAATTTACCCAAGTTACTGATTAGTCACTTCCAAGGTGCCTTTCATACCCAAGGCTCGGTGATTCGCCACGCTGCAGTAGAATTCATACGATTTTCCGGCGGCATCTTGGGGGATCTTAATTTCCACGATTTGTGAATCTCCTGTGGACAAGCGATTACTACGCACATTTAGTTCATCGATCACGAAATCATGTAACCCGCCTACATTAGTGAGCTTCACCCGCAAAGTTTGCCCTGGACTAGCTGTCATTTTATTGGGGGTAAAGCTGTAATTTTTTAAATCCAATGAATAATCAACCGCCGCTTGATTGCCTTCATCAGCCATTCCCGCCGGTAATTCTTTGCTTTCGTCTTCCATTGCACCCTCATTACTCTCATTCATTGCCCCTTGATTTTCAGTCATTCCCTGGTCAGTTGATTGGGTAGAGGTAGAAGTTTGGTTGTTCTCTGGCATCATAGTCTGATTGTTTGCCGGAAGTAGGGAACAACCCGTCAGTACCAAAGCAGAAGTAAATAGAATTAAAAGTGTCTTCGTTTGCATATCCAACAATTAGTGTATTACAAATGTAGTAGATTGTTGTTGACATGTCAAGCCCCGAAATTTTTCAGTTTTTCTTAAAGATGCGCTCGATCAACCGATAGAACAAATAGCCACCCAAAACCGCAAACATCAAATTGATTCCCGGTAACCAATGAGTAAACTGGTCGACTTTCACCGCTGTATTATTGATGAATTTCACAATCGGGGATTCGCCTGTCGGCATACCCAGCATTCCTGCTGAAGTTAAAATCAACATCACTCCAGCGGTGACAGTGAAAATCACAGCCGCAATCACATTGGAAATAATCAGTGGATAGGTCTTGCCTCCGATAACTAACTGACCGACTTGTTTGCGTAGAATCGGCTTTTCCAGGATATTGCGTTTATCAATGAACAAGGATGCCAAATATAGAGGAGTGACCATGCCCATCACGTAAGCAAACCCCACACCCAAAGACTGAATTATCGTCGGGGATAGGGAACTCAAAGTAATCACGCCTACCAGCACCGGAGCACAGCAGGAAGACGTGATGCCGGAAAAAATCCCCAGAGTAAACGTTGACCACACATCAGTGCCGCGTTTGGGAGCCCAGGGAAGTTTCGGCTGGGGCATTTTAATCCCTAACAGAGCCATCAATGCCACTAATAACATGAATACCCCGCCGATGTAATATACCTGGTCGTGCAATCCGTAAAAGAAAGAGGCAATGGTTTTCGCCCCCAAAACCACCGGCAGCATCACCACGAAAATTCCCAGACTATAAATGAAAGTCATCAGCAAGACCTGCTTTTTCTCCTTAAAAACATTGCCGAAGTATGCCGGCAACAAATACGAAACGCAGCAGGGCGCAAACAACGCCACCATGCCGGCTACAAAAGCCGCGATCAACGAAACTTGGTAAATTACTTGTCCTCCCATAATCTTATAATCCTACTGCTTTAGTTCCCGCACTTTTAAGATCCCAGCCGGCAGTTTTGGCTATTGCAATGGCTTTTTCGTCTTTTAAAAGAGCCTTAATCATTCTGTCATGCAGGTTTTTGCTATATTGAAAGTGTAATTTGCCCCGCATGGTCGAGATCCACTTTTTTCCTGACTTTTTATAAGCCTCAACAGACACCGGACTCAGTCTCCCTGCTTTGGCAGCGTCAAATAGCTTAATCCATCGGGTAACATCTAATGCGGATAGTTTATCCGCATCATAAAGGATCTCGCCTTCGGTATTAACTTGTTGATCTTCAAAACCATGATGAAGGATCGCCAAAATCACTTTTGAGATAAAGCTCTTGGTGAATTTCTCCTTTTTTAATAACTCCTCAAGTTCGTCAGCCGTTTTTTCCGTAATCCTATCTCTGTCTTTAAAAGTATTGTCAAACTTTTCCAACGTCACTACGTCATGCCACATCACAGCAAGCTGAAGAGCATCGTAGTCCACTTTTTCCTCTATATGGTTAGCAATATCTTGAGCCAACTTCCAGACTTCTAAGTGATGTTCCAGGTCATGGCCCACGTCATAAGGATGCTCTTTAAGTAGCGTCTCTGCTCTTTGAATAATTTTGGGTACATTTTTCATATAGTTTTTTGTTGGCCTATCTTAAGACCGGGAATTTTCTCACTAACTCGGTATTTTTCCACCATTTACCCAGTCCCCATTTTTCTCCGGCTGATGAATAAGACAAACCAATGAAGACCAAAATATAAACAATGTGCTCATCAAGAAAGGGGTTTTGTTGAGGCGGAAAACCAGCCATCCAGATCAGCGCCATCATTAAAGCTCCGGAATAGCCTGCAATTTTCATGCCCATACCCAATAACAAAGCCGTGCCCACTCCCAACAACCCCAGCATAAATAACCAATCAACCAGGGGATTGCCGGACATTGACTGAAATAATAGCGCCAAAGGACCGGAAGTGCCCATTTTCAGAAACCCTGCAGTGGGAGAATTACCAGCCAACCAGGATTTACCGGTTGCCGTGGCATATCCCAATCCGAAAACCTTGTCAAAAAAAGCCCACAACATAATCCAGGCCATCGCCAAGCGGAGCAGTACCCAAATCCAATCCTGCAATTCCTTCATCTTCATTACTTTTTCCCTCCTTTATTCCAGAAATAACGAATCAACACTGCCAGCAGCACCATGACCAATAAACCATTCACTAACCCAAATATACCTCCAAATCCGGATAAACCGGAAAAGCCCATCATCTGGCTAGCGCCATTCCATCCGTATCCCATCATTTGGTTTCCACCTCCTCTCCCCACAGGAAAGCTTCCCCCACCCATCATCTGCCCCATGCCCATCATTCCATAATTACCTCCACATCGGAGATAGCTCTTCCCCATATTGATATGGGCTTGGCGTAAACTTGCTGATCCTTCTCCGCCCATCATCTGATCCATCCGCTCATGGACTTCCTGATCCGGATGCATCACCCCCATCCAAGCATCGCCCAAACTTTCAAAATCGTCGTCAGAGATTTGGCTGCAATCCAGTTGATCAGCCGTCTGCTTATTCTGTTTAGCCAGGATATCTGCCAGAACCGTATTCAGGTCCTCATCATGCTCAGCCGTTGTTGATTGGTCAACACTACCCATCATTCCCATCTGGGCATGAGCTATAGAAAGCGTTCCCGCAAACAACAATCCCGCGAAAAATATTATCGCCCCTACTAATATTTGATTTTTAATTTGTATTTTTAATCTCTCCATATTAAATACTTATTTTTTCACCACCGTGGCTGTGATAGTAGTTTCCAGTTTAGCAAATTGAGGGTTATTCGTTTCTATATAAATAGTTCTGGTGAGATCACCCAGGTCAGTGTCATCTTTGTGCACCGCCGGATTAAAAGTCACCCTGATCGGAGCCGAGCTAAACGGCTCCACCGTCTTTTGGTCCATAAAAGCCTTGGTACATCCGCAGGAAGTGGACAATCGCGTAACTTGTAAAGTGTTATCCGTGTAATTGGTGAGCATAAACTGCGTCTCCGGCACATCTCCGTATATCACCGTTCCCAAAGGCTGAGTATCCGGGCTCACAGTGACCGCCTGTTTGCCGGACTGCTTGTAAGCATCAGTGCCGCCTTGTAAATCGTAAACCTGAGTGTATCCCAAAGCCAGCAGATCTTCGGCAGCCTGCGCACTCATATTCCCGGAGCGACAGTAAACAATCACTGGCGTATTTTTGTCTTGCGGCAACTGGTCTTGATTTTGATTAATTTTGGTGTAATCAATGAATGCATCAGTTCCAGGAATATGAGTTTGTTCCGGAGTATGAACGTCCAGAACAAAGGTATTAGAATTTTGAACCAATTGATCAAACTCCTGGGTAGAAATTGACTTAACTTGAGCATTTTCCGTAGTCATCACATCATTCGTGCTTGAGTCGACCTGGGAAGTAGGCTTATTCAACCAGAAAAAGATTCCCAGTCCTAGGATTACCAAAG
The DNA here is from genome assembly GCA_964650355.1 of uncultured Gammaproteobacteria bacterium. Classification (GTDB taxonomy): domain Bacteria; phylum Patescibacteriota; class Microgenomatia; order CAYXHB01; family CAZYTL01; genus CAZYTL01. Next base: position 45,385 of record CAZYTL010000007.1, on the reverse strand, counting down.
CCAGAATTAAAGATTGTTTATTCATACTAATTAGTTACCTGAGCAGCTAAATTAAAAGTCAGTTGCGGATGATTCGGGTCATTAGTTTCCACTTTTACCTGTCGCGTGATGTCCCCTACTCCAGACGGACCGTGGTAGGCCGGGTCAAAAGTGACTGTTAATTGCGCTTCCTGTCCGGGAGGGACTTCCCCTACCCAGGCGGATTTCTGGTGCATGCCGAATTCTGGGCTCGACTGACCATTAATCATCACTTGGGCTGTAGTGCACATACAGGAAGTCAAAATATCATGGAGTTGGAGTGGGACAGTACCTGTATTTTTGATCGTAAAACTCTGGTTGACCTTGCCCCCGTTCAAAGGAATTGCTCCCCAGTCATGACTGGTTTCTTCCACCTCTGCTATAGCATCTTGGCTAACCACGATATCTGGTTGTTTCATGGTCCCTGCCAGCCACACTCCACCACCAATTAAGGCGATTGTGCCGATGATGACTCCGATGACTAATTTATTTTCCATAAGCGACTCTTTATCTTCAATTCGGATCTTTCGGACGAGTTAGTAAATTATGATCGCTCTCAAGCCGGCATTAAAGCGATCCCAATGATCCAAATTAACATCCGAATGACTCGAATATTAACCGTTAAGATAATGATCGGGTTTATTCTCGAATTTATTTAAACACCCTTGGGCGCAAAAGTAATAATCTTGTCCTCGATATTTCGTGGCATAACCGGCTGTTTTAGGAGACAATCGCATCCCGCATACCGGATCGTGCACTACCGGCACTAACTCTTTCATTTTTAACCGCAATTCTTTGGCCAAATCATCTTTAACCTGATGTAAATCAATCAACAACTCTCTGACCAAATCGGACGCCGCAATTAAATTGGGGTGAGAAAGCCGGTAATAAATTTCCTTTCCTTGCTTTCTGGTTTTCACCAACTTTTGCTCCCTTAACACCATCAAATGCTGAGACACATTGGCCTGAGGTAAATCCAGCATTTCCACCATTTCCGTGACCGGAATTTCCTGATCCCGTAACAGATGAATAATTTCCAACCGTTTCGGATTGCCTAAAGCCCGGTACAATCTGGCTTGCAAATCAAACACCTGAGAATACATATATTCAAAGAATAGAATATATTATCCAATAATGCAAGCAGCAAAATTTTTCAGTGTCTCCATTCCTGATCAGTTATTAACCCCAAACCATTGTTGAGACAAATCGTTTTTGGCGATGTGGGTATTCCATTCATTCCACATCTTATATGCCGCGATCACTGTCCAGAAAGGTAATAGGTATTTTCTGTACCTTCGATAAGCCTGTTTCCTATTAATGAATATCAATAATGAGTACAGCATGAACAGTGGTTCCAAAAAATTGGGGAAGAAAAAGAACACCTCGTCTCTTCTGGTAATAAAATAAACCATCTGTCCCACTGTGCGGAAGATAAACAGAAAAACAATCGTTCGCCGGATCCTCCACTTCCTCCCCACCAATAGCATCATCAGGTAAGTAAACCAATCTGCCAGTTTATCCCAAGTTTGATAAGCAAAAGGTTGCAAACCAAAATGCATCAGGATGTCTCCGTCAGTGGTATCCAACAGCCAGTTAATCCATGAAACAGGAAAAGGATAGCGCAAGAAAAGTATTGGCAGAAAAAATTTGAGAAAAATTACTAACCAGACAACCCGGTTGTTCATCTTACAATTATCAGGAGTTACGCACTTTGGCCGTAATTTCGTACGGGATTGCCACGTGTTGAAATTTTAGATTTATACTTAATAAAGGTAAAATTTCAAATACTCGCAATGACAACTGCGTAACGTTTGAATTATTAATTAAGTTAATCATACACTTTTCTGAAGCCAATCTCAGAGATCACCAAGCCAAGGTCTGTCTTGGAGTAACTAGAATCTAATCGCCTTCCTCGTCTTCATCATCATCCGGTTCCTCGTCTGCAGTTTTTGCCGCCTTTGACATGGACTCTTTTGGCCCCAGCACTGTCCACACCACCCATTGGGCGACATCTGCTACCAGAGCCAGCCCGGCCACGTAAGTGAACTTGGAAATCCCCAACCCGAAAATCTCCGCCATTCTGGCCACGATCCAGATCGCCGCGAAATTAGCAAAAAAATAGTAAACCAGGGTCAATGGCATGCTATCCAATGCCGGGGCCACTCGATTAAGAACTATCTTTACCGACGTGGTCACTACCACAATGATAGTAATCGCTAATCCTGCTAACACCACCGCTACTAGAGGTGACCATCGGGCATTCCCCAGCACAAAATTACTTGGCAACCACAGATTAGCCAGATAGATGAGTAGGGAGTTAACCACCCAAAATCCTATAAAAGGGGTAATTTTATTCATTTTGTTCACCTCCCTCCATGAAAAACATAATCTTATCCCTATTTCAAGGGTAATCTAGTTATTTATCCTTTGTCAACCAATACGGGCTTGAGAACCTTGGCCAAAGATTTTGGGTGATGGCGGATCCGGCTATATTGAGGACTGATGGTATAGATTTTTCCTTTTACCACTCGAACTCCTTTGGACGTCAAACGTTGCAATTCAGCATCATCCCATCCTTGGAAATAAGAATGCTCATGATCATAATTCTGAGCCACTTTCGGATATTTCTCTTCGAACTCCATCCGGGAAACGTCCGGCACAACCATCACTTCAAAAGGTGTTCGGGTATGGGTGTATTTTTTAAATATCCGCCAATAATCCAAGGGTTTGAAATAATGATTTTCGTGACGAGTAGACACCAGATTCGTCACCAGAATTTTAGTGGCTTGGGATACGTCCAGGGCAGCAGTTATCCCCTTAGGCAAAAAATTGCATATCACTGACCCGTACAGGCTTCCTGGACAATAAATAATATGGGTCGCTTGCCGGATAGCTTGCTTAGCTTCATCAGTTGCTTCACTTCGCGGTTCAATCCACACCTTAGAGATCAAATCCTTGGACATGGAATATAAATCCAACTGGTGCTCGCCCACATATTCCTGCCCGGATTGAGTCAAAAAGTGAATATTCGTCGGTGTCAAAGTTACCGGAATCGCCATCCCGGACATTTTAATCTGCAGCAATTGCTCGATTAATTGTTGCACCTGTAAGAAATCATCATGGTATTTTTCCAGCAAAGCATAATAAATGGTATAACCTAGATTCCTACCCCGGCCATCTATAAAATCAATCAACTCCAAAAACGCCTGCACTTGTGGTTTTGACAAATGTTGCCCGGGAATCAAAGCCATAAAATTACGAAACAGATCCCCGACTGAAATCACTCGATCCCGCTCGTCTGTTCTCACCCGTCCTGAAAGACCGCCGGTATCCATGGCAGCGCAAATAGCTTTTATATCGCTAAACCCAGCCTGCATCAATGCTCTCAACACCACTGGCGCCCCGCTACCTCCGCCAATCGTCACAATCCGAATTTCAGGATTCATGATACCTTTATTTTACATTATAGCCATTTTTATCCCACTGCCATAGATGAAAAATAGTTTGACATTTATAAAGATTTGAAGAGTTTGACTATCTATTCCTAAGCCCATTACCAACTTCCTCCTCCTCCTCCTCCAAAACCCCCACCCGAGGATCCGCCGCTGAAACCTGAACCCCCTGACCACGAAGACCGACCAGAGCTGCTGGGCGATGAAGTCAACACCTGCCCTGTTTGCGATTCAAATTTACTGAAATCAGCGGCCAAAGCCCCGGCAGTGAATCCCTGGGTATAGCTGGGCGGCTCCACTCCCAGTTTGGCCATGTCTTTGGCTAATTGATCCACTACTCCCAAGGAAATTGCCAAAGGAAGAGTTTCCTCCAAGAACAAATGTTTTTCCGCAATTTGCTGCCGCCATTTGCCCTTACCAATAAAATATTTCAGACCTGAAATCTGCCGATACAAAGAATAGCCCCAGGCAGTTCTTCTGGGCATGGCCGCCGCCAATATCAAGCCCGGGGCTGATACGACTGCACCTACAATCAAGGGCCAGTAATTAGCAGTTAAATTGGTCCAAAACGAAACCAATCCCAGCATCGCGGCCATTATCAACACATAAATCACCAACCATTGACTGCGGGTCTTTTCCGGATTACCTACAAAGTAGTTTTTATCTTTCATATTGGCGTATAGCTGCTTCCGGAATTTATCCAGATCCTTATAAAAGTCGTCTTTCAATGCAGAAAGCAGTACATATGACTGCTTATCACGCTGTTTAATCACCTGTTCAAGTTGCTGCTGAGAATCTTTAGCTAACTTATCAAATCTTTTTTGACTCTTTTCCAGTCGTTTATCCGTAAACAACTTATCTAGCAGATATTGCTGATAAGGTTCCAGTTTGCTCTTAGACCCTTCGAGCTTCACAAACGCATAGTCAACATCTGTGCCCAGCAATTTCTTAGCTGTTAATTTATGAATCTCCAAATATTTTAATCTGGCCAACTCCACTATTTCCGCTACCAAGTCATGAATATCCACCTTCTCATCAATAATCGTGCCCACTTGTGCCGGAGTCAAATCCTGGATTGGAGCATAAACCATGGGCAAGTGGGGCCGGGCAAATGGCGACACCAATTTTTGCTCCACGTTTTCCGGCTGATAATAAATTTGATCACTAGCGTACCGAAAGTCCCGTCCCCGTCGGTACCATAAATAAGAGATAATCAACAAAGGCAGCAAGGCTAATCCATATCCTAAGTTATCGATGATCAACTTCATCGTCTGCTCCACCGGTCCGGGAAACTGTAGTTGGTTCTGAGAATCTAAGGCAACCACAATCGTGAAATCAGATCCCTGACCCACGGATGTGGAACTGGCAAACATTGCAATATTCTGTTGATGTTGACTAGTACAAAATTGCTGCTGAGTTCCGAATCCGCCTGCAAAACAACTGGTTTTGATAATCGTGGCAAAAGGGGATTCTACCTGAGCTTTTGGCAGAGGGATGGGAGTGTCCCATTCCGAACCGGTTACATTCCAGTAAATCTCATCGTAGCCCTCGAATCTCTGGATCACATCCGTGATTCGGTAGCTAATCACGTAAGTCATCGGCCCGGTCAGCGTCCGATCCGGATCACCAATGCGCAGTTTGATACTCTGAGCCAACCGACTGCGATCAACCTGGATAGGCGTACCTTGACCATCAGTCACCTGCACATCAGTTAACCCGGCTTTGATGGTTTTACCCTGGGCTGAATAGATTACAGGAATTACCCTGTAAATTCCGTGCTTGGCCACCAAGAAATTAACCTTAATCGTTTCTTTCACCAATAAAGAAGTGTCCTGGTTTAGAATAATCTGACTTTGAAAATCAGTGATCTGGTAGTCATCAGCAGCCCAGACCGAGACAGGAGTAATTGACGTTTTAACTAAAACCAGAGCTAGTAATATTAAGATCTCAGTTAAAATCTTCTTTACCATACCTCTCACTTGAACCAATCATAGTCGCAAACATCAACATCTGTCAGCAGTTGGCCCTGGGGAATTTCAAATTGCAGTAAGGCATGATCCAAGCACCTCTCAGGATCCAGACCACAGAGCACATATTTACTATATAAACCTAACTTCCTTCGATTAGCGATTTCCGAATAAACTTCATAAGTGCCCGGATCAATTTCCATGGCATAAACCGTATCTTGAGTAATCGGCCCTTGAATATAAAAAGTAAATCTTTCCCGGCTGGGAATCTTTTCCGCTACCACGGTTACTCCCTGATCCAAATTGCCGGTAGTGAGTGGGCAAACGTATCCGGTAATCTTGGCTTTTCCTTCGCTGGGAGGCTGTTGGGGATCCAGGGTGGGAATCAAGGTCAACGCTGGCGTGGGAGACTCTCCGGTCGCAGGAGTTTGCCCGGCTGGTTTTCTCGCAGTCAATACAAAAGCCAGAATCGTAAACAGCAACGACCCGGCAGCAATCAAACCCAAAACTTTAAGATTCATAACCTCATGTTAACGTAAACCCCCTTTAAATACCACCCCTGGCCACTAATTCGCCTCAGATGCGAATCGCTTTCACTCCCAATCTTGATCGGCGTAATGCCAAGAAGTTTCTTTTTCAATGATGACTTCAAAAATTCTTGTTTTCTCTGTTATGTAACTGTCATCCATATCTTCTCCATATTTATCCCAAAGCAGTTCTCTAAAAGGCACAGGGCTGTTCTTTTCCTCATACCACTTCACCTTCCCCCAAACTAAGTAAGTTTCCCTGCCGCCGAAGCAAAGCATGATCTTGTTATTTTCTTTAATGTTCCTAAACGCCCGGGTTGGCAAATGAGTTTCAAACCAAATTTTACCCTGGTGATAAACAAACCAAATCGGCTTTACGTGAGGATTGCCTTTCAAATCCGCAGTGGCCAAATATACAATTTCGGTTTGCAGCAGCCGGTCTTTTTCAGCTGTATTTAGCGGCATCTGTAATGATTATAGTAAACATTATTCCTCTTCACTGGTGGATCCGGCAGGGCTCGAACCTGCGACCTCATGGATGTAAACCAAGCGCTCTGGCCAACTGAGCTACGGATCCTTCTGCAAAGCAGAATTTTTGTTATCCAACCCAATGCCGAATTGACGCAATTCTGCTTTGCAGAAGTGCCGAGGAGAGGACTTGAACCTCCACGGGCTATTCGCCCACAGGCCCCTCAAGCCTGCGTGTCTACCAATTTCACCACCTCGGCTCGTGGAATCGACGGATTAAAGATCACTATTAAAAATCGATTCCATTAATTATTTAGATTTAAAAACACATCTTCTAATCCACTTTCTGCCAGCTGCTGATTTGAGATACCTTTCTCTCTTTCTGGCGTCATTTCTATTAGAATATTTTTCTGTGTATAGAATTACCCAAGGACGATATCTTTTTGAGTAAATAGTATATCCTTGATTATGCTGATAAAGTCTTCTTTTAAGATCGGAAGTTATTCCGATATAGATTTTGTTAAAATTTTTACTATACAGAATATAAACATAGTACATAGCGTGTCTACCCGCCTCGACTCGCGAAGACTCGACGAGTCGACGCGAGGCGGGCCAATTTCACCACCTCGGCGGATAACAAGCTAAATTATACCAAAGTTACTGTGAGAATTTGAGAGCCAAGTGGGTTATGATTTTAATATGATTGGCAATGCTCTTAAGTTACTGATCCCCGCAGCCAATAATATTGAGATCATCGAATATCTACGAACTTCCTCACAGTTTTTGGCGGGAAAAATACCTTATCAGGATTTCTTCTGGGAATACCCTCCGGGATTTTTAAGTTTCTTAATTATCATTCGTCAACTATCCTGGAGTGAGGAAACGTTCAGATACCTGCTATTTGCCATTCTCTTGATAAGCTTTCTGGTAATTATTTATCTCTTCAATCAGTTAATCGCGGCCAAAATCGACCCCTTACCTCAATGGCAGAGATTGCTTTTAATTATCTACGCCGCCACTTTAGTGCTCACCGCCAATAAATCCTTTATCAATCCTGACTTATTAGTGGCTTTAATTTTACTGGCAACCTTTCTCTCTCGCCAAAACTACCACCCTGTCCTGGAGAATTTTCTTTTGGGTTGGGCTGCGGTTATCCGGGGCTATCCTCTGTTGTTTTGGCCTTTATTCTTATCTCGCCCTCTATTTTCCAAACTAAACTTAGTTCGCCTGCTGGCCTTTGTTTTTCCCGGATTGATTGTCATCTGGCATCTGGGCGGCTGGCCGGTGGCTGTCGGTTTTGGCCACAGTTTTTTGGATCAAATCAGCCGGCCTCCTCAAATTGAAAGCATCAGCGCCAGTTTAATGTGGCTTGCGAGCCAATTTGGTTATCAAATCAATACCAGTGTGCAACCGGAGTATATGTCGATCAATCTGATGTTTAACCCGTTACCTGCCTGGTGGACTTTCTTGAAGTTAATTAAATGGCTGCCGCTGATATTGCCCCTACCCATCTATTTGCGTAAGACTTCTAAATCTCGTCCGGAAATGCTTTATCAAAGTTGTTTACTTTTGGTTTTAGGATTACTTATCGCCCATAATGTCTTATCCCCCCAATATTTACTCTGGCTCTGGATTCCTTTGGGGTTGTGGTTAATTTACGGCTATGCGTCCCATGTAGTTACTAGACGACAGGTACTTTTTTATCTCAGTCTATTACTCTCTATGCAAGGACTAACCACAGCTTATTTGACTTATTATGCGGTTGACAAGATTCATCTGTTATTAGAAGTCTCTCCCGGGCCAATGTTATTAATTGGTTCGCGTAATCTATTACTAATAATTTTTTGGCTAGGTGTTTATCTTCATCTAATTAAAGAAAGAAAAACAAAGTCACTTACCCAGACTCTGGCTTAGTTTTTCTACTCTTCCCAAAGTCACATTCCCAACTCCCACCGGCTGCCAATCCGGTTGGGAGAAATCACCCATGAAAGTAGGCAGTAATCTCACTTCCACCAGTTTTTGCTGCCAAAAATTTAATTCCACGGCTAACCCTTCCCTGGTCTCTCTGGACCACATTTGATCAAACACAAAATTTCCCAGCGAGTAGAAAATCGGCTTACCCTGATAAATTTCTATTCCCTGAATCCAGTGAGGATGATGACCAAATACCACGTCTGCCCCGCTATCAATTGCCGCATGGGCCAGCTGGATTTGTTGGCCATTCGGTTGTGCTTGATATTCATTACCCCAATGAAAGCCTACTATCACCACATCAGCTTCCTGTTTTAGCTGAGCAATCTCCTGTTGTAACAGATCCGGATCGGCAGTTTCCACTCCCTTAGCCACAGGCAAAACCTGGCTGTAGGCCAGCACTCCTACCTTAATTCCTCGAATCTCTTTTATGGCTGCTTTTCCTAATCCCACCGACTGTAATCCCTGAAACTCAACCCATTTCTGGGTCTCTTTGATACCCTCTTGGCCATAATCAGCCACATGGTTGTTGGCTAATTGCACCGTATCAATCCCGGCAAAATAAAGCGTGTACAAGGACTGGTAGTCAGTACATAATTTCATTCCTTCCGTGGTTAATGGGCAGTCTATTAAAATGGGAGCTTCCAAATTGGCAATCACCAGATCTGCTTGTTTTAACTTCTCAGCTACCTTAGCCACCGGATAACCAAAATCATCTTTGCGGTGCATATTAAAATTAACTGCTCTACCCAGCATCATGTCCCCTACCAGGATCACTTGGATCACTTGCTGTTGAGGTAAACCAGTGACTTGGCTGGCGATTTGGTTTCGTGAAACGGCTAAAATTTTATCAACGCTCAACTCAGGAAATGGTGTGGGAGTTATCGTGGGCGGCAGAATCTGATTCGTGGTAATTTGCTCTGGAATAGATTTTGAAAAATCGGTATCATCAGCTCGGCTGGGTTGTAGAGCTTTATTCAGCTCCACCCCTGCGGGAACCATCGCCAATACCACGGCTAAGATCACGCCTATGATAACCGGCTTGATAAATTTTTTAACGTTCATAATTGACAGCAATTTTTACAGGATGTTATGCTGATGATAACAGACTTAGATAGTTGATTTAAATTATAGACAGGAGGTGAAAATTATGCCGAAAAAAAAGCCCGAGACCACTAGTAGCGCAAAATTTTCTACTAAGATAGAAGGGGAATTTGAACTTCAGCAGAGTATTACCAGAGCGTTACTCGGAATTATTGCTGTCGCCATCTTTATGATCTTTATCCTAGCCAGATATGGTATCATCCGTTGGTAGGCAAATATCACAACTTAAGGCAGGAAATAATAAAATAGCCCTAATATTAAAGTAGCTATTAGAGCTAGTCCCAAGGATTTAACCAGATCCCGTTTGATTAAATTGACGGGATAAGCATAAATAGAGCTGTCAATCCTCGGCTCATTTTTTTCAGACTTAATTATAGTAGACATCTGATCATCAGGCACAGACGGCTTCACTTGCGGTGACTCTAACTGTTTTTTTCTCTGCCGAGAAAGGAGTTTTTGCTTTCTAGTCTTTCTTTTCTTTCCCATAGCCATAATATACTACTTTGTTGTCGTTCTTTCAAAACAACCCTACCAGCCAGTTTCAATCGTGCTCGTTCAAGCCAAGCTAGGACTACCTCTATACCACACTGACCAGTAAAATTCCGTTATTGACAGAGCAGAAAATCACCACATAGAATACACATGTTACTCAAAATAAATTTCTAAATACCATGAACAAACCCAAATTAATCACCTTACTGGCGGGGCTAGGTTTATATTTAGTCTCCACCGGCATTTCCTATGCGGCTTTTAGTTATTTGCAAAATTCCAATCCCCAGCTGGTTGACAGCCCCGATTTAACTGTTCCTACCGCAGAGCAAAGAGTCAAGGTCGACTTATCAGCACCCAAAACCGAAGCCTGTCCTCTGAACAACAAACTATATACCAAAGCAGAAAAAGATATCTGGTCAACCAGGCGACCGATGGGGGTGATGATTGAAAACAGCCTTGATGCCCGACCCCAGTCAGGTCTCTCTCGGGCGGATATAGTCTACGAAGCCGTGGCTGAAGGAGGCATTACCCGTTTCCTTGCGATATATCTTTGCGGGGCTTCTGCCGAGGATGTTCAGGTAGGACCTGTCAGATCAGCGCGTACTTACTTTTTAGACTGGATTTCCGAATACGGCGTTTCTCCATTATACGTCCACGTCGGAGGTGGTAACTGTGACCCTCGGACCGGATCCGGATGTCTGAACGGGGCAAAAGCAGATGCCTTAGGCCAAATTCGCAAATACGGCTGGGAAGCCTACAACGACATCAATCAATTTTCAGTCGGCTTTCCTACCTTTTGGCGTGACTATGATCGGTTAGGCAAAGAAGTGGCTACTGAACATACCATGTACTCCACCACGGATAAACTCTGGGAAGTGGGTGCTAAAAGAGGATTAACTTACAAAGACGAAGACGGCCAACTCTGGAGTGAAACATATCAACCCTGGAAATTCACTCAGGAAGAACCTAGCGAGAAAGGAGAGACAGCTCCGGCTTACAATTTTTGGGACAATCAAGACTCACCAAATTATCGGGTAGAATGGCAATACGACTCTGAGAACAACCAATATTTACGCAACAACGGTGGCCAGCCGCATCTGGACTTAGATTTTAACCAACAGTTGACAGCTAAAAATGTGGTGGTCGCCTTTATGGTAGAATCTCGGGCCAACGACGGTTATGAAAGAAACCTGCATTTACTCTATAAAGATACCGGTACCGGTAAAGCTCTCGTCTTCAAGGACGGCCAAGCCATTCAAGCCAATTGGCGCAAAAAGTCTCGTACCGACCGCACCATATTTACTGATTCCTCAGGAAAAGAAATTGAATTTAATCCAGGAGTAATTTGGATCAGTATTCTGCCCTCTGGTAAAAAAGTTGATTATTAATTAGTCTGGGTTACGGTTTAGGTAACAACGCCGGGTTTTATCCATACCAAAGATTTAACCTGCCCGCAGCCCGCGACCTGCTTCGTAACCCCTTTCCTGTCCGCAATTATTGCGTATGACCCCTCGACTCACAGACTTATTCATTTCCAAAGTCCGGGTTAAATTACTGCAAGTTTTTCTTAGCCATCCGGAAGAGCTGTTTTATGTCCGCCAATTGGTCCGGATGACCGATGAAGAAATTAATGCCGTGCGCCGGGAACTCAGTCACATGGAAGGAGCGGAAATGGTTAAAAAGGAATTTCGGGGAAATCGCCTTTATTACTGGTTTCGTAAAGATTACCTCTTTTATGAAGAGCTCTCTCACCTAGTCGTGAAAACCACTGGATTGGGAAAACAAATCATCAAAGAACGCAACAAATTGGGCAAATTAAGTTATGTGATGTTTTCGGGAAGATTTGCCCATTATCTTCCCAAAGAATCTCCGGAGGAAGTAGAAGTTTTATTCGTGGGGGATATCGTCTTACCGGAAATCACCACTTTAATTCAAGCGGAAGAAGCCCGTCGTAAACAAGAAATCAATTATACCGTCATGACAGATCAAGAATTAGAGACCAGAAAAAAAGGCCGGGATCCATTTCTGGCGTCCATTCTTTCCCAGTCCAGAGTAATGATCATCGGCAGCGAACGAAAGTTACTAAACTAAATCAAAAGGTGTATAATTTAATTAATTAAAGTGGGGCAAAAACATTTAGACCAAAAGCTTTCCTGCCAATTTTCGCGCAGCATAATTTATGTCTTCCCGTAAACAAACAATTTTCAAAACCGGGAACAGTCTGGCAATCAGCATTCCTGCCAAAATTGTCAGACGATTGGGGCTGGCAGTCGGGCAAACAGCCATCTGCCAACCTTCTTGGCATGAAAGCAAAATCACCTATGAATTTCCAGATGCCAAACAATTACCCTTGTTGGCTTCTTCACGGGACAAAGATAACCAGAGTGACGTATCCACCGCTTAATCTCCCTGGATCAATTCCTTTATTTTGCTGATAATCCCAAATAATAACAATTTCTTTACTACTAACAGTTAATTAATTACGAGTGTTGAGCTATGAAAGACAGACCTGGACTTACCCTTTTAATCGTGATCATTCTCACGTTAACCGCTTTGTGGATAGCTTTGCCGGACCAATTCCCCATTAATCTGGACTTGAAGACAATCAAAATTCATCAGCAATTTAATAAGCAGTACTTTCCTCCACCCTTGAGTCTGGCTCGTTGGCCACTTAAAACCGGATTAGATATTCAAGGGGGGAGTCACTTGCTATTCGTAGCTGATATGAAAGGCATAGCCGAGCAGGATCGAGTTTCTGCCTTAGAATCAACCAAAGATACCATCGAACGCCGGGTGAATTTACTGGGAGTTAGCGAAGCCCTAGTCCAAACCGCTCAAGTTGGTGATCAGTATCGGTTAATAGTTGAATTACCAGGAGTTTCAGACGTCACTCAAGCAGTCCAAGTCGTCGGGCAAACAGCTCAGTTAGATTTTCGCCGCCTTAAAGAAAGTTCTCCCAGTGCTCAACTGGACGGTTCAGCCGAAGTCACCAACCTGTTCGAGTCTACGGGTTTAACTGGTAAGGACTTGGTCAGGGCCCAAGTCCAATTTGACCGCAATACCGGTGAACCAGTGGTGGGTATAGAATTCAATAGCGAAGGAACTCAAAAATTTGCCCAGCTGACTACAGAACTGGTAGGTAAACAATTAGCCATCTTTTTAGACAACCAGCCCGTCAGTGCACCGGTCGTTAAAACCGCCATCACCACCGGCCAGGCGATCATTACCGGCAACTTTACCCTGGAGCAAGCCAAACAATTAGCTATTCAGTTGAATGCAGGGGCACTGCCTGTGCCCATAGAGCTAGTGTCTCAACGAACTGTTGGTGCCACTCTAGGTCAGGACACCATTAATAAAAGCATTATTGCCGGACTGATTGGCTTAGGATTAGTAATCGGCTTTATGTTTGCTTATTATGGCTGGCTGGGACTGCTAGCTGATATCGGCCTGATCATATATGGCATCCTCACATTGGCCCTGTATAAGTTAATGGGGGTCACCCTGACTTTACCAGGCATCGCTGGCTTTATTTTATCCGTGGGCATGGCCGTGGACGCCAATATCTTAATCTTCGAAAGGTATAAAGAGGAAATCAGAATGAAGCGTCCGGTTAAGTTAGCCATGGAATTGGCTTTTGGCCGCGCTCTTGACTCTATCCGCGATGCCAATGTTTGCACCTTGATTGCCTGCTTTGTGTTGTTTAATCCATTTAACTGGGCGTTTCTCAACACTTCCGGGCCGGTAAGAGGCTTTGCCTTGACCCTTGGTTTAGGAATATTTTTAGGGCTATTTACCGGAATCATTGTCACTAGGAGTCTGATTAGAGTGTTGTATGTTCATCCAACCGCAAAAACATAGAAGCCCCAAAACATAAAAATGAAGATATTTATTTTATTGATTCTTTATGGATTTCCTTAAATACAAATTCATTTATTTGACCCTCTCCGGGACTTTAGTCTTAGGTAGTATTGTAGCCCTGATCGTCTGGGGCCTGCAGCCATCAATTGATTTTACCGGCGGATCTCTGATCGAGTATCAATTTTCCCAACTACCCCAGTTAGGAGAAATCCGTCAAGTCCTGACCGAGAATCTGAGTTGGCAAATTGCCGGACTGCAAACTGCCGAAGGGCAACATCTGATAGTCCGTACTGAACCGATCAGCCAAGAACAAGCCCAACAAATTACTCAAGTGCTCAATCAAAAATTCAATCAGGACGTTAAGGAACAAAGATTCGAATCCATCGGCCCCACGTTGGGGAGAGAATTAATCATTAAAACCCTGGTAGCGGTGATAATTACCGCCAGTTTTATTATGGCCTATGTGGCCTGGACATTTAAAAATTTACAGTACGGGGTATCAGCCATCTTAGCCATGTTTCACGACTCACTTATCTTGCTAGGTAGTTTCGCCGTCTTAGGACATTTTGGAGGAGTGGAGGTCGACACCTTGTTTGTAACCGCTGTTTTAACCACCTTATCCTTTTCTGTTCATGATACAGTGGTGGTTTATGACCGCATTCGGGAGTCACTGAAACAATATCCCAGCGTCTCTATTACCGAATTATCAAATAAAGCCCTTACAGAAACCATGGGCAGATCATTAAATAACTCCCTGACCATTATCTTCATGTTGACGGCCCTGCTCTTACTCGGAGGGCCTGTCATTCGCTGGTTTGTGGTCGCATTACTAATCGGGACCATTGCCGGTACCTACTCTTCTCCTTTTGTGGCCGTACCCATCCTCAACTTATGGGCGGGTCTAGTAAATAAACGAAGACGAAGTGCGTAAGTTCCGATTTCTTCACCCAGTCAGGCTTTATTAACTCAAAGATGCTGTTTACTCCACAAATCCCCGGGGTATAGGTAGATTACTGCCGATAATTTTAATCCCCAAAAACGCTTGTAATAGAATAATCACTGCCGCTGCTAACGACAAAATACTCAACCCAATTAAAGCGCGCATGATCCTTTCTCGACCTTCCTGAACCTTGGCCTTGTCTCCGCCTGAAGTCATCCACACCACACCTCCCAGCAATAACAAAATCATAAACACCAACAATCCGCCAATAAATAGCAATCCCCCCACAGCGCCCACAAACTCGCCCACACTGCTGATGCGGAACTCCTCCGGCCGGGGAAAATTAAACATACCTCATACCTCCCATATCTATAACTTTAGGGATTCGCCTATATCCTTGTCAATATTAAAGCATGTAAGTATCTGTGACCACTAAAAACCTCGCTCGGGCGAGGTTTTTAACTATGGACCTCGACATTCATTTTACGTGTATGGCCGAGGTAGAGAGATACTCGTAATATTAATGCCGAAGAAGGTCTGGGCTAAGATAGTCAGAGCCCAAGCCACAGCAATAATCGCTAGACCTACTAAAGCAGCCGTGATCCTGTCTCTGGCTTCCTGAGTTTTACCTTTATCTCCACCTGAGGTAATCCATTGAATACCACCTAACACCAGGTAAGCAAATACAGCAATACCTGCAACTAGGAAGATTAATGACAATACAGCGCCGACAAACTCACCTACACTAGTAATACTGAAGGCTGCCACAGCGGACGTGGGAATCGACAAGCCGCTGTCTTGAGCAAAAACCGGTGAAGCCATAAGTGCTGCGGTAACTAAACTCGAACTCGTAGCAATTAGGTAATTAATTTTCCTCATTTATGGTTTCACCTCCCTTCTGCCTTATTGAATGCATCTTATTTTTAACATAGTATAAGTAGATAGAAAATAGCAATAGGTAATTTCACTATAGCATGGAAGACTTAATGTCAACAGTCGTAATATTAAAGTAACCCCTGTCACTTACGGATCCGTTTGTGACAAGGCTTTTTAAACCATGATCAGTCGCTTTCTCTCTCAAGCCAAAAGTTTTCTGCAATCAGAAGATAAATTAGTCTTTACCATTCAGTTTGTTAGTTTTTTGTTATTACTGATCTTTATGAGACTCAAACGGGTCCCCCAGGGTTGGGACACGATTGGAGTATTTCTGGTTGTCGCCACAGTTTGGCACAAACAAGGACGCATGTTTGTCAAAGCCTTCTTACCGTTTTTTCTTCTAATCTATACTTATGTTATTTTCCGCCGTCCCTTCACCGATCTGGATCCCAGTCAGATTCATGTCACAGAATTAATTCATTGGGAACGCACACTGTTTCTTGGTCATCTTCCGGCCGTCTGGCTACAGCAGTGGCTGAATCCTAATATGTTTTGGGGCCATATCGTCAGGCAGATTAGCAACGTGCTGTATATCTCTCACTTTATAATCCCCTTTTTCGTAGTTCTATTTCTTTGGAATTTTTACCGGGTTGCTTACTGGCGGTTTGTCATCGGGTTTATCATCACCAACTATGTCAGTTTTCTGGGTTGGACTCTCTATCCGGCCGCTCCCCCCTGGTGGGCTACCCATTTCAACTACTTAGTTGGAAATCTGACGGTGGCCAATTATTCAAACATGTCCGTAAACTTTCTCCTCTCCAGTCCGGATCCGGTGGCTGCGATTCCTTCTTTGCACGCTGCTTATCCTGCTTACATGGCACTGTTTATGATTCATATCTGGGGCAAAAAAGCCTGGCCAATAATACTTTTCCCTTTGAGTATTGGCTTTGCCGCAGTGTATTTGGGTCATCATTACGTGGTTGATATTTTGGCAGGCTATTTGGTGGCTTTTCTTGCCTTTATGATCGTGACTAAAGTTCCCGCCCAAAAACAATTATTATCTAAACTCATCAACTTTGGAAAGCCTTCCCAGCCATAACCAGACATCTATCGGATCATGAATCATATACAAACCAAGTCTCGTGTCCCCATCCTGATATTCTTTGTTCTGGCCACTGTCTTGTTCCTCCGTGTATTGTTTGATACCGATTTCGGATGGCACATCATGGTGGGCAGGTATATCTGGGACAACCACATGATTCCCCCCACCGACATTTTTACCTTTAGTGCTCCTGACTATCCCTACGTCTATCATTCATGGTTATCCGAAACCTGGCTGTACTTAACCTACTCCTGGGCAGGCCTTTGGGGAGTGACCATCTTTTATGCTATCATCGGAGCTTTAATCCTTCTGTTGATGTTCAAAACCATTAACCTGCATTCGACTCGACAATCAAGCGCTTTTTGGTATCTGCTACTCATTATTCCCCTGATTCTTGACGCTTCCAATTTAAGGATTCAACTTATCTCATTTCTGGGTCTGAGCTTGATTTACTTTCTCTACCTACATTGGTTATCGCATCGCAGCCGCTGGTTATTCATCACCCCCATCATCTTCATCTTCTGGGTCAATCTTCACGGGGGATTCATCTTAGGATTAGCTTTTTACACCCTAATTTTAATTATCGAGTTAGGTAAAATCATTTACCAGGCAGTAAAACCGATTCAGGTCTGGGGTACCATCGATTGTCTTAAACCGCGCCCACTTCTCAGTTTCGCATCCATAGTCGGGGTTTGCTACTTGGCGTCATTAATAAGTCCTTATCATTATCGGGCTTATGAACAGGCCCTAGAGATGGGCACCAATCAGTTTGCCTTATCTTTTAATTCCGATTGGTATCCGATCATTCGCCCTGACGCTCCCGAAACTTTTATCTACACTGCCCTGGTGCTGATGGCCATATTTTTACTGTTGATCGTTAAAACCCGACTGGATTTGAGAGACAAACTTCTAATCATGATCTTTTTCCTCTTGAGTTTGAAAAACCGCCGCTTTGTGGTGCCTTTATTAGTAGTTCTCATCCCTTCATTTTCCGTGATTGTTAATCAGCTCGTCACCGACCTAGGTCAACTACTAACCAAACTCTGGCCAATCAACAAATTAATTTATCCGTTGATTGTGTTAGTGGCTATTACCCCTGCTTTAATCTGGATTCCCAGGGTGGCTACGGCCTATCAGAATGATCAGACCTATGCCCTGCAGATTCGCCATTTAAGTACCAAAGTTTATTACCCTTACGAAGCAGTAGAATTCCTCAAACACCATCCTCTTCCTCAACGGATCTTCAATGACTTTAACTGGGGAGGATACTTGGTTTGGCACATCCCTGAGATGAAAACCTTTATTGACGGTAGGATGGACAACTTCATCATTAACCACGAATCTTTTGCCAAGCAGTATTTAACCATGGTCAACCTGCTTCCTGGTTGGCAACAACTTTTAAACCACTATCAATTCGACACTATCTTGTTGGCTCCTTACCATCCTCTAGTGCAAATGCTGACCACCATGCCAGAATGGAAGCTGGTTTACGAAGACCAGGTGGCGGTTATCTTTGTCAGGAGTGACCGGGAACCACTTTTTGCTTCGGATTCAAACATTTGATTAGTAACCCCAAAACGAAGACTAAAAACAAAGTCGGTAAAAAATAAACCGGGGGTTGATGATTGACCGACACCACTGCCAGGTTAAAAATAATCCATCCCAGAAACAAAAGCAGATAATGAACATAGTCCAGCCTCTTCCGACTCAGGAAATAACAGGCCGGAAAAAGCATCAATCCGCTCTCATAGCTGTGAATATGCACTCCGGTTAATAAGGTAGTCACCAGGATCACGTTCATAATCTGGGGCAGAGACCGCCGCTTGATCTTCACGGACAACAAAGCCCATAAAGAGATCAACATCGTCAACCAACTGGCCGGAATTGTCCACAGCGTGTCATGGAATCCCGGCCATAAATTCTTCACTTGAGTGAAAAAACCCGCCCAGCTAATTCTGGTGGTCCAATTAACCGCCTGATCTCCCACATAGTTGCTCCACAGCCTGAGCATCTCTCTGGGAAACGCCGGAGTTAATAATCGACCCGCCAACATAAAAAACCCTCCTCCCAGCAACAGCCCGGCTATGATTTCCTTTTTGCGCAGGGCCACTAAATACAGACCGATAAACAAAGCAAACTGGGGCTTAATTAATAACAGACTCGTTGCCAGTCCGCTCAAGAACCATTTTTGGCGAGTCAGCAAACCATAAATCAGCAGGAAAATCAGCAATACCAGAAAAGTTGTCTGACTGGCAGTCAACACCGCATAAATGGGCGCAAACGACAACACCATCAACAGCAAAAGCATTTTATTGACCCGGGGTTTTAATAATCTGTTGAGTAAATAAATGTCCAGCAATAAAATGACCGTATTTAATAACCCGGTTATTAAAAAGGCTGTGGAAAACGACCAGGAGGTAAAAGGAGCAAACAACAACAAAATCATTGGCGGGTAAGGCATCATCACCAATTGATCCTCAGCCGGTCTCACCTCCTCAGGAACTAACCTCTGCTCATAGTCATACTGAGTCCCGATCTCGTACAGATTTTGAGGCTGAGTCTGCAGAATTTGGGCCGCGGGATAAAGAGAGCGCAAGTCCGTGTAGGCTAACGGCTGTTGCAAGAATCTTGCCATCCAGTAAATACTTATCGCCATCAGATAAACATAGAACACCAATTTGATAATTAACTTCACCGCTTGATGATGATAGATCTCAGTCACCTTTCTGAAGTGGTCTTTCATGTCGCGCAACTAAAACTGACTAAGGCACATATAATCCAAACACATAATAGGACAAATAAATCGCTTGCAAAAAAATACTGGCCCAAATGACCTTATCCAAATTTTTAATTTTCCTTACCACCAAAACAAAAATCGGGAAACAAACCATTAAATAACGGGTGAAGCCCAACGCCGGCGGAGGAATCGTTAATAGTCTCTCTGCAGAATAACGGGCATAACCGGTAACTATAAACACATAAACCACAACATAATACAAAAAAATTTTGGGTAACTGTTTGAGATTTTTCACCATCAGCCACACCAATCCTCCGACTAACCCCATATCTAACCAGTAAGGAAAGGTTGATAACAGCCAGTTAGTCATCCCCCCGGAATTTAGCTGCCATTTAGGACTGATGGCCACTAAATAAATAATTTGATAAACCAAAGTAACCGGAAAAACTGACAGACCATAAAAATAATCCCTTCTTTCCATCAACCAGATTAACGGATGTCCAAACTGCCAGAAGTTGAATAACAGCCAAATTAATAATCCGGGTAATCCGCTCAACAAAATTAACAACTTTTTAACCAGACTCATCTTTTCTTTTCTGATTAATATCAGGAGCGGAAGATAATGCAAAAGACCAATCACCCTGGTGAGGAATAAACCATTGATGGTCAGGGCCGCCCATCCGTATTTTTTCTCAGTTAATAAATAAAAAAAGATCACGCTTAATGCCCAAAAGAGAGATTCGCTATAAGGGAGACTAAACACGAATCCGATCGGAGAGCAGAGCATCAGCCAAATCGCCGACAAACTATTTTGAGGGCTAAACCACTTCGACAATAACTTAAAAACAAATATTGCGGCCACCAACGATGCCCCATTACTCACCACCATTAAGGATAACCGGTAATTATTTAACACCACGTTAACCAGATCAGCCGCTAACGGATACAGGGGGGGAAACACCAAGGAATTTTTGGAGAAATAACCCAGCTCAGCTATTTTTAAATACCAAACCGCATCCCAGCGGAATAATACTTCATCCGCGTTAAAATGAAAAAGAACCACTGCCGCTCCAGCCACTAATATAAAAATTAATTTACTGGCTATCCAGGCTATGATTACAGGCCGGACCTTCATTTTATTAAGCTAAATTTTAACTTTCTAACCATCAAATAGAAAATCAAGACTAAATACAGAGTAGGCAAGAACAGCAATGGCTGAGGGAACCAGGGGTTGAAAATCGCCAATAAGTAGGTCAGCCATCCCAGGGCCGCGATTAAGTAAACCCTTGGGGTAGACAATTTCTGCATAAAAAACATCAAGGGAAAGAACAACAACACTGTTTCCTGATAATGAGCATGGATAGAGCCCAGCAAAGTCGCCACAATGATCAGACTGAAGGCTAAAGGCAACTTTTTTGATTCGAGTTTAATTTTATGAGTCACCTTCAGGACCAAAATAATTGTCACCGCGCTGAAAACATAAGTTAGCGCCTGGTAGGGGAGTGGGGGAATGAAATCCGCCAGTTGGTGGAAAAACCCCAGCCAGGTGATTCTGATCTTGGGTCCGGCGCCTATCTGTTGGGTAAATTCCGGCAACGACCACACCAGGCTAAACAAATAGCCTTTGCTTAGGACCCAGGAAAGCACCAACCATGATGCCGCGCCCGTCACCATTCCCCAAATCAGAGACCAGTTGGCCTGCAGTAGCAAATACAGATACAAAATCATCCCCAGTTGCGGCTTGTAAACCAGCAGGCTGGCTGCCAATCCTGATAAGAACCATTGCTTCCGGATCAATAACCAGTAGGTAGCAACAAAAACCAATAGAGACGTAAAAGAGCTTTGGGTCAAATAAATGGTGGTAAAAGTCGGCGCATAAGCCAACATCACTAACACCAGCAGCACTAACTTTTTCCTCGGTAAGGGAAATAATTTTGCCAAAATCCAAAGGCAGCCGGCCATCATCAACCCAATAGAAGCCATCATC
Source organism: uncultured Gammaproteobacteria bacterium (assembly GCA_964650355.1). Taxonomy (GTDB): domain Bacteria; phylum Patescibacteriota; class Microgenomatia; order CAYXHB01; family CAZYTL01; genus CAZYTL01. The sequence goes on along the minus strand of CAZYTL010000007.1, from coordinate 23,886 downwards.
AGTCTGTATGCCTGTTGAGGAGGCAGGTCCAGCAAAGGTAAATGGGGTAACAAGAATATCGGGGGATTAATAAACGGATAAAAATGATTTCCCGGAAGCTGGCGAAAATCCTCTGGTAATAAATTCAGCTGGTATTGTTTTTGAGTGGCAAAATCATACAGCTGCTGAGGATTGTCTCTTAAAATTTGTGCAGAGGAATAAAAAGACACAAAATCCGACCGGTAATACTCATGAGTAATAATCTTCCCCATATAAAAAATCACCACAGACACCAAAACAGCCAGCAAAAATATCGGTCCTAACTTCTGTCTGGAAACAGTAATTAAATTTTCCATCTTCAACCTTTTAACATTATTTGATCAGTGGTCACCATTTTCAACTGTCTGATCATTAAATAAAGCACCCCCAGCAAATAAAGAGTGGGCAGGAAAGGAATAGTATGCGGATAGAAAGGGGTGAGGAAACTAAATGCGTAAAGGAAAAAGATCAGCCACCCGACCGCCACCGCCCACAACAATTTTCTTGAATAACTTTTGCCTAAATATATAAATAAAGGAAACGTCAGGAGTACGGCTTCATAAGCGTGGACATGAAACACAGATAATAAAGTCGTCACCAAGATAATACTATACGCGATGAAAAACTGATCAGACCTGATAGATACAGAGCGAACCGATCTTAAAGCCCAGATAACAGTTACCACTGACCCCACTGTGGTCAAAGCCAGCACAGGAACACCAGTGATTAGCCTCCGCATCTGGGTAAAGAATCCCATCCAGCTTATCCTGTCGGCTGGTTGTAACCGGGGGTAAGCCACATACCGGGCTCCCAGATTAAACAAATCTGCTCCCATGGTTGCCACCTGGCCTTGGGAAAGGACTACGGATACTAGTAGGAACGCCAGCACCCCGGTAGCCAGTCCCCCATAAATCTTCTTCGATTTCAGAAAAAACAAATACAGAAACAAAACTATTCCCATATGGGGATCATATAATAATCCGCTGGCCGTCAACCCAGCTAAAAATAATTTATCTTTGGTTAAAAAGTAGTAAACCAATACCAGTAACCATAAAGTGATCAAAGAGTTCTGACCCAGGGCAAAATTCAAAAACAGAGGCGCAAACGATAAAGCGACCAGGATCATAGTGATCAGTTTTTGTCCGGAGATATGACTCAATTTATAGAGCAGAAAAATATTTGCTCCCGTCACTAAAACCAACCCCGTCACAAACATCAGATATGCTGTCCTGAATGAGAAAATCGTCAACGGCAGAAAAATTAACAAGAAGGGAGGCGGATTTAAAAAAGGTAAATATTTCTGATTTTCAGGAATCGGATATTGGGCAGGCAAAAGCCGGGATTGATATGGCATTTGCACATTAAGATCGTAAAGCCGTTCTGGTTCGTTGGCCAGAATTTGAGCAGCCGAATAATAAACTCGGAAGTCAAAAAGATACATCGCCCTGGTTAATACCGAAATAGCATAAAAACAAACCAAAGCTGACAGACCAATCCATAACCCATAGCGAAGAACGTTTTTGATAGAGTGTTTTTTAACCGGCATATTGGGCGACTTTTATCCTCTGTTTATTTAACCATCTCATCATTAAGTACAGCAGCATCACCAGATAAATAGTAGGCAAAAAGGGCATCCGTCCCGGATACCACGGCGTGAGAAAATTGAAAATCGACAGCAACGATAGTCCCCAACCGACACCGATGATGATTAACAATTTAGTAGAGTAGTATTGTTTAACAAAATAAACCAAAGGAAAAAACAACAGCACCAGTTCGTGGCTTAATACGTGATATCCAGCCAACAGAGTAGTTAATATCATTGCCGAATAGGCGAGCGGGAAAACTTTATTGGCCGGTTCGATTTCCTTAATTTGCTTTATGGTCCAAATTACAGTCACCAGCGAAACAATCACCGACACCCAGACTGTGGGCAAGACTGGAAAATACTCATTGAGTTGGGCAAAAAAGCCGGCCCAACTGATCCTTGAAGTGGGTCCGGTTTCCAAGTGGTTAACAAAATCAGGCAATGAGGCCAGCCAGGTCCATAAGGCGCCTTGGGTCATCAATAAAGAAATCAGCCCCATAGCTACTCCGCCTATCATTAGGCCCTTAATTGGCTGTCGATTTTTTGTCCACAACAAATAGATAAACAACACCATGCCCAACTGCGGTTTATATAGCAGCCCGCTGGCCAATAAACCCGCCCACCCTTCCCGTCTGTGAGTGAGCAGATAGTAAACCAACACCCAAATTAATAGACTAAAAAAAGAACTCTGAGTCAGCGCAATGGTGGAAAACGACGAAGCAAAAGTTAATATCAGGCCCACGGCTATCAGCAACTTTTTATTCGGCAGAGGAAATATCTTTTTAACCAACAACCAAACCCCTAGCCCTCCCACCAGCAGACAGGCTGTTACCGCCACCAGATAAGCAGCATCAAAAGAAATTAAAGTCAAAGGTAAAAACGGCAGCAAAAATATTGGGGGATTTAAAAACGGGATCAGTTCATGGTCCGTGATCTCCTCTTTCCCTGACAAAAGAGGTTGTTGATATGCTGTTTGGACATCAAAATTATACAAATCTTTGGGCTGTCTGATCAGAATTTGGGCCGCCGTGTAAAAAGAGCGAAAATCCAGTAATTGATAATCATAGCGTCCAAACAAATATCCGTAATTGATCAACACTTGCACTCCCCAAGCCAGGATTACCACCCAGCCAATCCGTTGCCAAAGCGTCACCCGAGATTTACTCACCATTAGTCATATTAAACACCAAGCGCAGTGGAATAAGCAAAAAGTTTACGGATCAACTCCACCCCTTAACTTCTCGGCACCCATTTGAGCAGTAATTTTCTTCCTATTTTATTCAATTCTCTTCGATGGTCAGGATCCTTAAGAATGTGAATCGCAGTGGGAGCCACTGAAACAATAATGATCAGCAATACCACCGGAATCAAATATTTATCCACATCAGGAATCAAACTGCCAAAATAATGACCGGCCAGGGTCACGCCAATGGTCCATAAACCTCCGCCGATTAAATTAAACACCACAAACACTTTATAATCCATGGTTCCCACCCCGGCCACAATGGGAGCAAAAGTCCTCACCACCGGTATAAATCTGGCTATAACAATGGTCTTAGATCCGTATTTTTCATAAAATTCCTGCGCCTTTGTGATGTTTCTTTGGTGAAAAAACAATGAATCCTTACGCTGGAACAATCTCTTGCCTACATGATGTCCGAACGCATACCCCACATTATCACCCAACACGGCTGCCAGAAAACAGCCGACGATCAGCACCGGCAATGACAATACTCCCTGGGAGGACAGAAACCCGGCCGTGAATAGCAGGCTGTCGCCGGGCAGGAAAAACCCGAACAACAGACCTGACTCCGCAAAAATGATAAAAAATATCCCGATATAACCAACGGTTTCAATCAGGTTAACTAAATCCATAAATAATCAACAGCAGATAAACGTAACTTAAATACTTCTGAGCTCCGAATTCCATCGGAGCCCCATCGGTATAGTATAGCAATTCAAACCCCAACCAGGTATAGTTAATTTCAGGCAGCACATAATTGTTTCAGCACTAATCATTCTTCAGTGCCTAAGCATGAAAGTCAAAAACTGGAAATTACTCATCTCCGCAATTGTTCTTTGTCAGTTAGCAGGTGTCACAGGCTCCTTTTTCACGGTTTCATCTCTTACTGACTGGTATGCTGGTCTAAACAAACCCGCTTTTAATCCGCCCAATGGCATCTTTGGTCCGGTATGGATCACCTTATACACCCTCATGGGAATCTCTCTGTATCTTGTCTGGGAAAAACACCGCCAGAGCCGCAAGTTCAATTATCCGCTCATGGTTTTTTGCCTCCAGTTAGTCCTTAATCTACTTTGGTCCATGATATTTTTCGGATTCAAGAATCTCGGCCTGGCATTCGGGGAAATTATCATTTTGTTTGTGCTCATCGCCTACGTCATCAAACTGTTCAAACTCATTGACAAATTGGCTGCCTGGCTGCTGGTTCCTTATCTGCTCTGGGTGGGGTTTGCCGCCCTGCTAAATTTCAGTATCTGGCAATTAAATTAAATCCCTTCTCTCGCCGCAATCCGCACCGTCTTACCGACGAGCAATGAGGTCTCCAGCTAACTGGTATATAATGAAATCAACCGCTTATGGAAAATGGAAAAAATTCTTCATTCATGTTAGGGGTAATGCTCGTGTTAATGGTGGTGTTTAGCGGAATCGGGCTGATCATGTGGACCACTCCTCAGACACCAACAGTCACCTCTAATCAGGTGGCTTCAGTCAACCCTCCCTCACCGACCCCTGTCCCTGAACAGGTCAAAGGAGTGGAAACAGAACCCGGAATCGAGGAACTTACCGCTGGCTGGCCCACTTACACCAATTCCCGCTACCACTACACCTTCAAGTATCCTCCGGAATGTGTAACCGGCGACTGGCCTTCAGTCTGCCAAGAAACCGTAGAAAACCAACGGCCGTCTAATTGTCTCTGTCGCTTGGACACCAGCGATGAAGACGCAGTCATCATGGAAAACTATCCCGGTGGCGAAGGCCCTTTAACCATGGCCCGTCTGGAAATCATCCATTACTCGTCTGAATTCTACAACCCTCCTCCCGGCCAAAACTTAGTAGCTTGGTTGCAGCAACTGTCAGGAGACCCGGCCGTCCCCAACACTACCAATTACACCGTGGCCGGAATCCCCGCTGTCAAGATCGACACCCCGCCCACCCCCTTGGAATTTGCCAAACAGAACCTTTACCTGATTCACGATGATAAACTCTTCAACATCAGCCTTCTCAACCAACCCCCTCTCTACGACCACATCCTCTCCAGCCTCAAATTCGACTGAATCTCTTCCTTCCCCGTTTCCCCTAAGTATACAGAAGTGTGAGCCCTCTGTCCCGTTTTTGGAACACCTTTTTGACAGTTTAATACAAACATACGAAAAATTGAAGCAATTAGGCTTTACCTATTTTGACGGTCAGGTTAAAGTTATTGATTCAACCGAGTAGTATGTTTAACCTCTTTTCTTCACCTCAATCTTTACCGCAATTTGATTCTAGACTCTATGATGAAAAGGGGTTTTATCAACAATTTGTAAAGGATCTGAAGACCTGCAAACATGAGGTGATTATTGAAAGTCCGTATATTTCAACTTCCCGGATGAAACAATTGGCTTCCGTTTTCAGTAGATTGATAGCTAATGGGGTTAAAGTCTACGTAATCACCCGCGATCCTGACAAGCACATTGAAGAATATGCCCTCCAAGCAGAACAGGAGATCAGATGGTTTGAAAGCATCGGCGTCCAGGTGATCGCCACCACAAACAACCACCACCGTAAACTGGCTATTATAGACAGAAAAATATTATGGGAAGGCAGCTTAAATATTTTGTCGCAGACCAACAGCCGGGAGATTATGCGGCGGATTGCAGGTGCATATTATGCCCGGGAGATGGTGGAATTTTTAAAATTAGAGAAGTTTCTCTAATTTTCGCATATAGAATATAATACAGATATGAACGAAGATCAGGACCAAAGAGAAAAAGATATTCAAAGCGTGATCAGATTTCTCAAACAAACCGATCCGGAAAACGCCACCCGTGAACATGCCATCGAAATGCTGGGCAACATGCAGACTCTGGCTCATCTGATTGCCCATAAGGTAGTCAGAGAAGAGAAAAAGAATAATAGAGATGACAATTAAATCAGATAATCAGACGTTAAAAACAAAGACTCCGGGAAATGCTTCTATTGTTTCACCGACGATTGAATCTAGAGTTCAAAAGTTAAGTAAAGAAGAGAGGGATTTTAATAGGAAATTGGTAAACCTTCTTCTAAGGCAGTTGATACCCATCGAAAAGTTAAAAAAGCATCCTCTTACTTCATGTATCGGATGTTGATTTTTTACTCTAATAATTATTTTTCGCTATTATAGCTCCTTTTAGGATAGCGTTTTTGAAATTAATTACTTATAAACCTTGTAAATGAACATTTTTTGAGTTATTATATAGATCTTAAAATACTTATTGTCAATCCCCTTGACAACCTTGTATATATTGTGCCAGTCTGGAAGTATGAAAGCTGCTCAGACTAACAATTTAACTTCGATCATCTTCCATTTACTGCTGACCGCAAACGGAGGCGACATTGTAGAGTAGGTTTTAAGTAATATCTTAGAGATGCCACCGGGTGGAATCGAACCGCCATCTGAACCTTAGCACGGAACTGGTCTATCCATTGACCTACGGTGGCACTTCTAAAATATTATTCAAAAATGGACTTTCTGGGGTGACCCGAAGGTCACCCATTCAGGTTTACGTCGCTGGAACGAGTAAACCCGAATTTAGTACCCTCCACAATTTACCCTGAATCTCTATGATTCGGGGTATTTTATGGAATCGAATGGTGATTACCATGTCTCTGGTCCTTTCTACCATCCTATTTGGTTGGTAAAAGCGACCCGAAGGATGGATTCGGGTCACCCCGAAAACCCATTTTTACTGTCAAAGAGCCTCAAAACACAAAGGCCGCCCATCTCATTAGTGGCGGCCTCACCTTCTTTGATTTTTTAAATACAGCCTCCCCGTAGCCGCGGTCTCTTCAGTTAAACTTACGTTATTTTGAAGCTTCGCAGGAGTATGTATCTTATATAAAAAATCAGCAATTAAATTGATTTGACCTTGGGCTTCTAGAGCCTAGTGCGTTGGCCTTGGTTTCCCTCGGCCAAACCAATTTAACTACTGATTTAATCGCACTAAATCCAGAAAGTTAAACAAACCAATTTGACTAATAATATAAATCTAAAGGAAGTAGTTTGTCAACAAGATCTCATGGAGATAAAGGACCGACAAGAATAGATTAATTCTAAGATTTCGTAAAACGGACTTTGGAGTCTGTTTGGAAGTTGTAAACCTGCAACTCGCCAGATGAACCGTTGTTCTTTGAAGCTGTTGCAGAAGGTAGGCCGCTCTGATTCAATTTATAACAATTAAGGTAGTTTGTAAATCCAAACTGAAATCATTAAACCTGATCAGTCTTGGTATAATTTGGATTACAAAACTTAAACTAATGGTGATGACAAACGACTTTTTATTCGGAAATAATGACGAGGGAGAAACTAAAAGAGTGTTTAGTGTCGGTGAGTATCTTGACCTGGTGAATCAGTCCCTGCAAAAATTGTCGGCCACGGTTCAGGGAGAAATCAGCCAGGTAGGCCAATCGGGCAGGGCTGTATATTTTACCCTGAGCGACAAAGACGAAGACGCTGTTTTAAATTGTCTTTGCTGGACATCTACCCTGAGAAATATCGGTATTGAACTCGAAGAGGGTATGGAAGTGAAAGTCACCGGATATCCTGAAGTCTATAAACCCAAAGGCAGATTTTCATTCCGGACGGAATATATTATTCCGGTCGGCGAAGGGGCTTTAAGACAGGCGTTTGAGAAATTAAAAACCGAGCTGGAACAGGCCGGTTATTTTAAGGAAGAGCGCAAACGACCCTTGCCCCGCTTCGTAGAAAAAATCGGACTGATTACCTCGCAAACCGGAGCAGCAATTACTGACTTCACGACCCACTTGGGTGATTACGGATTAACTGTAAATTTTTATGATGCCAGAGTCGAAGGGGTAAAGGCAGTTAATAATATAGTTGACGCGATTAAGTGGTTTAATGAACACAATACGGAAATTGATGTGTTGGTAGTTACCAGAGGTGGCGGTAGCCTGGAAGCTCTGCAGGCATTTAATACCTTGGAAGTAGCCAAAGCCATCTATGGATCCAAGATTCCGGTACTATCTGCGGTCGGCCATGAACGGGATATTACCATTGCAGACCTAGTGGCAGATACCAGAGCTTCCACACCGACTCACGCGGGAGAAATGCTGACTGCCAATTGGGACGCGGTAGTCAGAGAAGTGGGTGAAGCGGAACGGCACATGGCGACAGTTTTTATGGGCAGGATAGGAAAAATGAAGATTACCCTAACAAGTCACCAAAATAGTCTGATCACTAATTTCGGCCATCACCTCTCCCGGCAGAAACAAATTGTTGAAAATTACAGTGAATCTTTATCCCGTGGTTTCAGTAAATTGCTGGATATAGTCAAACGGATTGAAGCAAATTTTGTGTTTAATTACCAACTTTACCAAAGGTGGATCAATGAAACCCATAAGGAGCTCCGAAAATTAGAAACCACTTTGTATCAGGGATTTGCGGACTGGCATTCGGGACTGGTAAAGAAAGTAAACCAACACGAGCAGCTACTCAACTTATCGGATCCGCAGCATAAATTAAAACAGGGTTACAGCATTGTAAAAGACGCGGGCGGAAAAGTAGTCAAGTCAACCAAACAGGTGCGGATTGATGATATAATCGGAATCAGATTATATGAAGGGGGCATCCAGTCTCAAGTTAAAAAAATAGGCTAAATATGGCAGACACGGATAAAAAATTTAATTTTTCAGAAGCGATCAGGGAACTGGACCAAATCAACCAATGGTTTCAGAATGAAGACATTGATCTGGATGAGGGATTGAAAAAACTCAAAGCAGGAAATGCATTAATCAAACACTGCCGCGACCGCTTGAAAACAGTGGAAAACGAATTCATCAATATCAAACAAGAGTCAGAAGAGGAATCTCAACACGACGAACCTGAAATAACGGAAGCAGAAGACTTCTCAGACAACCACGACAGGGACGATTAACTAAATCAATAGGGAAGAGTATAAGCAAAGGTTTTGTATTAGTTTTTTTCTTTACCTTCCAAGTGCTGTTACCTGAGGAGCAGAAAAATTTATCTTAACAGGATTCGGGAATGCTGTCACTTTGATAGTGAAAGACTTTGAAGCATTTTTTTTATCAGATTTATCTAGACTTATTGAATAAGTTGTGTTTTTTCCTTCTAATATAATAGGAGTATCGGCAATTATTTCTCTTAGTAATTTTAAAAACTTTTTTCCATTTCTTAACTGAGGAAGAGAATAATCTTTTAAAAAGCTATTCAATTTACTAACGAAATATTCATGACGGAGTACCGAATCTCGATAGTTTTTATTTTTTATGAATTCTCCGACAAAATTTTTAACAAATTTGTTCTTCTTATTTTTATCTAACTTGGCATGTACGCTCCAATTGCGATAAAAGTAAAGAATTTGATAATCAGAGACTTTATTATCAAATTCAAGAATCTTACCGATTCTAGTTAGAATATAAACAACGTCGGCTTCGCTATCAAATGATAAGAGAGATTTCTCAAGTTTATGAATTATTTCTGCCCTCATGCGATAAAATTATCCTTTAAAGGTCTAAATCTAATAGTCAATATCATATCTATGACACCTAAGTTAACAACCATATTGGTTTGGGGATAGAAACATAAATATCTGATCAATATTATATAAAGAACCAATAGAAACAACCCAACAACGCGTTGATCTTAGTTCAGCATAATTAAAGGTTTGATCTAAGTTAGGCCCTATAAGTCTATAGCTGATTTAGCATTGCGATACGATGACATAGATTAAACTCAGTCATTATCACTTTCCTCTCCATCTTGCTTAGATTCTAGCAAGTAATCCCGATCATTAAGTTGAATGATAACTGGTTGCTTCAACTTCAATCCTTTGCCGATAGCTACTGCTCTGCGTTCCTCGAGTGTGGACAATGTACTTGAATAATCCTCGCCGATATAATTCTTTAAAAACTCTTTCCCAGTATCATCAAACACTCTTAAAGCAAAAACTGTATTACATTGGTTAAGAATGCTTTTACTAACGTTTGCTGTCCTTTGTGTTACCACCAAACTACCTAAACCATATTTTCTTCCTTGTAGGATCACTTTAGCTGTGCCGTTGGTAGCTGTTTTATCACCCTCGTATGAAACAGAATTCCACTCGGGTATAAGCGAGTGTGCTTCTTCAAACACTATCAGACAGCGAGCTTCATTTGATGATCCACTACTCATAGCTAATGACAATAATATCTCACATATCATTCTGGTTTTTTCTGCTACTGTCGCCTGATTATGCGGTGCATACATTTCCCATATACCGTTTTTTTGTCTATTTTTAGCATTTTCTTCTTGTTTTATAACATTAAATTCATCAACGTTAATAATGGTTATCAGAGTATTGTCATCTGCGATGAAACTTTCTAACTCTTTTTTAATCGACGAATAAAATACATCAACATTTCCACCTTCGGTCTTTGAATCAGCTATTTTTACTTCAGAATCGTTTAATCCCTTAACCACATTAGAATAATCTGACGCTATTTTATCTTCATTTATGTACTTTTTAAGATCTCTTACGTATTCATTAGTAATATCTAAACACACAACTTTTATACCTTTCTTTGTAACCTTCATAATTAGCTCATATGATAAACATGACTTTCCGATCCCCAAAATTCCCAATATTGCGGTATTGTGACTAATCAGAGTATTTATGTCCTTTATGGGGATTTCCAGGTTAGTGCCAGGTAATCTACCAATAGACTGTTGGGCTATTTCCTTTTGCCTCTTCTCGTTGATGACTTCGTTATACGCAAAAAACAAAGGAGAATAAATTGTCGGCATCCACTTACTTACATCTAGCTCTTTCTTGTCGAATAAGTATTTACCTAATTTGCGAGCGACTCCAACAGTAAATCCATGCTTGTCATAATTCTCTAAATGTTCCTCGCGTGTATTTCCGTTGATAACCTGATACAGCGTTTCTTGGCCATAAATATATGCCTTAATAATTTTACCTTCACTAATCTGTTTTTCAGGAGATTGAGCATCTCCCAAGATTGAGAAGTTGATGGTGTTGATATCCGACCCTACCGTCACGAACCCGATAAAATTTTCTTTATTTTGGTAAAGCTCATTCTTTTTAATCATCTTGGATATTTCATCTGGGAGTTGCTTTATGTTCAGTCTGTAAACTAGACTTTCCTTAGAAAAAATAGATTTTTCATCGGTTATTAGCTTATAATTCCTAAGATCAACCTTTAACACCTGGTCGTCATCATCTTTAAGAAGATAGATGCTTAACCATTTTTTGTTCAGTAAAAACCTCGAGCTAACAATCATACCAATTGAGCCAACATTTAACCCTGTTTCAATAGCTACTATGTCACCATATTGAACCTCCTGTCTTTTATGTTTAGAATAGTCAATTTCTACCTTATACAAAAATGGGTTATCACACCCAATCGCCTGGCCTAACTCACTTATCCGACCACCTTTAAATATCGCTAACAATAAACTTAGTTTTTCAATCGCTATCCCTACCACATCGAAGAATGTTAGACAAATCCAAAAAGTTATTATCGTAATGAATGGTATTAGGTTTTCAACTTTCCCAAAATAAGAATACGCAGCAGAAAAATAAACTAAAGAAAATATAACTTTGTAGTTACCAAGATTCACTGCCAGCCAGTAACTGATTTTAGACACTTTCTTCCAGAATTCGTTCGTAGTTTCTCTCAAAAGAATCGAAACAATACTAGCTAATAAAACCACTAAGGATATTATGAAAATCCACCCATAGCTATAGAAAGCTTGTTTATTTGCCAGGCCAACCAATGCAATTAGTGTTGCCGTTGAGTTGGCAATGGCATCTGAGGGCTTAGTAAAAAAAGGTTCAACGATATATGCACCAAGTATTATCATGAACGCCCCCGCATAAAACAAAATACTCGAATCGACACTCGAATCGAACAAGAATCCTCGGAAGCTACCACCCAGCAGAGAAAAAATAATTACCAGCAAGAAAAGATATACGATAGCTACCAACACTCTTTGGGGTTGGTTTAGATTGAGTTTTCGACTACCGTTAACAGTTACCATAATTTTCACACTGGAAAAGCTGATTCTAGTTTACCATTATTGTAATCAATGTTAAAGAATGTTACTCTGTACAAGAGATAACTATGGAAGAAAAATTTTTGACACCAAAGGACATTGCCAGAATACTTAAAGTCTCATACATGACCGTCTATCGCTGGATACAGGCAGGTAAACTCAAGGCTTACCAAGTAGAAAAACAGTTCAGGATAAAAAAAGCAGACTTTGATGCTTTTGTCGAAAGGTACAAAAAAAATGCTAGCTAATACAGATATTGATACTAAAGAATTGCTACGAGCAATCGAACAAATGTACGAACCAGTTGAGGAAGAATGGGAGTGGACGAGGCTTTTGTTCGACCTTGAAATGACCTGCCCTACTCATTATGTGGGTGAAAGAAATCTAACGTTGATGAGATACACTTGCCCTTACTGCAAAGTAGCCCTTAAAAAGGAACCAAGGGTATAAAAAACTATGACAAAAGCAACAAACACACTTACAAAATCATCAAGGTCCGAAATCCAAAAAGCAAAAGGACGCCCCATGCTCTCATGGGTAGGCAAAAAACCTTTAGATAAGGTGGAATACTTCCCGGCTCAGGAAAAAGAGGTCTATGGCGATAAAAAATCAAAAAATTTCAACAAGCTTTTTTGGGGCGATAATCTGCAAGTTCTTTCTCATCTTCTAAAAGAATATCGAGGTGAAATTGACCTTATTTACATCGATCCACCATTCGACAGCAAAGCTGACTATGTAAAAAAGGTGAAAATTAGAGGTCAAAAAATTGAAGGCCAACAACAAAATCTTCTCGAAGAAAAGCAATATACCGACATTTGGGAAAACGATGAATATTTGCAATTTATGTATGAGCGTTTACTAATAATGAGGGAACTACTCGTAAACCGTGGAATTTTCGTTCTACATTGTGATTATCATAAAAATTATTTATTACGTTGCTTGCTTGATGAAATATTCGGACCCGAGTCTTTAATCTCGGAAGTTATATGGAAAAGACAAGCAGCCCACTCTGACGCCAAAAACATAGGTAATCTGCACGACACAATCTTCTTTTATGGTAACGGCCCAAATTCTTTGCTAAAAAAAACTCACATTCCCTACTCTGAGGAGTATCTCAAAACCCATTATCAAAAAGTAGATAAAGACGGTAGAAAGTTTGAAGACCAATCATGTGTACCACCACGCGATCAAGGACCCATTTATGAATGGAAGGGCATAAAGCGGGCATGGAGATACACAAAAGATAAGATGGAAGATTTTGAGAAAAAAGGTCACCTTTACTATACATCTACCGGAATGCCAAGACTTAAAAAGTATTTAGACGAAATGCCTGGACTACCATTACAATCAGTATGGACAGACATTTCACCAATAAATTCTCAGGCAATAGAGTCTACAGGTTACCCGACTCAAAAGCGTGAAGCGCTGCTTGAAAGGATAATTAATATGGGGAGTGAATCGGGTGATTTAGTAATGGATTGTTTCTGTGGAAGTGGTACGACTCTAGCTGTTGCCCAAAAGTTAGGAAGAAAATGGATTGGTTGCGATATAAACATTGGTGCAATTCAAACTACCACTAAAAGGTTAGCTCAAATCATTGATAGTCAACTTAAAACAAACGGAAAGAAATTAATTAAAGATGACTTCAAAGGCTTGCTAGCTTTCAAAATTTTGAATGTCAACGAATACGACATATTCAAAAATGAAATCGAGGCTAAGGACATAGTCATGGAAATGTACGGGGTCGAACCTATTAAGCGAGGTGCTTTTGATGGAACACTCGACAATAACTTTGTCAAAGTCATGCCACTTAACAGGGTTCTCAACAAGCTCGATATAAAAACAGTACTTAAAGATATAGATGACAATACAGATAGCTTTACTGTTAAAGCAACACAAAAACAAGGTGAGGAAATTTATGAAGAAGGCGTCACTATCATTTGCTCTGGAGCAGAACTTGATGTCGAGGATTATCTCAAAAAAGAAAACAAGTCAGGTGTCAAAGTAGTTATCCGAGATATTCTCAACGACAAGAAGAATCTTATTTTCAAACAAAAGCCTGAAGCAAAAATCGAGATAGAGGTAAAAGACAAAAAGCTAACTGTCAGCGTCGAAGAATTCTACTCTCCTATTCTCATGCGTAAACTAGAGCTTGAGAACGAAAAGATTATTGATAAAAAAGACAAAGCAAAAGTGGAAGATTTCAAGCAAATCATTGACAGTGTAACAATCGATATAGATTACGACGGTAAGCTCTTTAATGCTGAAATCATGGACTTGCCCGAGAAAAAAGAAGTTATTTCTGCCTCTTACCACTACACCTACGAAAAGGCTGGAACCTACAGGGTAGCCATCAAAATTGTGGATGTGCTGGGAGAAGAATACTTTGAAACATTTTCAGTCAAGGCTTAATTCATGATGGACAATGCATACTTACAGGCAATACAACAAAAAGTTGGTGAGTGGCGAGTAGCCGGTTATCCCAATGTAGAAAAAGAAACACTAAATATCCTGAGGCATATCAAGAAAATAGGCTATCTTCATGCCCCACAGCTTGAATCTTTTGAAACCTATGTTTACCTCAAAGAAGTAGTTGGCAATAAACCTACAGTTGAAGTCGTCAAATCAATCTTCACTAATGAGCTTGAACTTATACTCTCACTTGGGATTAGTGAAAAAGAAGCCTTAAAACTGGCCTACGACAAGGACAAAGAAAAAAAGATTTCCGACCTGCTACATAAGCAATACAACGGGCTTGATTACGCAAACCAAGTTTATGCTCTCACCATGGGCGCTGGCAAGACAATTCTAGCTGGGGTAATGATGCTTTATGACTTCGTACTCTCTTTTCACCACGAAAAGGACACTCGGTTTGGCAAAAACGCACTCATCTTCGCACCAGATACAACTATAATCGAAAGTCTTAAAGAGATAAAAACTTTTGATTATTCAAGGGTATTACCGAAAGAGTATCTCAACATAGTGTTGAATATTAAATTTCATTATCTGGAAACTCCTGAAACCCCTCTACAACCAATTGGTAACTACAATGTGATTGTCTCCAACTCTCAAAAGATAATCCTCAAAACCAGACACGCCGATGACAAACAAGCAAAACTATTTAGAGATGAACGCTATCTCAAAAATAAAGCCATCGAGAATCGACGCTTACAGTCTATCAGGCAACTGTCAAACCTTATTGTATTTGTAGACGAGGCTCACCATTCATTTGGTACCACTCTCGAAGGCACACTAAAAAAGACTAAAACCACCATCAACTACATCCACAAGGAAGGAAAAACCCCTTTAACCGGTGTAGTCAACCTTACCGGCACACCCTATATCAAGAACAAAATGATTGCTGACGTAGTGTTTCATTTCGGACTCAAACCTGGTATTGAACGAGGGATTCTAAAACAAGTGCGATTCTTCGAGTATGGCAATGTCAAATCTTATGAGTTTATCGAGGACGTAATTTCCAAATTCTGGAAGGAATATGGCGAAAATAGGCTTGAAGACAAACTCCCTAAGATTGCCTTTTTTGCTGCCAACATTTCCGATTTACAAAAAGAGCTTAGGCCAAAATTGGAAGAAATCCTAACCGAGAAAGGCATCTCTCAAGACAAAGTGCTTGAATATCATACCGAGGCAGAAGAAGGTAAAGGTGAATTTGTAACCCTTGACAATCCTCAAAGCAAAAAACAATTTATACTACTAGTTGGAAAAGGAACTGAGGGATGGAATTGTCGCTCTCTAGTGTCTTGTGCTCTTTATAGAAAACCAAGAAGCGCTATTTTTGTACTTCAATCCTCGACGAGATGCTTGAGAAGTATTGGTGACAATTCAACAGTTGCCTCAATTTTCTTATCGGATGAAAATTACAAAATACTGGATAGAGAATTGAAGAATAACTTCGCCACTACAATTGAAGAACTTCGTAATCAGGAGCAGAAAAACATTGAACATACTCTCACAGTCGAGAAAAAGAAAAAGGTCACAGTCAAAAAGAAACGTACCGAAATTGTTTCAGCCTCAACTAAAAAACCTGAAAGGATAAAAATAGAGTGGGATAACTTCAAAGCAAGCAAGTATCTACCTTACATTGCAGAAAGTGGGATACTACTATCCGAACAGCAGAAAGCACAATATACTCGATCAGGCGCAAAAAAAACTCTTGAAACAAAAAGTGACTTTACCTTTTATGAGATTGTCGCCATTATCAACCGTTATACTTTGTTGCCTTGTTTGGCTATAGAGAAAGTATTACTAGGCCACTATTCAAGAGGTGAGATAGTTGTCCTTGTAAATAAAAACCCGGCCCAAATTGCTTTTATTGTCGAAAGTATTCTGACAAAAGCATATGAATATGAAGAAAAAACTGAAATTATCGAAGAAGAGCTGGAGCTTACTAAACAGTATCCATTCAAAATTAGCGTTGCCCAAAACAGAAACGACTTAGTGGTCTATAAAAAGGACTCTGGTAAGGGGAGATTAGGCTTTCATATTGATCCTTACAACTTTGACAGTAAAGACGAAAAAAGTCTATTTACTCATCTTCGAGAAGTGCTTGATGAAGATGAGGCGATAGTTGATGTTTACTTTACAGGCGGTGTAACTGATGCAGTTCACAACGACTTTTTCTTCGAGTACTGGAACCCAAGGGAAAAACGCATTTCTCGCTACTTCCCCGACTTCTTGATTGAAACCACAAAAGGTAGGTTTATTGTTATCGAGGTAAAACTAAATACTGAAAGGCTCACCTACGAGCAAAACAAAAAACAATACCAAGGCAAGCGGGAAGAACTGTTCGACGAGGTATTTGCAAAAGAAGTCGGTTTCAGAGAATTTGCTGAGATAAACAAGAACTTTGAATACCGAATAATTTTTGATGCGGGATTACAACATCAACAAATGGAATTGCTTGAGTCAATTAAAGGTAAATTATAAGATTAGTGTATAAGTTGCCTTCCTAGAGGTTATTTTGTTATTAAACCTCACTAAACATAAATTATTAGTTGTAAATTGTAAGTAGTCGAGATATGAAGCTATCATTAAGATTAACTGTTCACATAGTTACAATTTTCGCCTTAATATTAATTATACCAAATGGTTTAGGTTCAATTTATGCTACTCCAAAGAATAATAATTCTAAGTCAATAGAACAAAATATTAAATTGCTTGTTGAAGGAGCTGGGAAGTCAGAGAAAACACCTCGAGGATTGGAGCATGCTTCGGGAATTGATAAAAAACTTGCAGGAACAAAATATTGGACGCGCCAACTCACCAATAATTCAGAAGACGATTTATACTCCCGAATAAATTACAATGGACAAGTTGTTTGGGGATCATTTAATAATTCCGGTGCGGGTGATATTTACCTATATGATGAGGGTAAGATCATTCAAATAACACATGATTCAGGCAATTGGTTTCCTCAAATCAATAATCCAGGTGATATTACCTGGATGCACTTTGACGGCACAGATAGTGAAATCTATCTCTACGTTGCTGAGTCTGAAAATATAGTACAAGTTACAAACAATGACTTTAATGACACTTTTGATTGGAGTAATAGCTATCCGATAAAGACATTCAATGATAATAGGGAGATCGTATGGAGAGGCGGAGCAAACCCGGTTGATAACGAGATTTACTTGTACAACGATGGAACTATTGACCAAATTACTAACAATAGCTTATACGATCATTTGCCAAGATTGAATGAAGCTGGACAGATAGTTTGGATAGGCGGCAAACAAGTCTATTTTTATGACGGAGGGGACATTAAACAAATAACTCTGTCAGGTTACTTAAAGGATGAACCAAGTATCAATGATGACGGAGATTTAGTCTGGATGGACTGGGTAGATGGAGCTATGAATAGCGAAATCTATTACTATAATTATTCAACTAGTTCTATAACTAGGATCACAAATAATAACAATACTGACACAAACCCTAAAATTAACAATCAAGGTCATGTGATATGGGAAAGCTGGATTAATGAGAATCCTAATGACAGAGAAATCTTTTATTATGATGGTACAGATATCACCCAGTTAACAGATACTCAAGGACCTGAGCAAAAATCGTATCTGAATAATGTTGGCTTGTCAATCTGGGAGAACCCATCCACTCCACCGGAAAATGATTTTGAACTATTTACTCATGAACTGGGATCAACAGAAAACATACAATTGACAGATAATATCTATAACGATGCCTTTCCTTACTTAAATGACAACAACCAAATAGTATGGCAAGGTTTCGACGGAAATGATTTTGAGATTTTTCTTGCTACACCCTTACCATAGTCTCCAACAGTTAATAATTCATTATAAAAATACCCTTGGATTAACCGGGACTCCGTAAACTCGGATTTCAAAGTGCAGGTGGGGGCCGGTGGCCCAGCCAGTTTGGCCTTCAGTACCCAATGGGGTTAATGGTCACCTCCTGCCCTTTTGCAACTGAAATTTTATTTAAGTGGGCATAGATTGATGAAATATTATCACCGTTATCAATGACTACGTGCTTGCCGTATCCCCAGGAAGTTTCACCTGAATAAATTACCATACCCGGCATAAAGGGATAAATCTGATCCCCTATTTCCCCTTCCGGGTCAGCAACATCAATTCCGGTATGAAATAATTGGTAGCCGCTTGATTGTCCGAATTCCAGGGTAATCACACCCTGCACCGGCCAGAAAAAGTCACCACTGACTTCTTTAACTACTTCCCCCGTAGCAGGATTAAGGATCTGAACGGTGCGGGCCTGAGTATTAACTGATACGAGAGCGTCGGAGACTTCCTGAATTCCGGCATTGGTAATCACCAGCACGGCAATAATCGGTAAGCTCAAAACCAGTAGGAACGTATAAAGCACCAGCTTTAACTCATCACGGAAAGACCAGAGATTGTAGGCTAAAAAGAAGTTGTTCATTCATCAGATATATATTTCCCTGGGGTCAGTAGTTAATAAAGGATGCTCTTTTTCCGAAGCCACGACTTTGAGCGCTACGTGGTTCTGATCAGCGATAATCACGGCTTCTCCCCGGTCACAAGTCAGCAGGAAATGCTGCTCATATTCACTTAACCGGAACTCCCTGGCTACGTTCTTAATCGTGGTGGTATCCTGCCTCATTAGAATTCTCAACGCGGATTGGGAAGCAATGGCCCGCCCGTATTCCTGATTTAAGAAATCATTAGCTTGCTGGGCAATAATGGTTACACCAAGATAATGTTTCCTGGCCCGGCGGACCAGACCGGCAATAAACCTGGCGCTGTCTTCATGCTCCAGAAGCAGCCAGCCTTCATCAATCACCAGAATCCTTTTCTGCGGGTTAGTTTTTACCTCTGACTGGACAAAATTAGCCACTACTAACATCATGATTTGCCGTAACGATTCGTTTAAGTCTTTGATATCAAAAACGACCAGACGGTTGTCCAACTCGATATTGGTTTGGCTGTCGAAAACATGAGCCAGTGAACCGGTCACGAATCGTTCCAGCCGGTCGCATAAATGCTTTTGTTTCATGGATTTAAGCACCCGATAAAAATCCCTGAGTAATGGGAACTGTCGATCTGCCTTCTTTCTCCGTCCAATGAAACCGGAATCTTTATAAGTCTGCATCAGGGCCTTGTCCACCACGGCCCTTTCTTCGTCAGATAAATTACCAACCATTAAAGAGATGATTTCAGTCAGATCTTGGATGTGTTCAGCCAGGTCATGTTTGTCGCCTGATTTGAAAGAAAAATCGAACGGGTTAATCTTTTCCCTGGAAGTCGCGGATAACCTGATATAAGTGCCTTTGACCGATTTAGCCAGTTGTTTGTATTCCCGTTCCGGATCAATGACGATCACTTTGGTACCCTGCATCAATTGGCGGAGGATTTCCACTTTGGCCGTATAACTTTTACCGCTGCCTGATTGGGCGAAAATGATGCTGTTCGCATTGTTTAAGGAAAACCGGTCCACGATCACCAGGGAGTTATTGGATTTGTTAATCCCGTATAAAATACCGAATTCCTGTACCAGCTCTGAAGAGACGAAAGGAAATGTCAGAGCCGTTGAAGAACTGTCCAGATTCCGTCTCTGGCCTAATTGATTATCCGCTCTGGGGAGAATCGACTGCAGCCCTTCCAATTGCTGGAAGGTAGCAGTTTTGATGTAAAACAGTCTGGTAGACATCACCGTTTCCAGAATGGTCGTAATCTTGTTTAACTCAACTACGCTGTCCGCAGAGATCGCCATGTAAATGGAGATCTGAAATAATTTCTCCTGTCCCCTCTGAATTTTGTCTTTCAGCTCTATGGCTGATTCCAAGGGGTCGGTTAATTCCGAGCCGATGACTTTTCCGGCTTTGACCATGGCGCGCTTGGTCGATTCCAGTTCGGTAATTTTTCTGTTTAATTTGGGCAGGGCCAACATTGGATCTATCTGTTCAATGTGGAAGGAGATGTCAACGTTGTGATTGATATTAATCAGATTATTCAGCCACCCCGTGCTGGCCACATAAGGGTAACCGGACACAAACAGGGTACGGACATACTTTTCCCCGATCTGCAGACTGGACGAGTTTTCAGCCAGTCCAGAATAAGAGATCATGTCAACCTGGTCCTGCTCTCCGAATGAAAATTGCAGAGAACCGTTAGCGGAACGCTTCCAGGATCCCCGCTTTCCCTTGCGGGATTTTTTCAAAATAGTTGTTTTCGGTAGAGTGACGGGTAATTTAAGCATTATTTTGATTAATTAAAGTCTGGATCGTATGGCCTTTCAGCTCCTGGGTTTTGATCTGATCCGGGTTATAGAAACCGTAAAATAATTCCAATAATTCCAAGCTGTCCAATTGTTTGGCTTTCATGCCCAGCTTCTCAGTTCCCTTGACCACCACATCCCGGTTAAGGTACAGTTGTTCTTTAATCACTGAAAAATCAAGCCGCTTTTCTTCCGGGTGATAGGGAATCACGATATAAAAACGTCGGGATAAAATCTTATTGCCGGATACCAGATCGTTGATGAACCGGGAATAGTTATTGATCTGATCTTTATAGATACGCAGAGTTTCATTATTTTTGGTCCGTTCCATCGCGGCCAGATAATGGTCAATATCCACCTCCCTGACCCGTACCAGAATCTGCAATTTACAGGGCAGAGAATTAAGAAAGCTCTGAAAACCGTCAATTAACACGTCCTGCTCCGCCTCACTTAAAAGCTCGAAATTGACCGATGATGTCTCCAGCACCACCCGGTATTCATTGCCGGGAAGGATTAAAATCCCGTCACGCACCTCTTTGATGGCAATCTGCTGTCTTGAACTGATTTTGGCGGTTGATTTATTCAAAAGCCACACGGAGACCTCCTTTCTTATTGGGAACAAACCTGAGTTTGAGTTTTTGTTTCCGGATCAACTCGTCAAACCGGAGAGTATCTGTAATATCAACCGGGGATTCATGCACAATCTGATAGTTTTCCGGCGCTTCTTCGGCTACTTTTTCTGATTCGGAATTAGTAATGGGGTTTTCCCTTAGATAGTTGTCATTTTTATTAAATACGTAATATTTGGGCCGGATATTGAAACGCAGTAAAATAATCAGCCATTGAGCCACGATTTTCCCCTGTATCCGCCAGGACAAAACCACACAGGCGATAATGGTGATCAGAGTAAGAACCAACTTGTACCAGGCTAATTGCATGGGGCGGGGCAACACCGTGTAAACAACGGTTCCGACCAATACGGGGACCATTAAAATCAGAATCTGGTTGAAACTTAAATTGCCGGCGATTTTATCCTCGACGGTGGTGATTTGGGCCGGAATAATTTTGGACCTCATATGGTTACGGTTTTACGCTTGGTTTTAACTGATGTTTTTTGTTGCTCTCTGGTGTTAGTCGAAGAGTTGTTGGTGGTCATCACGTTGATCACCTGGCTGCTGATTTTCTTAATCAGAGTGCGGCCTGACGTATAAAAGACCATCTTAGTCATCACTGAAGGTACCTTCAGAAGGGTCAGCATCAATCCCAGGGCGACGGTGACCGAGACGATGGAATTTTCATTGTGTTCAGGCAGAGTTAAAAACGCGGCGGCCAGTTGGATCACCACCACATGCACAAAGGCGATAAACACGGTCACTAAATAAGTTTTCACCGCAATGACTGCCATATCTGAAAATTTGGGCAATACCCAGAGCAAGAATAGAAAAGGAGATAGTACCGCACTTAATGAAATCATGATCAGCCGGGACACGTATAAGAGGAGCAAAACCACCGCCACAATTAAAAATAGAACCAGGAAAATTAAATTAATTAACGGGGTAGTTCCGGTCAGTAAAGTCACCGGATTAACGGCGTCCATAATCCACGCGCTGCCCAGTCCGCCCGTGGAATCCAGGACTACTTTTACCAGGGTGTTGCAGGTCACAATGACGTAATCAGCTAAAAATAAAGAGATATTGGTACCTAAAAAGGCCAGACCCAGTTTGGGTAATAACTGTTTAAGCTCCAGTTCTTCAAACCCGAAACTACTGGCACTCATGAGCTGGAGTCCCAGAACGGCAATCACTAAGGCATACAGGGCATTGGCAATACCCAAACTTACCAACCAGAAACGGCTGACCACTGAATTATGTAATACGCTGGGGGTATTGGTCAGATAGCTGATGATTCCGTCAACCACGGGCTGGGTAGATGTTTCCACCAGAGTGCGGATAAACCCGGTCACGGCGTCGATCAGTATCTGGGTCAGACCTTCGCTGGGTTCCACAACCTGGATAGGGGCAATTTCTATGGCGGCTGATGTAGAACCAGTACCGGATGGGACTAAAGCATTCTGAAATATAGACACAATAACATTGGCTGACAGGACTAATACCAGCCCGATAAGTGTTTTACGGATAGTGCTTTTGGCAGAATCTAAAGCTTCAGGATTGCCCGTGGAAGTGATGTACAGATATCCTGCTTTTATCAGGAAGAATACGGAAGCCACCGATGCGACAACGGTCAATATCTGTAAGGTTTGGTTAGTGTATGCAGTCAGGTCAGGCGTAGCGGCAAAAACAGGTGTAGAAGTACTGAATAAAAACAATAAGTAGCCAACGATAACAGATAAGATTTTCATTGCCGTTCAGAATAATGAGGTACAAAAACGGGTCTTAGGGAGTGGCTCCGAAGGCAGCGGTACTTAACTGGGTGACGATATTGGACAGCACGAAAGCAGCCAGTACTAAAGTCAGTCCGATGGCAGAATACATTACGGTTCTCTTTGATTTTTCCAATGCTTCAGGATTACCGGAACTGGTGATATAGCCGAATCCGCCCCAGACAAAGAATCCGGTAGCGACAATACCGGACATGGTAACCAGAACCCGAATTATGCTCAAAGCGAAATTTTGAACTTTATCTACATCGCCTGACTGGGCATAAACAGGGGAAGCGATCAGAAGAAATAATAACAGTAAGGTATGAATTAAAAATCTTTTTCTCATATCCGGATGATTGATCAACAAAAAAAACCGCCAATAGGCAGTTTTATCTTAGGTTGAATTATACCAAGCTTAGATAGAAAGTCAATTTGTATTGAGACAACGAAAACTTATGAATGAAGAATGTTTGAAAAAATTCATGTAGCTTCATTTTTACATCTAAGCCGATTTTCTAAATCCCAAAGTTCTCTTGGTGTGTTCACATTTCCCCATTCGTTAGAATCGGAAAGTTTAAAAAGATTAACTCTCTCAAACTCTTCCCTTGCCATGTCAAACAACGTGGGTAAATTTACTTCTCTATCACCTTCTTTAATTGGAATATTTCCCGCCCGCTCTGACAGCCATCTTCTATTAAAACATGCGCCTCCCGTAAATAGATGCTTTGATATACCCTTCTCTTTTTCAGAAAGCGGTTCAAACCGAATAAATTGATTTCCTTCAGAAATAATTTTATAGGCTCTAGACTAGCAAAACTAGTATAGAATGTTAGTAATGGGCCGAAATAATC
>CAZYTL010000006.1:0-86464 GCA_964650355.1 uncultured Gammaproteobacteria bacterium | reverse complement strand
ACCAACTTGTAAAAGATCTCGTCGTTTTATCAATGTGCTAGTCTAGAGCCTTTGTATTTATTAATTATTTTGAATTTCAATATTGTTTAGAAATTAGATATTAGAAATTTAATTTTATGCCTGTCACCACCTCAGCCAAACAAGCCCTTCGCAAAGACCGTCGCCGGACTGTGGTCAACCTGCGGCGCAAAAGAGCCGCCAAGCAGGCTGCTGATGCTCAAAAAAGGACCCCTTCGCCCAAAAACCTTCAGAAAGCCTATTCTCTGGTGGATAAACTGGCCAAACATCACCTTATTCATCCCAATAAAGCTGCCCGGCTTAAATCCAAATTGGCTCGACTTTCTCCTGCTTCTTCCTGAGTTCTCCTTCCCTTCTTGCCCTTCCCATCGCTTCTCTGTTTGCAACTCAGATTTGAAACCAGTAAACTGGAAGCAATACATAACGCTTAACACGGAATGCATAACGGAAAAAGTCTCAGGCATATTAATTGCCAAGTTTCCGGCGTTCCCTGTTACGGGTTACATGTCCTATGGCTGACCTCCAAATCAACCTCCTTTCTCAAGATGACTTTTCTCACACCTCTTTAGGTCGGGTCTCTTCTTGGGCCCTATCCATTGGTCGTTGGATAGTGGTCATTACCGAACTAATTGTCATTGCCGCTTTTATTGCTCGCTTCAAACTCGACCGGGATATCGCCAATCTCTCCGACGAAATTAACCAAAAACAAGCCATCATCAAAGCCTATGCACCGTTTGAAGCCAAATTTCGTACTACCCAACAACGTCTTCAGGTCGCTGATCAAGCCCTGGCCCAGCAATCCAACTATGACTCTATTTTAGCTGAAATTAACAAAGCCCTTCCCAACGACGTGGTGCTCTCTTCTATTGACATCAAAGACACGGAATTAACCATTAAAGCCACTGCTCTCACCGAACCCGGTATGGCCGGTATGCAAGCCCAGCTACAACAGTCTCCGCTATTTGCTCGGGTTGGTTTGGTCAAAGTTGACGTCCAACAAGGATTCGAAAGTGGTATTCAGTTCGAAATCCATGCTCAACTGGCAACCCCAGAAAAGTAATTTGCAATTAGAAAATTCCTCATATGCCTGTGCTGCCCGTCCCCACCAGATATAGTACCTACTTTAAAAAAACTCTCTCTTCGGATGACTCATCTAGCCAGACTTATCTGGAACTGATTCTTAGTTTTGCGGCCGTGGCTTTCTTTGGCTGGTTCGCACTCCGTCCCACTATCACCACCATCGTCGACCTGCTGACCGAAATTGATGACAAACAGGAAATTGTTTCCAAATTAGACCAAAAAATAGATGCTCTCGTGGCTGCGGACACCACCTACAAATCTGTCGAATCCCAACTCCCTTTGCTTGACGAAGCCCTTCCCACCGATCATCAGGTTGCCCAATTCACC
This sequence comes from uncultured Gammaproteobacteria bacterium, assembly GCA_964650355.1. Taxonomy (GTDB): domain Bacteria; phylum Patescibacteriota; class Microgenomatia; order CAYXHB01; family CAZYTL01; genus CAZYTL01. Next base: position 85,039 of record CAZYTL010000006.1, on the reverse strand, counting down.
TCCCAGATTGAAACCTTGGCCCAAGAATCTGGTGTCAACTTAGTTAAATTTAATTACCACCCCTTTCCTTTGAGCAAAGACACCAAATTAGAAACCACCCGGTCACGAGCCAGTAGCCGTGCTTCTGGAGGCTCTTCCACAGGAGCCCCTGCCTGGAAATCTTTGCAGTTTGAAATTGAAGTCTCTGGAGAATATCCTCAATTTCGCCAACTAGTAGCCCAACTCTACCAATTGCGTCGTTTGGTTCTGATTAACAGTTTATCTTTACAACAACAGACCCGGAGACTCACCACGGGTTTGACCTTAAAACTTTCCGGCCAAGTATTATATCTCTAGTTTTCTATGCGCAAAAACATCGCCAGAACCAGAATCATCGTCATCGGCGTTGCCACCCTGGTCACTTTGCTGGCCTGGTTTGGATCTGAACTTTATCATAAAATCGTCACTAACCAGTCTTCATCTGACGTCCAGGCACAAACCAAACCCCTAACTCCCAAACTACAAACCCAAGTACTCACCGAACTGGAATCCAAACGCAGTGTTCCGGTCCAAATCTCTGAACCGGAAAACCCTGCCCCTCTCTAAACATCAATTCATTGTTTATTTCATCCCATCCGGCACTCAAAGGCCATCTCCATTTGCAACTTATGCTAAATATCAGTAAAAATAAAAGAAGCAAGCAAAAATTTGCTAGTAACTGACAATTAGTAAACAGTAATTAGTTACGCCACATAAAAATCAACTTTATGTGTTGCCTATTTCCAGTTACCAGTTACTAATTACCAATTCCTTAAATCATGATCAAACCCGTCCTTTGGAAAGAACATCGCATCCCTACATGGATTGCCATTTTCATTTTACTGGCTGGTATCTCAGTCGGAGTTGTGGCTATTCAGAAGCCTTCTGTGCCTTTCCTTCAGGCCACCCCGGATATCGCTCCTGATCAAGTGGAAATCACCAACCTCACCGACACCTCCTTTACCGTTTCCTGGATTACTTCTCAACCGGCCACCGGATTTGTTCAATACGGTGCTAATAACCAAACCCAACTAGTTGCCAGAGATATTCGCGACCCTCTCAGTGGAGACTTCGTGCAATACACCACTCATTTGGTCGTTATCTCGGGATTAACTCCCAATAGTAGCTATGCCTTCAATATTCACTCTCAGGACAAAACCTATGACAACCAAGGTAGCCCTTATACAGTCCAAACCGCACCCACGATCACTTCCTCTCCTCCCAATCTTCAGTTCCCCAATGGCACCATTGTTACACCTGACGGTCAACCTGCTGCTGGCGCCTTGGTTTATCTTCGGGCCCAGGATCTCTCTCCTCAGTCAACCATTGTCGACCCCCATGGCCAATGGTCATTTAAACTCTCCCAAGCCCGCACTCAGGATTTATCGCAATATTACACCTTTGATCCTCAGCAACAAACTTTTCAACTCTTCGTCCATGGCGGAGATTTGCCCAATTCCAGCGTCACCTTTTTAGTCAAAGATACTCAAAGCCTACCCCAAATTACCCTGGGTCAGGATTATGATTACCGTACTTTGGAAACCCCCAAACAGGCCACGACTCAATCCGGCGCTCACTTTGACTTTGCCCCTCCTCTGGGAGCCGAAGAACCCGCGTCAGCTGAAGAGATTGTCATCTGGAATCCTGAACCGGATGAAGCTGTAGCTACTAATTATCCTTTATTCTTAGGTAGCGGTCCAGCCAACATCACCTTAAATATCCATCTGGAAAGCCAAGATACCATCCTCGACACCGTGATAACCGATGATCGTGGCTATTGGCAATGGAGTCCTCCGGCTCCTCTCACTCAGGGCGACCATCTCATCACCGTTTCCTATACAGATGGTCAAGGGCTTGGTCACCAGGCGACCAGAAACTTCGTTGTGTTAGCTGCCAATGTCAACCTTCCGGCCATCGAAGCCAGCCCTTCAGCCTCCATCACCCCGACTCGCCCCCCCACCTCTCCGACTCCTACCAGTATTTTTGAAATCAGTCCCACCCCCTCTCCCACTGGAGCGCCCACCTCCACCCCCACCACTCGTCCCACTTCCACTCCCACCGTTGCTGAAGTCACTGGGGCTCCCACTGCTACTCCTACTCCGGCCATTCCTGTTTCCGGATTCACCTTCCCCACGGTTGGTCTCACCGGTCTCGGCCTAGTCCTCATGGGCCTGGGCGTTATCTTGGTCCTCTAACTTATGCCCACGAATTCTCCTACTCCTGCTCCACCGAATCCTCCTGTTTTTGAAAACTCTCCCCTATCTCACATTAAAAAAGTCCACTCTCTGCCTTGGAAATGGATCAGCCTGACTTTAGTATTGGTAGTCCTCACCTGTTTAATTGTCCTTAAAATAGTTATTTCTCAAAATCTACTACTCCTCCATCAACTATCTGACTATCAACTCCCCAGCGTTGCCCCCACAGTTACACCTTCTCTGACAGCTGCTTCTCCGATATCTGAAACTGAGACCACCAATTGGCAAACCTATACCAACACTAAATATGGATACTCTTTAAAATATCCTGTAAACGAAGGTCTGCGACAATTCACCTGTGGAACGAGTTGGGGGGAAGTAGGGGGAGAAGAAACTTTTGCCCTTGATAATTCAGAATTAAGACCTTGCGAGCTTCAAGAATGGTATTACCCTATACAAATAGATGTAATTAAAGGAAACGAAGTAGATGTCCGTAAACCAGAAACATTATTAGAAAAAAAGCACATCACCATTGATAATCTTGAAAGTACTTATTATCATGTTCGCCCTCCTGTTAATGATGAAGTTGGGTATCCCGACTATTTCGAAATCCGAACATATTATAACAATCATACATATATCTTTACCCTCGTTAATACCGATTACCAACCAATCTTCGACCACATCCTCTCCACCTTCAAATTTTTGGATGAAGAAAGCTATCCTGCCTCGCCTGCTCCGACCTCCGTTCAATCTTATCTCCCTGATAATAAGTGGCAAACCGTTAATATTCCTGATTTAAACATCTCTATATGTTTGCCTCCTAAATGGGAACTTAACGAAAATCAACCAGGCTCCATCGACTTTAACCGAGATCCCGCATACAAACCAAGAGCCACGTATATAACTTCTCTTCCTTACCTTGGTGGATCTCGCAGAAATGAGTACATAAACTCAAAAGTGCAATACGAATACGAACCTGATACTCTAAAAGCGCAAACAAAAGTAACTGAACTAAATATCAATGGAAAACCTGCTCTTAAAATTGCCATTCCATCATTTCCTGAAGTAATTGTCATTGCTGAAGGAAACAAATTATATGCAGTAAATTCCGATTACCAACCATTAGTCAATGATTCCCGTAGCGCCTTTCAAAAAGACATTTACACTATCGTTGGCTGTATTCAATCCTTGTAAATAAGTAAATACTTCTTCTGAGACATCCAATCTTCGCTTTACTTCTATCTCCTGGTAAAATCAAATCTATAAATACGTCGCAGACTCCATCATTTTTCATTCTTAACTTTTAATTTATTTTTATGCGTATCGGTATTGTCGGCGCCGGCATCTCTGGCTTAACCATTGGGTTGCGCCTGGCTCAGGCCGGCCACCAAGTTACTGTCTGGGAATCCGGTGATCGCCCAGGCGGACTAGCTAGTGGTTTCCAGGAACCCCACTGGCAGTGGTCATTGGAAAAGCACTACCATCATCTGTTTACCAACGACAGTTCCGTCCTTAACCTGGCTAAAGAACTCCACGTGCCGGTCAACTTCTATACTCCCAAAACTTCAATTTGGTACCACGGACACGCCTATCCCTTTGACTCCCCTATTGCCTTGTGGAAATTTCCTCATCTCTCTCTACCTGGCAAATTCAAATCTTCGCTCTGGCTAGCCTACCTCAAATTTCTGCCTGCCTCGCCGAGTCAAGGCGGGCCCTATTGGCGACCTTTGGCCAACCAAACCGCCCGTCAGTGGATCATCAGCCATTTGGGTCACCAAACCTGGCAGGTGATTTGGCAGCCCTTGTTCGAAGGCAAATTCGGTTCCCATGCCGATCGCATCTCCGCCGCTTGGTTTTGGGCCCGCATTCACAAACGTACCCGCTCCCTTGGCTACTTTGAAGGCGGTTTTGCCAAATTCGCTGAAGCATTAGTTAAAAAATTCCTCTATCATCAAGGGCAGTTACTCCTCCAAAGCCCAGTTACCAAAATCCAAATCGAGCGGGGCACCAAAATCGGTATCATCAGCCCGGCCAAAGCAGGCATTTATGACCGGGTTATCATCGCCGGCCCCAGCTCTTTATTCACCAAACTGGTCAACAACTTGCCTCAAGGCTATTTGGAAAAAATCCGTTGGCTCCAAGGCATCGGCGCTGTCAACTTGGTACTGTCTCTTAAACACCAATTGCTCACCGACCACACCTATTGGCTTAATATCAACGATCGTCAAATGCCGTTCCTGGCTGTGGTTGAACACACCAATATGGTCGATCCTCAATATTATGGCGGAGATCATCTGGTGTATGTGGGCAACTACCTGCCAGCCAGCCATCTGTATTTTAAACTCACTCCCCAGCAACTTACCCAAACATTCTTACCTCACCTCCAAACCATCAATCCCGATTTCAATCTTGACTGGATCAAACAATCCTGGGCCTTTAAAGCTCCCTTTACCCAGCCCATTGTTACTCCTCATTATCAGGACCTCCTGCCTTCCATCGCCACCCCCCACCCTCACCTCTGGTGGGTGAGCATGGAACACGTCTTTCCCTGGGATCGCGGCACCAACTACTCCGTCGCCTGGGGAGAAAAAGTGACAAAAATGGTCCTCGATTCCATCTAAATAATTTTCCCATTTTTGTCATCCCTGCCCGTACAGACAGGCCGGAAAGATGCCCGGAGGGATTCTTGTCCGGGACCTATCTAAAATCAAAATGATGTGGTAAATCATCTCGGGGGGGGGCAGCATAACGCAAATCTTGCCTAGGCCCTTCAACTCCGCTACCATTGAGTCATGAACCTCTCATCTTCCTCTCAGGATCCTCCTTCACCGCCAGTTCCCTCGCCATCGGACAAATTCACACCATTAAAAATTCCCCTCTGGTACACGCTCCCCTTCATCCTACTCATCCCAGCCCTGATCATCATCCTCCTTACCGGGCAATCGATATTTAAAGAACCACCTTCCCTTCAACCTTCACCAACTTTAACCCCATCTCCTACCTCAAACCCCCTTGAGAATTGGCTGACATATAGTTATCCGTCTTATAGCTACGAAATCAAATACCCCCCAAATTGGCTTTTAAGTATCTCAGAACCAGACTCATCGCCGAGTCCGGAAATTATCTCTCTTACTTCACCCCAAGAAACTAGCACCTTAACTCTTTACCCGTTGACAGCCCCACCTATAGTTAATCAGAACTTAAATGATTGGTATCAACAAGTCAGTACGGACGCATTGTTTGACGGAGCCGCTGAAATCATCGATAGGCAACCAATCACTCTGGCGGGAATTAAGGGAATACAACTAACTGAATCATTTAATGCGCAAAGTACTGTCATCTATCTCCCCAGATCAGAATTTATTCTCAGAATAATTATCAGTCCCGCTGAGGATATTTATAGCAACGATATATCTAAAATCCTCTCCACCTTCCAATTTCCTGACTAAAAATCACTTTACCGGCCTTCTTCAATTGCCCTCTGGTCTGAATATCTATATATTAAAAGTAGGATCCAAATTTTATGATCTCTGCAAGCTTGTTCCGGAGACCAATCGTTCAGTATCTGTCATTGACTATTGTTGTTATTGGTCTAATCTTTGGCCTTTACCAACTTTCTCACCGGTGGATATTTCCCAGAGCCTTTGATAACTCCAGCCCCAGACTTTTTCTTCCTTCCACTTACTACTTTCCTTATTTTCCCGTGGGCAACGCCCCTCTTAATTTAAACACCGCCGCCGGCACTCAGGGCCGCTGGAACTCCGTGTTATATGTCTTTAATCCCGTCAACCAGCCCGCCCAACTGCAGATTAAAGTCTATGCTAACCAGCAACTCTTACTAGAAAAAAATTCCCAGATCCCTGCGATGGGCACTTACGAATTCTTTCCCCCTACCGAATTAGTAAGTCAATCACAAATCTTAAATTTAGAAGTTCATTCAGATCTCGCTGTCTCTCCCCTGATGCGGTCAACCTTAAACTTTGCTAACCAATATCAAACCACAGCTCTCGACGGAGTACCCCAATCAGCCGTGTCTGTTTCCAAAAGCCTGCCGTTGATCTTTCGCGGTCAAGGCAGAAACCAATCTGACCGGCTAGAAACTCTCATCTACTTTTATAACCCTCATGATTTTGCTGCCCAGGCAGAAATTTATTTTTTTAATCAAGACCCCTATCACTCTGTTACCAGTCAAACCACTCTTCTCCAGCCGCATCAAACCTGGACTATCAACACCGCCTCCCTGCCTCTCGACCAGCACTTCCAGGGCTCGGCGATTATCAATGGCAACGTGGCCGTTACCACCATAATCCAAAGCGACAAACGCCTCTCCGCTTACAATGCCATTTCCAGCCTTAACCAGAGTACCCAGGCCAATTTTTCTCTCAGCCATATCATCTCCGCCCCTGGCTGGAATTGGCACGACACCTTGGCTGTTCAGGGCCATGGCACTGGTCAAAGCCCAATCTCTATCCAGTCCTTTGATCAAAGAGGCACTCTTAAGCGGCAACAACAGTACACCATTCGGCCCAACATTTCGACCTTTCTACCTCTACCTTGGGATAGCAGTGCCGGTTTGGTCCAAATCAACAGCCTTGATGGCCAACCCTTTTCCGCTCTCATCCTCAAAGATAGTGACGTTTACCACGGGGATATCTTTGCCTCTCAGTCAGCCTCCGACCTCGTCATTCTTCCTTTTACCGGCCAGCCGGATAACCTTCCGGTGGCTGATTGGACTGTCAGACTCTCTAACCCCACTAACCAGCTCATGGAAGTCGACTGGTGGCAATTTGATCGTCAAGGAACCGTAATTCGCCAAAGCCGGCAAAACCTTCCTCCTCATGGTAGCTGGGATATCTTGCCCTACTTCCCTGGTGCTGGTTTCAAATTCGGCAGTATGCTTTTCCAGGGCGTTAATCAGGCGCCTTTGATTGTGGGCAATAGCCGACAAGAATGGGTTCGTGATAGCCGGGCCTTACTGGCCGGTGACGGCTTCATGGCCTCTACCGGTAACGCTGCTCCTTCCCTGCCATCACCTACCCCGACCTTAGGTCCCATTAACTGGCAAACGTCAACTGTCCGCCTTCAGGCAGATGATTTTTACATCCAAGCTCGTGATCAAACCTTCTCTGACCGCACTCCTACCGTCTATATTGATTCGGATCCCGGCAATCCTCAATACACCACTTTAGAAATCACCTGGCAGGAAAAAAACCAGGAAATGCGCCTTTATATCTACTTTAAAAGTGACGGTATTAACTGGTGGTCAGACGAAATTCGAACCTATGGCAGTCAAACAGCTGGCCAATGGATTAACTACATGGATGGTCCTTACTTTAAATCCAACTTGCGCCAAACCTTCCAGGAGTCAACTTTCGTAATTAACAGTTCTCCTCAGAATAATCCGCCTTCCGTTCAGGGAACGATTTACTTTAAAAATCTCAGACTACAAGCTTTTATCAACCAACCTCCCCCCTGGAAACGACTCCTTTCCAGCTGGCCTATTCCTGCTTTTGACTGGAATCAAGACCAGCTCACCAATAGTTTGGACTTCGTGAGTCTCATCCAAGCCCTTAGCCTCTAAGCCATCAATTTATTTCTCAACCATCTCTATGGCCAATCGTTCTTCTGACAGAACCATCGACTCATCCATCCCCTCCGCCCAATCCAAACCAACAACTAAAACCTCTTCTACTTCAACCGCCCGGCTTCACCGCCTCTCCCTCTGGTACGTCATCCCTTTCCTCTTATTAATCATTCTTCTCGTCCCTGCCCTGATTATCATCCTCGTCACCCACCGTCAGCCCATTTCTACAACAATTTCTCAAAGTCAACCTGGTAGTTATCCTCTCAACCAGATTTCCCTCCATGAATATTCCCTCACAGGAGTTCCCAACCCTTCCGAAGTCCAGCCAACCCCCACCATCGATCCCACCGCCGACTGGCAAACCTATACCAATGAGGAGTATGGATTTCAAATGAAATACCCGCGTGAATACCAAGCCGCAGAGGAAAATTCATTGTCAGAAAACCAAATGGAAATTACCTTTAAACATCAAAACTATAATATCGCGAAGGAAGATTACAGTACGGCCTCCTACGAAGGGAGAAAAATTCAACTTACTTTAGTCAAAACCTCTCAAGAGTTAAAAAAACATCTGGCTCAACAACTCGGGATATCCGCATTAAAATTTGGCCATTTTGCATACGGAGAATTAGGTAAAGGTGATGCCGCCACTATTGATAGCATCTCCGAAGAAACCTTTGATCACCATACCTTTATCGTTTACCACCGGATGGGTGCCTCCTCCGGAGATTGGCACTATTTGATCAAAAGTTCAACAGGTGTAATCGCGGATATGTATTATGGTTATGGAACCTTTTATTATGGCACCACGATCCTTAATCAAATCCTTTCCACCTTCCGGTTTTTGGATCAGGGAAGCAATCCATCTAATTGGGATACATATAAATCTCCAACCAACAAGATATCCTTTAAATACCCTCCAGGATTTAGAGTTTTAGACAACGGCGATCATTGGCAAATAGTAAGAGAAGGAGAAATTGCGGGGGGTAAGTATTACACCTTAGGTGAAAGTTTCAATATCAGCTTATTGAGATATAGAGATAGACTTAAACCAGAAAACGATCAATATAAAACTATAACTATAAATAGAAGTTTTATAACCCCAAACAATTATCACGTTTTTCAATTTATCCAAGTAGCTGACGAAAAAGACCTTCATGCCGGTGACATCACAGCCATAGTTAGTCATATTTCACAAAGTGAAACCCCCTCTGAAAATGAAAGTATTGTAGAAATAATTACAGGATTAGAGAGTTATATTTTAGAAAAACCAGTTCCCAGAGATAAACTAAGCGAAAATGACTATCTAGAAATCATCAGCAACAAACTGACATTGTATAATCAAATAATCTCTACTCTTCAGTTTATTAACTAACATGAACGAACCAAGCCAGATCTTAAAACAACCAGTCCAGACTCCAGAATTCCAAAAACATCCTCTTCTTCACCACCTCCCCCTCTGGTATATTATCCCTTTTCTCTTACTAATCGTCTTCCTCATCCCCGCCCTGATCATCATCATCTTAACCCGACAACCCTCTCCTGCAACTGTAAACTTCCAATGCACTCAGGATAGCGATTGTGTTTTAGCCTTTCGGTCAGATGAGTGTTGTGCCTGTCCACAAGCCTACCCCAAGTCTCAAGTCGCCAAAGACAAAAATTTATTAGACTGGGGAAAAGTTTATGATCTGGTCGCTCCCGCCAAGTGCCGTCAAATTGTCTGTGAAGCGTGCCTTCCCCCTACCTCAGTCAAGTGCGAAAACCATCAATGCCAAGCAGTATATCCTAACCAGCCAACCCCCACCATCGATTCCACTAGCGAATGGGAAACATATAAGAACTCTGTTTACAATTTTTCCTTTAAATATCCGGCCGCCTTCTTTATGAAAGAGCGGACGGTCAACATTAAAACCCCCTTTATTCCCGAAAGATCAATCGTCAAAATCTCGGACGAAGCCGAATTTGAACAGTCAGAAACAGCTCTCATCATCAGCTTTTCTGTCTACCAGATGGATCCGGGTAAACCGCCATGGGCCAATCAGCCTTCTTTTGAGAATCAGACCCGACTAGACACTATCGGGTACCAGCAACTCTCTCAGAAATTTGCACCCCAAATCACTGGCGACTTCTTTGGCGATCCACCTTGGGGTTACTACCGCATATTTCTCCCTTCATCCGATAGTAACTCTGCCATCCAGGTAGATATCCGCATCCATGCTTCGGATGATGAAGAGTTTGGTGGAGGTCTAAAAAAACACCAACTTATCAACCAAATCCTCTCCACCTTCCGGTTTTTGGATCAGTCACTGACTCCGATTCCTTCTCCCACCCCTTCAGAAGCGCCTTCAACCAAGGAAGCCTGTGAAGCAGCTGGCGGAGACTGGCGGGCTTGGGGGATAGTCGGCCGGGAGTTTTGCCAGATCCCTTATTCAGATGCCGATCAATCTTGTACTGACGGTGGTCAATGTCAATCGGGTCGGTGTATTAGTTATGAAGGCAAGATTCCTGGCCAGTGTGCTAATTACGAGCATATCTTTGGCTGTTTCAGCTTTGTTGAGAACAGCCAACTGGCCCCGGAGTTATGTATAGATTAATTTTTTCAAACCTTTAGAAATCAAAATCCTTTTGCTAATCTCACTGCCAATCCTTTAAAATTCGTTATCACCATGGACGCACCTTCCACCTCATCCTCTGACAAACACCCATCAATCCTTCCCCGCCTTCCGTGGTGGTATGTGTTGCCATTTGTGCTCCTCATCATCATTTTCATCCCTGCCCTGGTCATCATCCTCCTCACCGGACAGCAGATATTTAAAGGTCCACCCACCTTTCAATCTTCACCTGTTGTAAACCCCAGCCCCTCACCTGATTCCACCACCGGTTCCCCGGTCGATCGAGACAGAATCTCCAAATGCCAACCCAATCTTGACCCCTGTGATCCAGATAGTTGCGATTATCAACCTGCCAAATGTACCTTCCGCTGTAACTTGGTTCCTAAAGCCGGCCCCTGCGAGGCAGCTTTTCCCAAATATTACTTTGACCACCAAACACAGTCGTGCCAGCAATTTCTCTGGGGCGGTTGTCAAGGTGTGGTCCCCTTTAACACCCTTGAACAATGCCAGCAAACCTGCGAACAACCCCGATCTTCTGACCACCAGTCACTCTGTGAACAGTTAGGTGGCCAGTGGCTGGATCAATATCAGGAGTGTGAAAACATCAAAGATCAGGATTGCACTCAAATTCTCGGGGGTACTTATGACTCCTGTGCTTCTGCCTGCCGCCATCAACCCAGTACTCGAGCCTGTATCCAGGTCTGCGTACCTGTCTGTAGTCTTGCAGACTAACGTCTGGTCATCCCTTCACTTCACCCTCTTCTCTGGCTTAAAATAAAACAGTCAACCATGAGTAAACTATCCCTACGGTCACTACACAAAAGCCACCTTTTCGCGCCAATTCGAGTTCTATTCGGGTTCATTCGTGTGGAAATCTTCTTATTGTTCATCCTTACCCTCATCGGCGCTTACCTGCGCTTCACCAACCTCAACTGGGGAGAACCCTGGTGGTTCCATCCTGACGAGCGCAACATTGCCTCTGCCGTCACCCGTCTCAGCTGGCCGTATAACATGGATCCTGATTTCTTTGCTTACGGCACCGTGCCCATCTACCTTAACTTCTTCCTGGTTAAAGCCGCTCAACACTGGCTGAGCGTCACTGAAGACCCTTTTTTCACTGCCATCAAAGTCGGTCGGATTATCTCCGCCCTCCTCTCTACCGCTCTCATCCCTTTGATGTATTGGATCACCCAAAGATATTTTAGCCCCATTAATAAATCCACCCTAAACCCTAAACCCTCCACCTTAATTCCTCTCTTATCCGCCACTCTCACCACCTTTAGCTTTGGTTTCATCCAGTTCGCTCATTTCGGCACCTTTGAGATCTGGCTCACCTTTCTTCGCCTCCTCTTATTCGTGGTTGCTCTTGAACTGGCCAGAAATCCCACCTGGAAGTGGATCACCTGGGCCGCTCTGCTTCTTGGTCTGGCCGTGGGCACTAAAGTCACCAGCCTTGTCCTTCTTCCTGCTTTGTGTTTCGCCTTATTTTGGTGGTTAATCAAACAAACCGTCCATCCTTCTCATCTTGAAAAATACGATGCCATTGTGGTCTTGGGCAAATCCTTATCTTCTTCTGGTAAACCTTCAGTTGAGCTTAAAAACAGGGTTAGCCATGCCCTCAAACTTTACCAGCAGGGCTTGGCGCCGCAACTGATCTTCAGTGGCGGGTCCGGGCACCGCCTCTCTGATTCAGCCTCCAGCGAAGCTCAGGCTATGCAGGAGATGGCTCTTAAAGCCGGCGTCAAGCCTTCCCATCTTACCCTTGAAGCTCGGTCTCATACTACCATGGGCAACGCCCAAGCCGTCACCAAACTAATTAAACAGGCAGATTATCAGTCGATTTTAGTCGTCACCAGCGATTACCATCTTGCTTGGTCATTGTTAGCCTTCTGGGCTTGTGGCATTGCCGCTTACGGATCAAGTATTCCCGCCGGCTCCATCATTAATTGGGTTTGGGAAACCATCCTCCTGCTCATTAATCTTCCCAGAATCATCTTTCATAAAACGCGCACTCTTCTCGCTCCTCTTTCCCTTTCTCCCGCCTATTTCCAATCTCCGGTTCCGGCCTTCGTCAACCGGTTATTTAGTCTCATTCTTAAATCATCCGCTCTGATTTTGGCCAGTTCGGTTATTTTCTTTGTTACTAACCCTTTTACTCTCCGTGCCCTCCTTCCCTTAGACAAAGGAGGCAACCCTCCACCCCCGCCAGCCGTCCATCCTCAGCCATCTTCTGAAGCGTACACTTTGCTCCACCCTCTCGAACTGATTAAATCAGCCGAGGATAATTTGAATCCTGCCTTTGCTTATTCTATCGGTATCGAAGGCGACATCGCCCGCGGCACCATTTCCACCTTCTACACCCGTCACTTTATTAACACCATCCCTTACCTTTACCAATTCACCCACGTCTACCCCTGGATCCTTTCCTGGCCAGTACTCATCCTGGGTCTCCTCGGACTAATTTTGTCTCTCCGCACTCCGAAACCGTCTCCATCTCTACTTCCTGCTTCCTCCCTACTAGTGATCTTTTTCCTCCTCCAATTCGGCTTCATCGGTCAACTCTACGTCAAATGGACTAGATATACTATCCCCACTCTGCCTTATTTGATATTTGCTGCTGTTTGGATATTAATCGCACTTCAACAATGGAACAATGAAACCATGAAACAATTAAACAAAAGATTGAAAATATACCCACTGTTTCTCTTGATCATCATTGGTTGGCAAGTAATTCAAGGCTTGTCTTTATTCTCCGTCTACCTTCAGCCTGATCCTCGCATCCAAGCCGCTCAGTGGGCCGTTCAACATATTCCGCAAAATTCCCGCATTATTTCCGAAGTCTGGGACCTGGGCATTATTCCCTTCAATCCGAGATTTATGTCTCATATTACCTTGTTCAATTTTTACGAACTTGATCAATCATCCGACGAATCTTTGCCTCCAGAAACCAGCATCTCTTATCAACGTCAGCAGGAACTAGCCGCTACCCTTCCCCAAACCGCCGTCATCGTCCTCCTTTCCCGTCGCCTCTGGAAACATACCCTTGATCACCCAGACCAATTTCCTCAAGCCGCTAAATTTTACCAGCAACTGTTTTCCGGAGACCTGGGCTTCACCAAAGTCGCCGACTTCTATAACGCTCCCCGCATCGGGCCTTTCGCCATCACCGACGAAGCCTTGGCCGAAGAAACCTTTTCCGTCTTTGATCATCCCCACCTCCAGATCTGGATGAGAGACACTCTCGATCAACCAGCCAATTGAGCAAGCTCTCCGCTTATCCTTCTTACATATCCCATCCACCATAAGTTGAAAAATTCTCCTGACTGTAGATCCGCCATGGGATTTGCTAAGTTTAGATTATCCAAGGCTCCTCTCACATTTATTCTGGCCACAATCGCTCTCTCCAGATCAGTACCCGCCTTCATAATACGACCTTGCTCTCCTGACGTTAAAGACAGTATCTTCTCTTCCTCTGGAGGTAGAAGCGCCCCTATCTTATTTCTGTCCCAGTAGAATTCTTCTCTTCCTTCATTCACGACTGAGATCTCCTTCCAACCTCGAGGCTTTATCACTAACGATTCAAAAGGAGGAGATAATCTCAATAGTGAGTGGCGGGTATTCGCCGTCCAAACTACTCCCAAAAAGGTTTCTTTATCCATTACCCAATTAACAAAACGCGCTCTTTTCGTAAGATTTCTTTCCTCAATTGCTGTGATTAAGCGATACTCCGTTCCCATCCAAACTATTATAAATTATATCTATAGGTCTCGTCAATCAATGTAAAAAGTTCACCCCACACATCCTCCTCACTTATTCCACCAAAGGTCCCCTTTGTCAACCAAGCCATTAGATAGTCGCTCGTCCTCTAAACCATCCTCCTGTATCCTCGGCTAATTTAAGTCTCTCTTCGTGGTTTACTCTTCTTTTAACTCGGCTTTTCCTTGTTGCCACTCTTGTAACCGGGCCAAAGGTATCTGTCGCAGGTGGCTCTTGTCCGACAGCCGGGTTTCTAGCTTTCTTGCCAACCAGAAAGTCATTGCCGGATTAGATCCGTCATACATTTGACCGTCAAGACTTACTCCTTCATATCCCTGATTCCCTACTATCATCACCCCGGGTAAATGGTTACCCAATCTGGATCTTATTTTTTGCACTAATTGCTTTCGCGCTTGAATCTGGTCTTCTCTTTGCGTGCCAACTAACTTTCCTCCTTGTCTTCGTATCCGGTTCTCATTATCAGACCGCGCTAATAATTGAAGGTCAGCATAGAGATCTGCCAAACCTGTATCCTGTGCTTGGGGGTTACCTCCTCCTCTTTCTCGCATTGATCTCATGGTTTGCGCTGCCGTCTCTACGAGAACGGTATTCCGATTCCTTTTTTCTTCCTTTATTTGTGCCTCTACCAACGGCATCGCTATTTGGGCCAGTCTTGAATAATAGAATTCATCTCTATGCTTCCAAACTGTGGTCGGATATGTCTTTTGGAGTTCTGGATAGGCCTCGGGATCATCCAGAAGTTTCATCATCTGGATTAATCGCTCCCTGACCTCATTTGTATAACCTAACTCTGTCAGCTTGTCGACAGAAAATTCTTTGTTCAGAAACTTCACTGCAGGCAATAAATATCGCTGTTCATCAGTTACCGCTACACTTTTCCATATTCCTAACTTATCTTTATTTTTTTGCAGCCTTGCATCGGCTTCTTCTTGAGTTTCCTTCCCCTCCTCTTCTACGAATTTTCCCCCACCCATGTTTTTTCTCACCGTCCATTGTCGCCTTCCTGGCGTCCAGCGCTCATTATAATCTGCCACCAATTTTTGTATTTCGTTTGGTACCGCCTCCCATGCCTGTTGCACTCGCGATTGTTCTCGCAGTGTTGACAAGATCAGGGAGATATTCGTCTGCCGGTCAGGGTGAGCGTTGGTGAGGGTTTCCACATCACTTCGCAGTCCGCTTACTTGGTCAACCACTTGATCTCGTAAAAAGCCGTTTATCCCATGTATTTCCAATATATCTCGCAAATCATCTCCATCTAGAACAAATTTGGGATCGCTTCTTTCCTTGTCGATTTTCGTTGAGCATTCCAGTAATCTATCAGACGAGAGTGCGGGCAACGGCGCGCCTGCCGCCTCCATTGCCTTTTCATAAAGAGGTGTTAAGGCTTGCGCTCGTGGCCCTTTCCGTACTTCCACCTGCCCGGTCATTCCTTCAGACATATTAGACTCCAGTCAAATTATACCTCATTTGTCATCACCTGGTCAGGATTACCTTCTTCTGACCGCTGATCATAGCTCGCAGTGAATTTCCGTCTCCGCGTCGCAGGTATCAGTTCCCGAGCTCCCGTTAGCCTTGTCCGTGTCCGCATCCCCGGTCAAATGATCATCCCCGCTGTTGCCGTTCATGTCATCATCTCCCTGTCCCCCTTCAATCACATCATCCCCACTGTCACCTTTAATCATGTCATTTCCCGCTTCCCCAAAAATCAAATCATCGTCTCCTCCTCCTTCCAATTGGTCATTCCCTGGTCCTCCGAAAATCAGGTCTTCGCCTGACCCGGCACGCACTTTGTCATCCCCTTCTCCGGCGTAAAACACATCCTGTCCCTGCTTGCCTTTCAGCAAATCATTTCCATTGCCTCCGTAGATCAAATCATTGCCAAAATGCCCGTCCAAATCATCATTACCTTCTCCCCCGATCAGCACATCATTCCCTGTTCCCCCGTTAATATGGTCATCCCCGTCTCCTCCCACCAGGCAATCATCGCCTCCATTGCCTTTGATATTATCCTTTTCTCCGTATCCGATAATCAGCTCATTGGCCGAAGTCCCTCGCAGCACATCCTTCCCCTCCGTGCCTTCAATCACTGCCGTGATCGTGCCTCTCAAATGCTCACATTCCGGCGGCAAATCCAAGGCCTTATGATCAGTAATCACCTGCAAATTAAACACCACCTTGGCGCCCTGGTATTCATTCCCGACCCATGTAGGCATCTCCACCGTCATCATGTAATCAGCTTTATCTCCAGGCGCCAAAGTTCCCAACACCAGCGAGTCGCTGCCGTCAAATTCCATTAACAAATCTGCCAACGTCTTTGCTCCGCCCGGACTACCCTGTCCATACAACACACTTCCTCCCACCTTTTCCACTACCACATCCAACACCTGAGAAATCGCCGGATCAGTCGGATCCTCTTCCACTTTTATCGCTCTTAACCCGATCTGCACACTCTGGTCCTTTTGATTATCAAATCCGATCGTCTTGGACTCGCTGTCTCCGGGCAGCATATTAGTCACATAAAACAATGGCGTGTCCTCCCAGGTCACCACCAGCGGTCCGGCCGCCTGAATCAACCACCCCTGGTGATCCACTCCCCACCAACCGATCCCTACCAACAAAGCCAAAAATAAAATAGTTAAAATTCGCCTTTTTAACATCCTGATTCATTTAGCAGCTGCCATTATTCGAACTGCCTTGAGTTGCCGTGCCGCAGTCTTTCCACGGCAGCCCTCCGTCAGTTTCCCTACCATGCGACACGTCAGCTGACGTGCCAGTGTATGTGACCTCGTCTACTACATTGGTACCCGGAAACATTAATTGCAAAGTTTCACTCCCACTATTATTTAACCAATTATGGTCGCTATAAACCTTAAATCCTCCGGCCGAAATTGTCCCTAATCCGGATAAACTTTTTGCAGGATTTGCCGCATCCTTCAACGCCCAGTCAGTCAGATCCACATCCGCTCCGGTGGGATTATAAATTTCCACCCATTCATAAGTAAAATCTGTTTGAGGATTGGCTAACAACTCATTAATCACCAAATTGGCTCCTTCAGGAGGCGTTGGAGACGGCTCACCTGTCGGGGTTGTTTCCTGCGTTCCGTCCGTCTGAACTTCCACGGCCGTACCTTCTACCCACGCCTGGATCGTATTCATCTCGCTCACTTCCCTGTCTTCCAGCATCGCCTGAGTATTACTGTTTAACTGCCATCCGGCCGCTATCACCACTAACAACGCCAGCACTCCCAAATGCCTTTTCTTCCATGCTCTCACCATCTCATTTTTCACTGCCATCAACTCTCCGTAAATCAAAATCGCCGCCGGCAACACAATCAGACTCACAAACCCGGCCGGCGTCTTGATCCAATTCGCCACATATCCCAGATACGGCACCGTCAGCAACACCTGCCCCTTCACCTGATCAGCTTTTACCACGGCCGGATCCGGATCCTCGTTGGCGTCTCCTTTAGTAATATACTGCTTTTCCCCGTTCACAAACTGCGTAGCCACAATCCTGTGCGTTACCAGCTGCTTTTCATTGCCCCCGCGGGCATAAGTAATCACCTCATTGGTTAGGTAATGATCAACCGGCTTGATCAACACCGCGCTGCCCACCGGAATCGTGGGCCCCATTGAACCGGACAGCACCGTTAACAATTTAATATTCCCTTTCACCGGCAAAGCCGTCAGAATCAGCACCCCGGCGAACACCACCACCAAAATAGTCACTAATAATTGAAAAATTCTGAATAAGTAATGTAAAGACTGCATAGTATTTAACAATGAATCAGGAATTAATATATTGTTACGTGCTACGTATTACGTGATACGGCTACTGAAATTCCTCGGGAATTCTACGGAAAAAATCCCGTTGAGCAGTTAATAACATAAATCCTCTTGGCACTAAAATAGGTAGCAAATAACCTCGGGTCTCTTTAATCCGGCTAGGATCATGAAAATCGCTGATAAATTGCATCATCGTCGGGTCATTCAGTACTTCGTAAGTGCCTGAGTCATCAACCCGCTCCTCTATGCCACCTCTACCTGCTTCCGGGATCTCTTCTTCCGGATTAGTGATTCTGATATAAATGTCCGGACCAAGACGGAAATAATACCCCATTTCCATCTCCTCCCCCTTGGTCCTTATCTCGTCAAGGATCTCTCCCGTTAACAGAACAGCCATAAGTTTCCCCTTAATTATAACCTTTTATTGCTCAGTAAGGTTTTACTTCGGCTGCCACAATCCTTCAACTCCTATTTTACCCGGCATGCAGACAGGTTTGCAGAACTGTGGTTGCCCGCCGAATCTCCGGCACCAAACTCTTTTTACAGGACAGGAGAGCTCGGCAGATCAACCATGAGAACCGAATTTAGCATCGGTTCACCATGATAGGTTCTAAGGTTTTTGCAAGTCCCTTCACTTTTGTCCAGGAACTTGTCGCCAGCTTAAACTAACAGCAGGACTTACTCCCCCCGTCATCCTGGAGCGTAGCGATAGGATCCCCTTAAGGCTAAATTAGCCTCAAAGTACACAACTCCAAATCACATTTATCATGTAGTTAAGCTGTCAAAACCCTGATTAACATGACGCCTTCCGTCATCCTGGAGGTCCGATTCTTATCGGGCCGATAGGATCTCCGAGATTCTATCACTGCGCCAGGTATCTTCTGGCACCTGGCTTGTTCCAGAATGACAAGACCTACGTTCAATCAAGGCTTTGACAGCCCACCCACTAGGCTGCGGTAATTCCGCGGTAAATTTGCGGAAATTGACATTCCTCAATTTAATATTAATTCATGTCATCCTGAGTCCGCCATTTGGTGGATCGAAGGATCTCTAACTAACCTGCCGCAACCCCGATTCCCTTCGGGACTGCGGCAGATTGCCAAGCCTCCAAAGACTTGGCAACCTCCAAGTTAAATTGGGCAGACTTAGTCTCAAAACTAAGGCGCATTTTCCACTTGGATGAGCATGGACATATCCTCTGCTGAGGAAGGCGTTGTTCCGCCCCAAGTGAATGTCAAATCACCTGTCAAAGTGAACCCGTCAGACAACTCTGTCAGGCCACTGATGACCAGGTATTCTTTTGATCCATTGACTGATTCGCTAACGCTGTCAGGACCTACTGGAGACATCCCGTCAAGTTTTACGTTTTCAACTTTAACTTCGGTATCATCCACGTAAGTCTTGACTGTAATCCCGATTTTTCCGTTAGCACCGGGAACATCACCCAAAGGTAAGTCAACTGTGGTATCTGCCGTGGTATCACCGATAGTCAAGGCTGCTTCAGTCCCACCGTCATAGGTGAGAGTAAAGCTTTCAGTTACCCCATTTCTCCAAGGGCCGGTAGAGTTATCGCTCTGGTGTTGAGCTTGTGGGCTTCCACCGCCAGCCAGTCCAACACGAACTTCATTTTCTGCATTGGAAGTCCCTCCGTCACCCCAGCGACCGTCGGCTTGCCAAGCTTCGGTGAAATCTCCACCCACGCTTGCCCAGCCGTCACCAGTAGTTGACGTGATTTGTCTTGGCCATGTAGGTTCATAATCCCTGCTACACAGGAACTCTTCATTGTGCCTGGTCTGCACCGCGTAGAACTGAATATCCCCCACCAACTTGTCTGTCTGGGAAATATTACTCACCGGCTGCCCGTTACAGGTAATTCCTGATGCCACACTTGGATCCTCGCTTTGTCCGGCTGGTACCGGCTCCGGACTCATGTCTCCGTAACACCAGGCCTTGCCAATGTAATAATCGGTTTCCGGCTGCAACGCTTCTTCAAACAACCCGCCCTGGGAATCAGCCAAAGCATATATGCCTTGTTCAAACACATCAGCCGCCTGGCCTCCCACCAGCGATTCAACCTCATTGTCTTCCAGCACGTTGTCTCCGTCATCTACCCAGAAAGCGAAATGCAGTTCTTGGGCCAGATCACCGTCAGCCGTGCCGTCAGCCTGGTCAATATTGCCGTCAACTTCGTCTTCAGGCTCAGTAATCCCGTTGTCACTGTTTTCCGTAATCCGGAAAGCTACACACGCGTAAGCCGGGTTGCTGGTCACGTGCAGACTCACTGTATCTTCGCCCCAATCTCCGGGTTTCAAATCCGCGTAATCAAAGAACTTTTCAATCGTCAAATCTCTTAAATCCCAGGATAAATCCTCGCGCGGCTCACCGTTATACCAGCTCTCATTATCAATCTGCAAATCAATGGCTCCGGCTTCGAACGTATTCCCGACCGAAGTTTCCGTATCGCTGAAAAAGGCATTGGTGGCTGCGTAAACTACAGTTCCTACAATCCCGATCAACATTATACTATAAAGCACCTTTTTCATTTACATACACCTCCTTCCGAGCAGATAACAGCTAATAAAAACCTGGAAACATTTTGGAGGGGCAGTCACAAGCGCGAAGCCTTACACTTCGCACCTCTGACTGCCCACCGAATCTCCGGCTCTGATCTTCAGATCGGACAGGAGAGCTCGGTAGACACTCAGGTTCTAGGTTAGTCCTAAGGTTCTTCTGGCCGCTCCCAGTTTGGCGTCCAATTGCTGCACAGGAATTGACCATTGTTGCGGGACTGTTCTGCGTAGAACTGCAAATCGCCCACCACCTGATCGGTCTGGGCCGCATTTTTCACTTGGGAACCATCGCAGTTAAATCCGGTTGTTTCCCGATCTAGTGGACCACCTTCGCCTTGTTCAACTGGATCTGGGGTTAGGTTTCCAAAGCACCAGGCTTTCCCGATATAAAAGGTCGTTCCTCCGGGAATAGGTTCATTACCGCCTAGGATGCTGTGCTCTGAATCAGCCAGTGCGATCTGCCCGGCTTCGCTTAATCCGCTTAGCGGACCGTTAAGGAAGATCGATCCTTTTTCGTCTGATTCAAGCACGTTGTCCCCATCATCAACCCAGAAAGCGAAATTGACTCCTTCATCAAGTTCGCCCAATCCTTCTCCGGGTTCAGCACAATTGGCATCATCCTCTAACTCTGGTTCTGTACAGGTCTGGTCTGAATCATCAGTGATTTGCGCTGCGGCGCACAACCAGGCATTATTGCTGCCCACGTGCACGGAAATGGTATCTTCGCCGTAGTCCCCTGGCTTCAGGTCTCTAAAGTCGAAAAACTTCTCAAGATCTAGATCCCCCATCGGCCATGAGGTAAGTCCGCTCAATACCAACGCGCCGACCGGCGTCCCGTCATACTGGGGGATGTTGTAGTCAATGGCGTAACTTTCATTGTCAATTTGCAAGTCAATATCTCCGGCCACAAAAGTATTATCATATGACGTTTCTGTGTCGCTGAAAAACGCTCTGGTGGCTCCGAACACTACTGCTCCGACAATGCCGATAATCATCAAACTGAATAAAATTCTCTTTTGCATTTTTTCTCACCTCCTCTCTAAAACGTTTCGCGTTTCTCGTTTCAACGTTTCATCGTTAAGTTTCGCGATCGAATGCCGAAACGAAAAACGAGAAACGTGCAACGCTTACTTTACTTTATTAAAGATTTTTCTAACTTAAAAATCATTTGCTAAACCCTCAAGCTCATCTCCAAAATTTTATCCTTCTCAGCTTGATTTAAATATCCAATTCTTTCAGCTATTACGACTTGAGTTTCTAATTCTAAAAGCGAACCAAATGCAATCCTTAAAAATTGTCGAAATTCCTTCCTCGATCCCCGGCCTTGACCTTCCGCAATGTTCGAAGCCACGGCTACCGAGGCTCTGCGCATTTGACTGGTGAGGCCGTACAATTCATGTTGAGGAAATTGACTGGTTACTCTATATACCAACACTGCTAGTTCTACACCAAGCTTCCACACATCCAATTCTTGATACGAACTAGACATAAATAACTTTTAAACACAAAAACCACCAACGTTGAAACGTGAAACGTCGAAACGCACAACGATTCTCTATTCATTCGGGCACTGGGCTATCGTTGCCAGGATCGTTGACAAATCTCCAAAATCATTTGCTGCGAAATAGTGCGCCGGGTCGGTGGCAATATCATCCCGCAAATAAGCCGTGTCCACATCACTTCCCACTCCTACCACATAAATCGTGATCCCTGCATTCTTAGCCGCGGTCGCCGCCGCACTTCCCTCAGCCACTGCTGTGTTCGGGTCTGGCCGGTTCGGATTCCCATCAGTAATCAAAATAATATAATCAGGTGATTCAAGGTCAGGTCTGTCATGTAAGTCTCCCGGATTGGCCAGCTCTCCGGTAGCCAGATCAAGCGCGTCTTTCAAATCAGTAAACCCGTTGTGCACCAGAGCGTCAATCACCGCCTTCACTGATGCCGGATTATCAGTCAAGTGCTGGTCCAGATTGGCCGTGGTCGCAAAACTCACCTCCCCGGCATGCGGGCCATTAGCAGACAATGCCAGCGCATCCACAAACGCTTTGGCCGCCGTCTTCAACGTTGCCAATTCTGTATCATTGATGCTGCCTGACCGATCCAATACCAACATCAAATCAGCCTTCTTAAAGCACGGCTCTCCCCCGTTTTCCCCGCAGGTAAAGTCCGGGTTGTGCCTGGACTGAATCGCAGAAAACCCGATATTGGCCATCAAAATATCAGACTGCGCCGCGTTGTTCAATCCTGACCCGTCACAAAGCACTCCGCCTGTGGAATTCGCGGGTGTTCTGTCGCTATCCGCCCCTTTGCCGTCTTGCTCCAGAGGCGCTTCAGTCAGCTGGCCCAAACACCAGGCCTTGCCAATGTAATAATCCTTGCCTCCCTGCAGAGGATGCTGAAACTCATCCCAGATATTGCCTGTTGAATCAGCCAGCTTCCATACCCCATTGGCCAGCACCGCTGACGCCGTGCCTTCCTTAAATACCAAATCAGTTTCGTCTTGCTCCAACACATTGTCTCCGTCATCACCCCAGAAAATAAAATTAATCAACCCTCCCAGTTCTCCGTCCCACAAATCTTCCGGCTCATCCGGTTCATCACACGTGGGATCATCTATTTGTTCCGGTTCAGTACAAGTCGCGTCATCATCCTTGGTCAACTCCACATTCATGCACGCCCAGGCGTCATTGTCATCCACATGCAAAGAAATCGTGTCCTCTCCCCTGTCCCCTGGCTTCACGTCCAAGAAATTAAAAAACAACTGATCCGTCAAATCATTCAAAGTCCAACTCGTGTCCGGAGAAGGTTCTCCGTTGTAATAACTCGTGTTATCAATCTTCAAATCCACTGCTCCGGCCACCAGCGTGTTGTCAGGACTCGTTTCTTTGTCACTAAAAAAGGCGCTGCTTGCGCCCAAAACTGCTGCGATGATTACCCCGATCACTAGCACGCTGCTGATGAGTCTGAATCTCGAATTCATAAAAGTCGAAAAAAGAATTATGAAATTATGAATCAAGAATCATGAATCAATCAACAACTATCCCCTAATTCATAATTCCTAATTCCAGACAATCACCTCCGATTGCGGCCAGTGAAGTAAATTACCTTAATTATGTATAAACAAAAATTGATACCGTCTGCGCTGATCCCGATCAGTGTCATCGGTACAAACTTGTGAAAAGAAGCATCGGGCAGAAGAAGTCTTTTCAATTCCCTAATATGCTGTATTTCTTCTCCCCTGTCAACTATTAATTTTTCCTTAAAACATCAAATCTAAATCTGAAACAAATTAAAAGTTGACAAATCTTCTTCCATAATGTAGACTATAGGTCGTAAACAAAAACAAACAACTATGTTGAACAACAAGTCAAGAGAAAATAGATCTCAACCTTATTCTTACTGGATTGATCAGAACAGAAAGGTAGTAAGAGCTTTTATCGGTGATAGAGTTGGGTGTCCAGACATCTCCCCATTCACTCATTCTTCAGAAACAGATCATCAATTCTTGTCTGAAGCTCGTGCCATTAGGCATAGAGAGCTAGAAAGAAACTTACCTATAGACGGTTTATCGCCTGATCAGGCAAGACAATTAATTCTGACAGGATACAGACTTACTATGGGAAATTATATGATGCACTTTCTTCGCCAAGCAGATACAGCACGCAATAACGAACAAAAAGTCTCAGATGAAGAA
Source organism: uncultured Gammaproteobacteria bacterium (assembly GCA_964650355.1). Taxonomy (GTDB): domain Bacteria; phylum Patescibacteriota; class Microgenomatia; order CAYXHB01; family CAZYTL01; genus CAZYTL01. Next base: position 60,800 of record CAZYTL010000006.1, on the reverse strand, counting down.
TTAACAACGGCTCTCAGAGAAAGCCAGTCTCGACTTCAGCTTGAGGGGCTTAATTTTGGGCCATCACCAAAAGTCGATATATTTCTAGGTCCATCTTTTGACTCTAGAACTCCTGAACAAAGGTTGACTGATGATGTCGTTTGTACTTATCAGGCAAAACCCCACATTGCTGTCTTGCATGCCGCCCAAATTCTCGCCGAATTGAGCGAAGGTAGGTTGGCTATTTCCCCAGTTGAAAGAACCTTGGTGCCTATCATGGATTACCGGATTTAAATAAATCAGACACGCTGGCGCTTGACACAATTCCCCTTTTCAGCCATACTCACACTCAAGATGTCCGAAACACCCACAGAAACAACAGAGGAATTCAAAATAACCAGACTTGCACCTCAGCCTGAGGCTACCAGTCCACAATTAGAAACAGCAGCCGGCGCTGCCTTTGACGCCCTTACGCAACCACATGAAGTTGACATATTTAAACTTGGAGCAGAAACCGCTCTTCGCAATTTACGTATCCTCGACCAGCTGAATGGTGCTAATCGGGCCACCCTCGCTGAGCCTGCAGATCCTCAAGAGGCACAAGCACGTTATGAACAACAACTTAGGCAAGAAAAGGATCAAAGACTCGTAGAACTAAATGGGGAAAAACGGTACGGCCAGCTCGCGCATCAACTTGAGGGGTATCAAGGTAAGATTGAAGCCTACCGTCAAGCTTATCGCGCCGCCGAAGAGGACGTGATAGCTATCCTTCAGAAAGAACGCGCAGGTGAACTTGAAGGTACTGTAGCTAATGCTGTTGATAACAGCCAAGCTGTCAACGAATTTGTGGCCACCTACACCCTCTCTCCTGAATCTGGTATTGCGAGAGCCGAGCTCAATAATCGCTGGAAGACCATTGTTGAAGGCACAATTGCTAGTAAAGAAGCCAAGCTTGTCGCTGATTGTCGCCAAGGCCTGAAAGAAATCAAAATAAAAGATTCTGATCAAGTAGCCAGAACGGTAGATACGACCAGGATGGCATTCTATCGCATCTTTCTCAGTGGTGAAAATTCTCCTCTCTCTGAGGCTAAACTCGATCCGGTGCATGAACTGCCTGCAGAACGAGTTAGAATGGCTACCTATATTGATAAGGATCCGGATACAGCCGACAATGTCCCTTTAATAGATTTAGCCGATAGACAAGGAAGAATAGGAGCCGACCAGGCGGAACTCAAACGCATGCGCCTATTATCCCAAGAAGCTATCAAGGTTGTCCCGCTTACCGGAGCAAGATTTGAGAGAAGTCAAGGAGTGTTAAAGGAATGGTTCACCCAGAGAGAAACCGAAGTCATGATGCGCCCCACTAAATTGGATGAAAACGACAAACGAAATGGAGAAAAGCTCGCAGAACAACAACAATTAAAAGATCAAATGACAGCCATCGCTTATCTAGCCGGAGCTCTCGAAGACGGTTTAGAAAGTAAAAAGGAACCCGACACTGAAGGTTTCTCATCCGTAAAAGCCGCAGAATTTCTGGCCGATCCTGCCAACGTTGAAAAGTTACTCGGGCCTGAAGGTATAAAATCACCTGAAGCTAGGAATCATGCCCAAGAAGTGGCCAAAAGAGCACTTTCTCTTTATGCTGCATCTGTGGAAGTCAGAGTCGTTAATGACAACAGTGATAAATTAGGAAGCGACGCTCTTGATCAAGTTGGCGATTCTGTAAGAGAACTGGCTGCCGCTGCACCAGATTATCAGCCAGAAGGAGGCAAGAAAAGGCAAGTTATTCCGGGAAGAATTAGCGAGCATCCCGATATCAATGAAGCCATCCGTTTTGCGAACGGTCTCGCTTACGATCATTGGGCTTCTTGGATGCAAAGCCATCACGGGCTAGAAATTATCCATCTCCTTAGTGCCGCATCTGAACATGCTGGAGCAACGCAGCTTGAAGCCGAAAGTATCGCAGTCATGTCAGTAGTTGCCTTACTTAGAGGCACCCACGATGTTGATGAACGGGTTAACGATGGTTTACGCCAAGCACAACAACCAGCTCTTATCGGCTATCGAATTGTAGATAATACGCTCCAAAAATTAAACGCGCCCGAACCAGGTCTGGCTGAAAAAGCTGTCGAAAAAATTGTTCCTACGACAGAAACCGCTGCTGGAAAAGTAACCGAGAAATCAACCCTTGCTCATGATGCTCAGGAATTAGGACAGACATTAACCGCCGCCTTCAAAGACAAAAAGCGACTAGAACGAATCAAAGCAGTTACCGCACCACCTCCTCCAGGCATCCCAGTATAGGTCAAATAGAACTGCCCCAATCCACCACATAGAATCCTTCGTCAATCACTTCAATACCTCATTCCCATCACCCAACTGAATATTCCTTTAACAACTCTCTTCTCCCATTCTTTCGACTCAATTTGCCATTAGTCTCAAACTCACGTAATATAATCATTACTAGAAAGGAGGTGATGGTCAATGCGTGAAGATATGTCAGGATTTAATAGACAATTTGACCCCTTTCGACCCAGAGGAGCAGCTAGGAGAACAATCGATCAACAACATCAAAAAAGACAGGAGGAGCGTGGCAAGGAAGGGAAAAAACAAAGAAGAGATAACCCTCTTAGGAGTAGCTCCTAAAGTTAAAGAATCTAAAGTCCCTGTACGCTTAGAAAGCGAACTTGGGTTAAATATACAAAAATTAAGTGTGCTTCTTATTTCTGGTTTAGTTATCTTCACTCTCTCCCTAACACCCATTCCCACCTTTATCCCGCGAATAAACCACTCCACTTTAATTACTTGAATTCTCCCGTTGGTACATAACACTCCTCTTCCAAAAGGGCCCTCGTAGTCTGTAGTCTGATTTTACCTTCCCCTTCACGCCGTCCCCTCTTCATCCCCAAATCCTTTGCCAATTGGATTTGGTCAGGATTCTCAGCGTCTACGACCATTGAAACCGTCCCTACTAGTAATAAATTTCTTAAAAACCCAGCCAGTACATACTTTGCTCTTTCTCTATCTTTTGCACTTATTTCATTAATATTTCCAGGCATTTCCACCTCAATTTCGTCCACATTATCGGACGGCTCATCAGCACTTAAACGTTCCATGTCTAGTTCACCTGCTTTATAAAAATTAAATTTCACCGGACCCGCTTGCAAAAACCAGCCTTCTTCGTCTGTCGCCAGACTCACCTCATCCCTTTCTAAAAATTCTTTCGTCGGCATATAAATACCCTTTATTGGTAAATCTTTATGTGGCAAGTTAGGTGATTTCGCTATCATTCGTTGTGCTAATCTATGTTTGGTATCGAGTTTGTCTAATTCAATTTTACTGAAATTAAAGCCCAACCTTCTTTCATGGTCAGGTTTTATTACAGATTCATCCATAATTCTGGTAACTCCTACCATCATCACAATTTCCTGCTGATACGCGGCTAGTAATCCAGCCAATAGATGCCTGGACCTCAGGAAATCTCGGTAGCCCTCTTTAGTTTTTGGCATCGGCGGCAAATGCATTTCCAATAACCGGGGAACTTTTCCCTCTCCATATCTTTCAGCGCGGAATAATCTAACTGTGTCTGGATTTTCGGCCAACTCCTGAAAGTATGTATTCATAAAGGTGTTCCATTCTTCCGGCGGGGCGTCACTCTCCGGCACTTGCTCTTTTCCATCATATTCGAGCATTTCCGCAAAAAAAGAACCCATTTTCATTTTTTCGCCTCCTTTTTCACTTGTGAAACTGAATTTTGCCCCCACTTTCTCTGCCAGCCTCTTGCCTACAAAGTGAATCGGCGACTCAGCATCCTGTGCCGTCTTAGCCAGTTTTCCTTTCAGAGGAATTTGCAAGCGCATCTCTGCAGTAGTAGATGGGTTATTTTCAGACATAGTTACATTTTGCCACGTATTAGAAATTTTGCCATCTCTTTTCCCAATTGCAAATCAGTTTTATCATCAAGCCAAAGAAATTGTCCATTAGGGTTTATTTCAAAAAATACATACTCATCATTTTCAGATAATGCCAAATCAATGGCTCCAAACGCCAGCTTATAATACTCGACTAGTTGTAAACAAAAATTTGTCACCCTCTGTGGCAACTTAATCACTTCATATTTTAAACTTTCTGAGTGTTCTGCAAACCTCCAATCGATTTTAGTGTCCTCATATTGTTGGCTGTCAATTTTAACCGCAAATACCTTTTTACCAATCACCGTCACTCTAATATCATATTTTTTGTGAATATTCTCTTGCAAAAAGGAAGGGGCGTATTTTATATAGCTAACATTTTTTAAATGTTGAGCAGACAAATGCTTGGTGGCCAACCAAAGACGCCTGCGTCCGCTATCAATAAAAGAAGTGGATCTAATGTGCTTAACCACCACATCATTATTTAAAAATTTACAAAATCCTTTTGCCTCATCAATATTGTTAGTGACTAGTGTTTGAGGAGTGCGCATTCCCAGTTTTGAGGCCACCTTCAATTGCCCTAGTTTCCTTTCGCCAATTTCCAAGGATTGCCAAGGACTGACAAAAAAAACTCCTTTTTCAAACATCACGTTCCATAATTGCAACAAGAATTGCTCTGTCTCTGAATTAGCTAATTTTTTGTAAATGGGGTTAGTAATCTCATTAGATATTTTTCCTCGAACAGGCCTTCTATACCAAACACTCGTAAACTCAAATAAGTTAGCTCTCGCAGTAGGCCACTCTATTACCCCGTTCAAGTCTCCACTCGTATATTGCAAATTGATCTTTATCTTTGTGGGGAAGTATTCAGTATCAAATCTAAAAACTTCCGCACCCAGTGCTTGCAATTGAGGGGTTAACGAGTCAACGTGAGGGTCATCTTCATTGGTGACGATGAATACCTTGCTGCTTCTCTTGCCCATTCAAAAACTCTTTTGTCTTAACATAAACATAAAAGTCTATCTGACGCACTACAATTATCCCTCTCTTCAATAACGAATAGGTTTTTATCTCTTTGATTATTCTTAACGGTTAGTCGGTCTGTCCAGTCTCTTTCCTCCCCCCGGCACCTGTTGATCTTGTCGTGGTAGTATCTTCGGTCTCTGTAGATTTTCCTGGTTGAAATTGTCCCATTTCTTGGTTCACCGATCCGAACGGTCCTCGATCTTGGGCGCCCGGTTGGCTTCCTTCCAAGGAACCGGAAGTCATTCCTTCTGTAGTTTCTGACACATTTATCACCTCCTTCTATTAATCTTAACTTGCTTATTCTCCAATATCTTCTCAAAATACTCAACCGTCTTTTCCAGCCCTTCCTCCAACTTCACCTGGGGTTGCCAATGCAACTTCTTCTTGGCCAGACTGATATCCGGTTTTCTCCGCGTGGGATCCCCGGCATCCAAGGGCAGATAAGTCAGCTTACTCTTTGACTTCATTATCTTCCTCACCAACTTGGCCAACTCCAGAATCGTAAACTCTTCCGGATTGCCGATATTCACCGGACCCATAAATCCTTTTTCCGTGGCCATCAGTTTTAACAACCCCTCCACTAAATCATCGATATATTGAAACGATCTGGTTTGCTGCCCGTCACCGTTAATCGTTAAATCCTTGTCCTCCAACGCTTGCATCACAAAATTACTGATCACCCGCCCGTCATCTTTCTCCATGTACGGCCCGTAAGCATTAAAAATCCGTACAATCTTGGTATCCACCCCGTGTAAACTCCGGTATTCGTAGCATAGGGTTTCCCCTAACCGTTTGCTTTCGTCATAAGAAGATCGGTTCCCTATCGGATTCACATTCCCCCAATAACTTTCCTTTTGCGGGTGTTCCAAAGGCTCTCCGTAAATTTCCGAAGTCGATGCCTGCAAAATCTTCGCCTTATATTTCTGGGCCAAATCCAACATCTGCCTTAACCCTTCAGTGCAGGCGCGCAGAGTTTCAATCCGCAACTTCATATACCGCGGCGGCGAAGCCGGACAGGCAAAATTGTAAATCTCATCAATCTTTTTATACTTCTTTAACAATTTAGACGTCTTTAACGCCGGTTTAACATCTTCAACAATATCCTGCTCCAGAAACTCATAGTTCTGCTTTGCAGAATATAAATCCGCCTTCCATCTCTCCGAGGTGCAAAAATTATCCATCCCCAGCACCGCATCTCCTTCCTTCAACAACCGACCCACTAAATTAGTGCCAATAAATCCAGAGGAACCAGTCACCAATACCAACTTCTTTGCCATAAGCCTAAGATATCACTCTAAACCAACTCTTTAATAATTGCAAAATCACCTGACAAATTTATATTTTCTCTAACAGCTAAAAGCCAAAAGCTAATAGCTAAATTCATTTCTCATCTGCTTGTCAAATTCCTCTCATTTAGTCTACACTGGATATAAGCGCATAATTCTCGTAGCCCGTAACAATCATGGCCAATTCCGACCTGACCAGCTACATTCAGCAGCAACGCCAACTCGGTCAAACCGATGATTTTATCCGTCAACAACTTCTTCAAATCGGCTGGCAGCCAAGTGATGTTGATCAAGCCTTCTCACCTTCGAGTGATCCTTCTTCTCCAGATCCGGACCCTCCCGTCACTTCCCTTTCCGGCCCCCTCGACCTCTTACAACAATCAATCGCCATCTTTGTTTCCCGTTGGCTCACTCTGATCGTCATCACCCTGATTCCCTATGTGGTGGGCATGATTGTCGGGGCCGTTACCTTCGTAGCCTTCCTCTTATGGGTAGGAGTGTCTCTTTCCTCCTTTGCCCTTAAGCAAGGTGGTTTGTCTCCCATGCTGTCCCCAACCAGTCTTCCTCAACTACCCACTTCATTCTGGATTTTGATCGGAGTCAGCTTCTTCCTCTTATTCCTTGCCATCATTTATATTTACACCTGGTCCGCCCTGGCCATGTTTTATGCGGTTGCCAACCATCAAGAGCGTCTGGGAGTCAAAGCCTCCTACGGCCGGGCTTGGCACAAAATCCTTGCCTATTGGTGGATGGCCATCTTATTTATGTTGATTCTCATGGGCGGGCTCATGCTCTTTGCCCTTCCGGGATTGATCTTCATGATCTGGTTCTACTTTGCCTTTTGGATTCTCGTCACTGAGGACCAGGGCGGCCTCACTGCCTTACTCAAAAGTAAATTTTACGTCCAGGGGCATTGGTGGGGCGTGTTTTTCAGAATTCTAGCGGTAATGATCCTTTACTTCCTTATCTATGTTCCCCTCTCCTTAGTTTTAGAACGGGTGGATCTGGGCGCCCTGAAAATCGTCATCGATCTCTTAATGACTCTCAGCGGATTTGTTATTGGCCCTATCTTACTAATCTATCAATTCATAATGTACCGTCAACTCAAATCCCTTAAATCCGGCCAGGAATTCACTCCTTCAGGTAAGTCCAAACTGGCATTTATCCTCATCAGTTTATGGGGCATTTTAGCCATGTTGGCCGTCCCCGCCGCCATCATCTTAGTCGCTATCAACCCAGTAAAGCAGATGCAGAGGGCTCGTGACGCCTCCCGTCGCAGTTCCCAAATGGAAATCCAATCCGCACTGGAACGATATTGGGCCACCTACGGCGAATTTCCTGCTACCTTAGACCAACTGATCGAAGAAGGAGAACTGATTCAAATCCCCGTTGATCCCACTACCTCCCAGCCATATGAGTATCAGGTGCTTGATGACGGCCAGAATTACCGGCTTTGTTATCAGGATGAAAACCAACAATCTCAATGTAAAGAATCTGATCCGTTCTTCCAATACTATCCTTCGATCGCTCCTTCCCCGAGTATGGACCAATTCTCTCCCGAAGATTTTCAGGACCAACTCCCAGGTTATTCGCCTCCTCAGCTTAACAATTCTACTGAGATATAAATTTGAAACCCCGTTGCTCCCCATCTCCTCTTCCTTTAAGTGCTAAACTCGATGTATATCCGTATTTCTAATATCAACTTATTCCCGTGTCCCTTTTCCGCACCGTTACCGCCAATACCTTTTACCAAGCCGCCGGCAAGGCTGTTTCCATCCTTCTCAGCCTGATTACCACGGCCTTGCTTACCCGCCATCTCGGTCAGGCCGGCTATGGTCAGTATACCCTGATCACTACCGTGATCATCTTCTTTGGCTCCGTCACTGACTGGGGCACCGGTTTCATTGCCACCCGCCTGGCATCGCAATTCAGTTCTCCGCAAACCAGCGCCCCACCGGGGAAAGCGGATTTATCTTCCCAAGCCTCGACAAAGGAAACACCGCAATTTTCCCCACCTCAAGTCTATGGCAACCTGTTAATTCTTCGCCTCATTGCTACTACCGTCGGCGCCCTCTTAATGATCTTCATCGGGTACTTTCGGATAGTGGACCTGCCTGTTCCTCTCTTCCTGCTTGGCAGCCTGGTCCTCTTTTCCCTGGCCTTGCGCAATACCATGCAAGTCATCTTTCAGGTTCATCTCAAATTTCAATACGGTGCCCTGGTCGAAGTCATTACCAGCATCCTTTTTCTCTCCTTAACCTTCCTGGCTGTTACCCAATCCGCCATTACCCCCCAGTCAGTAGTTATGTATTTGCTCATCGCCAGCGGCCTCGCCGGGTTAATTGGCCTATATTTCGGCTACCAACTCACAACCATCAACTACCAACTCTCAACCGCGCTTCTTAAATACCTCATCCGCGAAGCCGCTCCCATGGGCGCTTTGCTGGTGGTGTTCAGCATCTACAACCGCTTAGACACCTTCCTGCTCCAGCATTTCCAGGGCGATCAGGCCGTTGGCCTCTATGGCCTGGCTTACAAAGTTCACGACAACCTGGTGATGGGCGCTGCCTTCTTTATGAACACCCTCTATCCCCTCATCTCCCGCTCCGGACAAGGCTCTGTCCAAACCAAAAAATTCTTTACCACCGGATTTCATCTCCTCCTGGTCGCCGGTACCTTGGTCGCCGTCATCTTTGCTTTACTGGCCCAACCCATTGTCCTCCTCCTTGGAGGCCAGCAATTCCTGGTCTCTGCGGTGCTCATCCGCATCCTCATGCTGGCCACCCTGGTCTCCTACCTTAATCATCTTACCGGCTATACCCTGGCCGCCCTGGGTCTGCAACGCATTTCCCTAGCTATTGCTTCAGCCGCCTTAGTCCTCAACTTAATCCTGAACTACCTGTTCATCCCTGTATACTCCTACTACGCCTCCGCTACCATTACCATCGTCACCGAAAGCTTTGTGCTCGTCTTCTCCCTCACCTACCTAATCAGAAAACAACACCTTGCTCCCCACCTGCTGAATCTTCCCGGCACCCTAAAAAACCTCATCTTCGACCGCAAACAGCTATTCTAATTAAGGACGATTAAGATCTTTTAAAATTCCTACTCCCGCTTCATTTAAAAACTGCCAGGCAAACCAGATCAGCGGTACTGATACTAGAACCACGAAAGATCCAATTACCACCCCCCACCATCCTTTCACAGTAGGATATCCCTTCTTAAACAAAGTGTCATCATAAAAATGATACGCACCAAAAAGAACATAAAAAGGAAAGAAAATAAACTCCTTCCTTCTTACCGCCTTTACTCCATAATAAAAAAACTGCACTCCCAGAAATCCTGAAATAATCCCTAATAATAAATTCACTATCACTGAACCAGATCCGTCCATAAATGCATCATAACACGCAAAAAAATCCGTTAATCAGGTAAATATCTGTTTCGTCTATCTACTCCAGACCAATTGACATTCCCCTAGCACTCGTGGTAAATTAGTGCCAAAGAGTCAAGTAACACCTAACACGTAACCTGGAACAAATTGTTACGTGCTACGTGTTACATGCTACGTGTTATGAACCTCACTCCCCGCCAACTCCAAATCCTCAAAGCCATCATTGAAGAATTCATTGACACCGCTGAAGCCGTGGGCTCAGAAACCATTGAACGCAAATACAACATTGGCGTCTCCCCCGCTACTATTCGCAACGAAATGAGCTCTTTAACCCAACTTGGCTACCTTAAACAACCGCATACCTCAGCCGGTCGGGTGCCCAGCGCTGTCGCCCTCAAACTCTACGTTAACGAACTCATGCAGGAAAAGCCCCTTTCCGTATCCGAAGAAGTTTCCACCAAAGAAAAAGTTTGGGATTATCGACACGATATTGACCGGCTGCTTCAACAAGCCACTTTAGCCTTGGCTAACCAAGCCCAAACCGTGGCTGTGGCTTGTACTAATCAGGGCCAGGTGTACTCTGCCGGCTACGCCCATCTCCTTAACATGCCCGAATTTTATGACATTGACGTTACCCGTCACGTGCTGGCCATGCTTGACCAAACAGAACAACTCATGAAACTCTTCTCCCGTTCAGCCAGCCAAGGCCCCATCCATATTCTCTTTGGCGAAGAACTTAACGATCCTTATTTGGAGCCCGTCAGTTACGTCTATGCCGATTTTCAAGTCAATCCTGATCTCTATGGAAAAATTGGCCTCATCGGACCAGCCAGACTTAACTTTCCTTACGCCATTCCCCGCCTCCGCTACTTCAGCGACCTGATAAACGAAATCGCCCGATCATGGTAAAGAAAAAACCTACCAAACAGGACCAGACCCAGGATCTCCAGCCTCGCCTCGAGGAACTTGACGACAAATACAAACGCGCCTTGGCCGATTACCAAAACCTGATTAAACAAACTCAAAAAGAACGCCAGGAATACCTTAAATACGCCAACACCCAGCTCATCTCCCAAATCCTTCCCCTACTCGATCACCTCCAGTCAGCCCAAAGCCACTTGCAGGATCAAGGCTTGGACATGATCATCAAACAATTCCAGCAACTCTTAACTGACGAAGGCATTGAGGAGATCAATCCCGAAATAGGTTCCCAGTTTAACGAAGCCGAACACGAATGCATCGAAGTCCTAGAAGGATCCGCGGATCAACAAAACCAAATTGCCACAGTCACCCAAATCGGCTATAAATATACTGACGGCTATGTGATCCGTCACGCCAAAGTCAAAGTATATAAGGCAACTGAAGAACCAAAGAATATAGAAACATAAACTCAAGAAAACACATAAACATAAAAGCAACAAAACGTGAAGTCTAACATCATTATAATCACTCGAAACTAGCAACTTGAAACTAGAAACTAATTTATTCTTGACACCCCTTAGCACTCATGTTACATTACTGCTAAATAAAACACTCAAAATAACTGCTGTATGTCAGAACAACTCCAACCTTCAACTAGATTTGATGGCCCAGTAGGAGGTCATGACCACGTTCAAAAATTTCTAACAACCACTGTAGAGGGAATTAATCCTTCAATCGCCAGTGCAATGTTATTAGAAACAAGGGCGACGTTTCCTGACCCAGGACAGAGGCGACTTCTAGCAGAACAAATTGTCCGATTAAGTACCTCAGGTACCCACGTTCCCGAACTAATTATGCAATATACTGAAATGCTTAGATCCGAGGAAGAACCTAATGAATTTGCCTTAATTACCGGCATGCAGGGTTTTAGAGGCGATGAATTTATTGCGGTTGTTGCAGGAATTGCAGGATTTTTAAGAGAGCAAGAGGACCCTAATATTCGAACCAACTTTCTTGCCGGTTTAAATGGCAGAATAGGGGAGGCCAAAAAGGGTTTAACTGATGTTCCAACTTTGACTTTAATTAATAACCAGAGTGACGCTTTGTTGGCATGTTTACCTCGTAATAACTAAGTATTTTTAATTCTCCTTTTTATATTTACTATTTAATCTTTTATTTTTGAGGTAACTAACTTATGGCAAAAATCATTGGCATTGACCTCGGCACTACCAACTCCTGCGTGGCTATCATGCAGGGTGGCCAGCCCAAAGTCATCCCCGCGCACGACACCGGTAAAAATACCACCCCTTCAGTGGTCGAACCCATTAAAAACCTGGTAGGCGACGTGGCCAAACGCCAGATGGTGCTTAACCCCAAAAACACCATCTATTCTGCCAAACGCCTTATCGGCCGCCGCTATGACGATCCCGAAGTCCAGCGCACCAAAGAAATGGTTCCTTACGAAATCGTCAAAGGCAAAGACGGCTCCCCCATGATCAAAGTTGGCGACAAAGAATACACCCCTCAGGAAATCTCTGCCAAAGTCCTTATCTACATGAAAAAACACGCCGAAGAATTCCTGGGAGAAAAAGTCGAACAAGCTGTCATCACCGTACCCGCCTACTTTGACGATTCCCAGCGCCAGGCCACCAAACAAGCCGGTGAAATCGCCGGCCTCAAAGTCGAACGCATCATCAACGAACCCACTGCTGCTGCCCTGGCCTACGGGTTGGATAAAAAAACCAATGAAAAAATCGCCGTTTACGACCTTGGAGGTGGCACCTTTGACATCTCCATCCTGGAAATCGGCGACGGCGTCTTCGAAGTCAAATCCACCAACGGCGACACCCACCTGGGCGGCGACGACTTTGACGAAGTCATCGTGGACTGGATCGTTGAAGAATTCAAAAAAGACAATGGCCTGGATCTTAAAAAAGACAAACAAGCCCTCCAGCGCATCCGCGACGCTGCTGAAAAAGCCAAAATCGAACTCTCCTCAGCTCAGGAAACCGAAATCAACCAACCCTACATCACCCAGTCCAAAGACGGTAATCCCCTTCATCTCAGCCTCAAACTTACCCGCGCCAAACTTGAATCCCTGGTTGACGATCTGATCCAGAAAACCATCAAACCCGTCAAAGACGCTCTTAAAGACGCCAAACTCGACGCTAAAGACATCAACGAAGTTATCCTGGTCGGCGGCATGACCCGCATGCCTAAAGTCCAGCAAGTCGTCAAAGACTTCTTTGGCAAAGAACCTCACAAAGGTGTTAACCCTGATGAAGTCGTGGCTGTAGGCGCTGCTATCCAGGGTGGCGTCCTGGCCGGCGACGTCAAAGACATCCTCCTCCTCGACGTCACCCCCCTGACCCTCAGCATCGAAACCTTGGGCGGCGTGGCCACTCCCATGATTGACCGCAATACCACCATCCCCAGTTCCAAATCTCAGATCTTTTCCACCGCTGCCGATAATCAAACTCAGGTCGAGGTTCATGTGCTTCAGGGCGAGCGCCCCATGGCTTCCGACAACAAATCCCTGGGCACCTTCCGCCTGGACGGTATTCCCCCTGCTCCCCGCGGCGTGCCTCAAATCGAAGTCACCTTTGACATCGACGCCAACGGTATCTTAAACGTCACCGCCAAAGACAAAGCCACCGGCAAAGAACAAAAAATCACCATCACCGGCGCCGTGGGCATGTCTGACGAAGAAGTTGAAAAAGCCAAAGCCGAGGCTGACAAACACAAAGCCGAAGACGAAAAGAAAAAGGAAGTCATTGATGCCCGCAATATGGCTGACGGCCTCATCTTCACCGCTGAAAAAGCCCTCAAAGATGCCGGCGACAAAGTCGAAGAAGCCACCAAAAAAGAAGTCGAAGACAAAGTCAAAGCCCTCAAAGAAGTTCTGGATAAAGAATCCAAGGAGGACATCGAGGCCAAATCCAAAGACCTCTCAGACACCTTGCAAAAGATCGGCCAGGCCATGTACCAGCAACAACAGCAAACACCTCCTGCCGGCGATCAGAAGAGCTCTGACAAGGCTTCAAAAACTTCAGACAAAGCACCCAAGGGCGACACTAAACCCGGTTCCTCAGATACCGACACCAAAGGCGCGGAAGAAGGAGAAGTGGTGGAGTGAGTTGTTAAAAAATAACCATCTGTCCGGAAAACATGAAAACTAAGCAAAAGTATCTCCTTATAGGACTTTTAGGTTTTTGTTTATTAGGCCTGTATTTTGTTTTGGTACCTGAGGTGCCGTCATTGACGACCAAAAACTGTATTGAACCAGGCAGAATGTTAAGCGAGCCTCAGTCAGTATGTTGCCAAGGATTAGAGCCATTTACTGCTTCTAACAGAAACACCTATTGTGTTAAGAAAAATGCCCAAGTCACTGGTGAATGTGCTGGACCAGGAGAGGGGTGGGTATCCCCCTTGATTGATGATACAAAGTCCCCGTGCTGCGAAAATTTGGGAGTTGCTTTTGACTCAAAATCCTATGGATATTGTGTTCATCCTGAACAAAAGTTAAACACCTTATATGAAGTGAATGATCGTTAATGAGTAGCGACATAAAAGCAACATATGTCCAAAGAAACCGAAGAATTACTCGCCGCTGACAGAGCATTTTCCCGGTTGTCCCAGGAAAAAGGTGCTTCCCATGCTTTTGCCCAATACTTGGTTAAAGATGCCATCATGCTTCCTAATAACCAGAATCCCGTAACCGGAGTTGAGGCCATCAGCCAAGCCATGCAGACAGACGAAAAAGAAGTCTTAACTTGGGAGCCTCAGACAGCCATAGTTGCCCGATCAGGCGATCTGGGATACACCTGGGGAATGTATACTATTACCCTTGAAAACGGCAAAGAAATAAAGGGAAAATATCTCAATATCTGGCGGAAGCAATCCGACGGCAAGTGGAAAGTTGCAGTAGACATGGGAAATAGTAACCCCTAAAATCTCTCAGAGAATTCACCACCCTACTCTTACTTCATACTTTTAGGGTCTCGCCAAACCCCATTTGACTTCGAGTAAAATTCAACCTAGTTTGAAATTAGGGAAAACTTACGCACAATAGTTACTTGACAAGTAGTAACTTTTAAGTTACATTAACCATGCCCAAACAAATCCTCTTCGACAAACGAGCGCAAAAAGAACTTAAAAATTTTAGTAAAAGAGTCCAGACAGACTTTTTAGCCTTAATCCAAGTTCTAAAAGAGCTCGGTCGGCTCGAACCCCCCGAAGCTAAAAAAGTTGGCCCAAACCTATTTGAAATGCGAGTCTCAAGCCAGGGTACCTTCCGAGGATTTTATGCCTACGTTTGGCAGGACCACATCATCATCCTGCATTTTTTCCAAAAGAAAACCCAGAAAACACCATTAAAAAATCTTAAACTAGCCAAACAAAGATTACACGCCTATGAATAAACAAAAAGTCAACCAAGCCATCAAAGACGGCGATCTCATCACCTACAACCAAGTCTTTGATAGTTATTCCCAAAAAGACCAACAGCAAATCTTGTCCAAAGCCAAATACCTTCAAGTGGCCATGGCTATTCGTGCCTTAAGAAAAAGTGCTAAACTCTCCCAGCAAAACTTGGCCTCTAAAATGCAAGTCAAACGGGAATTTATTTCCCGAATGGAAAGCGGGCAGCAAAACATCACCCTGGAAACCCTCTACCGCGTTGCCGATGCAACGAACAAGCATCTCCAAATTAAATTCACCCCAGATTAGGAACTTAAACAACATCAGCCTCTGGAAACCGATCGACGCCTCACTTTCTACCTTATTCCCGGATTAGGTGCGCCAGGTGCCGGTCGAGCCCCCCGCACCTCGCATTCTGTACCCGACACTCTGTCATCTATATCGAAATTAGCCTTCACACTTTGTAAATATATTTTTCCTCTCCGTCTTGTTCCTTGTCCAAACACGCTTGGCCCCAGAGTGCAAATACCAGTCCCCGCCAAGAAATCGCAGGTAGGTCTACCATTTATAAATTTTCCTACTTGAACGCGTTGGGTCAATACTGCCATTTTCTCATTGCCAACATAACAAACACCGGCACAATCAAATTCACCTGATCCGCGATTCCTTCCCATATCATCATCACCACACAAATAGAATCCTGTCATTATATGCAGATCACCAACCCGATTCAAGAGCACCGCTGATATTCTTCAATCATCAGTTAAATCTCTCCCCGGTCTTTTCTTACTAAAATCCTCTAATATTCCTTTTCCGTATACCTCTGCTCCCAAATCTGTACTCCTCGTTTCTTCACTATCTCAATAATTTCCAACACATCCTGAAACAATTTCTCTATCTGCTTTATTTTGCCTTCTTCCACCCACACATTTTTACCGCCTTCAAAATCAGCCACCAGTTGGCCTTCCGGCTCACCTGCCTGTGCAGGCAGGTCCACCCGCATGATGTAAAAGAACTTATCCTCTAATAATTTCCCGCCACCATCATAATCCACCTTGTGCTCGATGCCTGTCAACTGCGGTTCGCCTTTCAAGCCGGTTTCTTCCCACAACTCCCGTTTGCCAGCTTCTTCCACCAACTCTCCCCACTTCACTTTTCCGCTCACAAAGCCATAGAATCCAAAATACGGCTGTTTTAACCGTTGTTGCAAAATACTCCGTTTTTCCGTTTTTTGCCCGCACACACACGATTAGCACTGCTATTTTTGCTTGTTTCTCAATCTTGACCGTCTCCGAATCCATGCGATTGGCAAACTCTTTGCCTTGCACTGACAATCGATATTCTCCTTTTCCTGTTTTCTCCACCAAACCCACTTCCACTAATCTATTCAAATGCCAGGTAAAATGATCATTGGTTAACCCCGTCAGATTCAAATCCCTGAATCGCGCCTTCGGTCTAAACAATAATATCTTTAACACCTCCGCCTGAGCAGGGTGAAGCTCAATCTCAATCGCCATTAACCGTATTCTAACCTTTAACCACTAAAAATCTAGTAAAGTCCACTTTAGTAAAATTTAGCCTGAACCACCCCTACCTGCGTTGCCGCTCTTCACCACCGCCCTCATCACAAGTACAATATTGAAATTTAATAAACGAGAAACTAGTTTTGACTTACTTAATCGGGTATTCAATAATGACTTGATGGTTAAAATCTCCTATTCAAGTAAAACTTTAATCTACCTAACAACAATTTCCCTTCTCTTATTTATTCCTCTTATCACTCATGCCCAAGTTGCACAAAATAAACCAAACAACTTATCCTTCTCAACCCTATCGGCGTCGGCAATGACACCTCCTAATTATGTCAAAGGAGAAATACTCATTAGAACGAAAGTTGAACTATCCGTTAAACAAGCAATAAAAGCTAGTGGAAAAAATCTAGACCAAGCAGAGATAACTATCAATGAATTAGAGACCACTGACTCGTCAAGCAGGTCTCTCGTCAGTTTTCTCCAACAGCAAAGAATCACCAAAGTAGACAAAATTTTTAAAGGGCACTCTAATCCTCAAAAAAACCTTACTCAAATAAACTCCAGTCTACTTGCCCAAAGCGGTAAGCAGCAAAAATTTTTAGAGTCAGACCTCTCTCGCACTTATAAAATTAGTTTTGATAAAGACATTCCCGTCAGCTCAAAAGTTCGCCAATTGCAATCTCACCCTTTAATCGAATATGCGCATCCAAACTATCTTTATACCCCGGCTATTTTATCAAATGACCCCTTTATCAGAGACACACCGGAAAACAGAACAGATACCCAAAAGCTCCAATGGAATCCGCCGTTTGACTATCAGTGGAGTCTAAAACAGATAAAAGTACCTGAGGCTTGGGATTTACAAACAGGCGCACCAGAGATCACCATTGCCATCATCGATACCGGTTTTGATTTTGACGCTTCATTCCTCCATAAAGATTTCGAGGGAGTACAAATCCTCAAGGGGTACGACTTTTATGAAAACGATTCAGAACCTCAAGATAGTAACGGCCACGGAACAGCTGTAGCCAGTATTATAGGTGCAAAAACCAACAATCAAGTAGGATTAGCAGGGATACTCTGGGAAACTAAGCTATTAGTGATCAAGGCTCTTGGCCCCAATGGCGGTGACTCCTCCACCGTTGCCAACTCAATCATCTACGCGGCTGATCATGGGGCCAATATTATTAACATGAGTTTTGGTACCTACACTGATACTGCGGATGAGAGTCTGCGATTAGCAGTCGCATATGCTTATGACCACCATATAGTGATGGTAGCCGCGGCCGGCAATGATAACCGAGATATTGCCAACGTTGCACCTGCGTCATACGAACAAGTAATAGCTGTATCAGCCACAGACCAAAGTGATCATATCGCCCCCTATTCTAACTACGGTGAACAAATCGATCTGTCAGCCCCGGGTGGCAACTCGGTATCGGTGAGCGACGGCGGCACCATTCCTTTGATTGCCGCCCAAAATTGTACTCATCCGGCATGCGAGTCAGAAGCATTTTGGGATTCTCTCTCATTAGCGGGCAATCCTCCTGAAGACAGTCTCAAATATTGGCGCGCAAACGGCACCTCATTTGCTACTCCCCATGTTGCGGCCGTCGCAGGGTTGGTAATCGCCCAA
This sequence comes from uncultured Gammaproteobacteria bacterium, assembly GCA_964650355.1. Classification (GTDB taxonomy): domain Bacteria; phylum Patescibacteriota; class Microgenomatia; order CAYXHB01; family CAZYTL01; genus CAZYTL01. The sequence goes on along the minus strand of CAZYTL010000006.1, from coordinate 42,696 downwards.
GAGCCTACGCTGATTACTTCTCCTGATAAAGTAAGAAATATTCTCCTCAATACCGCAGATGATCTGGGCCCCCCTGGTTTTGACACCAGATTCGGATATGGCCGACTAAATGCTTTTCGGGCACTTTCAGAGATTAAGCACACGGAACCACCTCTTAAAGTAGCCATCAATAGCCCCAGGAATAACCAGCTAGTCGCATCCAAGGGCAAATTAACCATCAGAGGCACGGTCATCGGCCCTGAACCCCTCACCTATCAAATCCAATACACATCAGCCACCAGCCCTACAACGTGGCACGAAACAGGTATCTCAGGTAACTCACGGGTGGATAACAACATCTTAGGAATATGGGAAATTCCTGGCTTATCAGCAGGAAATTATCTGCTTAAACTCACAGTCACTACCAACAATTACTCTAACAGTACCTCCCAGCCTTTTCAGATCGACTCAGACTTAAAGCCAAATTGGCCTATAACTATCCCACTTCAACCTGGCGATGCCGAGCATTGTTCCCGGCCGATTGTAGGCGATATTAATGGTGATCTGCTCAAAGAAATCATTATCCACTGTCAAGATATCTTAACCGCTACAGGCGAAAGTCGTTCCCAACTTTATGCCTTCAACCCTTCGGGAACAAGTCTTCCCGGATGGCCTAAACAAATATCCTCTTTGTCAGATCATGTTATTTATGTTAGTGCTGAGCCCATTTTGGCAGATATCTCTCCTTCACCGGGCCTGGAAATTATTATTCCAGGTGAAACATTGATCAACGACAGCCACCAAAGAGGCATATTAGCCCTTGATGGTCAAGGTGAGTCTGTTTGGCCATTCGGTGCCCTTCCCGTTGGGAATAAGCAATCACTTGAATATGGTGCTGTCGCAGACGACCTTAACCAAGATGGCCAACCTGAAATTATTTTCCTTGATTCAATTGCCTTAAGTGGTGTAGATCAAAAGTTATACGCTTGGGATGCGCAGGGGAATAATCTTACTGGTTTCCCTGTCATTATTCCCAAATTTGATAGCTTGACCAATAGTTTCCATTCTCCCCAAGTAGCTGACCTAAATGGTGATGGTTTAAAAGACATCGTTTTATATTCCATCAGCTTTGATCACACCATATCTTCAAATAAATATTATTTTTATGCCTATAATGCAGCAGGACAAAAACTGAATGATAGCGGTTGGCCCGTAATCATCGATATGGGAATTTACGCCAATCTGAACTTTGTCTTGGGGGACCTGGACAACAATCAAAAAGCTGAATTAATCATTGCTGCCGGGAAGCTAGATAGAACTGATCCCACCCATCCGCAGCCAATTATTACAATTCACGTATTTAACTCAGAAGGCCAATACTTATCGAATTGGCCTAAACAGTTTAAAGATGTAGAGATCCCCTTCACCGATCTGCTTTTAGCCGACATTAATAACGATAAACTTCCAGAAATTTTGGTACAGGATTTATCCGGAAACTGGATTGTTCTGGATAAAAATGGCCAGCGTCTAGTTGGACTTCCACCTTTTCCTCAACGATTAGATTATCCATATTCTGCTTCAAATGTCATAGCTGACATTGGAAAAAACCAGCTTCAGGATATCATCTCCTTCGGTACCATCGGCAGAAGTCAAGGTGCCAGCAAGGGCTTTACCATTCTCGAATACCATGCTGAAGGAGTTACCCAACACCCAGGCTATCCGAAACTCCTCGGTCCTCCAACATCTAAGGATACTCCGATCCTCACCGACCTAGAACTGGATAGACATGGAGAAGTGATAACTACCTACAGGAATTCGAGCAGAATAGAACTGTACGTATTTAACCTAGATTCAGAAATTGACTCCCTTGAATGGCCACAATATCTTCACGACGAGAGGCATACTGGTGCCTGGTCTCCCCCAAATTTAAAGGGAGACTTTAACGATGATGGCAACATAAATGTCTTCGATATTCAAATCCTACTCCAAACATGGGGCCAGAAAAAACCTCATTCCATAATCGATCTTAGTTCCGACCATCTTGTCAATAGTCTTGACTACTTAGAATGGCTTCAGCTATAAACTTTTTATTTTTTGCATTCCCCCAATAAGTTAAACGAATTATTTAGTTGTCTCCTCTTTCATTTTATCTTGCCTTCGACCTCTCCAACACCAGCTTCACCGCTTCCTTTATCCCCGCTGCCCACTCATACTTATCCAAATCCTTCTTTCCTACCCAAGCTACCTCAATCGTATCTTCCAATGGTTTGGGCTCTCCTGATTTCCATTTGCACGCAAACAGTAGGACCACTACCGGCGCTCCATCCACCCGAACAAACGACCCGCTGCGGATATAAACTATTTCATCTTCTACTTTTACCCCCATCTCTTCCATAATTTCTCTCTTCAAAGCCTTCTCAATCACTCCGCTGTTAAATTCCCCTTGCACCTCCACCTTGCCGCCGGGTAAAGACCATACACCTGGGGCCTGCACCTCATCCCAACTCCGTTGTCCAATTAACACCTTTCCGTCCTTCACCACCGCTCCTACTACCAGCACAATATTGAATTTAGCCTTATCCTTCGTCTTCATAACCAGATTTACCATTGCATTGTATCACGCAGCCTCATACCTGGCTCCCCTGGTGCCGCCTAACTTCTTTACCAATCCCGCTTTCATTAACTGCCGTAAGTCATACCTTAACGTGTACTGATTAATCTTGGCAAACCGTCTTTGCAGAAAATCAAACGACACCAGTTTGTGATCTCGCATGATCTCTAACAGCTCTTTTCGCCGGGGCAACAGCTTCTCCTCCGCCTTAGCCAGTCGTTTTTTCTTGTTCGACCTTCTCTTCAACTTCGTGACCGTCTTTTCCCCGGATTCAGCTATCGCTTCCAAAAAGAACCCCACCCACTCCGTAGCTACCTTTTTATCTTCAGCCAATAAATCATAATAAGCGGTTCGGTGATTAGCCACATACTCCTCAAACGATACCAGCCCTTTAAAATCATACCTGTCTCGCGTCGACTGGCTTCCGCGGGTCGAGGCGGAGTTTCCTCTATCCAGAATAAACTGGCTAACCAGCCGCCCTACCCTGCCGTTCCCGTCTCTGAACGGGTGAATCTTTTCCAAACCCAAATGCGCCAATGCCGCGACTACGGGAATCGGCTCTGTCTTTACCAAGGACTTCACCCATACCAACCAGTCTTTTAACCAGGATTTGATCTGTTGCGGCGATGGATTTAAGCGCACTGCCACTCCGGCGTGGGTAAAAATTCCTGATGGTTGAGTTCTTAATTGCCCTGCGTCTCCAGCTAGATTTTTCATCACGATCCCGTGCAACTCTCTTAACAATTTCAGCGACAACCGCCTGGGGCTTCTCTTACTTCTAATCCACCGCAATCCCCGCAATACATTGGCCACTTCCAGTTGGTCCTTGGCCTTAGACTTGCTCTTGTTTAACGACTCCAATGAGATCTCTTTCAACTTCAAAGGATTGCCTTCGATCTTGGCTGAAAACAAAGAACTTTTTAATAAAGACGCCCGCCGCAAAGACTCCTCCCGATAAGGCCCCACCGGCAGCTCCGCAACTAGCACCTGCACCCGTTCAATCCGCTTCAGTAAATCCTTAATCTCCCGGGTGCGTTTATAAGTATATTTTTTCATTACCTCACCTTACAAAATCCTCCAAGAAGTTACAAGATATTAAAAAACAAATTATCGCAACCGTTATTCAAAATAAATAGTCCGTAGTTCGAACTAAACAAAAATCTGGATTCTAACCTACAAACTATTCATGTTAAACTTTTGATAGGAATCTTATGAAAACTCTTATTCTTACCTCCTCTGGTTTTATTCGCCCCATTATTAGGGAAGAAATTCTTAGGGCATTGCCGGAAAAACCAAGCCACTACCAAGTCGCCTACATCTCCACGGCTTCCAAAGTGATTGCCGATGACTCCAACGCCCAAAATGAGGTTTTCATCATGAACTGCCTGGGCTTTCACGTAGTAGAAATCGACTTGGCTCAAATCGAACCCCATCAACTGAAATCGCAACTGGCAAAAAAACAAATTGTGTATGTTCAAGGCGGAAACGGCTTCTATCTTCTTAAACATGCTCGTCGTACAGGTTTCCTTAAATTAGGCAAGCAACTAGTCGAACAAGGAAAACTAATTTACATCGGTAAAAGCGGCGGTAGCTATCTGGCTTGTCCCAGTTTAGAAATGCATACCTGGAGTTCCAAACCCTGGAATCGTTATGGAGTCACCGATTTAACCGCCATGAACCTGGTGCCTTTTTTAATCAAAGCCCATTATTCCGAGGATCAACATCCCGAAATCAAATCTGGCAGCCACAAATCCCCATACCCGGTTCGTCTACTTACCAACGACCAAGCTCTTTTAGTTCAAGACCAAACCGTCAAACTCATTGGAAAAGGCGAACAAATAAATTTATAGTTTTTGGGCCATCTTAACGATCATCACCTTCTCCACAATCTCTTTAATCAATCCTCCATCTCTCAAGTTCAATTCGCAAATTCCTCTGATAGAAACAACTTATCTATTCAAATACTCCAGACATTGATTCTTTTCAATTTGCCCGGTGTCACAGAAGCTAGAGTCTAGATTCTCTCTAATGTCTTGATTGGGACCAAAAATCACGTCCTCGACAATTAACGGCCTGGTCACCTCAGATATTCGATCATAGGCCTTAATCTTGCATATCGTTTTGAATTCTGTACCCGGAGTAACTTTGGCGATAATTCTTGTATAATCAGGTTTGCCGGAAATATACTCCATATTATTCATTTGATAGAAATAATCAGCCATTGTTGACGAAATACCCTGAGAACTAAACACAAAATGGACTAACCCTGTATGGTGTAGGTAAGCAGAGTTATTTTCGTAATTAGCCACACAGTTATTCATATAACTCCAATGACCTATCAAACCTAATCCGCATAAAAGAATCACTGTTATAGGTAAGAAAAGAATCTCTTTTAATTTCAATCTCTTTACTAAAGTCCTCACCAACCATCCCCATCCGACTGCAGTTAACATGACAACTAAAAATGCCCCTATTATTTGAGGTATTTTAAAGTCAAAAATATCACGTCCTCCTATAAAAAAAGATTTAGGCAAAAACACAAACGGATAATAAAAAAATCTAAATAAAGATCTTAACCAGGGTCCTCCCCAATACAAAGACCAACCAGATTTATAAAACCAACCCACGAATATAGCTATTAATGGCCACCAGATTATATTGGGATAAATAAACCTCCGCAGCAAGTTTTTCATACCATCGTTCCCTAAATTAATCATACTTAAATCTTTGCTGATCCGCAATTCATTAACTGTCTAGGGAATCTCTAACTTTAACCAAACGCTATAAATCTCCAGGGACAAGACATTATCTTCACTTCACCTTCTCCACAATCCCCTTAATCAATCCTCCGTCATCACCCACATCCAGTTGCAAAAACTCCTCCTTCGTCACCCATTTGAAATCTTGGTGCTCTTTGCTTAACTTCACCTTAGAATCTGTGACTCTGCACTGATAACCGATCCCGATCGCCAATAACTTCTTGTTCTCGTCAAACCCCGACGCCGCATGAATCGACTTCATCGATCCCTTGGCCGCTTTCAGACCTGTCTCTTCTTGCACCTCCCTCTTCACTGCCTGAACCAAAATATCATCATCATCACCTTTCCCGCTTTTAAAACTTCGGTTGGCAATGTCTTCCGGGTCTAGGTTACCTCCGGGCAAATCCCACTTATTCGGCCGCACATGAGCTCCACTCCTGCGTTTCACAGCCAGAATCTTCCCTTCACTATTCACCACCGAGCATTTCTGCAGCACCTTCACCACGTCAATCCACTCCACATACTTTCGACTCAAATAAATCCCCATACCTGGATTATATACCAATAACTACTTCCTCTATCCCTACGAATTATAATTCACCTTTCCACTCTTTAAAAAAGTGATCCAAAAATAATTCCATAAATTCATGCCTGGCTTCAGCCATCCGTTTACCTGTTTCAGTATTCATATTGTCTTTTAATTTTAATAATTTGCTATAAAAATGATGGATCGTCGAAGGATCGCCCACCGCCTCATCATAAGTATCTCTGTCAAAGGGTCTCTCTGGTACCCACATGGGCACCCCATGCGCTCCGCCAAAAGTAAAAGTTCTCCCGATTCCAATTGCTCCTATGGCGTCTAAATTATCCGCGTCCTGAATGATCAAAGTTTCCAGGTCAGTTACTGTTTTGCCTTGATCTGAAAAGGCATACTCTTCATGAAATTCGACGCAGTGTAGAACCGGAGGAATTTTGGTAGCCGGAAATTCTACCTCCTTCAACAGTTTTTCCACCAAAGGCAGAGACTCCTTGGGGTCACAATACTTACCCCGATCCTTTCCCATTAATCTATGTAAATCATGCAAAAAGGCAGCAGCTCCGATTACCAGTCGATCACCACCTTCTTGATCTTGAATGCGAGTAGCCAGATTATAAACCCGCTTTAAATGATTCGGATCATGTCCGCTTGATTCATTAGCAAACATGTCTTTTAACCTTTGCTCAAGTTTAACCTCAAATTCATTCATAAAAAGTACCAAAACACTGATAATTAAATCTCACTCTTTATTATCTCCTTTACCTTCTTCACAATCGCTCCAGAGTCGATCTCTTCATAAGCTAATAACTCTTCCGGTTTGCCGCTTCTTGGCATCTTGCGCACCGCCAGGGAGTAAATCGGATAACGTCCGTCATTCTGGAGCGAAGCGATAGAATCCCCTTGGGATGAGATCCTATCGGTCCTCCGCTGTAACATCGGAGTCCCTCCAGGATGACGTAACCCACTCGCCACCGCCTCTCCCATTCCTCCCTCAGCAAAGTGATCTTCAACCGTGATCATAGCTTTGGTCTCTTCAGCCGCCTTCTTCAAGGTTTCCACGTCCAAAGGCTTGATCGAATACAAATCAATCACCCGCACCTTGATCCCTTCCTTTAGCAACTCCTCGTAAGCCTTCAAAGCCTCATACAACGTCACCCCCGCCCCCATCACCGTCACCTGGTCTTCTTTGCTTTGTTTCACTACCATGCTGCCTCCGATCTTAAATTCCTCATCCGGCTGATACAAAGACGGCGTATCCATCCTGGTGGTGCGCATATAACAAATTCCCGGCTGCTCAATCATTGCCTTCACCAGCTGCTCTTCAGATACATGATCCGCTGCGTACAACACCGTGCTCCCCAGGATAGACCTGAAAATAGACAAATCCTCCAATCCCATCTGGGTAGGCCCGTCTTCCCCTATCGACACTCCACCGTGTGACCCCACAAAATTCACGTTTACTTCAGAATATTGGGCCACCCGGATCTGATCCACCGCCCTGGTAAAAAACGCTGCGAACGTGGACACCATGGGAATCTTGCCTCGCAAAGCCAAACCCACTGCTGTACCTACCATGTTTTGTTCGGCAATAAACATCTCCAAAAATCGTTGCGGATAAGCCTGCTTAAACTCCTGACTGTAAGTTGAATTGCTCACTTCCGCGTCCAGTACCACCATTTGGGGGTAAGCCGGAGCCAGTTTTACCAGCGCGTGCCCGTAAGCCTTCCGGGTAGCCAGAGGCTGACCATAATCATCATCCACCTCAACTACCGCCTTTTTTTGCTTCTTGGACTGTTCAACTTCTTCGGGCTTCATCAATATTCCTCTGATTTCCGTATTCACTTCACCCAATTCCTTCATCGCCTGATCCAATTCTGTTTTTGACAGCGCTTTGCCGTGCCAACCGTTCTTATCTTCCAAAAATGACACTCCCTTGCCCTTAACCGTCTTCGCAATCACCATCACCGGCCGACCTTTAATCTTCATCGCCTGCTTATAAACACTTAAAATCTGCTCCAGGTCATGCCCGTCAACCGTGTACGTTTGCCAGCCAAACCCTTTTAACCTCCGTTTGTAAGCCACCACATCGTGCCCGTACATGGTTTGTCCTCTCTGGCCCAGGCGGTTCACGTCAATGATCCCCATCAAATTGTCTAATTTGTAATGTTTAGCCAGTTGAATCGCTTCCCAATTCGACCCTTCCGCCATCTCGCTGTCCCCCAGCAACACAAAGGTGCGGTAAGGTAACTTGTTCAGCTTGGCATTCAAAGCCATGCCTACTCCCACAGACAAACCTTGCCCCAAGGATCCGGTGGCCACTTCGGTATAAGCAAACCGCCGCGTGGGATGCCCTTCCAACGGACTGTCAAATTTTCTTAGACTCATTAAATCCTGTTCTGTAATCGAGCTATCCTTCGCTCCGGCCCACAAGGCATACAACAACGGCGCCGCATGTCCCTTGGAAAAAATCAACCTGTCATTATTCTCGAATCTTGAATCTTGAATCTTGAATCTAAAGAAACCCCCGAACATCAACCCTATCATCAATTCCACGCTAGATAAACAACTGGTCGGGTGTCCGGACCCGGATTCAGTAGTCATCTTCAACACCCAATAGCGCATCAACTTACTTAACTGTTCCAATTCCTCCAGTTTCATATCTCTATTATATGCGGTTAGGACACCACTTTTCATTAGCCATTTATCATCCGTTTTACAATATAATCTTCGCAATCAATTAACTTAACCCGCCTCTAAAAGCCTATCTCTCTCTACTTGACTTACCCCTCCTTTTCGCCTAAATTAAACTTAATGAGTATCATCTCTTGGATCAAGCGTAACAAACTGGCCAGCTTCTTAATTTTGGTGATTGTCTTTTTATTTGGCCGTTCCTTCATTAACTCTTTCTTCGGCATTTCCGTTTCTAATCTTTCCCGCCAGGCAACGTTCCCCTCCTACACCAGCGACATGGCCATGGGCGAATCAGCCGGCTTAAGCATGCCTACAAACGCCAAAACTTCAGGCCTTTCCCTTCCTCGTGTTCCTGCTCCAGCCGAAGCCCCTCCCACCACGGACGTTTCCAACCGGATGGTCGTCCAGGAGTCCTATTTGTCTTTGGTCGTTAACAATGTCAGACAAACAGTCAACCAAATCATCACCTACGCTTCTCAATCCGGCGGTTATATGGTTTCCAGCACCCTCAACCAACCGGAAGACGCCCCCTTTGCCACCGTGGTAGTTAGGGTGCCTTCAGAGACCTTAGACCAAACCTTAGAATACTATCGCTCCCTATCCATCAAAGTCTCCTCTGAAAACCTTTACGGCCATGACGTGACTGATCAGTATCAGGACCTGGAAACCAGAATCTCCCGCCTGCGCAAAACCCAGGCTAAATTTGAGCAACTTCTGGATCAAGCCACCAACTTTGACCAAATCCTTCAAGCGCAAAGAGAAGTGCTTAACCTTCAGGATCAGATCGACAACCTTATTGGCCGCCAACAATACCTGGAACAAACCGCCAAGCTGGCCAAACTCACCATCTACCTGTCTACTGACGAACTCGCCTTGCCCTACACGCCTTCCGAAACCTTCCGCCCTGCGGTGGTATTCAAACTGGCAGTCCGCTCTCTCTTACAGACCCTGCAAAACCTGGCCGCTAAAGCCATTTGGCTGGCCGTCTATGCTGTCATCTGGGTGCCAGCTCTTCTCCTCTTCATCTTTGGCCGCCGCTGGTGGCAGCGCAAACACCCCAATAAACCAACTAGCATATAAACCTCCTTCGTCTCCTTTCAATATTTGCTAAAATTAATGCATTGGTCATTAGTCTATTTGGTTGATCATTGTCTTATGCGCAAGTACTGGCTGCTCATCCAAGCCACTCTCCAAGAATACTTGGTTTACCGGCTCAACTTCTTCCTCTGGCGGGTGCGGGCCGTTCTCCAGTTAGCCATCCTCTTTTTCCTTTGGACCACTGTTTATCAACACCACACCACTATCTTTGGCTATTCCCATGCCCAAATCATGACTTATGTTCTGGGTATTTCCTTGATCAGGTCTTACATTTTAGCAGCCCACCTGAGTGAAGGCGTGGGCGCAGAAATCGTCACCGGCAACCTCACCAACACGCTCCTCAAACCTATTAGTTATCTACGCTATGTATTTGTCAAAGATCTCAGCGATAAACTAATCAACGTAGGTTTCTCTTCCGTGGAAGTACTAGCCATTGTCTGGCTTTTTCGCCCGCCTTTAACTTTCCAAACCCATCCCCTTTACCTTTTAGCCACCTTCGTTAGCATTCTCATTGCCCTCTCCCTCTACTTTTTTGCCAATCTGCTCATTAGCTCTACCGCCTTTTGGTTAGTCGAAGACTGGTGGGCCCCCAGATTCGTGTTTGGGATCCTGTTGGACTTTCTGGCCGGCGGCCTGTTCCCTATCGACATCCTGCCGGCTTTTTTTGCCAAATTCCTGCTCTATTTACCTTTTCCTTACATCCTCTTTTTCCCCATGAAAGTCTATTTAGGACAGTTACCATTGGTCGACGTGGCCATCGGCCTCCTGGTCGGTAGCGCCTGGTTGATCATCGCCTATCTTAGCCAGCAAATCGTCTGGCATTTAGGTCTCCGCCGCTACGAAGCTGCCGGGAGGTAAATACCTTAGTAATTAGTCCGCCAACTGGCGGATTAGAAATTTAACTTATGTCCCGTAATCTCAAAATCCTCTGGATCATCAATTCCCAAGCCATTTCCGGCGCTCTCTATTCCCGTTACGGCGCCGTACTCTTTATCTTTGGCAAAGTGGCCCGTATCATTACCTTTATCTACTTCCTTTATCTGCTGGTTTCCCGTACTCAGACCCTATCCGGCTATACTGTCACCCAAACCATCTTCTTCTTTCTGGTCTTTAACTTAGTGGATACCGGCTCCCAGTTTCTCTTCCGCGATGTGTACCGCTTCCGCTCTCGGGTGGTTAACGGCGAACTTGACTACTACTTTCTTAAACCTTTTAATGCCCTGGCCCGCTCCCTTCTCGGTGGCATTGACATCCTTGACTTTAGCGTCCTCCTCCCGTTGATAGGCGTCACCCTCTGGATCATCCCTCAGGTAACTACTTCCTGGTTGAATTTGGGTATCTTTCTCTTACTACTCGTCAACGCACTTACTCTAGCCACCGCCTTTCACATCTTTGTCCTCGGCCTGGGCATTACTACCACTGAGGTAGATCACGCTGTCATGATTTACCGTGACGTCACCTCTTTAGGCAAAATCCCCATTGACGTGTACCGCTGGCCCATCAATCTCATCTTTACCACCGTCATTCCCGTGGGTATCATGATGACCATTCCTGCCAAAGCCCTCCTGGGTCTCACACATCCGGATGTGATTGTTGGCTCTTTGTTCATCGGCTTAGCCGCCCTCTTGTTAAGTCTTAAATACTGGCGCTATGCCGTTACCCAATATGCCTCAGCCAGCAGCTAACGGTCCCATTAATTATGACTAAAAAACTAACTTCCCACGAACAAAGAAAACTTCTTTTGACCGGGGAAACCATTAGAGAAAAAGACTGGGGCCTGCTTTTGTCCATGCCCGTATTCCTGGTCGGCATTATTTACTATTCCCTGATCCGTGACCGGGAAGGGTTGGCTGGCGCTTACGGGCACCTGGGAATTGCTTTTAAAAACTATCATAAACATCATTGGCAACAGACCTTCTTAATAAAAATCGCCTACTTCTTGTTTGATAAGGCTTCGATTAATTCTACTGGCGAAGGTCAGGTTTCCTCCATCCTTCACTGCGGACAGGCAGCCAAAGATTTAAAAAACCTTTCTTTAGCCGAATCTAAGTTCAAACAAGCACTAAGCTTGGCGCAGCAACAGCAGAATCAGGCCTTGGCAGCTTATGCCTTAAGCTATTTAGGGGGAGTACATACCAATCAACAGCGATCCTCCTTGGCTTTAAAAGAACTGCGCCAAGCCGTCAAAACTTTAACCCGGGAATCCCAACACCAGTCAGACTCATTGTATCTCCACATCTGGCTCACCCATGCCCAACTTACCTTGGCCGAATATTATCTAGCCACTAATAACCATTCCCTGGCCCAGAAATCTGCCCGCCAAGTCCTTAACCTAAGTCAAAAATATCACCTTCAACTTCGCTACCAAGAAGCTCAGCGACTACTTAAGAAGCATTGTCTCAACTTACTCTTCTTCACTTCCCTACTCTATCAATTAAATCAACGAATTTATTGATTATTAACAGTAACGGGACCTCGTCTCAAGGATGTTTAATCACATCGTATACTCTTAAACCATTTGAAGTCTTTATCACTAGGCCCCAGAAGTGCTTATCGATCCTAAATCTCCATATGCCATGGGCTGATTCCAAGGGCTTGAAGTTTAGAGAGTTATGTCTCGGATTAGACTCCAGAAAACCAACTTGCTTGTTAAACTTCTTTTTCAAGTTGAATTTTCTGGCTTTCTGTCTAGCATTATTTGTAATTTCAACATTGGCTGTAATGTTATTCATCTCATGTAGGCCTTTGGCCTAATCATATTCCGGAAGGGTTTTTAGACCAGAAATAATTTCCCGTACCAGTTTTTTCGAATATTTGCCGGAGGCTGTCAAAGAATGTTCTATTTGGTTCAAATCTGGAAAAGTAAAGGTTTCCATAAATGAGTATTTATCATTAGGCATAGCACTCACATAACCAACCTTAGCTGAATATGGAAATTGATCTATTAAATTGTAATTTTCTTGAGTGCTTTCAATCAGCTCCTCATAAGGAATTGTGTAGGTCATTTTTATACCTCCTTTTTACGCGCGTCATGTTTTTCAATTAACTCCATGATTACTTTCGCTAATCCTTCACCCGCTTGTCTGGGCAAAGTAACTCTTGAAACCACCTCACCGTGTTTCCCTGTTCGGGTATTGATAAATACAAACTCCAGGGTAATGTCTAAATCAGTAACTGTTACGCCCACAAATTGGGAGTATAGGCTACCCGTAAAGGTGTCAGCCTTTACTTCTAGTTGCTTTTTTTCTATCTTTTCTTTTTGCGTTGCCATAAATTAAGTATATCATCGCTCTGGAAATTTATAAACGGGTGAATTTGCTATACTGCTAACTAATGGTTAGGTTTTTCAGAGTCGGCTGGCTCACGTTTCAATTGCGTCTCAGTATCATCTTTGAACATCGCACCGACCTGATCCTTTGGCTAACTTCAGATTTTATCTCTCTACTTTTTACCCTTAGCGTGTGGAAAGCCTTCCGCCCGCAGGATGTTTTCCAACATTTATGGCAGTTTTATGTGCTTGCTGGCATCATTAGCGGCTTCGCTAGCGAGCGTTTTTATCATCGCATGGCTCATGATATTCATCGGGGAGAACTATCCCAATATTTGCTCCAGCCTTTCCCCTATATAGGCATAACCATATGCAACATTTTGGCTAGCGGCCTGATTAACTTATTTGTTAATTTAATTGCTTTGTATTTACTCAGCTGGCAATTTGGTACTGTGCTGCAACTCCCTCTAAACTTCAGCCAAATTATCATGGCCTTACCTTTAGTGGTGATCGGTTGGACGATCTCGTTGCTGATCAGCTTTTTGCTTGGATGTATTGCCTTTGTGTGGATCAGGCCTAATTCACTATATTTAATATTTGACATCTTGCTCCCCTTTTTAATTGGCGCTCAACTCCCTTTATGGCTTTTACCCGACAATTATCAATGGCTGGTCAGAATCTTACCTACTCGGTGGATCGTGTCCGTGCCTATTGAAGCCGTATTTAATCAAAACGTCACCTTTCTCCCGGTATTCCTTAACGGAATTGTTTGGTTGGCCATTTTAAGCATCATTAGTCGTTATATCTGGAATCGAGTGCTTTATCTTTATGAAGCAGTAGGAGGGTAATCGCTCCAATTTCGAATTTAAAATTTATGACCAAATACCTTAAACTCTACCTCAAATTTCTCAATATTGCCGTCCAGGATCAACTGGCCTACAAGCCTCTGTGGGCTTTATTCTCCTTCCTCGCCCACTCCGCTTATATCCTGCTCAGTTATATTTTTCTGGACGTGATTATCACCGGATTTAATCTTCAATATTCCAGAACGGAACTTCTGGCCTTTTTAAGTTTCTTTCACGCGGTCAAAGGACTGTATTGGATTGTTTGCTCGATCAATATTAATTTCATCGCTTATCAGGCTTTTAATACCAATCAAATGGATTTCATGCTCATCAAACCTCTGAATCATCTTTGGTTAGTTTCTACTTACAAACCTAATTTGTTTGCCTTCACCGACTTGATCGGCGGATTCATCGCCTCATTTTACTTCTTTAATCAATTAAATGTCTTAAGTTCTTTAGCTCTTCTGCTTTTCTTGCTCATCGCCGTTCCCATTAGTAGTTTATTACTCTATGGCATCTGGTTTACTTATCTGTTCCTGATTGCCCCGCATGGTGAAAAGTCCGGCTTTACTAATAACGTACTCAATATCACTTGGGTTTACGGTCAATACCCCAGCACTGTCTATTCCGGTCTAGCCAAACTCCTTGCCACTGTCCTCTTCCCTACTATTATCATCACCACCATTCCTGTATTCACTTTAATGCGTCGCTCCCCTATCGTGCTCTGGCTTGTCGTACCTTTTGCCGCCTGTGTAACCATGTTCTTGGCTCATCTCACCTGGCATCGAGCGCTAAAGTATTATAATTCTGCCAATTAAAGTCAGTCTGTTCTCTAGACTTAATTGTCCCCTTTTATGTATTGGTTATTAATCATTATCTCCATCTTGCTGGTCTTTGTCTTAATCGCCGTAGTTGCCTGGCTCATACTTACCCTAATTTTTGGCGGAATTATGCTCTTTGGTGCACCATACGTAGGTTCAAAGCGACAAAAACTGAAACAAATGATCAAACTGGCTCGGATCAAGAAAGGGGATAAGGCGGCTGATTTAGGGTCAGGTGATGGTCGGGTAGTCCTTGCCTTGGCTAAAACCGGTGCCACTGCTCACGGTTATGAAATTAACCCCGTCTTAGTTTGGCAGGCCAGGAGAAAGATCGCTAAAGCCGGAGTGTCAGATCGAGCAACTATTTATTTTAAAAATTACTGGCTTATAGATTTATCTTCTTACGATCTCATTACGGTCTACGGTACCACTTACATCATGAAAAAATTGGAAACTAAACTTCAAAAAGAACTTAAACCCGGCGCTCGCGTCATCTCTAATTATTTTAAATTTCCTCATTGGCAGCCTCAACAGAGTAGGGGAGAGGTGCATCTCTATATCAAGTAGCTGCGTAGTTTCCGTCATCCTGGAGCGAAGCGATAGGATCTCCTTTTGGCAAGGACAGCTTTTGTATATAAAAAGCAATTTTGTCGTGTTAAAATATTTCTACCTCAACCATAAAATATATGACGGAAAAAAACGATCCTCACCAACTTTTCGATCAAGCTCAGAAATTTAAAGACAACGGCCAAACTCAACAAGCGATCAATGCTTTTCACCAGGCTCAACAGCTCTATCAACAAGCAGAGGATCTCAACGGACAAGCTTATTGTCAACAAATGATCGGTGTCTGTCACACCATGTCCCAGAACTATCAGGCTGCTCTTGATGCTTTACGCCAATCAGCCGGTTTATATCAGAGCCTAAAAGATCAGCTGGCCATAGGCAATGTCAATCGGGATATTGGCTTGGCCTACTTTCAGCAACGACAATATCCTCAAGCCTTGGAGTGGCTTAACAAAAGTTCTCATCTTCTGAGCCAAACCGACGACAAAGTCTCTTTGGGCATCACCTTAGCTAAATCAGCTTTGGTGTTTTTAGCCACCGATCAAATAGACAAAGCCAAATTGCTACTTAAACAAAGCCTGACCTTGATCAGAGAGCAGGGGAGCTGGTTCATGGAAATGACCGTACTGCTAGACTGGGCCAAACTGAACTTTGTTCAGCAGGATTTTCACCAAATGATCACTAAACTTTGGTCTTGCGTTGGTATTATTAGCGAAAATAGAGTAGGGGAGAGTCAATATCGACGTCTAGCCCAAATTTACGGACTATTAGCTCAGGGCTATTTACACCTTAATAATAGTACTTGGTCCGTGAATTTGTTCGTCAAATCCTACCACTTTCTCAAGGTTTTGCCCGAGAACGTCAGGCAACCTGTTCTGGCAGACATTAAAACCACCGATTTTTTAAACACTTTAAAACAAAAAGATCAACAACAATATTCTGCATTAACTAACCAAATCGATGTGAAGATTGTCACTCCGAGCATGAAATTCTGAAGCCGTAAATCCCTTCTCTTAATCAACGCTCATTGCGTTATATCTCGGCCAAAGGCTGATCAGCCTAGGTTTGATGTTGTTTCTGCTAGCTATACAATAATCTTCCCTGCTAAGTAAGTCTTCCACAGCATGTACAGTTCTGACGTAGACTTAGCGTCTCTGGATACATATTTTAAAATTTCCTCTAGTTTTCCTTGCCTGTATAATTTAGCCACTTCCATACCGGATACTCCGTCTTCCTTGGGGTTGCTAATCTGGAAAGCTTTACACAGTTGTTCCAAACGATAAGGCCGATATCCGACTCTGATTTTTTGAGATAAATCAATAAATTTATCTCCATTACCTTTAGTTTCAAAAGGTACCTTAACTCTGTGTACTCCTGATCTGAATACTAAAAAGGGCCAGTCAAAACCTGCGCCGTTGTAAGTCACGAATCTTTCGTACTTCAAGGCAGTTTCCCAAAAACCCTCTAATAAAGACTTTTCATCTGCGAAGCCTCTATAAATGAAAGCTTCCTTGGATTGATGCGCAGGAGATTCCTTGGCACTCTTATCTCCTGTCTGCAGTTTTTTGTTGGTAGCTTTTTGTTTTTTACTACTCGTCAAGTAATATACTGCACCCTTTTCTGTTCCTGGGTTATACATTCCAATCGTTACTACAAATCCGAATAGGGGATACAGGCCTGTTCTGTCGTGTAATTGTTGCTTTGTACCTTCGAAATTTTTTTCCAAATTATTCAGAAAATAATCTTGGTCATGTTCATCTAATTCTTCAAACGGCCTTCCCACTGTTTCGATATCAAAGACCAGAGTCGGTTTTTCCGTTACATAATCCAATAAATCTTCATTGGGCACTTGACGTGCGTTTTGAATGTTAAAATTATTCACCCCTCGATATTGGTCTACAGTGCCTTTCAGTTCGGCGACATCTCCTTCCTTAACCTTGACATTAGGAATTGAATCTGACCAAACCTTACCGGCAATTGTACCTGACGGATGCGTCAATTCTATTACCAGATACGGGTCTCCATTAGCCGTGGTTTTTTCTGTAATACTTAATATCCCGAATTTGTCATTGATTTGCTGGCCTGGGGTTAAAGACTTTAACATGTGCTCATGGTAACATAAAACAGTGTTAAACTAAACCCATGTCCACTTTCGAATCACCATTATCTCCACATCGACAACTTATCATCTTCTGTGACGGAGCTAGCCGTGGGAATCCCGGTTCTGCGTCTGCGGCCTTTGTGGTGGTAAATCAACATCAGCATGTTGTTCATCAACAGGGAATTTTTTTGGGTAAGCAGACGAATAACGTGGCCGAGTATCAAGCAGTGATTCTAGCACTTCAATGGCTTGCGGGCGACATTACGACAATTCAAAACTACGAAATCACAATCAATCTCGACTCCGAACTTCTTTATAAACAAATTACGGGAAAATATAAAATTAAAGCTGCTCACCTTCAACCATTGATGATTAAAATCCAGCAATTGCTTATTCGTTTACAAAATCAAGGAACAATGATTAATTTTCAGCATCAACTTCGGCGGCATAATCAATTAGCTGATCAATTGGCGAACCGGGTTTTGGATCAAGCATCGTAGGTTTCTTCTGGACTTACAAACATGTAACAAAAGATTTGTAATGGCCGTGTGGAAAATGTATGAGGTCAATACCGTCACATGAAAAGGTAATAACGAAAATATGTATAAATTAAGTAGAAAATGAAATTTAGCATGAGTAGAAAATCCATAGAAAAATAAAGTAAAAACAAAATACATATATTTAAGCAGCTTTACTGGTCTTGTATTAGTTCAAAATTTTCGCTACGCTGAATCATATGCATCCTGCCGAATCCTTATCTCAGTATTTTCCGCATTCAAAATCAAGTCTTTCTCAATCCTCTTCACAACCTCATCCATTAGCATTAGTTACTGCTGTAGATCAGTTTCTTGGGTATTATTTAGCTCACGAGTTAATTAAACAGGGGATTTATGTTCTTGGACTTCCATCAATCTTCACCACTCAGACAGTCTTGCCAGAATCGTTAATTTCTTCAAAATACTTTTTCTCCTCCAATTTACATTCTGAAGGATTTCCGCAATCACCATTGATACAGTCGGATCTTATACCAGACTATCTTTTTCTCACTGACTTATATGCTAGTTCTTTTTCCGCGTCTCAACTTAATCAGGCACAAGTTACTTCCTTACTGCGTCATCAGTTGCAACTTTTGCCTTACGAGCCTAACTCACACATTAAAATAACCTATGTTTCTCCTTACTTTAATCCTCAATTAAAAACACCCCCATTTCCATTTACTGATCTACACTTACCTTTTATTTTTCAGCAGCTTAATTCTCTTGACCGGAAACCTCAGATCAATTTCCGCACAGTACTTCTTGCAGACTGTTACGGGTCGAATTACGACCTAAATGGTCAACAACCTCTGTCGCAGGTTTTTTCGGCTGTTAAATTTGGAGTCACCAGAAGACAACTCTCAGTTTCTCCGCATACTAAAATCTATCCTCTTCATGTACAGGATGCTGTTCAAGCGCTTATCAAAATTACTCTCATGTCTAATACTAAACATCAACAATTTGTTCTCGCTCATCATCATTCGTATCCTCTGGAAAGTTTTCTGCACTTGCTTCAGCAAATTGTGCCTCACCGGACAAGCTTTTCTTATAGCGCGCAACCTCCTTCGGCGGCTAGCATGATTGATCCGCGACTTATTCGACGAACCTGCCAACGACTTCATTGGCAGCCTGAAATTGCTCTTGAGCATGGGTTGCAAATGATGGGTGATTGGCTTAAACCGCCTATTTTATTGACTAAGCCGGCTTCGCAGCCTTGGGATGGAATGCACTATGAGTACTTGAAAGTTTTAGAGCAACAATCCGCCTTTTCTGGACAGTTCGCGCCATCTGATTCTCAGTCACAGCTATCCAAAAACAACTTATTTCTCAATTTTAAAAAGACTTTTTCTAAACTTAAACCTCCGCGATTTACCTTTGGACTATCTAGATTATTTGGACCTGTATCTAGACGTTTACCTGCAGTACCTAATTTATCTTATGCCTGGAAACCAGCCTTGGTGGTCCTTATCGTTTTGACTCTTATCGTTCCTCCCACAGTGTTCGGTTATACCTTAATTCAAGGCGGCTTATTTTTAAATCAAAGTCTTCAACAAATACAAAGCGGGAACTTTACGGCTGCTGCTCAGGAATCGGACTTTGCTCAAGCCCGTTTTCAGCAGCTGGGACAGGGTTTAGGCTTTTTGTCTTTTGCTTCGCATCTTCCTTATTTAGGGACAAAGTTTGATCAGGCTTTGGCCCATATTCGTCTGGCTCAACTGAGTAGTGAAACCATCTTTGAGTCTTCCTCTTCGTTGCTGCTACTCCAGACTTCTCTGCGCACCACGCTTGATCCTAGCCTGAAAACTGATCCTTTGGTCACTTTGGATCAGGCTCGTATGCATCTGACAAAAACCCAAACCTTACTAGGTGAGTTGCAAGCGGTATTGCCTGATCATTTGCCTTTTTATCTTCGCCAAGTCGTTTCTCAACCTACCTACACCAGTTTGAAAGTCAAGTTGCCTCTTGTTAGGGGTCAGCTAGCCACCTTCATTTATAGCCTGGGTCAATATCCTGCTCTTGCCGGTTACCAAAAGCCCCAGACCTATTTGGTTATCTTTCAGAATAATCGCGAACTTCGGCCTACTGGGGGATTTATCGGCTCAGTCGGACTACTTACTCTTGATCAGGGACAATTAACTAATTGGACTATTCATGATGTCTACGACGCTGATGGGCAGTTACTGGGTTATGTTGAGCCGCCCGGCCCTATTCATCAATATTTAGGCGAAGCCAGCTGGTATCTGCGCGATGCCAATTGGGATCCGGATTTTCCTACTACGTCAGAAAAGCTGCAATGGTTTGTCAAAAAAGAGCTTAAACAATCAGTATCCGGAGTTTTGGCCGTGGATGTGGACTTTATACAGAATCTGGTCGGCGCCATGAATTCTGTATATTTACCCGATCAGCAGATTACCCTGACTGCTGATAATTTTTATCAATACTTGCAACAAAAGTCAGAAGGGGATCACTTTCCCGGGTCTCATCAGAAAGGGGACCATCTTAGTCTGGTGGCTGACGCTATCCTCTATAAATTAAAACACGGTCCTCAATTAGATTGGGTAAAGCTAGCCACTGCCTTGAACACGGGTTTTCAATCCAAACACGCTCTAGCTTATTTTGATCATCTACCCGCCCAAGACCTAATTTCCCAGCTCGGCTGGAGCGGTTCCTTGCAGCCTTATTCATATACCACGTCCAATATTGCTCCTTTGCTATCTCAGGTTAAACAATTACAGGAAAACACCCAGGTACTTAGTGCCCGGAGTAACTTAATTACAGATCATCTCCTCATCGTCGAAGCGAACCTAGGCGTTAACAAAGTCAACCAGTACCTCGAGCGGCAGATCTTTCACCACATCAAACTTCAAGAAACCGCGTCTCCTCAAGAAACCTTGCAAATTTTTTACCATAACCAGTCTCAACCAGATTCCTGGCTAGGAGGCGCTTACAAAAACTATCTCCGCCTTTATTTACCTTTGGGTACTGCGTTGCAAAACCTTCAGTTAGGTGTGGTCACAGACCCTCATTGGAGTCCCGAATCTGATCAGTCTTCTGCTGACTTGCCGGCTATTGATTTGGATTTTATCGATCATACTCAGGAACATGGTTATGAAGTCTATGGTTTTCTGGCTCCTATTCCACCTCAAACGTATTATCTGGTACGCGTTGACTATTCATTGCCCTCTCAGTCTTTGCCTAATCAGTTTACCTACCGACTGCAAATTTCCAAACAAGCGGGCAGCCAAAATGACCCTTATTGGCTTACGGTTCAGTATCCGGTCGGTTTTCAACCCACCAACACTACCCAGTCATCTTCGGATCTTCAATCTGGTCCTGCCCCACACTTGACCGATAACCAGACCATCAGGTACAATATCTCATTATCACAGGACCAAACCATCGACGTCAGTTTTAACAAACACAAAATCAGATCTCTATAAACTTACCTTAACATATTTCTATTTGTGCTAATTCGCTTTACATCGAGTAAATTCGCAACTTATGCCTAACCTTCACCCTCTTACCTCTGAACCTCGCAAAATTACCGGCCGCCAAGTCAAAAAACTTCGGGCGCAAGGCCTGCTTCCCGCCAACATCTTCGGTTCCAAAGTCAAGTCCCAGGCCATTCAGGTTGACCAAAAAGATTTTCTTAAAACCTATCAACAGGTAGGTGATACCGGCTTGATTGAACTCACTGTTAAGGGAGAAAAAACTCCTCGGCCCGCCTTGGTCCACTTGATTCAGACCCACCCCGTTACCGATATGCCTTTACACGTGGACTTCCGCCAGGTCGACCTTAAAGAAAAAATCACCGCTGACGTGCCCATCGAATTGGTAGGGGAGAGTCCGGCGGTTGAGCAGAAGGGCGGCATCTTAGTTCAGGTCATGGACGAAATCGAAGTCGAAGCCTTGCCTACAGATCTTCCTGAAAAATATGAACTTGATATCAGCAAATTGGTAGAAATAGAGGACAGTTTACTCGTTTCCGACCTTAAAGTGGACACCAAGAAAGTGACTCTCCAGGCCGAACCCGAAGCCACCGTTGCCAAAGTAGAAGCGCCTCAAGAAGAGGAAGAGGAAGCTCCGGCTCCTTCCCCCGAAGAAGTTGAAGCTACTGAAGAAAAAGGTGAGGAAGAACCTAAAGAGGCCGAATCCGAAGAAAAAGGCGAGGCCAAAGAAGAAACTTCAGAAGAAAAATCAGAATAGGGGAGAGTTGAAATCTGACTATGTGGTAGATGGAGAAAATTAAGATTCAGGCTGTTCCGGAGTTGCTTCCTGTTGGGTAGTTTTATTTGCTTGGGCTTTCATTAACGCTGTGGACATCTTGGTATATATATCTTTGTATTCGTCTTCGATTTCCGCTAATTCATGTTGTTGTTGGTACAAAACATCTTTAATATCAGCTTCAGCTTTTAACTGAATCTTGTCCATCTCATCATCAGCTTCCTTTTGCAACTGCTCTTTACGCAAACTAACGCTTTGTCTTGTCCTCAATAAATCATGATTTAGTTTATTCTCGATTTTGGCATACTCTTCAGGATTAGCTTCTTGGGCTGCAGCATCAACCGCATCTTCGTAATCTTTGATTGCCTCATATCGGGGCAACAATAAACCAACCTCTTCATCGTTCAAATGAGCAATATGGTCCTTAGCCTCCTCAGGAGACATTGGCATTCGTAAATCTATGATTAATTGTAATAGTCGATCGCGTGGATTTTGATTCATAACTTAAACAACTTAACTTGTCAATTACTGGTTAAATTGATCAAGCATCGCTTTTATTCTATCACGTGCCTCTGCTGCTTGTGATATGGATTGATCTCTTAAATTTTGTGCTGTGCTTGATCTGGCAGCTTCGGTTGCCTTCCAGAATGATTCCATCTCTCGAGCAAGCAGGTTTAATTGTCCTCTCTCCTGGTCGGATGCTTGTCTTGCCAGAACGAGAAGTGCTCTTTCATTGACCATCAAAGAGCGGACATCCAGAGCTTCCGGTGCTATACTATTATCTACCAATCCTTCTAATTGGAGTAAAGTGTCATCTGTTTGCGCTTCCGTTTGTCTAAGAATTTCGTCTCTTCCCTGTTCATCCACCATTCTTTCAGCTTCTTCTTGCATTTCTACTACTTCATCTAACCGCTCAGGTTCTGCTTCAGGTTCTGCTTCTGAAGCCTTTATATATGCTTCTCTTAAGGCTGTTAACTGTTTATCATACTCATCCATTAAAGCCTTTTTACCCTCATCTCCGCCAAATATAGGAAATTCATAATCTGCTTGCTTTACGGCGTTTTTCCTTAATTTTTCATCAATTTCTCTCAATTGAGCCACTGTGCTCTCAATTTCACTTTTATCAGCTTCACTTGGCAATTCAGTTACTAAAGTTACTAAATGTTCTCTTAAAGCAGTTTTTGCTGCCAATGATTCGTCAATTGCCATATTTATAGCCTCTTTAGTTTCTTTTTTTAACTCTCGTCTTCTTTCCTCTTCTGGAACATTATTCCAAATATCTTCAGCCTCCTGCTGAGTAGTGGCAACTCTCTCTACGAGATCATCCAAACCTGGTTCGCCCGCCTCAACCTCTTCTACTGTCCCTGGTTCACCTTCACCTCCAGCCCGTTCTGCATGGAAATTGGCTCTTTTTTCAGCCATTCTGGCTAGCTTAGAAAATCTGTCATGCTCCTTTCGGTTTTTTCTGTACTCTTCATCTTGTTCTATAATCCATTCGGCCCTTTGCTCTTTAATCTCTTCCCTGCGGGTTTTTACTTTCTCTCTTAAATCGGCCTGCATCTCCGGAGAATAAGCAATATACCCGATTGCCCTTCCTGTAGTCACCTTGAGGTGTTTTTTCAAGGCTCCGCTTCCAAATAAAGACCGTTTCACTTTATGGGCCCCTAAGTGGATTGCATCCTGGGTACGATAAAACCGGTCTTTAACTTCAGTCAACCCTCTTTCTAAACGACCTCCAGCCGCTGAAATTTTAGACTGAGCTCCTTCTGTCACATGTCTAATTCTTGCCCCTACCCATCTACCTGCTCGCCTCACATTCTCTGTTACATATTTATCTACTCCAGTCCAAAAAGTGCGCCATTTTTCCCCAGTCCATCTGGCAGCTGCACCTAATGGTTTGGCTAATTTACCAAAAATCCTTTTAGCTGACTCTTTTCCCGAATTGGCTAATGACGCCACCGATTCCTTAGCCGCGCCGGTGAGTGCTTTGAACTCTTGATTCGGGTCACCACCTTCCGCAATAAACGAATCAGCAAATCCTCGGAAAGCCTCGTTCCACTGATGAGTAGCAGCCTGCCGTCTCAACCCGGCTGCTGAAGCATCCAGGAGGGCATTATTTGCTGATAAGTCCAATTCTCTCTGTGATATTTCACGTGCCAGCTTACAAATCTCTTCCGCGTCAGCAATTCGAATCGCTTCTTCTAATTGTTGCCTCTGATGTCCAATTTCTGCCTCAATCGTAGTTCTTTGGGTTAATAACCCTTTTATTTCTTCTTGGGGTGCCTCTTCCGAAGGGGCAGGTTCAGCCGGTTCTCCGCCTTCTCCTGCTTCAGCCGTCTCACCCTCTTCTGGAATCACTTCCGCCAATTTATCCTCAAGCGCTTCGAGAGCCTTTGCGTCTCTTTCCCCTAAACCTTGCTTATAGCGGCGCACAGTTTGGTCGTACTTTTCATCGCGTTGGTCATCAGGTATGCCGCCAAATTCCTCTCTCACGTAGGATAATCTTTCTTCACGCAAATCAGTTAATTGCAATTCTACCGTGTGTAATCTTCCTGCCTCTATGGCCAAAGCTCTCTGTTTGGCCTTAACTCTATTTTCCGACCGTTCTAATTGATAAGCTGCTTTTCTTGTTTTAGCCCTATTAACATGATCTCCACTCAATGTTTCCCTTAATTTATCTTCCTTTAGTTTGGCTTCTGCTTTTTCATCCACATATGGCTGAAGTTCTCTCATGGCCGCTGCTGTTGGCATTTTATCTAAGTCTGCCAATAATTGTTGCCTCATCGCTTCTTTCTTTTGTTCAGGTGATGCATCTTCAGGAACTTTAACATCCAATTCATATCTCCCCAGTCTGGCGTGTCGATGAAATTCTCTGATGGTCGTCAAAACCTGATTAGCATTGGTATCCATGTCTTCGGCCAGTGTTCTTGCTCTTTGATATGATTCATTCATTCTCCCCATCCGTTTATTAGGAATTGGAGGATTATCATCAGGATTCGTAGTAATCACATCCACAATAGTATTTCGCAACAAAGCTCCCTCTCTATCTGTTCCGTTTTCAATCTCATCCCGTACTTCTTTTTTCTTTTTATCCCTATCTTCGCGCTCGATCTTTGCCATTACCTGCTCTCTCGTTGGCCCTCCACCTTCTGGCTGTGGGACATCTGGAGGAGGTGGTGTTTGTTCTCCGCTCTGATCATTCATATTTCAGATTCAATATTTATTGTATATAACTTAAATAACTAAGGCAATATTTAGTTCTTCAACATCTCCATCACATCATTAATGTCGACATCATCAATATTGTCATTTTCAAACACAAAAGCCCGACGGGCTGTATAAACTAACACGTTCCCTTCTTGATTAGTCAAATAAACCTTAATTCCACTGTCTAAATCCACCCATTGTCCATAAGTCGATCCGGTTGCTTCATAAGCATTCTTTGCCGCTCGGCGGAATATTTCAAACAGCGCATACCACCATTCTTTCTCGTTAGGCTTATTTTGATGATACCAGCCGTCAGCATGACTGACTAACACTGTCGGATTTGCGTCCACTTGGGTCAAAGGGTCCACGGTTGATTCCGACACGAACTCTAACACCGTTCTGGATTTACCTAAATCAGCACAGGTTAACAGCCCAACCCGCT
Source organism: uncultured Gammaproteobacteria bacterium (assembly GCA_964650355.1). Classification (GTDB taxonomy): domain Bacteria; phylum Patescibacteriota; class Microgenomatia; order CAYXHB01; family CAZYTL01; genus CAZYTL01. The sequence goes on along the minus strand of CAZYTL010000006.1, from coordinate 17,009 downwards.
CACCTGGTAAGCCAGTCAATTGGGTATTTCCATAAACAGTAATTCCATCCTGAGCTGGATTATTTAACGCGTCGTAATTAGTTCCGTTAAACACGTCAAAGTGGCCAAAAGCAATTGGTCGGTATTTCATGCTCACCCCAGCTGGAGGACTTAACTCAGGCAGGTTTGAACTAAATTTTATTCCCCCATTAGCTCCCGGCCGGTTAAAATCAACTTGAACCAAGGCCTCGCTGTGTCTCTCTGGTGCCCCATGAATCAGTTGTCTAGTTAAATTCTCTGGTCTGGGATGTTCAACCCTCACTGGTTGTCTGTTATGTGCCGGTAGAACCGTTTCAGTCCTCGCTTGGGTTGACTGGTCAACCACCTGTGTCGGGGCGTTGTCCGCACTCTCTGGTAATGAGGGATCATGAGAAACCGGCTGCAACACGAACTCTTCTTGTCCGTGAACCCTTACCTTAACATACCGATATTTAACTTCAGGCTCCGTTGTCGTTAGGTTCGCGGTCGAATTCATTGTCGGCACCCTGGCCGGGGCATTATTCGCCATCGTCTGTAGCGGTTGAGGCAGGGTTTCCGTGGCCATTTGGTGCGCTGCCTCCGCTGGTTGATCAGCAGAGTTGACCGGCACCAATTTGAATACTTTTTGTCCGTGTTCATTCACTTCCACATATTTATATAAAATAGGCGCCTCCTGTGCGGGTATGTGAGCCGGGTCAGGCGGATTAACTGCTGGGTGTTCGAGTAGGGGATAGGCTACACTCGGCCCTCGGTGACTCACGTGAGTTACAATCTCCTCACCGGGATCGACATGATTTAAGCCTGTAAAAGGCCCCGGATATTCATGCCATAACTGCCCCAATGAAATGTTGGGATCCTTTCTAATCGCTGTCTGCAATTCCTGTAGTTGCTCAGGGGTTAATTTGCCGCAACCCACACAATAATCCTGGACGGCTTTTAAAAATTCCTCTCCGCTGCCGGCTTGGGTAAAATCCGGACTAATCACTCCTGCATCAGCCAAAGCACCGGACAGGGTCCCTCCTTGAGGCACATTAATCGCCATTACAACAGGTTGATTTTCCGTTCCTCTTACCAGCCCTCCGGCTCCTGGTCTGGCACCATCAGCTAGGGGTGAACTGGCTGACTCCAATCCTCCGGGTTGCACGTTCCTGGGGTCACTAGGCGGTGGCAATTCATGATGCTGATTCCCTTTACCTCGCACCCAGTTCCAAACCTGCTTTACCTTCTTGACTACCTTTTGCGCCGCATCATGCACTGGTTCTGGAACTTGAGGTGCGGAAATTCCCCACGTCTCTTTTGCCCACTGGGCTCCTTGGACTATTTTTCTTGCCAGGAACCCGCCTGCGTAAAATTTAACCGGTCCTTTTGCCAATTGCACTGCGGCTATTCTTCGCACCGCTTTTTTACCCGCGCTCGCTCTCTCTTTCTTAATCGCCTGCCAAATTTCATCTCTGATTGACCTCATTTCCTCTTCTCCACCTACCAAATCTTCAGCGGCTCTGTAGTAAGCCATATACAGGTCGTTAGCCCGATTCTTTACCTCTTGATTCCTTCCCGCTGTTAAATGCGCCATAGAGAAATTAATTAACTTCTCTTTGACCATTTCAGTCGCATATTGACTCACTACCTCTTCTGACGCTTCTGGCCCAGCACCTGTTCTGGCCACTCTCAAGAAGAAAGCCTTTACTTTTTCAGCCTGCTCTCCTATCAAATCTTTCGTTCTGCTATCAATTGGTTCGTGTTTTTCTAATAGTAACTCATGCTTTGCTTTTCCGCTGGCTCGAGAAATCTGAGGATCTAACTGAGCTATCTCGTTCCTTAATTCATTCATCGCTAATTCTCTGCAGCTAACTGGAATATCTTCCTTTAAAGAGGTTGTGTGCTCCGCCGCATACTCAACCATAAATTTGTTCATCCTCACATCAAAAGCTTTCTGGGTAATCCTCATTTCAGTTCCGTGCGCCACATTATCCGCTAACCGTTTCACGCCTCTGACTAATCTTTTTCCAATCCATCCCTCGTTCCATGGTTGCTCATGAGCTTTTTCATGGCGAGTCACTTGATAGTTATAAAACCCTTTGGTACTTTTTCTCCTTCTCCTGCCTTCCACTATTCCTTTGCGCACTGCACTGCCGATCCCTACCGCTACTGCTGTAGCCGGAAAGGTAGCTGCGCCCAAATAGGTCAGTCCGGCATCCACTGCCAGCCTGGTACCCGCACCAGCCAGAGCCGGTGGCAGGGTTTCCCTGGTTTGCTCCCAAACCCGCCGTCTGAATGATGATGATGTTTCTTTACTTGGCATGAATTTTGAATTTGGAAATTAATATCGGCTGAGTGAAGCTTTGCTGAATCGAAGCCTTTACTTCGATTCGCTACGCTCACTCAGTGAATAAGTGGATAATAGTAATTATTGGCTGAGCGAAGCCAAGTTTGACTTGGCGTAGTCGAAGCCCTATCAACACTTCGACTTCACTACGTTGCGCTCAGTGAATAAATCGTTAAAGAGTCAGTTATATTAACTTGAAACAAACAGCCTGAAACTACTTTCTTAGGCTCCCTTGAAAAATCAATAGATTATCTTGAAACGTCCCCGAAGAGGTCCCTTTGGGGGAAACTTCGAAACGGTATTGATTTCTCAAGTAAGCCCCTACTACCGCTACCTGAGGGATATTTTCAAACCATTTCACCGCTAGTGGTGAAAGCGAAAATACCTGGTCAGGTCCTCCGAAGCATATCGGAGGAAAAGGATGCTTACTGACAGGGGGGCACCAGAAGTACCCCCCTGTCTGGGTCCAGGAGCCCTCGGGCCGGTACATCCGGCCAGGGAGGCGGCCGTCAGGCTCCCGAACGGTGACTATCGCCGCCGACTGGCGAAGACCACTGCCCCCAAGGGCAGTAGGCCACCAGCACACCATGGCGGCGGAAAGTCAGGCTCATCCTGGCCGGCCACCTCTGGTCCCTCCTCGGGGTTGCCTCCGTTGGGGCCAAAAACACCCGAGGTCCCCGGCATCGTTCCGGGCTTGGCCTTCGGCGTCTCGCCCGCCACCGGCACGTCCCGCACCCAGGTGGCAATCACGTCGGTGTCCGCCACTAAGGTGACGGTCACCTTCTGCCCAGACCGGGTGGTGACGATTGGCGCGGTGTCGACGCTGCCGGGGCCGAAGGCAGCGTGGAGGGTGGCCGACCCCCCGGCGCCTGGGGTCGCCAGACTGTCCCCGAACCCAAAGGCCCCGTCGCTGGCCATTTCGACCCTGACCGTGCCAGTGGGGACGGCCAACCCCCACCGCTCCCCTTCGCTCGGTGTGAGCACTACTGTGTGCGTCACACCTTTTGTTAAGGTGATGGGGCCGGTGGTGCGGACGAGGGTCCGGCCGACCTGGACGGTGGGTGTGACGGCCGGGGTGGGCGTGGGCTCCGTGGTAGGCCGATCCGCCAAAACAAAATGGGCGGCACCGGCCACTTCCAGGCGGATTTGGACATCAGCCCGCTCGACTCCGATGGTCGCCCCGGGGGCGACCGGGAACTCGGCCGTGAATGGGTCGGTTCTCGACTCCGTCTTGCCGATTCCCTGGTCCGGGGGCTCACCGGGCGCCGTCAGTGTAAAACTAAACGGCGACATCGCCCGGAGCGTCGCCGTCATTGGGGGGGCGGGGTTTTGAAAGTCCGTCAAGGTGACTTCGTGTCCACTCTTGACGGTGAATGTGTAGGCGCCACCTCTTGCTAAGAAGGTGACATCGGTTCGCGCCTCCTCGGCGGGTCCTTGTGCAAACGCGATACCGGCGATCAGAAAAACCCCGAGGATCGCCACGCCGGTGGCGACGATCCCCAGTTGGCGAAGCTTCTTATTCATGATTTCCTCCTTCCCCTCATCGGGGAAACTATTGCTTCGCGATCCATTGCGACTCGGACATCAGCCCTCAGGCAGAAATCCTGCTCCCCTTTGGGGAGGGTGGGTCGTCGCAGCCATCCCACCTGGCAAACCCGGACTTTCTGGGTTGCCTAAGGCCCCAACCTCCTTTCATTGGGGATTCTGGAAAAAGAATTCCTCAGTTTATTCACTGAGCATGTCGAAGTGATAAACTGAGATCATGACTAAATGGAAGTGGTATGTCTGTATTGCTTTATGTGCGGACAAATCATATTACACGGGAATGACCTGGAATCCTGCTCACCGTGAATTCCAACATCAATCAGGTAAGGGTTCCCAATACACTAGTAAACACGGATTTGTAAAAATCATCTATCTGGAAGAATATGAAAACTTGGAATTAGCCAGAATGCGTGAAAAACAAATTCAAGGTTGGAGCAGATCCAAAAAAGAAAAACTAATCACCGGTGAGTGGAAACAAAATTGGTAAAAAATATTATCATCAGGCGGCTTCGACTCTGCCAAGTCAGACTTGGTTTCGCTCAGCCAATAAAAACTTCTTTTCCCAAAATCCCCAACGAAAGAGTAGGGGACTGTTAAAAACATCCTTTTAACCACGTTCATGTAAACTGAACGTGGTTGCGGTAGTAGGGAAAAAGAAGGTTCGAGAAACTAAACCGCAAAAAAATCAGCCAATTGACCAATTTGCGCGAGTAGCCTCAAACATTCCAGCTTCCCTACTACTATTCAATTATTAAAGAGCGAGTCTCACAATTAGCGTTAAAAATACCAACTGTGACCTAATATTTGATTATCGGTTATTTTTTTATCCGGCACATCAGATCCGGGTGGCAAAGAACAGACGGTTTCCACTAAAAAACCACCCTGACCATCAGGCCATTAGTGGCTTAATCTCGTAATGAACGAACAAAACAATGTCTTTCCATCCTTAAATTTGTTAAAACAGACTAACTCCCCGCCACTATATCATAAGAACCCTAAAGCGTCAATATTATAGGTTCTTATATCATCAAACATAAATTTATTTATCACTACTTAAATTGCTTGACGCGGTCCTATATAATTAAGGGATTACAGGGTAATCAAAGTATAAAAAATGTCACCCAAAGAATCCCTCTCATCACCAGTAGGGGATGGCCGACAACTTCATGAAACAATTAATCTCCAATGGGGCGCGTTAACAAACCTCGATATCAAAGAATTCCTCGCCACCCGCGTCAAACTGCTCACCCCAGCTCTATCCCTAGCCATCTTTGGAGTATTCGCATCCTTAGGCATCCGTGAGTTAATTAACGGCCGGGGCACCAAAGGACTTACTGCCACAACTTAATCCGTCCATCCACTCTTGACCTGGTAATTAGTTGTGACCATCAGTAACAACATCATCAACCTTAAACCGGATTAAGAGAGGCAGAAAAAAGTTGACAAAATCACCATTTATTGTATAATTATAGCTATAGGATTAAATTCATTTATTCAATCACTTATATGCGTCCCGAAATAGCCGCCTATTTACCACCGATAACAGAAAACAGACCATCTATCGTTGCCCTCCCCAGGAATATACCAGCTCGAATTCCGTTAGATATCCCAGGTATTACCCGAGGTTCTTTATTAGCCGTTGGCGGTTTAGCTGGATATCTGGCCTTTATGTGGGCCAGGGGAGCCGTTGTCTGGGGCATAAGGACCTTTAAAGAAGCCTTAAGTGAAGTTACCCATTAAAAATGTTATACTTTAAAATAATCATCAGTTTGAATTCATAATCAACATTATGGCTGACGACGAAGCTCAACAAGATAAAGAAAAACAACCCAGAATTAGAGAAACTTCTTATGATGATCTCTTATCCCAAAGACACGCAGATGTCATGGGAGAGCTGTCTTTCACTTTTCTTCGCAAGAAGGAACTAGAAAAGGAAATTAGCGACGGTATACTAACCCCAGAGGAAGCACAAAAAGACCAGGCCTCCCTTGAAAAACATCTTCAAGATACCAATCAGACAAAAGACGAATTACTAAGAAAAGCCGTTCATATTGAAGGATCTAACATTTTAAAACTGTGTGAAGAGGCCAGCCAGATCGAGGACGAAGCAAAACTTCAACAGAAAATCAAAGAAATCGAAGAAGCCTGCAACGCGGTTGACTTTGCGGAAGGAGAAGGGCCACTAGATGCCTTGCAACGTTTAGCTAGAGTTAAAGTATATGAACTTAAGAAACAAGGTTTGGCTCCCCAAAGTGACCAGGCCCAGCAATTAGACGAACAAATTAATCAAGAAGTCGAAGGCTGGTTTGAATATGTTAAAGGGCACCCCCCCGAAGGTAGAGTACCTGGAGTTAGCCCAGAGGCTGTTAGTGAAAAAGATAAAATCCCTCCAGTATTTTCAGTTGGAGAACGTGCCCGTCGAGCCGAAGAACAAGAAGAAAAGAGACAAATTAAAGCCCGTCTGGATGCTATTCAAGAATTAAAGGAAAAGAGAGTCAAACCAGGATCGCCAGAGGAAGCCGCGGCCTTAGCCCAACATCCCAACCTTTCAGAAAAGATTTCTTCCGAGGCACCTTCCCAAAAAGAACTTCGGGAACTAGCAGGCGATCAAGTTGAATCCCCTCCGGATCTGGATCAACTGGAAGGCTCCCAAGGCGATCCCGAAGCAGAAGCTAAACCGGAAAGAACTACCCCCTACCGCAACCCTGAAACTCGTACTCAAGAATGCCTCGCTCGCATTCAGGAGAAAACTGACCGGTTAGATGTTCTAAAAGATGAGATTAGCACCGATATTGAAAATTTTAGAACCCAAGTAACCCAAGATCTTGCTAAATTACCTGAAGATAAGGAGCTAACCACTCAGAGCCAGGATATATTAAAACAACTTACTGACGTCCAGGCAAATTTAGATAAACAAACAACGGACTTTGAACAATTCGTAAAGCAACTCGATCTAGAAGCCATTCCTGAACAGATCAACCAACTACTCGAGAATTTTGACCAACTGGCTGAATCTCTGCCTGAAGAGCCGGAATCTCTGGCAGAAGTTGAAGGGACTCTTGAACAGATGACTGATATTTGGTTGCAAATAGGCCAACTCGAGGAACAGCTCCGGGATTACGAAAATCAAATTAACGATAACTTTAGTCAAAGACAGGCAGATTGTTTTAGCTCCAAAAAGCAACAACAAGAACTGGCTCAGCAATGGTCTGAACAGAAAAACCAAGCCACAGAACGGATTGGAGATGAGTTGGCCATTAAATTGAATAATCTTGGAGATCAAGAGAAACTGATTGATCAAGGGCTGGCTGAAGCCGCCAGTCAAGCTGGAGAGATTAGCCAACAACACCATCAATCTCTGGCTGAAATTACCGCCGTCCAGAAAGATTCTCAAAACCTTCAGACCCTTGCCCAAGAAGCTCAACAGCAATTCATTGATCAGGACGCAAAAGATTTGGCTCAAGAATCTTTTGCCTTAACAGGAGAAGCTATTAATTTGGCAACTGAAGCCCAAAATCTGGCGCCTCAAACAGAACTTCAAGCATATCTCCAAGAACTTACCGCCTTACAAAGACTGGGCAATAACTTACAACAAACGTTACGGGAGCGGCAAATCCAAGTGCAGCGCCTACTCACGCGCGGCGGAGAAGATAATATTATCGAAGTCAACAAACTCCTCACTCTATTCGAAGCAGACGAACTTCCTAAATTACAGGAACAACAGCAAAAAGTTCAGGAAAAACTGGATGCGTTGGCTCAAAAAACTCAAGAATTCAATCAGAAAAAGGCTGAAGCGCAGCAAAAATACGACCAGGCCAAGTCTAAATATGAAGCAGGTAAAAACAAAAACGTTTCAGCCATCGAGGAAAAACTGGAAGAGTATCTTTTAAAACTAGGAGAAAAAGACAAAACTGAAAAAGAAACATTGGAAAACATTGGGAAAAGTCTTCAATCAATCGAAAATACCAACCAAAAAACCGAAACCCTTAGTCAAGAAACCACCCAATTAGCCACTACTGCAAGTGAGCAACATAGTCAGGCTCAAGCTTTATTAGCCCAATTCCAAGGTAGGCCTCAACGAATTCAGGATGCCATAGCCAACCAAATGAATGATTTAGGGCGGGCAGGAGCGGAGGCTCAATCAAGTATTAATTTATTCGGTGAGGCCAGCACCAAATTAACAGATGCTCGTAATAATAACCTGCAAGGCTTAAATGGAAATCTGGATCAAGCCCAAATTTCTTATCAAGAAAAAGTTCTTAGGGCTAATATCTTAGTCGCTAATGAACTGAGAAAACCTCAGCCAAACACGGCTGAAATTGATAAACTATTCGGCGAAGTTGAAACAGAAAAAAATAACATTGACCAAATTTTGCAACAAATCACCACTGAGGTTAATCGTATAGGTCAACTTCATCAAGAAGCAGAACAGAGGATAGAACAAGCTAACCAACACCTGGAAAATTCACAAACCACGTATGAAACTGCCAATCAACAAATTGAAGCCATTTTAGGAGAATATGGTTTACAGGCTGAACAGGAACAACGTGAAAATGCCAGAAATTATCTAAACATCATAGAACAGAGTCAACAATCAACTATTGAGGCTTACGATGTTAGTATCCAAGCGGCCCGGAGGTATCTGGTTGCCATGGAAAACGATGCCTGGGTTGAACCTAGTGTTAAAAGAGAAATCACCGCCCGACTCAACCTATATGAAACCAATCGTATGGTGGCTCGGATTGCCGGTAAACCGGAAGCTATAGTCCAATACTTTGAAACCAGAATTGCTGAACTAACGGCTTCTAAACGTTTACTCACCGGAGAAAATCTGGCCGTTTTATTCAAAGAAAACTTACCCGGACTAGCAATTAATGACGCTTTCATGCTCTGGCAGGAAGCTAACCGATGGGAAGGCATCGGAATTCGGAATAATGGACAAATCCGTTTCAATCGGGAAAATATCACCGATGAAGATCAAGAGAGAGTGGAAACAGAAATCATTGATCGGCTTGAACAAGGCTGGAATGGACGATTGCCTATGGATCGTCAGAATGCTGAAAAATCACTTCAACTAGCTCGATCGCTAGCTTCGGCTACATTTGAGGACGCTATCTGGGATCAAGATCTAGCTACTGGCAATCCTTTATCCCAATTGATTTACTTCCGCTATAGCCGAGAGAAGGGCATGCCACCAGGATTAGTAACTGGCCCGGATCTTACTTTTAGGGCCATCGAAGGATTCGGCACCAGCTTGTTAAGAAGCTCCAAACTAGTACTCAAAGAAGAAGATGGTTATACCCAGAACCAGTTAGAAGCATACGCCCAAACAGTTAATGCGGAAACAGAGGTTGTAAGGGAAAATCCCAGTGATCCCACAAGTAGAATTGTTCGCGTAAAAATCAAGATGTTCCGTAAAGCCAATATTGATCACGACGCTAACCATCTTGACCAGGCTACTTATACCCACAACGAAAATGGCGAGTTAATTGTTAAGATGCTGAATGCCGCAGGAAATGAGGTCGATGTGACTCTCGATGCGACAGGACAACCAAATCAATTAGTACAAATTGATCAACAAGGTACTATCCATTATGTCGCCATAGCCGCTGCTGACAGAGCAAACTATCAACATGTTAACAGAACTGAGTATTATTACAACACTCTGGCAGAAAATCGCCGTGGGTATATATACGCCGATCAAATGGACCTGGAAAACCTATCCGCGGATGTCTGGAAAGAGTATGCTAAATATCTCCGCAGAAATTTTCTGTTAGGCGAACGCTTAAAGCAAACTGACTGGATGCCGGAAGATGTAAATGAAACACTCTTAGAAAACATTGGTGAGTATGCTTACGCCGCAGATGTAGATGATGACCTAGGCATTAAATACTGGTTGACAGCTGGAATCATTGATTCTATTGCTGAAAACGCCCAAACCAAACGCGGTGTTAGTTCTTGGTCGTTAAGTTATATCAAGCGGTTGTTCACCAAAGATGTGTTTAGGATCGTAGACGATCGCCAAATAAAAGGCATCTTCAAAGTTACCAAAGCCTATGGCCGTGTTCGTTGGGCAGTAATCAGGAGAGCAATGTTTGGAGAAGAATTGCAGGTTGTTTAATAAACTAAATACAGCAGGGAAAAGAAGAAAATTTACTTGGTCTTACTTGGTAGTTGTTGATTGACTTGAACCACCATACATTTGCTCCAGCTGCTTTTGTAGCTGTTCCTGTTGACTTAACGTCTTGCCACCTTTTTTAATTAAATTCCCCACCACCGGTACTCTTCCTAACACTTGTCCCGTAAGATCTCTTGAATATGCCCTTAATCCTGCCCTGCCCATCTGAACAGCTTGTCCCGCAGGATAAGTGACTGGTGTAGCCATCAAACCAGCACCAGCCGCCCCCGCCCCCAGCGCGGCCCCGATAGCCGTCGTGTACTGGAAGGCAGACACCTTCAGCGCGTTCTTCACCATATCTACAACCTTAGAAGTCAACATAATTATTCCTACTCCCAAGAATGGCTGGACAGCTTCCTGGGGTATTCCTAAATAAGGCAGTCTTAACCCTTGTTGGAATGAAGATGTGTGACCATCACCAACGATTGCCATTCCTAACAGCAACATAAAAGTCGTTGCCGGAAATACCATCGCATTGGCAAACATTCTTCTTGCCCAATTCATAAAAGAGCCTCCTCCAGGCAATATATCCGGCAGAATCATCAGCGGCGCCAAAATTGTCAAAATCAATATTTCTATATAAGCAAATAACAAGGAAAACAGTAATTTAATTAACGCGTATGCCACCGCTATGCCAATGATTACAAATCCAATCCCCGCACCCGTCCATCCTGACAAAAATCCGACCACGTCGCCTAATACCCCCTGAAATCTATCCGTGATCATCCCGCTAATAATATTATGGAGGAATACAGCAGCCGAATCTGCCACTCCTAATAATTGCCCCATTTGCTGAAAGATATTTCCCTTAAACAGATTTGCCTGCAAAGTAGTCGGCGGACCAGGCACTAGGCCTGTTGATACAAACATAGTTACAATTACAAAAGAGAATAAAAATAGCAAATCAACAATCAATCCCGCAATTGCATAAGAAAATGTTATTGCCAAAAATACCACCACTAGCTTCACAATCGCCTGTTGAGCACCTATCACAGTTTGTGCTGAAATCTTGATTCTAAACATGATCAGAAAAGACAACACCACAAACCCGATCGTCGCCAATAAATATGCAATGTTCCGGAAAGCAGTCCAGATTTCTCTCGCGGGCCGTAATCCTTCATATCCGAACCCTACTGCTCCTGCTTGGGCGTAAGCCGGCTTTACCAGATGGAGCTTTTCACCCACATGGGCTATATAATCCACCGAAGACACAGGTGGCTTACTTAGAAAACTGGTATTAAAAGCCATTAACTCAATCAGTAAACCACTTGGTCGATCCTCTTTCGCCAGGGTGTCTGCGTTCCCACTATCCGCATAAGGCAAAGGATTGCTTACCATTCGAGCCTGACATTGATCATCACATCTGTAAAAAGATTCCCCTGTTGCCTGGATCAAAGAAAGATAAATTTCGTATACAGTTGATTGTAAATTCACATCTTGAGATTGAATTGCTGGCACAAATACATGCTTAAAGTAATTTACCCCGGGGGGGAGGGGATTTCTTGCCCAAACCGGTTTTACCATCCAAACCAATCCCATTATCATCACCAATCCCAAAATCAACTGATACCTGAATTTAGAGAAGCGAAATTTCATTTTCGAATTATGAATTACGAACGATGGGAAAGAATAAGCTTTATCTGCTAGCATCCTGACTGACTTTTTCTAAACCCCCACCCCTTTATCCCCATCTTATTTCTACCTTACCCTGCGGAGGCAGAGGAGTCAAGTATTTAAAAATTGCCCCATCATCTCCATTGTGCTTTTCAACATTGGTTATCCAAGGGCACACCATTTATATATGCAACATTCCAGGTAAGGAAGGCTCTATCGTTTGCTTACTGACAACCTTAAAATAGTTATGCTATAGTGAAACCAGTTAAGGCCTCATCAGACCGCGACACCATTAAACCGCCAGGTCACCAAACCAATAAATCACTATACGAAGACATATTCATAAAACATCGTTTGCTTATATCTGTTTCTCATCTGTTATATAGTTAATATATGGCCGCTCAAACCACCAAATCCGCTAAAAAGCCAGATAAAAGAGAAGCAACATCAACCACAGCCACTAAGCCGTTACAGAAAAAACTCCTTCTGCTGTGGCAGGCTCCGGTCCGCCCTTATAAAAAACTCAACAAAGAAGTTTTCAGCACCATCTTAGCTGGTGCTTTCCTTCTGGGAGTGATCCTTTTTTTCATTGACGGCGCCATGCCTGTCATTGCCCTTGCTTCAGTCATTTTCCTTTTCTATGTTCTGGGTACCGTTCCTCCACATCAAGTGCAGCATTCCATCACCACCTGGGGCATAGAAAGCGAGGATAAAGCCTGGTCCTGGGAAATCATGGCTCGCTATTGGATCAAAGGTAACAAAGAGAACCGCATGCTTAACATCCAACTCGCCAGTTACTTTCCCCAACATTTGCATTTCATGTTGGGAGACGTTGATGAGAAAAAACTCGTCACCATTCTTCAGGGGCACTTGGTCGAAGATCAACCCAAACCTAACTGGTTAGATAAATCCAGCGCCTGGTTGGAAGCCAAAATCAAACTCTCCCCGGAATCTTAATTTACTAGCTTTTTGCTCTCGGCTATTAGCTGATGCTTGTGCCCCCAGGAGGAATCGAACCTCCAGCTACGGCTCCGGAGGCCGTCGTTTTATCCATTAAACTATGGAGGCATAAATTTACAGCGGTGGGGGAGGGATTCGAACCCTCGTGGCCCTTACGGACCGCAAGCTTTTCGAGAGCTGCCAGTTTAGCCACTCCTGCACCCCACCCTAAAGTTATTCCGACAACGTAAAACTCCTGCCTAAAACTAAAAACTTGTAACTGAAAACTACTAACTTAAATTTGTGCCCCCGGCAGGAATCGAACCTGCAGCAACGGTTCCGCAAACCGCCGTTTTATCCATTAAACTACGGGGGCAAAATTCTTAACAAACACGTCCGTCGAAACTTTTTGGCGTAGGCGGAGGAGATGGGATTCGAACCCATGTGGGGATCACTCCCCGCAACGCTCTCCAGGCGTGCCGATTAGGCCGCTCTCGCACTCCTCCCAATAAAAATTCTCCCTAATTTTACCATGATCACCACTCTCTTAGAAGCTTAAAGGAGTCTTACCACCACCAATGAGTTCTCACACACACCAACCAAGGCACTCTCAGGCTAACCCCACCGATCAGGAAACTTTTCTTTTGCAATGAGCAGGTGAGCCCCAGATTTGTGAAGGTTGTTACCGCCTCACCCGGAAATGGAGTCGGGGTAGGAGTAACTTCTTCGGTCGGAGTAGGGGAGGGTTCCGTTGTTGGGGTCGGCGTCAGCTCTTCCGTCGGAGTGGGCGTCACCTCTTCTGTCGGGGTAGGAGTAATTTCTTCAGTTGGTGTAGGCGTTATCTCTTCGGTAGGCGTCGGGGTAACTTCTTCCGTTGGGGTAGGAGTCACTTCTTCCGTCGGAGTAGGGGAAGGGGGAGTCTCCCCAAAAATACTGTTCTGTGACTTGGGTGTACCTATGACCGGAGATGATCCGTCGGAAGCGATACCGTTGATTGTCACCCCATCATTCGTTCCCCAGATGGCATCGCTGTCTTCTGCCAGAGGGTCTCTCCTTTCCATCGTAGCCTTAGTACCATTGTCTCCTCCCGGCCATGCGCCTCCATCACCATTTGCGGTATCCATCAACACATCTGAACCATCGTATAATTCCAGTATTTCGCCCCCATTTCCTAAAGCCTCTGTATAAATAAAATCAGCTGAAATGTCGGACACAGGGTCGTCGTTACCTCTCTCTAATAAGAAATAGCCATTCGCAGGTATCGTGCCTGTTAAATCAATATCTGGAATTCCATCTTGGGCTTTTAAATTCCAGCCGTCCAAACTGACATCACTAGCCGAGTTATTATATAGTTCGATCCATTCGTCACCGGTTGAGGCCACGCTACCCATCCACCCTACCTCATTAATTACCACCGAACTGGGCGTCACTGCTTTCGCCGGTTCTTTTCTTAACAAAACAACCACTCCCACGATTATTAATATCCCAAAAAGTAGTCTAGCGAGCTTCATATTTCTTAGATATGTCTTCCTCCGTCGCCCCGCGAAATTGGAAAACTAAACTCTAATTTCCGGCAGGCTTACATCTTCCACTTTCAGTATGGAAATTACATTTCCTGTTTGTCAAGAACTAATTTTTAATAATTTAAACAAGTCAATTTTATAGGATGAATCAATCTCCTTAACGACAAATAGAATCAGATATTCCTGTTTAGTAATTTGAATTAAACTTCGAGCAATTTTTCTTTCCATCCAAAAGCAAGCCTGGAGTATAATTATAGAATCTCAAGAATTTTTCAAGAGTTATGCAGTACCCGTCATTCTGGAGCGTAGCAATAGAATCCTCTTTAAATTCAATTTAGCCTCAAAGTGCATGACCCCTAGGGTATTAAATGAATCTGTCGTCTCTAACTCCCTTCATAGCTGGTAGAATGTAGACAAAAGAACCAGCACAAATCTGCTTATATGAACAACGAAAAAGACCAAATCAAACAACGAGTCGATCTGGTAGAACTGATCAGTGAGTACGTCAAACTCAAAAAAGCTGGCTCCAACTATAAAGGCCTCTGTCCCTTTCATAATGAAAAGACGCCCTCCTTCTATGTCCATCCGGAAATGGGTATCTACAAATGTTTTGGATGCGGCGAATCAGGGGATTGCTTTACCTGGTTGATGAAAATGGATCACCTCACCTTTCCCCAAGCCTTGCAGGAACTGGCCAAACGCACCGGTATCAAACTCTCTAAATTCATACCTGACGCCCAAACTCAAACCCGGGAACAACTTTTGCAGGCTTTATCCTTCGCCCGCGAATTCTACCATTGGCTCTTAACTCAACATCGGGCCGGAAAACCAGCTCTTCAATACCTTAAACAGCGAGGCGTCAGCGACCAGGCTATCACCACCTTTAAACTTGGCTGGTCGCCTAATGAATGGGATGCCTTGCTTCGCTACCTTACCCATAAAAAGCATTTCCCCGTACCCATTTTGCTTAAAGCCGGGTTAGCCACTTCCAAGCCTGGAAGCCGTTCCGCCTATGATCGTTTCCGCGGCCGGGTCATGTTTCCTTTGCAGAACATCCGCGGCCAGACCTTGGGGTTTTCCGGCCGCGTGATTGAAGGTGTCACTCAGGGACCTAAAGACGTGGGCAAATACATCAATACTCCGGAAACCGAAGTTTACCACAAACGCGAACTCCTCTACGGATTGGAAATCACCAAACCTGAAATCAAAAAAGCTCAACAAATCGTGGTGGTTGAAGGCGAACTGGACGCCATTTCCAGTTGGCAGGCCGGAGTAAAACAAGTAGTGGCCATCAAAGGTTCGTCATTAACCCCGGAACAGGTGACCGTCTTAAAAAGATACACCGAAACCTTAATCCTCGCCCTGGATATGGATATTGCCGGTGACAAAGCCGCCCGCCATGGCATCCAAACCGCGGAAGCCGCCGGTTTGGAAGTTAAAGTTGTCAGACTCGCCGGTGGCAAAGATCCTGATGAAGTTGCCCGTCACAATCCTGAGGATTGGAAACAGCAGATCAACTCCGCTATTGATGTTTACCAATTCTTGCTTGAATCCGCACACGATCGTCATGGTACCCAAACCGCCACTGCCAAACGCAAAGTCAGTGCTGAAATATTGCCTATTCTAGGTGAAATATCCAGCTCGGTAGTCAAGGCTCATTGGATTGGCCAACTCGCCCGAAAACTTGATCTCAAAGAAGATGTCCTTTGGCAGGAACTTCAGAAAGTCTCCCGTCCTCGCCCGCGTGTTACCAGACAACCCCCGGTCAACCAAGATATTAGTAACCAAAAATCCACCACCGACCGTGGACATCAGAAGCTTTCCCGGCGTCAGCAACTCGAAGAATTGCTCACCGCCTCTTACCTGCAAACTGACTTACCGGGTCTTCTTCAGCCAGATCTTCGTCCTCTGTTCACACTTCCTTGGATCGATCGCTTGCTGTCCCATCTTGATGCCCTTATTAAAAACGGCCGTCAGCTTCCTCTTACCATCGAACAACTCCAACAACAACATCCCTTGCCCGAAGAACTTCAACCCAAAATCGCAGAGGTGCTTCTTCTCCAGGATTATCAACCCTCTGCTAAACAAACCATTCCTTCCTTGACCACTGCGTTAACTGAACTTTACCTTAAGGAACAAATCGGAAAAATCCGCCGGCAAATAGCTCAATATGAACAACAAAACCAGTCATCGAAACTTAAACAAGCCCAACAAAAATTCATCCAACTCTCATCCCGACTAGCCAAAATCAGGCAGAACAAGGTATAATTGACTGAAACTGTTACAATCTCTTACATGGATTCAGCGTATATCTGCGTACTCATCAGCGTTTATCCGCTTCTATAAAAATATGAAATTCCGAGTTCCCGTTAAAAAACTGCTGGAAAGAGGTAAAAAGCAAGGTTTCCTCACCCAGGATGATGTCCTGGAGGTCTTCCCTGATGCTGAAGATCGTCTTGAAGAATTAGACAATTTTTACGCTGCCCTCATCGATGCTCAAGTCGATGTCTTTGAAGCCGTTAAAGAAGAGGAACTTGCCGGTAAATCAGACGAAGATCTCACCAAAGACCTGGAAAGCCTCCTGGCCGCTCCCTCTGGAGTCATTACCGACCCGGTGCGCATGTACCTCAAAGAAATCGGCCGCATCAAACTTCTCACCGCCGAAGAAGAAGTCGATTTGGCTCAAAGAATCGAAAAAGGCGAAGAGTTAGCTCGCAAAAAATTAACCGAAGCCAATCTCAGATTAGTGGTCAGCATCGCCAAAAAATACGTTGGCCGAGGACTCAGCTTCCTTGATCTCATCCAGGAAGGCAACATCGGCCTTTCCCGCGCCGTAGACAAATACGATTGGCGCAAAGGCTACAAA
>CAZYTL010000005.1:0-88567 GCA_964650355.1 uncultured Gammaproteobacteria bacterium | reverse complement strand
CCCGCGGCCCCCGGCCGGGGGGGGCTGCAGGGGGCGTGGACGGAGACGAAGGTGCTGATGTGTCAGGAGTTTGTTTGGGAAGTGAAATTTTGGGAGGAGATGAATGGGTGGCAGGTTTGATAGGGGGAGGAGACGGTGAGTGGCCATTGAGAGAGTATTTGGGTTTGAGGGGGCGGGCCCAAGGGGTAGAGGCTGAAAGATTGGCGGGAGGTGCAACGGGGATTTTTGTTTTGGGAGCAGAGGGAGAAGTTTTTTGGGTTTTGGGAGGAACCGGCTTGGGAGAGGAGGATGGGGAATTTGAATTGCTAAAAAATCTCCGAGTGCTGTCAGGGAAAAGGTTGGTGAGTCTGGGAATGGGAGGTAGGGCAGAGAAGCTGCCAAGTGTGGGATGCATATAGTGGTTAGTTGATGGTTGTCGAGTTAATAGCTAGGAGATTTGATTGGTTGATTTCATGGTAAGGCAAGCGGGCGGGGAGAGCAAGTTATAAATATAGTAATCGGTAAAGAGTAATTCATTGATAGGCTTAGGGTAGATTGGTAATTAGGAGGGAGATGGGAAGGTGATTGACAACTATTTGTAGCTATGAGTAAAGTGGAAGAGGTGATGGGGATAAGAAAGAAAATTAAAAGAGGGGGAGTTGTGGGTGTAACGTTGTTGGTGCTTGGTTGGCTGGCTTTGAATGGAGGATCGAGGAATAAGGTTGAGGCAGAAGCGGTATTAAATGCGGATTACGGAGACAGACAGGTGAGTGAGGTGATGGGTGAAGCTTCCCATTATTTAGATGCGGATTATCCCCATCCTGAGTTGGATTTTCGATTGGGAACTGAAAGGGATTATGAACAGGGAACGAATGAAACAGATGATGGCGATGATGGCGTGGAGATATTAACTATCGTGGGGGGAGATTTTGTATCAATGGAAGGTGTTGAGTTAGTACCGGGGGCAACTTATACGGTAAGGATTACAGCATCTTTATTAAATTGTAAAATGGATGCTGATGCAGTGGTAAGTTTTTGGGTCGATTGGAATAACGGACAGGGAATAATAAGAGGATGGGATACGGGGGTGATTCCGGTATACCATAATAATCAATGTAGAGGACGGGCGGAATTTGATTTGACGGTACCTGAAGATGCCGGCCGGGAAGGTCCGGTTTTATTCAGAGCCAGGGTAGATAACGGAGGGGTCGGAAGGTATACCGGACCAAGTGATCCTGCGGTCGTGTCAATCGGCGGTGAGGTAGAAGATTATGTATTGAAAGTGGTCGATCAGGATTGGGGAGACGAATTAGTGAGCCAATCCATGGGAGAGACTTATCATTATTTTGCTCCCGGGTACGAACCATACTTGGATTCGTATTTAGGTTCTAAACGGGATTATGAGAAAGGGACAAACATACCGGATGATAACCAGAGTTTGAATTCTGAGGGTACTAAGGTAGCTGACAATGATGGGGTGGGAATAAGGATAAATATACCCCGGGATTATTATGCTCCCTTGAATACTGCAAAATTGGTACCCGGAGAAAGTTATCGATTAAGAGTGAAAGTGACTATTCCCGGTTGTAAGGAGTGGGTTGATCCATATTCTTCATATCTTGCCTGGGTTGATTGGAGTAACGGACAAGGTGCGCAGCTGTTGACTGAAGATTATAAACGGATAGAAGTGGGAGATTGGAATTCATGTCAGGGTTGGGATTATTTGGATATTAATGTGCCGGAAAATGCCGGGGAAAACGGACCAATGTTATTCAGGTTTAGAGCTTCGGCCAGGATCGGAACCGGGATTCCAGGTCCGGCTGATCGTCACTTTGATGTGGGGGGTGAAGTTGAGGATTATGTGGTGGATAAATATGAACGCCAAATAGATTACGGAGATCAACAGGTGAGTGAGGTGATGGGGGAGGCGTATCATTATCTAGCGGCTGACTATCCTTATCCGGACCACGATGTTCGGTTAGGGTCAGAAAGGGATTTTGAAACGGCAACTAACGTGTTTGACGATGGAGACGACGGGGTTGAGATCGATTTGAACCCCGATGACGGGATTGAAAATTGGCGGTCATTAGACGGGGTGTTAATAGAGCCAGGGAAGTCATATTTAATGAGAAAGACAGTATCAATGCCCGGCTGTGTAGAGCCAATTGATGCTGTAGTAAGTTCGTGGATTAATTGGGGATATGGAAATATTGTTTTTTGGGATACAGGAGTGATTAACATTAAACCGGAGAATAACTGTATCGGAAGCAGGGTGTTCGGGTTTGCGACCGGAAATGCGGTAGGGTTGAGCGGTCCGTTTTTCTTCAGAGCCAGAGTCGATAGTCAAAGCACTTTAGCCGGACCGGGAGAGCCCGCAGGAGTTGATTATGGGGGTGAGGTAGAAGACTATGTGTTTGGAGTAAAACCGAATGCTAAGTTAATGCTATCTAATTACGGGCAGAAAGTGGATTCTTTTGACTTAGTCAGAGACGAGAAGGTGAATATGTTAGATGTGGCTGACTGGTTGTTCAGGCCAATGGTCTGCGCTTCTTATTTTAGAACGAGTTCTGAGGAGGATGCGCGAATGATTCAAGGAACCTGGACCGATGATCCCGAGGCAACGGCTTCGATTAATAGTTGTCTGGCTTATATGCAGGAGAATGTTTTAAATAAACCTTATTGCGCACAGCCAGGTGAGGCAGTGTATATGACGATTGTGTTGATTGAGAAGAGCAGACATACTTTTGATATGCCTGATGATATAAATATGTCAACTGAGTTTGTGTACGGCCAGTTTTGTGAAGTTCCACAGTAGAATCAGGATTGAGTTGATAAGAAACGGTTGAAGGTTATGATTGAGTAGGAAAGTTGAGACCTTGAGAGATGAGATGGTTGACGACTTGCTGCCAGGAGAAGAATTTGATTTTGAGAGTTTGGGATGTTTGGTCAGAATTGAGGCCACCTTTGAGGGGATAGCGGTAGGGATTGGGTTGGGTTTTTAGGTAGTCTTTGAGAGATGAGGATTTGAGATGTGAAGTGTCCTGGCGGAGTTTTTCAAGGGTGTATTTGAGGAGTTGGTAAGGAGTGGTGGTGTCAGGGGTGGAGATGTGGAAGGTATTAGCTGATAGCTTTTGGCTGCTAGCTTTTAGATCAATGATTTTTATAAGTGCGTCGGCGAGTTGGTCGATGTAGGTGATGGAGATTTGTTGGTCGTCGAAGAGAGGATACTTTTGGCTTTGATTATAGAGTTTGTGAAGGTAATCCGGTCTGACGGGGTGGACGCAGACGGGATAGATGAGGCGGACGATGGTGGTTCCGGCTTGACGGGCCAGGAGTTCGGCTTGGAGTTTGCACCAACCGTACCAGGACAAGCGATAGCTATTAGCTTTTAGCTGATAGCTGTTAGAATTTTTATTTATAGGAGACTTGATAGGTAGAGGGTGGGTTTCGGTGTAGGGGCCGGGATTATCTTCTGCCCCGGGAAAAACCATGTCGGTGGAGATGTGGATTAAGTTAGCTGATGGCTGATAGCTGTTAGCTTTTAGAGCAGAGATGAGGTTGCGGGTGCCTTCGACGTTAATTTGCCAACAGTCGTCTTGTTTATTTCCGGCCTGGTTTTCGGCTTCGGAGACGTTGGTGTAAGCGGCGAAGTGGATGGTGATGTCTGGACGGTTCTGTTTTATGAATTGGGTGATTTGGGATTTGTTTAATAAATTAAAGCGGTTGAGATCAGGAGTAAGAAGCTGATAATCGGAAGGAAGGAGTTGGATGACTCGGGAAGCAACTAAGCCATTGGCGCCGGTGATGAGGATTTTGGTATTAGGTATCATGTATTAGGTATGAGAATTAATTAGCGAATTACTACACTTGAGATGTGGGGAAGAAATTACTTTTCGTGTTTAAGGAAATGATTAACAGCATCCTGAAAGCGATGGCGATCACTCTCGATGATGTTACTGGGAAGATGTTTAAAAGGATATAGTTTGCCTTTGGATACTTGGTTGTTGATGGTGATCCAATACAAGAGAGTGAGTTCTTTCCCGCGATTGGTTTGGGTGAAATCATTGTGAACAAAAATTGGTCCTTTAATGATTTTGGTTTTATACATTTCCTGGGTCCAGATGCGCTTGAAGACTGCTTCTAAAGAGGCGTCTGTTGACCTGATGACGTTTCCGGGTGGGTTGAGCATTCCAGGGTAGTAGGGATCATTATCTTCACGTTGGTGCAACCAGATGAAGATTTCATGATTGGCGTTTTGGTAAATGGGGACAATCATCATGGTAGGATTGGTAACTAAACGGATAATTTCATAGAAGATGGGGGCAGGCAAAAAGCCGGGTTTAAGTTTACCGAGTAATTTTTGAACTGTATGGATTTCTGAGGGAGTCAACATGATATATTAGCCGTTTTTGGGAAGCCAGATGTCAGGGAGGATGCAGTCCCAGGGGTAGCGGGAGTTGTCTTTTAAATCTGCGCTGGTGAGAAGATTGATGATGACAGAGTCACCTTGAATTGATTTCCAACCTTTTAATACTCCGGGAGGGATTTTGATGAAAGATGGGGCGTAAGTACCGATGAGGAATTGGTTGACGTGACCTTGGGTGGGCGATTTTTCTCTAAGGTCAATGAGAACTACCTGCATTTTGCCTGAGATACAAGTGTATTGAGAAGTGGTGTGTTGGTGGATGTGCCAAGCTTTAACGACGCCTTGGTGTGTGGTGTTGAAGTAGACATGCCTGACTGTTTTTTCCACGGGTTCCTTTTCTGACCAGGGTTGGCTCCAAAGTTCAGTGATGTCTCCGCGAGGGTCAACATGGCGCTTTAGTGATTTAAAGTAGACGTTTTTAATAGTGGGAGAATTAAGTTTTTCCTTGATTTGAAATTTAGTTTGTTGAAGTTTGGCAATGGACAGTTCTTGGACATTTATATTCATACTTATCTGTTTTGGTAGACTTTTTGGTAGTATTTTTGATATTCTCCGCTTTTGACCCGGCGCCACCATTGTTCATTTTCTGTGTACCATTTAACAGTGTACTCCAGCCAGGTATCAAGATCATGTTCCGGTTTCCATCCCAGTTGGGCGATTTTGCTCCAATCTACGGCGTAACGACGGTCATGAGCGGGGCGATCTTTGACGTGCTTGATGTACTTTTCATCTTTGTTAAGAATGGTGAGGATTTTTTTAGTGAGTTGAAGGTTGTTGACTTCTTGGTGTTGCGCTCCGACAAGATAGGATTCGCCTACTTTGCCTTTTTTGAGGACTAAATCTATAGCGCGACAATGGTCTTTAACATAAAGCCAATCCCGGACATAGAGTCCATCGCCGTACATGGGAACCTGTTTATTTTCTAACAGGTTGGTGATGAACAAAGGAATGAGTTTTTCGGGGTGTTGATAAGGACCAAAATTGTTAGTGCAGTTGGTAATGGTAATGGGTAGCTGGTGAGTGTGGTAATAAGCGCGGACGATGTATTCTGCGCCGGCTTTGCTGGCTGCATATTGGTTGCGGGGGTCGAATTGGTCAGTTTCTTTGAATTTAGATTTAGTATTTAAGGGAAGAGCACCGAATACTTCATCTGTGCCGATGTAGTGGAATCGTTTAATATGATGTTGGGCCGCGGCTTCGCAAAGGATTTGAGTACCAATGACGTTGCTGGTGATGAAGTCTTCAGCGGCAAATAGCGAACGATCTACGTGGGATTCGGCAGCAAAATGAACCACGATGTCGATGTCCGGCATGAGCTTTTTAACTAGTTTTTTGTCGAGGATGTCTCCTTTGATGAATTTATAGTTGGGGTGGTGTTCGATGTCTTTGAGGTTTTCCAGGTTGCCGGCGTAGGTGAGTTTGTCGAGGTTGATGATTTTATCGCGGGGATGAGTTTCTAGCCAGTAGTGGATGAAGTTGGAGCCGATGAAGCCAGCGCCGCCGGTTACTAAAATTTTCATAGAAAATTTTAAAATATTTATTAATTTATTTGTTTATTTATTCAACTTTTTGTATTCTTTCGCACTTGTTTTGGTTCGCTTAATTAACACATTCAGTTCAATAGGGATTTTTTCAAAAATGTCTAAATATTGCTTAATTTGTTCTCCTGTTAACAATCTTCTTTCCTGAGCTTTTTTAAACCAGTCATGAGATTCAAATAAAGAACCTCGAGAAAAATAATAGAAATTTATGCTTTCATTAAAATGGTATCTTCCATAACCTTCTGCAATATTTGATGAAATTGAGTCAGTTGATTCGATCCATTGAATACCAATTGTCTTTTGGGCAACGTATTTCCATTTAGAAACTATATCCCAAACTAATTTGGACAATTTTCTGCTTAATTGATAGACCTTAAGTTTTTGTAGATTTTCAATACTAGCGTAAGTATCCATATAAAGATTTATTGATTTATTCAGTTTGCCATGCAGGCTTATTTTTTAATAAATTAGTAAAGTAATAAATTAATAAATCATCGAAAATTTCACAGTGAAATTTTCGACATCTCTCCAATGAATAGTTCGAGGTCGTCATGGCCGTTGTGGTTGCCCTTGATTTCTGAATCTGGGCCGATGATGCTGTTGTCGATAGGTTTGGTGATGTCTTTGAGGATGACGCTGCCCATGAGTACGGAGTTCTCCAAGTTGCAGTTGAGCAGGTGACAGTTGTGGTAGATAGAGGTGTAGGGGCCGATAAAGCTGTCCATGATGGTGACGTGGTCGCCAATGTTAACTGGACCGCGGATGGTGGTGTTTTTTATTTGACACTGATTGCCAATAGTAACGCGGCCTTCGATTTTGGAATGTTTGTCGGGTTTGCTTTTCAGGTCTGTTTGGGTTTGGGTGTCGAGCAGGTATTGGTTGGTCTCCAGCCAATCGTTGAATTTGCCAGGGTCGAGCCATTTGCCTTGGTATTCTTTGACAAGGACTTGGTAGTGGTGGTCGATTAACCACTGATAGGCATCGGGTTGTTCGTATTCCCCTCGCGCTGATGGTTGGAGTTTATCCTTGCCTTTAAAGACTTTAAAAGCGTTAGGAGTCATGAAGTAAAGTCCGGGAACGGCAAAATTATGAGGAGGATTTTTCGGTTTCTCGACATATTTTATTAAATTCCCTTGTTTATCAAAATAAGGCACACCTAATCTCCAATTTTCCGGATGTTGGACCATGGTGACCAGGCCACCTGAGGGCTTGGCTTTTTTGAAGAATTGAACGAGATCTTTGATGCCATTGGTAAAGATATTGTCTCCCATGTGAGAGACAAAGAGGTCGTTGCCGACCCAGTCTTCACAGACTTGATAGATGTTGGCCAAGCCTTTGGGCTCGGGTTGAAGGATGTAGGTGAATTTGGCACCCCATCGGGAACCATTACCAAGAACTTCTTTAGCATATTCTAGCTGTCCGGGATTATAGGTGATGGCGATGTCTTTGATTCCGGCTTCAACGATGGTTTCAATGGGGTAGAAGATTAGCGGTTTGTTGCCAACGGGAATGAAGTGTTTGTTGGCGGTGAAGGTGACCGGGCGCATGCGGGTGCCGCGACCGCCAATAGGGATGATGGCTTTCATGTAAGATTTATTAGTTTATTAGTTTATTAAAAATGCTCGCTATGCGAGCTTCGAACAATAAATCAATAAATTAATAAAACAATAAATAATTGATAACGACGACATTAAGTATAGCAGGAGATGCAAGAGGAGGGGAAGGATTTTTAGTAGTCTTTGGCGGCTTCGTGGAGCATTTCCAGATGATCGGAGAGGTGGATGAGGAATTTGGTTTGGTTGGTGTCGTCGGCTAGGATCTCAGCCAAGAGGTAGTTACCGATGGAGTCATTGATCCAATTGACGAAGTCGCTGGGAACGGTTTGGAGGTGTTGTTTGAACAAGGGTTCGTCGATGTCCATGAGGGCGTGTTTGAGTTCGGTAAGGCTATAAAGGTAGCGGTTATTGGAGAGGTAGAAGCTTTCAGGGGTGGGAGAGAGCCACCGGGCGGCTAAATACGGAGGGAGGTTGAGAGAACGCATTTGGTGGCGTTCCAGGGCGACGATCATTCCCCAGCGGTGGGTTTGGTTGCGGAGTAAGTGGGCGAGTTGATGATCCCAAACAGCCTGGTCGATCCAATCAGCGAATTGATTGGTCTGATCGTGGACGTGATGATAGAAAATGGGATCAGGGGCGGTTTTGAAGACGTGTTTGAGTTGCCAGATGTTTTGGATGACGGTGCCGTCGTTGAGCCAGAAACTGCGATAGCTGGGTTTGACCGGGGCTTGCCATTTTGGGGTACGGTAGTAGTTAGTGGGTGGGACAGGAAAGGTCATAGGGATTTATTATTCAGGTTCTCACTTTTGGCTCTTGGTTGTCAACTTGTGTTTGGTGGTGTTGCGGGGGTGGGATTCGGCCCGATGCCTGAGATCGTGGAGAACATTCATGTAATTGATAAAGGCATCATAAGGAGTCTCGTAGGGGTTGAAGTATTTATGGACGTCGCCGTCATTGAACCATTTGGTGCACATATAATAGAAGTGGTCACTGGATTGGAGGTGGCGCCAGTCGGAAATTAACTCGGGATCGTCGGTATTGAGAATGAGTTCTTCCAGGTCGTAAAGAGTTTGGATGGCGGAGTGCTGCATGGGGTTGGAGAGCCAAGCTGAGAGGTCGCGTTCGGTGTCTGCCCAGGAAGTGAGGTGGTGCATGTCGATGGTATCCATGACCGGAAAGGTTTGGGCGGCTTGAGTGACGGTCATGAATTGGTTATCAGGATGACGGTAGATTTCGTAGGGAAGTTGGTGGAGAAAATCGAAGATGCCTGAGTCGGCCCATTGATGTTCTCCTAAAGTTTCAAAATCCATGAAGAGATTGACTACGTGGCCGTTGCCGTTTACCTGGGAGACCCAGTTGGCGAATTTTTCGGCGGTAAGGGGCCATTCGTTCCATGAGCGTTCGGAGAACCTAAAGGCGATATCGTCGGATAAACGATAGTTTTTGAGTAAGAGTTTCAATTTTTGGGTGGTAGCGGGTCGGTAGACGAAATTGGGGTTGCGCCAACCAAGTACGGAGTCAATGCCTTCGGCCAGAATTACCTGATAACCGAGTTTTTCGACTTCAGCGGCAAGGGCGTTATTGTAAATGAGTTCGGTATTACGGAAGGCGGTGGGGGTGTAGCCAAAGGTATCCTGAATGTTTTGATGTTGGAGTTGGATTTGGCGGTGAAATTCTGGTTGGGAATAGAGAAAGGAGAGGCTATGGTGGTAGGTTTCGGCGAGAAGTTCCACGTTGCCGGTGGCCACCAGATCCTGAAAGGAGTGGAGAACTTCAGGGGCGAATTGTCTGAGTTGTTCAATGATAGGACCGGAAATGGAAAATGAAACTTTGAAATCGGGATAGCGGGAAATCAGGTCACGGAGGATTTTGGTGGCAGGAAGGTAACATTTGTCTGCGACTTTGCGAAGGATTTTTTGGTTATCGAGTCGGGATCCGCTATTGGCGTTGAAGTATTGATGGTCATGACCTGCCTGGAAGATGGAGTAGGGTTTGACGCGAAATGGTTGGTGGACGTGGAAATAGAGGACGACGGCGGCCATAAGGATAGTATCAGGTATTAGTTTCCCCGAAGGGGTCCCTTTGGGACAAGTTTCACATCAAGATTGGAAAGTAACCAATTAATAGTTAATTTAATAGTTATTAGTTTCTGAACACGATAAGAATAAGGAATTTGCGGATATAATGGTTTATTCCCCTTATAGGAGATTCTTGATTCGTGATTCTTAATGCACTGCCTTTAGTTTAGCGGGTTTGGAATGGAGATGGAAGAAGGAGTTGAGGGAGGGGAACTTATGAGCATGAAAAAGGGCCCCCCTAGAAAGCCGGAGCCCAGGGTGTCCCATGGTGGAACGGGGTGCTACCTCGTGCCTCCCCAGTTGGGCGAGCTTGCTTGGCTGATGCCGTTGGCTTTGCCGAAGACAGCAAAGCTGGTGATTCTGGCATCATATGCGTCCGTTTGGGTGCGCCCGTTAGGCGAAGCACGCCAGGATTGGATGATTTGTCCGGTATCATCCAATCCCATGAGGTAATCATAGTTTTCAGTGCGTAAACTGGTGGGGCAGACCCTCTGCCTATTGGCAAAATAACAGGGTCCCGCGGCTTCTGCGGTGTGCGTTGCGGGTGCCCAGAGGGGCGCCAGCAAGCCGATGACGACGATGGCGGCCAAGGCCGCCCAAAGCAGATTTCGCTTGCGCAGCATGGATTTCACCTCCTTTCTGCGTAAGCATTATTTCCGCCATGAGCGCGAGTGCTCTAGCGGATGGGGAAAAGAATCAGGAGTATTTATTCTCTTTCCGTTCCGCTAGAGCTGCAGGTGAGGCACAAGAATGCACACCTGGTAGCATCTTTTGACCTTTATAAAGGTGCGAGAAGAAAACCCTTCTCCACGCGGTGTGGGGAGGTTTTCAACGGTTTCAATTATACAGGGGATTAGTTGTTTGTCAAGATACTATGGGGTTTAAGAATGGTTGAGGACTTGTTGATAGACGGCCAGGGTTTTGCGGGCAGCGTTATCCCAGGTAATGTGTTGGAGTTCACGGTTTCCCTGGAAAGCCATTTCCTCCTGCAAAGCAGGATAGTTGAGAACGGAGATGATGAGATCAGCTAAACGGTCTACGTCCCAGAAGTCAACCTTGAGACTATGGTTAACTATTTCTGATACGCCGGATTGTTTGGAGATGATGACTGGTTTGTGGTTGGCCATGGCTTCCAAGGGGACTATGCCGAAAGGTTCGGAAACCGAGGGCATGACAAAGACGTCAGCCGCTTGGTAAATAGAGGCAAGTTGGTGGCGGTCACGGATGAAGCCGGTAAAGAGG
Organism: uncultured Gammaproteobacteria bacterium; assembly: GCA_964650355.1. Taxonomy (GTDB): domain Bacteria; phylum Patescibacteriota; class Microgenomatia; order CAYXHB01; family CAZYTL01; genus CAZYTL01. The sequence goes on along the minus strand of CAZYTL010000005.1, from coordinate 77,745 downwards.
ACGCGATGGGAAACGCCCAGCCCAGCAGCTTCCATAATGAGTTGGCGTTTGAGATCACCGTCACCGGTGATGAGGAAAATGGTGCGAGGGCGATGGAGGAGCACTTTGGGGGCGGCTTTGAGGAGGTAGTCAGCTCCTTTTTGGATGGTGAGTCGACCGACAAAGAGGACAACTTGATATCCAGGGAGGAGGGTGGGTAGATGGGTGGGAGGGAATTCGTGGGGTTCGATGCCATTATGAACAACCGTAACTTTGTGGGGATTGACGGCATATTTATTAACTATGATGTTTTTGGTGTACTTACTAACCGTGATGACCCGATCGGCTCTTGTTAAACCCTGGTATTCGATGTCGGCGACTTGGTGGTTGACGTGGTCGCCGGCGCAGCGGTCGAATTCGGTGGCGTGCACGTGGGCGACAAAGGGTTTGCCGGAGGTCTTAGCTGCCTGGATACCGGCGGGATAAGTCATCCAGTCGTGGGAATGGATGAGGTCATGAGGAAGATGACGGGCCCATTTGGCCGCCTGACGACCATAACGGAGAGCTTCATCGATGAGGTTGCGGCCAAAGACGTGGGCTTGTAACTCTTCGGGAGTGAGTTGGGAAAGAAGGGTTTGATAATCGACAGTGGTGGAATAGGATTTAAGAAGGGAGTTAAGGGCGGTGACGGAGAGATCGGCGGAAGAAATGTGATCGGAATAGACATGCATGAACGAGATGTGATGAGGAAGTTTGCGAGGAAGGATGAAATTGATGTTGACTCCATGTTGGCAAAGGCTGTGGGTTAAGCCATAACAAGCTGTGCCCAGTCCTCCACTGTGGTGGGGGGGCAATTCCCAACCGAACATTAGAACGTTCATGAATTATGAATTGTGGGTAATAGATTAAAAAAATTTTTAGTTTTGTAATCTAACTTTCATAGTAGAACTAGAGGAGAGAAGAAGTCAATGAATAAGATAATGATAGGAAATAAGAAGTAGAAAATAGAAATAGGAAATTGTGAAATTTGGAAATTGATAGAAAGTGGGGTTCGTAATCGGTAAAGAGTAATCAGATAACAGCAATAAGAGATGGTTAATTTAGTGTTAAGGGAGGAGAAAGATTTCTGATTGTCCGGGAGGAAGTTGGTCGGAAGAGGTGTATTGGTGGACGAGTCCGCGTTGGGTGGTTGGGAAATTTGATAATGGTTGCGGAGAAGGAGTAAGGTTGATGGTGATTAAGTGATGAGAGTAAGAGATAGAAATTAGTTGGGAATTGACAGAAATTGAGAGAAATTTTTCCGTGGTGATTTGAGGGCGGAGACGAAAGATCTGTTGCAGATGGTCCGGGATGGGGTTTTCGGTTTCTTGGTATTGTAAAGGAAGTTTCTCCAGCCAATGATGGGCCAGGCGATGGTCGAATCCTAAAAGAGAGCCGTTGTAGAAGAATGGAGTGCCGGGTGTGAAGAGAGTGAGAGCGATGAGAGACTCAAGGTAAGTTTCGATCTGGCTTTGAATTGTTGGGTCGTTGTGTCGATTGTTTAAGGGTGGGTCATCGTGGTTACAAAAGTAGTTGATAGTTGATAGTTGATAGTTATTAGTTTGGGGAAGACGAGAAGAAACGTAACTGATGTGTTTGGTGAGGTAGTCGAGTGGGGCGTGGTGGAGGATGATTTGATTGAGGTCATAGTAGAGTTGGCTGTCGTAGACGGCGTCGAATCCGGCTCTGATAAGATCGGTGATAACGGAGTAATCAAAAGGGTGGGGAGGATAGGCTTCGGCAATGAAGGTAAAGTCAGAGTGTTGATTTTTAATAATAGAGATGGCTTCGGACCAGAAATCAGCGGGGACTAGATGGGCCATGTCACAGCGGACGGCATCGATGTTGAGTTGACTGATGAATTGGAGGATGCGGAGCATTTCCTGGCGAAGTTGGGGGTTCTGGTAGTTGAGTTTATAAACGTCGCCGGAAAATTCGGGAAGAAAATTGTCGAATGGTTGAATGGTTAAATTGTTGTTATCTTTCCCTTTTGGGAAAGATTTTTGATAATAGTACTCGGGATGGGAGGTGACCCAGGGGTGGGTGGTAGCTGTGTGGTTGGGAACGAAGTCTACGATTACCTGACAGTTTAATTGATGGAAATGATTAATCAGTTGGGTAAGGTCCTCTTGGGTTCCGAGACGAGGGTCAACGATCTGGTGGTTGGTGAGGGCCATCATGGAGGAGATGCGAGGAAGATGAGTTTCAAGAGCTTCGTTTCGTCCAGAGGACGATCGTCCTTTGGACGAAGCTTCATTACTATGAGGAGAGGGTAAATTAATTCCTTCTTCTTGAGTTACGACAATGGGGCCTTGGTGTTCCCAAAGGCCGAGAAGATAGAAAGTATTAAATCCGAGATTGGTTAAAGATTGCCAGTTACGTTTAGATAGGTCCTTGAGAGGGGGAGTTGAAGTTTCCATTGACCAACGGCCGGTGAATATTTGGTAGATGAGAGATTTGGGTAGCCAGGATGAGCGCATCAATATTAATTTAACATTGACAGAGGAAAAAGGCGAATGAGATACTAGAGTTAGTATGCAGCCGGTGACGCAATTATTAGGGCACTTACAGGAGGTGGGGAATCTATTTAGTGGGGTGATATCGATACCGACGTTTTTGTCGAGGTTGTTGGGTTTGGTGCTGATAGCCGGGGGAGTAGTGGTATTTTTATGTTTGTTGTGGGGAGGGTTTCAGTGGTTGACGAGCGGGGATGATCAGTCTAATTTACAGAAGGCGAGGGAGAGGTTGACGCAGTGTTTGATAGGGTTTGCGGTGTTGGCGTTATCGTATGCGATAGCGATTTTGGTGCAATATTTTTTGGGGATAGAGATATTTGAAGGGTTTGGAAGTGGTGGAGGGCCAACACCGACACCGCCACCGGTGGTGACGGTACCGCCGGGGCCGGGACCGACGACACCGCCAGGGAGTCTGACGCCATGTGATCCGAGTGATCCGAGTGCATGTGGGCAATGTGAGGTATGTAATCCGTATGGTGGAGTAGGGGAATATGCATGTCAGGCTAAAGATCCGGGGAATCCTTGTACTTTAGAGTGTTGGTCAGCTGCGGCGTGTGGGAGTGGGGGGCAATGCGAACCGGCGGAAGGTGGTGAATACCGGGAGGAGTGTATGCAGAGAGATTGTACGACAGATCCGAGTATATGTGAGCCGTACGGGGTATGCGATCCTGAGACGGGTCATTGTATAGATCCGTCGATACCTAATATTGCGACTAATCAGAGTTGTAACCAGTTGTGCTCTGGGGCGGGGCGGGAATGCACGGATGTAGGGACTGATAGGTTGGCGACTAATAACAGGGCGTATTTAGGGAGTGACGCGAGTTGTACGGAGACGAGTGGGATAGGATGCGGAAGGGTGATGCACAGTTCTACGGGAGCGCCGAGATGTCAAAACCGAGCGAAAGAATGGACTAATTGTAGATGTGAATACATTGCTCCGACGAATACTCCTATACCTCCTACTCCAACACCACCAGCAGGGCAGTATGCTTGTGCTACTGGGTTAACGGGTTCGTCTACTTATATAAATGTTAATTTATTATTGTATGGTACGGCTTATGCTAGCGAACCAGGATATTTGTTCAGTTATAGTCTGGATCCGAGCATTCCTATTTCTTGGTGTCCGTTCACAACCAATAGTCAAGGCGACTTGCAGTTGAATAGTCTTTATCCATTGCAGTATGCGCCAAATAGTTATTTGATAACTATTCTGAGGAGACAAGGCAGTGTTTTGACTTTTGGTCACGGGACTATGGATTCCAGTGATACCGTGCCTAATATAATTAATTTCTGGGTACCATTTGTCAGAGATATTGATTTGTCAACTTTAACTCCTCCGAGTGTAGGAACCGGAAGTTTGAGCGGAATTAATCGATATCCGGGGACAGGAGGGATTCCGATTTCTCAAGCGAATACTCCTATTTATATTTATAATGTTGATACCGGAGCGATTCGTTCAGGTAGGGTTGATGCAAGCGGCAACTATCGAATTAATGGCTTGCCTAACGGAAGATATGTAGTTTGGTCATTGTTGAGGGATGGCCCGAATATATACCGTGACTTTAATTATATGAATGTGAGCGGGGATACAGTGTATAACTTTCACTTATTCTAATTCTAAAGAAGGGATAGGAGAGGATTAAGTCGTTGATGAATATGGGCTTAATTAAGATTTAGTGTGGCAGAAATCGGCAATTTTTCATTTTAGTGAATGAGGAAGGCTTTAGTCTTGGTTGCGGAGTTCTTTGGCGGCTAGGGCTGGGTCTTTGACGTTGACGTAGATACCAGTACCCAGTTCGAAGCCGGCGCGGGTGACGAATCTGGGGATGATACGGACGTACCAGGGGCTATAGGGATGGATGCAGTTGTTACGGGAGATTTGGGGAGATGTTTAATTTAACATTGACAGGGTAAAAAGGCGAATGAGATACTAAGGTTAGCATGCAGCCAGTGACGCAATTGTTGGGGCACTTACAGGAGGTGGGGAATCTATTTAGTGGGGTGATATCGATACCGACATTTCTGTCGAAGGTATTGGGGATGGTGTTGATAGCAGGGGGAGTGGTGGTATTTTTATGTTTGTTGTGGGGAGGGTTTCAGTGGTTAACGAGTGGAGATGATCAATCTAATTTACAGAAGGCGAGGGAGAGGTTGACGCAGTGTTTGATAGGGTTTGCGGTGTTGGCGTTATCGTATGCGATAGCGATTTTGGTGCAATATTTTTTGGGGATAGAGATATTTGAAGGGTTTGGTACAGGAGGAGGACCAACACCGACACCGCCACCGGAGGTGACGGTACCGCCTGGGCCGGGACCGACGACACCGCCTGGGAGTCTGACGCCATGTGATCCTGATGATCCGAGTGCGTGTGGGCAATGTGAGGTATGTAATCCGTATGGAGGGGTAGGGGAATATGCATGTCAGGCGAAAGATCCGGGGAATCCATGTACATTAGAGTGTTGGTCATCTGCGGCGTGTGGAAGTGGGGGGCAATGTGAGCCGAGTGGGGACAATCCGACTTATCTATGTGGGGGGTATGATTGTACTACAGATCCGAGTGTATGTGACGGGTATGGGGTATGTGATCCGGATACGGGAACGTGTGTATCGAGTTGTGTAGTTAGTGGATGTACTGATCCGGAGGTGTGCGATCCTGATACCGGATTGTGTATAGAACCTGTCCCTCCGACGTCGACACCTACCCCGACACCGACAACTATGGTCACACCAGAACCCTCACCTGAACCAGGGCTGATTCTATATTATTCGTTCGATAACGAATCAGATAGTAATGTATTTGATATGTCGGGATATAATTATCATACTTCTCTCTTGGATCCGACTGGAGATACATGGATCAACGGTGGGTGTGGGGGGCAAGCTCTTAGTATCGACGGTAGGAATAGAACTTTTATCAGTCCCTCTGGTACTGATGGGGGCGATTTTGATGTGACAGATTTTACGATTGCGGCTTGGGTTAGGCCGAGAACGCAAAGCGGTTCTTATAACCTAGTTATTGATGGCCGGAGTACATTCATTATAAATCTTGACAGTCAAAATCGTCCTCAAGGCTTAATTCACCGAGGAGGAGGTTATGATTACCTTAATGCCTCTAATCCTTTACCAGTTGGCCAATGGAGTCACGTGGCTTTAACTTATTCCGATACAGACGGTATGGCTAGGTTGTATGTTAACGGGGTGAGCGTTGTTAGCCGAGCCACTGGACCACCGATTGGACATATTTGTTATGTGGGAGTTGGAATGGATTGTAGGGGGGTTAGTGATGGTGCTGATATTACAGGGGATCTTGATGAAATTAGAGTGTATAACCGTGCTCTTTCTGCGTCAGAAGTGTCGGGGTTAGCGAATAGTTGTACCCCTAATTAATGGAGCTTCGGAATTTGGATAAATCGCTCCTGAAATTGGGTGATGTTAGGAGCAGGAGGGCACAACGGGGAATTCAGTCATTCAATAGGACTGGTCTTATGCGGATGGATATTGATCCGCGGTTGATCATTTTAGGAGTGACACTTGGCTGTCGGGATGGAGGTAGGAGTTACAGAAGAATTGGAAATGAAGATTTTTATTTAATTTCTAACATTATGTCATTGTGGTCCTTGATGATAAAAAAATGCAGAGGAGAAGGGTGTTTGATTTCTGGCTCAGTTAAGAGACTGGTAGTTATTCCTGGGGACGGAGTTCTCTGGCGGCGAGGGCGGGATCTTTGACGTTGACGTAGATGCCAGTACCCAGTTCGAAGCCGGCGCGGGTGACGAATCTGGGGATGATACGGACGTACCAGGGGCTATAGGGATGGATGTAATAATTGTAGGAGCTGTCGGGGAATTTTGACCTAAGAGTAGCGAGGATGTGCCGCATGACTTGGCTGAGTTCGGCGAGTTCTTCCTCGCTGATGGTGTCGAAGTGGGCGGTGTCGTGGTCAACGAATGATGGTTCGTGAAACTTTTTAAGGGAGACCCAAACTTCATAAGGCCACTGGGAAAAATCCGGGCAGTAGACGTAGTAGTGAGGGGTTTCTTCGATAATGTTATTGACCGGTTGGAGAGAGATGACTTCGAGTTTGATTTGACGAGGTAGGACAACAATTTGGCTGTGGGGATGGTTGAGTGATTCTCCTGACTCACTGCCCCGGTTGGTAAAGATGATGACGGTGCCTTTTTGGGAAAGGGCTTGGAAGCGCTGGAGGAAGACTTTGAAGATGATTTCAACGTGGTACTCGGGAAGAGAGGTGATATCCAGAAGGTGGTCAGGGCTATGGATGACTACCTCGTGAATGTCGGAGATGGGAAATTTGTTGGGAATGACTCTGACGAGCCAGTGATGGTCTGTTTGGGATTCGGGATGGCCGTCGTGGCTGCTCCAGCGGGTAACCTCAGGAGGAGTGAGATGTTCATTACCGATGCAGAAAGGACAAGAGGAAAGAAAGTTGTAACCGTGTTTTTTTTGCAAAACAGGAGGTTTAGATTTGGGCCCTTTTTTTTCTTTTGGGGCATGATCGTCGGGTCGGAAAGCGCGTTTAGTGGCGAAGATGACCCAGCGGTTGGTATAGGTATCGGGAACGTATTTGGCCATAAGTCACGTAACATGGAACACGTAACATGTAACAGAAAAACAAAAACTGTGGTTACTGTTAGGTGATCAATAGTCTTTCATACAGCTTAACATATTCTTGGGCGGCGTTGTTCCAGGAAAAATCCTGGGTCATGCAATTGGTGACTAGTTGGGTCCAGCGTTGGAAGTCCTGGCAGTAATCAAGAGCCTTATCGACGGCCGCGGTCATAGACTCCATGGTGTAATCCGGGAATAAAAAGCCGGTTTGTTCTTCTTTGACGGTGTCGATGAGGCCGCCTGTTTGTCTGACGATGGGGATGGTGCCGTAGCGCATGGCGATCATCTGAATAAGCCCACAGGGTTCGAATTTGGAAGGCACGATGAGAAAGTCACAAGCGGAGTAAATGCGGCTGGCGAGTTGGGAGTCAAATTTGATGTGGGCGGAGAAATGGGGGTTGGCTTCTGCCGTTTGGCGGAGCTGGTCCTGAAGTTGAGGATCGCCGGTGCCCAGGAGAATGAATTGGTGGTGGTCGTTGGCAAGGCGGCCGGCGCGGATGGCTTCGAGGATGAGGTGAACGCCTTTTTGGATGGGGTCAAGACGACCGACGAATCCAAGAAGAGGTGTGTCAGCGTTTTCGGGAAGGCCGGCTTGTTTTTGAAGGGCGGTTTTATTGGCTTGTTTTCCTGAGTGCCAGTTATCGACGGTGTAGGTTTGGACGAGAGCGGGATCTGTTTGGGAATTCCATCTTTGGGTGTCAATGCCGTTGAGGATGCCGGAAAGTTTGCCTTGGATGCTTTGAAGGACGGGTTCTAAGGTGGAGCCGTGTTCGGTGGTGAGGATTTCTTTAGCGTATGTAGGGCTGACGGTGTTGACGAGATCTGAGTGGATGATGCCTTCCATGAGGATGTCTACATCACCGTTTTCCATGTCCCAGGAAAGAGATTGACAGAGGCTGGGATCGAGTCGGAGCTTGTTGACGATGGGGCTGGGGGTAACGCCTTGGTGGGCGAGGTTGTGAATAGTAAGCAGCGTTTTGTAACGGGGGCTGACGAGAGGGTATTGTTGTTTAAGAAGCAAGGGAATGAGAGCTACGTGCCAGTCATGGAGGTGGATGATTTGGGGTTGCCAAGCGGTGATGTGTTCACCTAACCAAGTGGTGACAGCTTGGGAGAAGAAGGCGAATTGATCAATTTGGGTGTAAGCTTCCTGATAGTTTTGAGTGAGGTATTGAGGTTCCTCGAAGAGGTAGACGATCACGCCCGAGGAGGAGTATTCGTTTTGAGTATGGGGTAGATATCCTTGCCAGATTTGGACTTGGTGAAGGTGGTGGTCATAGATGACCGGGAACTGGTCAAGACGATGCCAGTGTTCCGGCTGAAGTTCTATTTGGGAGTAGCGAGGTAGAACTAGGCGAACATCGTGGCCGAGTTGGGTGAGAGCTCGGGGCAGACTGCCGACGACGTCCCCTAAGCCACCAACCTTGTATATGGGAGCGGCTTCGGAAGTGGGAATGAGGATGCGCATAGAGATAGTTAATAGTTAAGAGCGAAAAGTTTAAAGCTATTGAAGAAAAGGTCTATTAATAAAGTACACCATTTATGGGAGAGGCGGCAATGGGGAAGAAGCGGGAAAATAGTTATTGGTTGGGAGTGGCAGCGGCGATGGCTTGTTCTACCAGGCGGCAGGTATAGCCCCATTCGTTGTCATACCAGGCAAGGATGTTGACGAGATCGTGGTCAATGACTTTGGTAAATGCCAAGTCTACAATGGCGGAGTGAGGAGAACCGATGATGTCTGAAGAGACTAAGGGTTCGTGGGTGACGGCAAGGATGTTCTGATAATTGGGTTGTTGGCTAGCTTGTTCCAGTGCTTGGTTTACCTGATCGATGGTGACAGGTTTTTCTGTGACGAAGATGAGACTAGCGATGGAGCCGGTGACTACGGGAACGCGGAGGGCTATACCATCAAAGAGGCCTTTAAGTTCGGGGATGGTTTCGGTGGTGGCAACGGCGGCGCCGGTGGAGGTGGGAATGATGTTTTGGGCGGCGGCTCGGGCACGGCGGAGGTCGCGATGAGAGTTATCCTGGAGGTTCTGGTCATCGGTGTAGGCGTGGATGGTGTTCATGAAGGCCTTTTTAACTCCGAATTGACTATGGATAACTTTGGCTATGGGAGAAATGCAGTTGGTGGTACAAGAGGCATTGGACATGATGGGTTCATCCTGTTCTTGATTGACGCTGCGGACGTAAGTGTGGATGAAATCGCTTTTGGTAGGGGCGGAAATGACGACGTGATGGGCTCCTGCATCCAGATGTTTTTGAGCGCCGGCAGCGTCGCGGAAGACCCCGGTGGATTCGATAACCACGTCGATTTGGTATTGTTTCCAGGGAAGCTTAACAGGGTCACGTTGAGCAAGAACAGGACACTTTTTGTCGTTGACTGAGAAGTAGCCGATGAGAGGATCTTCATCGGTGGCTTTGTCTGGGGTTTTGACTTCTTCAACTTGGATTTGTTGAGAGAATTTTCTGTAGGTGGTGTCGTATTGGGCGAGATGGGCCCAGCCGGCGACAGGCATGGAACCAGAGGTATTGATGACGATTTGGTCAAATTGATCTTGATGGCGGAGGAGGGCAACGCGAAAGCTCAAACGTCCGATGCGACCGAAGCCGTTGATGGCAAGATTCATAATGGATGGTATTGGGTATAAGTATTAGGTATCAGGTATTAAGAAGGTTAGTTTTATATATTAAATACATAATACGAGATACCTGATACTTATTATAGTTTGGTGAGTTGAGAGGGAAATGTCAACGGTCGGATATGTTCGGGGTCTATTTGGTCGGGGGGAATAGCTTGGGAGATAGTATAGGGACCGATGTGGGTGCGGTGGAGAGCTGCAACCAGGGCGCCGATTCCGATTTCTTGGCCAAGGTCGTGGATGAGGGAGCGGATGTAGGTGCCGGTGGAACATTCTATTAGGAAATTAGTAGTTAGATTGTTAAATTGTTGAATTGTCAAATTGTTGGTTTTAATAACTTTGTTGATGAAATGGTTTGGGGGTGGGGACTGATTGGTGATGGTGAACTTGTGAATGGTGACTCGGCGTTGAGGGAGGTCAGAGAGATTAATTTGGCCTTTTCTGGCCAGATGGTAGAGTTTTTGACCATGACGTTTGACTGCGGAGAAGGGAGGAACGGTTTGGAGAATGGTACCGGTGAAATTAGATTTAAGATTTAAGATTTTAGATTCAAGAGTTTTAGGATTAAGATTTTGAAATTCGGAGTCAGATTTGTGGATAGAACCGGTAATGTCGTAGGTGTCGCTGGTGTAGCCGAAGAGGGCGGTGGCCAGGTATTGTTTGTCGAGTTTGAGGAAACGTGATTGCTGTTTGGTGGCTGCTTTTCCTACCAAAAGTATCAGTAATCCGGTAGCGAAAGGATCAAGGGTGCCGGTATGGCCGATGGTTTTAATGCCGAGTTTTTTCCTGGCGATATTGACGATATCATGGCTGGTGGGTCCGGGCCTGCCTTGACTTGCGTTCGGCGAGGCAGGTGGCTTGTTGATGAGGAAAAGACCGGAAGTCGTCATTGGTGTAGTATAACAGTTGCATTTTTTGAGAAAATGGTTATTAGAAATCAGAAGGTAGAAGAAAGAATTTTAAAGTTAGAAGTTGGTCGTGAAGGTCGTTCAAGTTTAGAGATTGGTTATGATTTGGGAAAAATCTAGGCTGTTGACTTGGCCGTCTAAGATTTGGTCGAAGGTAGAGGTGAGCCAGTGAGTGAGAAATTGCTGCAAAGTGGGTGGAGTGGTGGTAGTTTTCTCAATGCGGAGTTTATCGAGTTTGGTGTTGATTTCCCGGGACTGGATATAGAGAGCGTAGGTGTGGTTGGCAGAGAGAGTAAAGATACGAGGATCAGTTTGGGGAGAGTCAAAGGTACCTGTGCCCCGGTAGCTGACCTGATCCCAAACCCAAGAAGTGGGAGGTTGGGTGTCAATGGTTTGATAGAGAATATCCCAAGTATCTGCGGCAGTGGGAGAGGACTGATCGATGGTGATGTAAAGAGAGTTATCATTCCCAGCGGTAGGGAAAACCTTACCGGAGATGAGATAGTCACCATCTTGGGCAACTTTGAATTGGAAAGCAGCGATTCCTTGTTCAGCTATTGGGGAAGAGATGTATTGACCATTGGAAGCTGAAGAGTCAGAGTTGATGGTCATGGGAGAAGAGAGTTGCAGGGATTCGGCTTCGAGTTCGTAGGCGGTTTGGATGAGGGGGGGCGTGGGCGACGGACCAGTGGTGGGAGTAGGGCCAGATGTGGGAGTCGCTGTGGGATTGGGTACGGTACCGCCTCTTTCGAAAGCGCCGATGTCAGGAGCTGAGCCGAGATAGCCATCATTGAAATTAGGAATAGGAAGACCTTTGTCTACAGCGATGCTGGAGGTGGGAATATAAGAGCCGCTTTCGAACGCTACAGTGCCGGTGGTGCAGCCAGTTTCAGGATTGGCACAAGTGTTGTGGTCATAAATGTTAGAGGAAGCGATGGTAGAGCCGATACTATCTTGAATTGTGTTTAAGATGTTATTTCTGGCGGTGAGGTTATAGACTGCTCCGCCCCAGTTGGTGAGGCCGTTTCTGACGTTATTTACAGTGGTGTGGTAAATGTAGATGGCGCCAAAGGTGCTGCCGCTGCCTAACTTGAAGGCGGCTGACTTGATATTGCCATCGCTCTGGCGGCCGTTGGTGATCAGGTTGCGGAAAATGTAATTGGGGCCAGTGAGGTTAGCTGCAGTAGCGATGCCCACAAAACAGTTATCGATATGGTTATTCCATATTCTAACGTTCATATTGCCTCCTTCGATTTCTAATCCATCATCCCGACAATATTTCACGGTGTTGTTATAGATGTCGCTGTCGCGGTAAACGTTGCCTCTGGTACTAGAATTTTTGCCTCCGCCGATCCCGTCGTTATAATAATGGCTATTATTGGAAGTGACGGTGTTGCTGCGGATGACGTTTTGTCCGTCGGTTTCCCACAGGGTTACTCCCTGAGGGCCATGGGGATGAGCAGTGTCCCAGGTATTGGAGTTGCCTCTGGGGGTAGTGAATAGATTGTTTTGAATAATAATTCGAGGTCCGGCGTTGTAACCATTTCCTGGTTGGTCGGTGCTGACGGCTGCGGCCATGTTATTACTATTTCCTGATCCGCCCCAGTTGGTGACAGTATTGTTTTCGACGATGATGTCGTGAGACTCTCTACTAATTTTGATGGCGTCCGTGCCGGCGTTTTTTAACGTCAAACCACGAATAATTACATAGGACCCGTTGATTCTGATGTTATTGGTGGCGGTAGTATTGATGGTGGCGGTTTTGCCTGATTGATGGGTATATAACAGATAGCCGTTGGCAGTGCCTGAATTATTGATGGTTACGGTTTGAGAGGTGTTTTCGGGCAAGGTAACGGTTTGGCCGATGGGGAAGTTTTCCGACCAGGTGGTGGCGGTGGTAGTGACTGAGGAAGTGCCCAGAGTCAGACGGACTTCATATGTAGTCCCCGGGTTTAGTAGCACAATGCTGCTGCGGTATTCAGAGTTACCGGCATACCACATGGGGTGAGCCGTGTGCCAGGTAGTTGTTCCTGAGGGCCGGTATTGGACTTGGGCGGTACTTGACCCCTGAGAGTGTTGCCAATAAATGCCCAGAGATTGGAATGTGGGAACAATGGTGACTGTGGATTGGGCGTAAACCGGAGAACTAACAAATAGAAAGAGCAATAGAGAAAGTGAAATCTTGACGGCTAGTCTGATAAGAAATAGAAATGAGAGGTGTTTAGGTTTATTCATGATTTTACATATAAGAATAATTAAGGAGAGAATTGGTAGTTTTTAAAAATGGGTAGATGAGTACTTATTTACAGAATATCATGAGGCGGAAAAGGTTGATAGTTGAGGTTAGGTTGCGGTAGAGTGGAGGTATGGACAGGAAATGGTGGCGAATTGCTGGATTGGTGGTTGCATGCTGGGTAATGGGATTTGTGGCTGTGTTCCCAGCAAGAGCTCAATATATTCAACACAAGGTGTTGGATTTTGAGAGTGGGGATTTAAGCGGGTGGCGAGATGGTGGCCATTGTTGTACCGATTCGACGCAGGTGGTAACCAGTCCGGTAAGAAGCGGCAAATATGCGGTGCGAAACATAGTGCGAGATGGAAACATACCCACACCAAACCCCATGGGAGGAAATGAACGCTCCGAAATTATGTTAAATGGAGCTAATGATCAAGACAAAATCCCTTATTCAACAGACGTTTGGCAGGGGTTTTCAGTATATATTGACCCTAGGTATCAGCCAAATGGTTCTTACAGATTTAATATAATAGCCCAATGGCATGCGGCTACCGGAGGAGATAGCCCGATTTTAAGCTTGCAGTACATTTATGGGGGCGATTTTTATATTGGCATCAGATCTACAGAAGGATCTAATCAGGATAAATGGATTGGAAAAGCAACACAGGGAGTATGGCATGATTTTATTTTTAATACTCGTTTTGATTACCGACTATCAGGAAACCATTATGTGAGGGTTTGGATGGATGGCAATCCGGATCCTGTTTTAGATTACGGTGGGCCAGTAGGCTACGATTACGATTATAATACTGGGCCTTATTTGAAGATGGGGATTTATAGAAACAAAGACATTTATAGTGATACAGAGATTATCTATCACGATGAGTATCGGAGAGGTACCAGTTGTGCAGAAGTGAATCCTGATCAAGGAGGACCTCCCTGTCCGGGAGGTCCCACATCTACTCCTACGCCTTCCCCAACGACCGGCCCGACACCTACTCCGGCTCTGATCCAAACTGCCTATGAATCGGAGGCCGAGTCTATGCAACTATCTTCCATGACTATCAACTCTGACTCCACGGCTTCCGGAGGTCAATATATCTATTCTTCCCAAGCAGATAATGGAAACGCCGCCTTCCAATTCAGAGTTGCCCAATCTGGTGACTACTTAGTCTCAGGCAGAGTCTGGCCTACTGCCGGTAACGATAACTCCTTCTACGTTACCATCAACCAAACCTCTCCTACTACTGCTGACATCTGGGATATCCTCTACCAAACCATTGATACTCAACCTCCCACTTCTTGGGTTTGGAATCAGGTCAGCTACCGGGGCAGCGGTACTTTTGATTCGCCTAAAACTGATCCCCGAATCTTTACTCTCACAAACGGGCCGGTCTACACTCTCCGCTTTCAAGGACGGGAAATGAACACCAAACTTGACAAAATCCGGATTGAAAAAATTTCTTTAGACCTGACTAATTTGAAGTCGTGGTTGGTCAATTGGTTTAGCGCCATCGGAGATCAGAATGGAGACGGGAAGGTGAATTGTTGGGATTGGGTAAGAGTGGTAAAACAGTAGTGGTAACTGTAAGGGTGTGCTAGATTAAAAATAGTGACAAAAAGTAATCTAATTAGCGGGGGATTTAAGACGGGGGTGTGCTTAGTAATGGCAATAGTGTTTGTCTACTGGTTTTCTTTGCCTGTAGAAGCTGCGATCGTAGAGAGTGGTTATCAAACGATCTATAATCAGCACGCGGAATATTTGATTAGAAATTGGGACAGGAATATTCGAACGATTGACGGAGATATTCGGAAAAACGGCGGAGTGATTTTGGCCAGAATGGAGCGGATTAAGCGGGGATGGGCGTACTCTGATGACACAGTGGCTAATTTGGAAAAAGATATCAAGACCACACTGAGTTTAAACAATAGCAATGCTGATCACCATTGGACTGTGAGTGTGGTTTTGGGGTTGAGGAAATATCCGGATATTGGTATTAGTACGGACTTGAAGAATCAGGTATTCAGAAGGGCAATGAACGATACTTGGGGTGATAACAGAGATGAACCCATGAGTAATCATTTGGTAACGTGGGCGGCGACGGTGATGTTATCAGGGGAGGCTTTGGGGAATCAGACTAGAATTGATGTGGCAAAGATGCGTTTTAACCGGGCTTATGAAAGGATGATGACCAGTGGAGAATTCGAATTCAACTCCGCTAGTTACACGGATCTCACCTGTTTGGGATTGACGGCTTTGACGTATTCTAATGATGCGCAGATTCGGAAGAAGGCTCAGTTTGCGCTTGATTATATTTTGTTGAATAACGCGTTGAATTTGTTGCCGCATAATCTTTACGTGGGGCCGGAAAGTAGAGACTATAAAGGGGCAGTAGAGGACGATAATTGGTCTCTGACCGGGAAGTGGTTGTTGTTTGCCGAGCAGATTCCCGTGCCTGGTTTTTTAAGCTGGAAAGCTCCGGGGATTGTGGTGTCAGGTTATCAACCTCCTGATATCATTAGAGAGATTTATCACCGCAAGGCGGCTGAGGGAAATTTTTCATGGCGGAGAATGGCAGACATTTTTTCAGATATCAGGGATTATGGCACGGCAATCTTTATAGACAACAAGAGGCTAGACCCGTTGAATTATTTTGTGCTTAAAAACCAGGCAGCAGGCATGGGGGGCAGTCAAGCCTATACAAGTGGTTGGCCCAACAACGGCCAGACGAATAGCATTTATACTTCAGAAGAGGCAGGGGGGAAGAGGACGGTGTTGACTCAGATCCAACCGGGGGATGCAGGTGATTTCAGCGACCCAAACCAAGCAAATTCGGGTAGCGGAGAGGGAGATTTTACTATAGAGTTCGGAGGGAAGCGGAGGATGCTTTTTTATAAGAATGTGATGATGCAGGTATGGAATCCTTACGGGAAGACGTATGAGTTTACCCAGGTGCACATTCCTAAGTATGCGACATTGGATGTACCTTCTTCTTATAGCGGGTGGTGGTTTGGTCAGCAGGGTGAAGCTTATATCGCATACCGAGCCTGGGGAGAGAGTGGAAAAATGGTTTGGGATTCAAAGAATGGTTATTGGTTAGTAAGGGCAAATGGAAAATCAGGTGGAGTCGGGGAAATTGCCCATGTTGACGATTATGCGTCTTTTGATGCTTTTAAGCAGAATATCCGATCACGCAGCGTGAGTTTTAGTAAAACCTATCCGCAAATTAATTATCAAGCAAAAGACGGAGCCAGTTTGTCACTGCGATATGACAGTGATATTTTAAAAGGGCGGGAAATTAACGGACAGGCGTTAACTAAAGCTGACTTGAGTTATCCGATTTTGGATAGTCCTTATGCGCAGTTTGCTTACGGATCAGACGTGTTTACTCTTAGTTATCCAGGGTATCCTACTCTGAGTTATAATTGGAGACAGTTAACAGTTAGTAGTAGTGCCAGTCCGACGCCGACGATAGTGCCGTGGTTACCGGTGGAAGGAGTGCGGGTGTTTGCGCCGTTGATGATAGATGGGAATTTGGATGACTGGCAAGGGATACCAGTGAACGAGGGGGAGTTTGGCTATGCGGAGGCGAGTGAGCCGGCAAGTGACGTGAACGGGAGTTGGCAGATGGCATGGGATGAGCAGTATTTATATGTAGGGGTGAAAGTGACAGATGATCAATTGGTAAGTAACGAGTCGACTAATATATGGGATGATGACAGCGTGGAGATTTTTGTAGACGGGGATAGAGATAGTCAGGCTGATTATGATGCGAACGACCACCAATATACGGTTGATTTACTCAACCGTATAGCTGAGCATGGGGCAATCAGCGAAGCAACCGGGGTGGAGCATGCGGTGGCCATCAGTAGCGATGGCTACGTGATAGAAGTAGCCATACCTTGGGATCCCAATTTAGGGCAGAGTAATGTATCAGTGAATCAAATAATGGGGTTTGATTTGGGTATCAATGACGATGACGACGGAGGAAGCAGGGACAACTATTTATTATGGTTTCCGGTGAAAGTGAAAAAACCGGCGGATGATACCACGGCTTTTGGGGAGATGGTGATTAAAGACAGGCTAATATATCGGATGAGAGATTTGAAGTATTTGTTGATGAACTGGTTGACAAGTTTAGGAGATATAAATGGAGACGGGAAGGTGAATAGTTGGGACTGGACAGAGGTAGTTGTTGGTCAGTAATTAGCATTTTGTTTTTGTTACGTATGGGTTACGTTGGGCTATGATAGAGTGGAAGTATGCGGAGAAGATTAGTCTTGCTGGTTTGGTTATTGATAGGGCTGGGGATGAGCCTGACTGGATTTGGTTGGGGATGGAAAGGTTAATAGTTTGGATTGGGCAACGAAAGTGGGGATGAATACGAATTACAGTTTAAGTTTTGACGGGGTGGATGGTTATGTGGAAGTGCCCAGTAGTAGCGCATACAAGCCCGGTAATAGAATTACGATAGAGGGATGGGTGAAGGCTGATAATTTTAGCGCTAATAGTAATTTGATGAGTACAGCCTTTAATCAGATGAGACTGTGGGTAAATGAAAGCAGTTTCAATTGTTATTTTAACTACGTTAATGCAGGCAATCGTCGGGTGAGTTGGGACACAAGTGTGAGTAATAATACGTGGTATCACATGGCGTGTATGTATGACGGACAGTATCAGAGGCTATATGTAGACGGAGTAAAGGTGGAAGAGGTCAGTGTCGGGAGTGATACGATAAACCAGGATAGCAATCCATTATTGATTGGGAGGTTGAGCGCAGAGTATATGAGCGGGGAGATAGATGAGGTGAGAATCTGGGATGTGGCCAGAAGTGAGGCGGAGATCGAGGGGAATATGAACAAGGAGGTGGACGTGAGTTCTCCGGGATTGGTAGGTTATTGGAAGTTTAATGAGGGGAGCGGAATGGTGGCACATGACGCGACGAGTAATCATATCGACGGTCAGTTGATCAATGGGGTGGGGTGGGCGAGGAGGTAGAGGATTTACGGAGTAGGTATACGGAATGAAATCTTGCATGATAGAGTGAATATATGAAGATAAGAATGGTTACGGTGGTTGGATTATTGATCGGAGTGGGGATGAATTTGAATGTGGTAACTAAACCGGTGTGGGCGGTGGATTACTATGTAGCTACGAACGGGAGTGATAGTAACAGTGGTAGCAGTCAGAGTCCGTGGGCGACTTTTGCCCACGCGATAGGAGAATTGGGTCTCGGAGATAGATTAAATATTTATAACGGGACGTATCGACAGGCAATGAAGGTGGTAAATAAACAAGGCAGGGTTGATGCACGGATTGTAATTAGAGCAATTAATGACGGCCAGGTTGTAGTAGACGGTGAGAATCAACGTTTGACTTTGTGGATAGAGCGGTCAAGCTATATTGATGTTGAAGGGATTTATTTTAGAAAATGTTCAAATCCCAATATTGTGGGGGGGCAATGTTCACCGGTAACGATCAAGGGGGTGAGCGGGGTGGCGGGATCAGGGTCGCATGATGTTCGTTTACGAAGGGTGTCTGCCAGAGACGGGAAGGGGTTGTGGAATCCGGTGTTTAAAATTGAAGGAGGAGGTAGAGACACAAATAATCAATTGATTTATACGCATGATATTTTAATTGAAGACGGAGCAGCTTACGGGGAAGGGATTCATGGTTTGCTGGTTGATTGGGATACGTATGATGTGACTGTGCGGAGATTTTTTAATCTGTGGGAGAAATTCAGCAATCCTGATAAGTATGCATGGTGTCAAAATATTGAAGTATACGGAGGTTATAATACGGTGATTGAAAATGCGATCGGGTTTAATGGCAGTGCGGAGGCTTTGCCATGCCACGGAAAAGACAGCTCGGGTAATGCTTATAGCGCACCGGTGCACGGAATTATTATTCCGGGACAAAACCAGAAAGTTTTGGGGTCGGTAATTAAGGAAGGCAAGGGAAATTCTTATTACTTTACGTCGTGTAGTGGTTGTCGGATGGAAAATATTGTGGCGATTAACGCCACGAACGCAGAATCAGCACCCAGGGGCGTGTCTTCGAATAAAAGTAGTAATAACCAGGTAAGGAATTTTACGTGGATCAGCAATGCCGCTGCTGCCAGAGGTGTGGTGCTGGCCGAAGGAAACTCCGGAGCCTTGGAAGTGAGGGATGCTTATTTCGGCGGATTGGATTCCGGGTACGCTTTCTATAAAGAAAGCGGGGTTTCCGGTTTGTTGACACACTCTCAAAATCGATTCACACCGGTGATGACGCATCCTTATTTCAATACCAGTAGCGGGAGTAATGAAAGTTCGTTAACGGTTAATTGGCCGGTGGGCAAATACGGATACGGGGCTTATTTAATGGCCTCAAGGACGGAATTGGCTGGCAAAGGAGAAAACGGAGGAGATGTGGGGGCGGATGTAATATATCGTTACGAAGACGGAGTATTAACGACTCAGCCGTTGTGGCCCTGGCCTATGGAAGACAGAATTATGGCGGAGAGAGGGATTTCGGTTACATGGCAAAGCAGTGGGGGATTATGGAAAACTCTGGATGGAGTGTACGGAGGGACGATTCCCACTCCGACCCCGGGTTCAGCTTCGCCGACGCCGACGTTATCCCCGACGCCAACTCCTACACCTGATATAGAGGTGGTGATTGTGGATAACGCGGACGCGGGATTCCGAACCACATCCGGGCCGGATGCTTGGCAGGAATACGTTGATCCCCAAGGGTTGCACTATGGAGGATCGCATCTGTTTAATCATTTGATAGGAGACGGAGATACAGCTACCTGGTCATTTAGTGTAAGTAAACCGGGAATGTATGATGTGTATGCGAGTTGGTGGCCATTGGCGAAGCGGCCTGCTGATGTGCCGTACACGATCAATTTTGCCGGAGGGACAGACGAGTTGAGGATGAATCAACAGGTAACTGACGGGCAATGGAATCTATTGGGGAGACATTATTTTATGAATCAAGGATCGGTGGTAGTAAGTGATATGGCCAGTTCAGGAGAGGATGTGGTGGCGGATGCGGTGCGATTAGTTTATCAGGGACCTGGGTGGGAGTATTTGCTGAGTAGTTGGTTTGGAGTAACAGGAGACGGAAATGGGGATGGGAAAGTGAATAGCTGGGACTGGACTGTGAGGGTCAATGGTCAGTAGGCTATCGGACTTGTTACGTGTTAGTGCTACGTGATGCTTGATCCATGGTAGAGTGAGAATATGAGACGAAGCTGGTTGGTTGTAAGTTTCATGGTAACAGGGATGGGATTGTTGGCAGTTCGTCCGGTTTGGGCGGTTTCTTTACCCGCTTTTCCGGGGGCAGAAGGTTTTGGATCAACAACGGAGGGAGGACGCGGAGGAAGGGTAATTTATGTGCAAAATTTAGATGATTCCGGACCGGGAAGTTTCAGAGCGGCATTGGAGGCGTCGGGTCGGAGGACGGTGGTGTTTAAAGTCGGGGGAACAATAAGACTTAAAAGTAATATAAAAATCGAGAATCCATATATAACTATAGCCGGCCAGACAGCGCCCGGAGACGGTATTCAGATAAGAGATGCCAGTTTATTTATATTTACTCATGATGTGGTAATTAGATATTTGAAATTGAGGGTGGGTGATGATGTTTCGCAAAGTTCCAGTTCTCCTGACACTAGGGCGGGAATTAATATTGGTAAGGCTAGCGGGACTGTAAGATATGAAAATATCATCATAGATCACAGCGAATTGATCTGGGGGTCCGACCAGGGCGGGCCGGAGATATTGCCAACTGCGGATTATGTGACGATTCAATGGTCTATTCTAGGTGAGGGATTGTATCATTCAAAGCATAGCGAGGCGCGACCGCCAAACTTCCATTCGATGAATACTAATTTTCCCAGGAATAAGAATGAATTGTTTAATTATGCAAAGTACGTGACGTTGCATCATAATTTGTTAACTAATTCTACAGCCCGGAATCCTCAAATCCGGTTGAGTCAGAACGTTGATTTTGTAAATAATTTAGTTTATAACTTTGGGCACACGCCAGTGAGTGGTAATCCGCGATCATTAAATTTGATTAATAATTATTTTTTGAAGGGCCCGGAAAGCGCCAGCGGGATTGAATATGTATACCAGCCGGATGCTACCATGGACACACAGATTTATACTAATGCAGTGTATGAGATCGGGAATGTGGCTCCGGGAATCGCTTATATTAGAAGACCACCCTTAGAAGCATACAGGAGTACGAGGAACGAGCCCTTTTCGATGCAAAAGGTAGAGAGTGCTGAGCAGGCTTATCAGAAGATTTTGGACGAGGCCGGTCCCAGACTGTCGGTGACGGATGCGAATACTCGGAGGATAATTGATGAATTAAAGAACGGAAACGCGAGTTATCTAAATGGAGTTGATTATGATGGTGCAAGTGGAAGGTCAGCGATTAAGTGGCCTAATTTAAGTTCGGTAACAGTATTTAATGACGAGGATAGTGACGGAATGCCAGATAGTTGGGAGCTAGCTAATTTTGGTAATTTGAACCAAGGTTCCGCTGATGATTCGGGAAGCGATTTTGACGGGGATGGGTATACGGATTTGGAGGAGTATTTGAACGGGACTGATCCGAAATTACCGGAAGGAGAGAGTTGGTGGAAAGAGTTATTGATGAACTGGAAGAGTCCCCTCGGAGATCAAGACGGGGATGGGATAGTGAATGTGATGGATTGGGGAAAGGTAATAAGTAATCTGTAATCAGCCCGCCTGCAACGCGATGCGTAGCATTGCGGGCAGGTAAATGGTAAACGGTAATCAGGAGTCTAAAGAAGTTATTGTTACGTGCTCGTGATGCTTGACCCGTGGTAGAGTGAAGACATGGGTCATAGAGATTGGTTTAAATTGGGGCTGGTGCTGCTGATAGCCGGATTAGGTGGAGTGATAACTAAACCTGTATGGGCGGCGGATTATTATGTGTCAACTACAGGCAATGATAATAACTCTGGTACACAACAACTGCCTTTTAGTTCTATTCAGAAGGCAGCTAACACTGTTCAGGCTGGTGACCGGGTGAGGATCATGCCCGGGGTTTATAGGGAAACAGTTAATGTCCGGCGTTCAGGTAGTGTAGGCAACCCAATCACTTTCGAAGCAGTAAACGGCTGGGATACAGTGTTTATTTATGGGTCTGTTAACAGTAAGGGTTTTTCCTGGCGTTCTGAAGGCAATGGCGTATACTCAGCTGATATTTCTCAATTGCCAGCAAAACCAGAATTGATATATGAGTTGCAGGTACCTGGGTCTGCGTTTAATGGTTGGCCGAAATACCCGGAAATAACCTTTTTTCAGGAAATCGGGGACGGAATAGTTAAATACCCAAAAGCTCATGAGCCGGACTTCACAGTAGAAACTTACTGGAAATATCATGAAAATTGGGCGACAGCAGATGGTGGTAATAGTGTATGGAATGATAACCAAGCAAGAAGTGGGTGCCCCAGTAGTCCAGCTTCAGATCTATTAGCTTGCATGTCGCCCAAAATGACGGCTAATTCTTCTTTGTATAATTTAACTGATCAAAACACGGGTGGGGATGGTTTGGATTTACGTAAGTATGCGGATTTGGTCGGGGCGGTGGCATATATGATGGATACCCGGTCGGCATTTTATATATTTCGGCGGCAGATCAGCAGTTTTGACAAAAGTTCTGGTAAGATCGGCTGGAGTGACCGGGCTGATTTTGATTATTTATCAGGTATACCAGGGATTGGGGCGTTCACTAAATATTATTTGGAAGGTAACCCGGCGTTTTTGGATCGGGAGATGGAATGGTACATTAACCAAAATCGACTGTATATCAAAACTAGGACACAAGTTAGTCCGGCAAATTTAAACATAGAAATCGCCACGCGGGGGATCGGACTTGATTTTTCTGAACAATCGAACTTGGTATTTAAGGGTCTGGATATCATGTTCGTGAATAATTTGCTTAATAATGAGGGCGATATTCAAAACCCGGAAGGCGCGTTGGTGGGCTTTCATTATTCCCAGCAGGGGGAACACGTTAAATTTGATCATATAAAAATCGCTCATAGTGGCAAGGGGATTACCTTAAGACGGCCGAAAGTTAAAGATGGTTTGTTATCGAAAGATACCCAGATAGTTAACTCGGAAATATATGATATCGAAGGCAATGCATTAGTCACCTACCCCTACAGTTTGGAAGGGATGACTACGAGTGGTTTTCCGATGATGCAGATAGTTAACAACCAGATCCACCATATCGGTTTTAAACCAGTGAATCGCGACTATGGTTTATATTTTTCTAATGCTTATAAATTAATTATAAAAGATAATTATATTCATGATGTGGCTCATAAGTGTATTGCGGTCACTGAGAGTTTGGGGGAGTATATTTTAGTAAAAGATAATTATTTGGAGAGATGCGGATTGAATCATTCTGAGGGTAGTGGGTTCGGGATATATTCTAAAGATGTGCCTTATACCAAAGTGTTGGTAATGGGTAATGTGATCCGGAATAACAGAGGCTGGAGTTATGCTTCTGCCAATGCATTTTGGCGCACTACTAGCACTAACGGCCCTAATTATAACGGCGTGGGGTTTTTCCAAGGGTTTTCCGGCTCGGGATTAAATCAAGACCGGACAACCGGAATTACTATTTATAGGAATATTTTTATTAATAATGGTTATATAGGGACTAGCGGTAAAGCAAAGGTATATAACAATACTATTATGGGAATGGGGGTTACCCGTAACGGAATATTGGCCGGGGGCAAAAGCAGCACTTTTGATAACTTCACGATTCGTAACAATATTATTGACGATAATTATTTTGGAATTGTAGCGAACCCAGCTAATATGAATAATCCCAAAGTGGATTATAATCTTTATCAGCGGGACAGTAGTATTGGAGTACCGCCAATACCAAATAGTGCAAACCCGGCAGGGCACTTACTTTTAGATAGCGGTTTATACCCTAAAGAGGATTATATTTATGCCAAAGTGTGTGATGCTAATGATCGAGGAGAATCGATTTGCTACCAAACTCCCTGGGAAGTTCATGGGGTAGAAAATCAAGGGCAAAAGTTGTTTGTTGATGCTACTAACCTGGATACTAGTCCGATTCAATCAATTAAAGCGAAACTGTCTTTAGCTTCTGGGAGTAAAGCGATTGATAGTGGAATGGAACCCAGTGAGGTGAAGACTTTAATGGCAAATATGGCCCAGGTTTTGGGAATAACGATTGTTGATCAAGCAAAATCAGGTAATGCATATGATATTGGAGCACTGGAGTATGGAGGAGCAGTTCCATTGACTCCTACTCCTACACCGCCACCGGGGACGCCTACGCCTACACCTGTGCCAATACCTTCATGGCTTAAATTTTTAACGAATTGGTTTGGAAATTTGATTGCAGGTGATTTGGTAAATGACGAACAGATTAATAGTCTGGACTGGACAACCAAAGTTAGTCGTGAGGGAGGTTCGAGTTTTACTAATTATGCTTTGCGTTTTGATGGAGTAGATGGTTATGTGGAAGTGCCGCACTCAACGGATTACAAACCGGTTAATCAGATCACTATTGAGGGGTGGATTAAAGCGGATAGTTTTAGCACTAATAATAATTTGACTAGCACGGCGTTTAACCAGATGAGGATATGGATGATGGGGAATAACTCTATCGGGCAGGGTTTTAGTTGCTATTTAAATTATGTGAATACAGGCAATCAAAGGGTGAGTTGGTACACAGGAGTGGAGACAGGTAGATGGTATCATCTGGCGTGTGTGTATGACGGACAGTATCAGAGGTTATATGTAGACGGGGTTAAGGTGGGTGAGATCACTGTGGGAAGTGACACGATTAATCAAGATAGTAATCCGTTAATGATAGGGAGGATGAGTACAGAATATACAGATGGGGAGATCGATGAGGTGAGGATCTGGGATGTAGCCAGGAGCGAGGCGGAGATCGAGGGGAATATGAACCGGGAGGTGGATGTTAATACTTCAGAGCTGGTAGGATATTGGAGGCTTAATGAAGGAAACGAGACACTGGCACATGATGCAACGGGCAATCATAATGACGGGCAGTTGACGAACGGGGTGGAGTGGGTGGCGGACAGGCCGTTTTGATTACTGGTGGGAGGTAGTGGTTAGCAGTTGTGATAGTGAGAAGATGGCTGAGGAAAGTAATAGCAGAGTATCGATAGTCTGGGTTTCATTGTTTATTTGCTACGTGATAGAGGTTACGTGATTCGTGGTAGAGTGGAGGTATGGGGAGAGTCTTAAGATGGATAGGAATGATGGTGGTGGGGGTAGGAGTGGCTTTGTGGGTGAGTAAGCCGGTACTGGCGATTGAACCGGCTAATCCCAATGCTAATTTGCAGACAAGGAAGGTGTTGAATTATTTAAATGATTTGCCGAATCGTGGGGGTAATCGAGTGATATCAAGCCAGCATTTGCGGGCTGCACAGGGATTTGCGAATGATTATGATTTATATATTGAGAGTCTCCATCAATTGACAGGTAATTACGTGGGGATGATAGGAGGGACGATTGGTCAGCAATACTGGGGGAACACAGAATCTAAGGTAGAGGCTTTTACCCAGGGGGTGACTGAGTATTGGAATGCCGGGGGATTGGTGGCCTATGACCACCATGCTCCTAACCCCTGGACCGGTGGCACTAGTTGGGATTTAACTAATCGGAATCTGGGAGAGTTGCTGGATCAGAATAGTCAAATTTACCCAGTTTGGAAGGCTGAACTAGATCGGGTAGCCAAACATTTTAATGATTTGCAACAGGCGGGAGTGGTGGTTTTGTGGCGGCCGTTTCATGAGATGAATTTTATGAACTGTTTCTGGTGGGATATGGGGGCGGTGTTGAAAGACCATCCGGAACAGGGAGCGGAAGTCTGGAAACAGATGTGGAGACAAATGTTTGATTATTTTACATATCAAAAGGGGCTGAATAATATTTTGTGGGTTTATGCGGCGGCAGATGTGGCGAATACTTATTGGAATCCGCCGTTATTGGTTTATCCCGGAGATGATTATGTAGATATTGTGGCTTTAGATCTGTACAGTGATAGTCAGACTATAAGGAGTGACAGTTATGAACAATTAACAGGAGTGGGTAAACCCTTGGGATTAGCTGAGGTGGGACCGGCCAGCATCCTGGACGGTTCTTGGAACAATGCTACAATTATTAATTCAATTAAGACCAAGTATCCCAAGGTAGTTTATTTTCAGAACTGGCATTCATGGACCGGGGCTAAAGTTGCGATTATAGATAATCAAAATGCTTCAGAATTGCTAAATGATTCGTGGGTGGTTAACAGAAATGAAGTTGATTGGGAATCGATGCCTCCATTTGAAGTCAGTCCAACACCCACATCTAATCCGAATGAGGTGATTATTGATAATGAGGATGCCGGTTTTAGTTATTTTACTGCTTCAGGGGGAGACGCATGGGTAAGGTATCCGGATACGGGTACTGTTGATAGTCAGCATTACAATGGGTCGCATTATTACAATGTGTTGATTGGCGGAGGAGATACTGCCAGATGGGATTTTACGGTTGGTAAGCCTGGAATATATGACGTGGATGGATGGTGGTTAGCTAAGGATTATAGGCCAACTGATGTGCCATATGTGGTTAATTATGCTGGCGGATCGGAAACGGTCAGAGTGAATCAGCAGGCAAACGGAGGACAATGGAATCTGTTGGGGAGACATTATTTTGTGGATCAGGGGTGGGTAGAGGTAAGTGATCGAGCAAGTAACGGACGAGATGTGGTGGCGGATGCAGTGAGACTGGTTTATCAGGGGCCGGGGTGGAAGTATTTGATGAATAATTGGTTGGGTTCTAACGGAGACGGGAATGGGGATGGGAAGGTGAATAGTTGGGACTGGACGACAATCATAAACTTGCCTCTACCTTCGCAGATAAATGCGCAGACAGGTAATCAGTGATCAGGAGGGTGAAGAATATGACCTTAAGGTTGTGATAGAGTGAAGATATGGGTAGCAGAAGTTTGGTTTTAATCGTCGGGTTAGTTGCGGCGGCGGGGTTGAGTTCGATGATGGCAAAACCCGTGCGCGCGGCTGATTATTATGTGGCGACGACAGGAAACGATGGTAGTAATGGAAGCATACAGAGTCCTTGGAAAACGATTAGTTATGGAATAAACCATCTACACACGGGAGATACCTTATGGATAAGAGGGGGAACGTATAAGAATAAGTCGATATCTCTGGACGCAAGCAAAAGCGGAACTAGTTCGTCACCTATTAGAGTGAAGGGTTATCCGAATGAGACTGCCGTGTTAAGTAATGGGGAAGTGATTTATTTGAATGGAGTATCTTGGTGGAGATTTGAAAATTTGGTTTTCGACAATCAGGTAGATCAGACGTTTAAGTTGGGGTTGGATCAGGGATTGGGGGACAGTGCGACTGTAACGGCGGCGAATATTGTGTTTGATAATTGTGAGTTTAGAAATAATCAAATGGGGTCGCCAATTTTCATCAAGAATGCCAATCAGATTTTGATTCAGAATAGCTATTTTCACGATAACCGTACGGGAGTGCCATTCTCGCAGACAGGACGAGAGTTTAACGCGATCGATATTATGTATAAGGGAGATAATATTCAGATATTGAACAGCCAATTTGAAAATAACGGTTCTGACGGAGTGCAGGTGGGAGCCTGGTCTTATAAGGCAGGAGCGGCAATCGGCAAGGTAGTGATTCAAAATAATAGGTTTTGGGTGGAAAGACCATATCACGGGGTTTTGGGTAATGTGGGGGAAAACGGAGTAGATGTGAAAGGATTTGGCAATCTATCCGGTCCGGTGTTAATCAAGAATAACTATATTGCAGGATTTCGGCCGACTACTTCGGACCAGGATGCCAGCGGGTCGTGCGGAGAAGGGATTTTAGTTCATAATAGCGCCAGGAATGTGATAATTGACGGAAATATTTTTGATGATAATACCAAACATTTGGTAGTGTTCAAACATAACGGCACCGCTGCGGTGAACGATGTGACGATTCAAAATAATGTGTTTAAGCGAGGGAAGATTTTTTACCAGTCAGGATGCGGGAACGGAGGAATCGGTTTAGAGACGAGCGATGTGGAAAATCTGCAGGTGTTTCATAACACTTTCTATGATAATGACAGGTACTTATCCAGCGGAACGGTGGTGAATGCGAAATGGATAAACAATTTGATTTCAGGAGGCACGGGGACGACCTCATCAGCATGGACTGCCAGTTATAATTTTTGGAGCCAATCACAAAGCAGCGTACTAAGTACGCTACAGGGAACAGGCAGTCGATATGCAGTGGCTGATTTCCAATTGGATGCTGATTTACACCCTTTGCTTGGAAGTCCGGTAATTGATGCGGGTACGCCACTGGGGGTGACGACTGATTTGGTGGGGGAGCCGAGAGACAGTCATCCTGACATCGGGGCGTATGAATACGTGGTTGAAGGACCAATGGTGAGCAAATATGTGGCTTCTCAAATGCCATTCAGGTTTGTGGTGGATGGAAATTTAACTGAGATAAACTCCTCTTCTCCCAGTATTCATTTAAAGCAACCGGACACAGGAACAGAAGGCGATTTTTGGCTGTTTTGGGATAGCGAAGGTTTGTATCTAGGAGCGCAGGTGATTGACGGGCAGTTGAACGCGGTAACGACAGACCGTGACGGACAGATTTGGAATGACGATAGTATTGAATTGATGTTGGATACTGCCAATAACGGCGGAGGGGCTCTGTTGGCGGATGATTATAAGTTTTATCTGAATGTGCTTAATGTGCAGGGCGAGAGTCAGAGTTGGGATTTGACCTGGCCTACCCAGGGAGGGTTCGAATCAGCTGTTCAGGTGATGGGGACAGTGAATAATAATACGGATATTGATGATGGCTATACGATGGAAATGCGAATCCCTTGGACGTATTTGGGAGGGGTGCCTATTCCGACAACGGGACAAGTTTGGGGTTTTGACTTAGTTTTGGATGACCGGGATGCAAGCAGCGTTCGGCATACGGTGACCTGGTCGAATAGCAATGGGGGAATATTGAACGATCCTGACGGATGGGGAGATATAGAGTTTAGTAAGGAATCAGCCGGGGTTAACTGGATGGGAATGGCGAGGTTGTTATTGAAGAATTGGTTGACTGGTCTGGGGGATCAGAATGGGGACGGGAAGGTAAATAGTTGGGATTGGGGAAAGGTAATCAGTAACTTGTAATCGGTAAAATTGTAATTAGTAATAAGGAATTAGGAATCATGAATAAGGGATGAAAATTGTATGCGGATTTATTGGTTCTAATGCTTTCATGTTTCCTGCTCCATGCTATGTGCTACGTGATATGGATCACGTGATCTCTGTGGTAGAGTGAGAAGATGGGGAGAAGATTGGCTTCATTAGTCGGATTGTTGATAGGGATAGGAATAAGTCTGATGGTGGTAATTAAGCCGGTCTGGGCGGCGGATTATTATGTAGATAATGTGAGCGGGTCGGATAGTAATTCGGGTACGACGGTGAACCAGCCCTGG
The DNA here is from genome assembly GCA_964650355.1 of uncultured Gammaproteobacteria bacterium. Taxonomy (GTDB): domain Bacteria; phylum Patescibacteriota; class Microgenomatia; order CAYXHB01; family CAZYTL01; genus CAZYTL01. The sequence continues at coordinate 48,230 of CAZYTL010000005.1, read as the reverse complement.
AAGACATTAACTAAAGTAAATAATACAAATTTACAACCTGGAGACAAGGTGATGTTTAAGAGAGGAGGTAGCTGGACAGGGATGCTGAAAATTAATAATTCGGGAGTGAATGGAAATCCGATCGTGTTTAGTGATTACGGAACTGGGAATGTACCGTTACTAACTAATGCGAGTGGTACGGATTTGATCCGAGTATTGGGGAGTTATGTGGTGGTGGAGAATCTGAAGTTGGATGATACTTTCCGATTCGGGGTATGGGTGCAATCGACGGGGAATAATAATTCTATACGCAATTTGGAAGTTACTAAAGTAGGTGCGGGGGTGAGGATCGATGGCCAACATAATTTAGTGACCAATAGTTACATTCATGATTTACATATGATTAATAATACTATCGGAGGGGATGATGATTATGGAGCCACAGCATTTAATTTAAATGGTTCGTTTAATGAAATCGCTAATAATCGGATGTTGAGATGCCGAGCTGCTAGTTATGATTATGGATATGACGGTAGAGCCTTTGAGATCTATGCCGGAGAACGTGATGTGAGTAATAATTTAGTTCATCATAATTGGAGCCAAGAAAACCAGGGATTTTTGGAAGTGGGTGGAGTTAATAATTATAAAGTTGAAAATAATGAATTTTATTACGATGTGTCAGTAAACGATTACCGGAGGTTGGTAACGATTCATTTAAGCGGGACGTTTGCAATCCAGGCGAAAAATTTTAAATTCTATAATAATACGATGGTGGAAAACAAGGATTATTTCAAACTTGATGGCAGCGAAAATTTAACGAGCGGTTATATCGGGATTTCTTCTCATACGGATGCAAGTATACTGACTCTGTATAACAATATTTTTTACTTAAATGATTTTTGGAATATTTACAATGAAGCGAATGGCCCGATTACCCATGACTATAATATTTTTTATTTGATGAATCCGAAGACGGTAGTGGGATTCGGTTTATCCGGAAATGAGCGGGTCGTTGACCCCAAATTTGTAGATGTAGTGAATAAGAATTTTCATCTACTAGATGGGAGCCCGGCGATAGATGCGGGGATGAATCTGGGATATGATTTAGATTTTGACGAACACCAGGTACCCCAAGGTATGGCTCCGGATATCGGGGCTTATGAATATGGGGTAATGCTATCTCCGACACCGACCCCAGTGTATACGTTGGAGGAGTGGCTGGTAAATTGGTTAGGGAATTTAGCCGGACTGGATTTGGTTGGGGATGGAAAGGTTAATAGTTTGGACTGGACAGCGAGAGCGGGGATGGCTACGAATTACAGTTTAAGTTTTGACGGAGTGAATGATTATGTGGAAGTGCCACACTCAGTGGATTACAAACCGGTTAATCAGATCACTATTGAGGGGTGGGTGAGAGCGAATGATTTAACCAGAAACAATAATGTGTTGAGCACGGCGTTTAACCAGATGAGGATATGGGTAATGGGGAATAACGCTACAGGGCAGGGATTTAGTTGTTATTTAAATTATGTTAATACAGGCAACCAAAGGGTGAGTTGGTACACTGCGGTGGAGATGGGGAGATGGTATCATATGGCGTGTGTGTATGACGGGAGTAATGAGATACTATACATTAACGGGGTAGAGGAAGGTCGGGCGAACGTGGGGAGTGACACGATTAATCAGGATAGTAATCCATTAATGATAGGGAGGTTGAGTACAGAGTATACAGATGGGCAGATTGATGAGGTGAGGATCTGGGATGTAGCTAGAAGTGAAGTGGAGATCGAGGGGAATATGAACAGTGAAGTGGATGTTAATTCTTCAGGTCTGGTAGGATACTGGAAGTTTAATGAAGGCAGCGGGGTACTGACACATGATGCGACGAGCAATCATAATGACGGACAGTTCGTGAATGGGGTGGGGTGGGCGGAGAGATAGAGGGTTTCCAAATTCGGTATACGGAAGGAAATCTTGCGTGATAGAGTGGATATATGAGGAGAAGATGGTTGAGTTTGTTAATGATGGTTTTAGGGGTGGGGATGATGGTTGCAGGGATGTCAGTAATGAGGACGGGAAAGGTTATTGCCCAAAGCGGGGACGATAGTTTTGAGGAGAATGATACGGCAGCAACGGCTAAGTCGATTTCACCGGGATTGTATGAGCAGTTGGCGTGGAGAGATGAGGATTGGTATCGGATCAGTTGGAATCAATCGGGAACGCTGATGGTAGGAATGGCGTTTAGCAATGGCGACGGGAATTTGGATATGGAATTATACCGAAGTGACATGATCAAGATTGGGGAGTCAAAGTCGACAACGGATAACGAGTATTTAAGACTGGATAATTTAGGAACGGGAGATTATTTGTTGCGGGTTTTTGCGCCGCAGAATCAGGTTAACGATTACGGATTGCTGATTATGAGGGGAAATAATGCGGTGATGAAGACTGTGAATACGGATAATGACTGGTATTTACCGCCGGGGGTAAGGAGGGATGCGGATAGTGGTTTTTTCAGATTCGGGGCGAATTTTAATTCTGAGTATCCTAATGAGAAGATTCCAGTATCGGCGGCGGGGGATTCGGCATTTAGCTGGAAGGTACTTAATCCGGAGGACGGGGTTTATCGATTTGATTTGCTTTGGAATAAAATTGATTATTTGCGAGGTTTGCAAGGGAATTATCCTTTGGGATTGAGAATAATGAGTGGTGAAATAGATAAAGTGCCAGACTGGGTGATACAAAAGTACAATCCGCCGATAGCTACATTTAAAGGTACGAACAGTAGTTTTGATGTGACTTATGTCTCCCCCCGGGATCCGGGAGTGGAGAAGGAATATTTGAAATTCGTGAAGGCTTTGGGTGCGAGCGGAATTCCTCAAGACCCGCTGGTGGTGTTTGCTTATATTCACGGAATCAGTTACAGTCGGGGAGAAGAGTTGGGGTTGACAGCTGATGACAAGCAAACTGCGATTAATGTGTTTGGTTTGTCATCTGATGTATATAGAAATTGGGCGATTAAAAGGATTGACGCCTGGGCTGATGCGTTTAGCGGAGTGGAATACAAGTTGATGTGGGTAGGCAAAGAGGGTTCGTTAGGCTATCCAACAGCCAGTGCGGCAATTGTGCAGCATGTTTTGGACCGGGGAGCATCTTTCAGGGAAGGGATTATAGAAAAGTATTATTTTTGGATCGATTATGCGGGTTCGACAGGCCAGAAGCTGGTTCATGATCCATATGGTACGACATCACCACTTTATGAAACTTATTTTCAAACGGATTTAAATTTTCCGGTGATCAACCAGAGGCGAGCCAGGGGAGACGAGAATGAAAATTATTCTCTTTGGGGTACTACTGTAGCGGAAAGAAAACACGGATGGTTGATGTCGAATTTTAGGGCAATGACGCAGCATGACAGATTTTTATATATAACCAGTTACAATTATGATTTGAATCCTCCCTTTTCAGATTATGTGCAGAAGTCGATGGGAAAGACTGTGGATACCAGCCGGGACGCGTGGGTGTTTTTAAATGAGGGTTATAAACGAGATGTCCTGGATGGACAACCCAGAGATCTGGCGATGAAGAATTTTGAAAAGTATCTGTATCAAAGGGATTTGCCGAATGCCCGAACAGTGGCGGTGGAAAAAGTTTACCGCCCTGATCCGGGACGGGACACTTTAAGAAATCCTCCATGGGGAAGCGGGGATGCTTATAATTTAGTAGCGCGACGGACGGATCGGGTGAACGGAAATAATCGGATGGATTTTGCGGTGGAGGATAGGTTCATTAATAATCAACCGGGGCTGGTATTGTTAAAGGTGACGTATAAGGACAACAATAGCGGGCGATGGCATGTGCAATATGACGGAGGAAATCTGGGGATATTGAGTACAGCGAGCGTGAGCGGGAGCAATAGCGGCCAGTGGAAGACGGTGACGTGGGTGTTGGATGAAGCCGCATTTGGCGGAGGTTTACCAAACGGGCAAGATCTGGCGATTGTGACAGAGAGCGGTGATGTGACAGTCAAGTATGTGAGGCTGATTAAGTGGAGTGAGGGGGCGGGAGGCGGTTCGTTGCCAACAGTGACCCCATTGCAGGGGAAACAATATGATTTATTGACGACCGGTATTAAACCAATATTAGATGGACAGATTGATGAGTATGGGAGGGCTAATGAGATTCGATTAACGCAAACAGAGACAGGGAGTAACGGGAGTTATTGGTTGCTGTGGGACAATGGTGCTTTATATGTAGGTGTGGATGTTAACGACCAAAACTTAAATGCCATTGCAGATAACGGGGGGAGGTTGTGGGAGGATGACAGTCTGGAGTTAATGTTAGACGTGGGCGAACAAGGAGGAACGACAAGAGACAATAATGATTTTAAATTTTTAGTCAATGTATTAAATAAGCAGAGAACTGAACAAGGAACGAGTTTGAGCAACATAGCTTTTGAGTCAGCGGTGGTGGTGAAGGGAACAGTAAATGACAACAGTGATGTGGATGAGGGGTATGAGATGGAGATGAGGATTCCATGGGCGGAAATGGGAATTTCTGCGCCTCAGGCCGGAGACAATTGGGGGTTAGAGATAGTGCTAGATGACCGCGACGGGGCGGGAGTAAGATATACGGCGGCGTGGTCAAACAGTGACGGAGGAGATATGAACGGACCGGTGGGTTGGGGAGGAATGACGTTTAATGGCGAGAAAGCCGGAATAAATTTCGGGGCAATGGCTAAGTTATTGCTAAGGAATTGGCTGGCTAGTCTGGGAGATCAGAACGGAGACGGGAAGGTGAATAGTTGGGATTGGGGAAAGGTAATCAGTAACTTGTAATCGGTAATCAGTAATTCGTATTTGGGAGGAAAGATGAGGATGGAATTTACGGACTAGGTGACGTCTAAGCTGTGATAGAGTTGATGTATGAGGAGAAAACGAAGGATGATGGTAAATTGGTCGAAAGTTTTATTATTAATTGTTTTGTTGGGAACCGCAGTGATATTGGGTGCAGGTGGAGTAAAGGCTCAAAATGTGGAGTATGGAATTGCTGCCAAGTATCCTTATGACCAGGGAATTAAAGATGATCCGGCGGTGATTCATTTTATAGGGTTTGAACGATCGGATTGGGCGGCGGCAGAGTTTGGTACTGGTTTTTATATGCCCGGACCAGAGTATTTTGCTCGCTGCATGCCATGTAATCCAAGTTGTATTGCAAATTCAGATTTACGAAATTATACCGGATTTACTCTGGATACGGCTTTTGACGGTATTTCCGGGCAATGTTTAATTGATTGTAAGTACTGTGATCGAAATTACTCATACCCCAATGGTAATAGTTGGAATACGACTAATACGGGGGGAATTTTGACGGGTAACGGCAGTTTGGAGCGAGCAAATACTAAATATTTCCATTATCCTTTTCCGTATAATTTTACGATAGAGGCTCACGATAGACTTTATTTGAGGTGGTACCGGAAGTTTGAGCCAGGGTATAAGTTTTGGGGGTATTTGCCTGATGGGAGTTTAAAAACTCACGCGGCAACTAAAGCCAATGGGCTTTATGCTCGAGGCCCGAGAGGTTATTACGGAGGGAGGCCGACAGGTTATAATGCTTTTTCTTTGAAATTGCAGAATTGGCAAGCTTGGGATGATCCCAATGGCTTTGAGACACAATTTTATACATACAATCCCGAGCAAATCAACGACTTTGGTGATAGTCTGCCGCAGAACGTTGGAGGGGTAAAAATATTGAAGACAGGTGAGTGGAATTGTTTTGAAATTATGCTGAAAGCCAATGATGCCGGAGTAAATAACGGAGAAATTAAAATGTGGCTTAATGGAGAATTAAAAGGGCATTATACAGGGTTGCATTTTCGCGATACTAACGATCTTAAAATTAATGACTTTGATTTAAATGCTTATTTCGGTGGTGAATGGACCGCCTATCAGGACCAAAAATCATGGGATGACAATGTGGTGATTGCAACCCAATATATTGGTCCGATGGTTACTCAGGACCAAGCAACACCCACACCTAATCCCAATGAAGTCATCATTGATAATGAAGATCAAGGCTTTAATCGTTTTAAGGCTCCGGGAGGAGATGACTGGGTAAGGTATCCGGTGACGGGTACGCTTGACGGCCAGCACTATAATGGGTCGCATTATTATAATTTGGAGGCAGGGAACGGGGATACGGCGACCTGGAGTTTCTCTGTTCCGAAGCCAGGTGTATATGATGTCTATGCCTGGTGGTGGGCGGTGAGTGATGGTCCACATGCACGTCCCAGCCAGGTGCCTTACACAATCGAAACTTTCAATAACAAAAGTACGGTACGGGTTGACCAGAGGTATAACGGCGGGCAATGGAATTTGTTGGGGGAATATGCTTTTATTAAAAATGGGAAAATCGGTGTGAGCGATGACGTGGTAGGACAGAACGTGATTGCTGACGCGGTACGGTTGGTGAAAGTAGGAGAGTTACAGTATCCATTGTCGAAGATGTTATTGGTTGGTTGGGGAAAGGATGATTTTGGGTTGGGAAGTGGTAATGACGGGAAGGTGAATAGTTGGGATTGGGTAGGGTTGATGAGTAATTAGAAAGTAGGAGGTAGAATTTAGAATATAGAATGTAAGAGTTTGGTTCTTTGTTGTAATTAAGTAATTACATCGCTTCTATATTTCTGTGGCTTTCTGTTTTTTGTTTTTATGTTCTATGTTTTCTTGCTTCATGCTTTATGTCCTCTTGTCTCCTGCTCTATATTCTATGTTACGTGTTACGTGACCTGTGAGCTGTGGTAGAGTGAGTGTATGTGGAGAAAGAAGCTATCGTTTCGTTTGGTTATACTAACGGTTTGTATTGGTCTAGGGTGGTTGATTTTCGGAGGATCAAGGTTATGGGCAGCAGAAAGTGAAGAAGTAACTCCATTGCCAGATAAAGTCACAGCCAGCAGCAATGATGGCAGTAATATTCCAGCTAACACGGTGGATAATGATTCAAGTACCCGGTGGTCAGCTAGTGGAGACGGACAATGGATAAAGTATGATTTGGGAATGATGAGAACAATTACGTATGTAACAATCGGGGTGTATGAGGGCGCCAACAGGAAGAATCTGTTTGAGTTACAAACGTCACTTGACGGTGCGAATTGGACCACGGTTTGGAATGGAGAGAGTAGCGGTACGACCAGCACTCAAGAGGTGTATGATTTTACGGATACCGATGCCAGATATGTTAGGTACTTGGGACATCAAGCTTTGGTCAATAACCAGGTATATGACTGGAATAGTTTAACTGAGGTGGATATATATGCTTTACCATTGAGTTTAGGTGATCAACTGAAACGGATATTAGCAGGGTGGTTGAGTTGGACCGGAGAGATGACAGATGACGGACAGACGAACTCTTTGGACTTTGTCAGTTTAATGGCCATTCCCACATTGACTCCGACTCCGATGGTCAGTCCTACACCAACACCAATGACCGGGGGGAAACTGCAGTTTAAGTCCGGGTTTGAAGCGGATTCTTATTTGTCATGGTCAGGAATTCATGGGATTGATAAAAGTATGCCTTCCGGAATTAATAATTGGGATAATATTAAGCAGAACGTGCCTTGGGCAAAATATCAAAGTTATTATGCTGAGGGAGGTGGTTGGAAAATTAGCAGGGATCCAAAGAATATTAATAATCATGTTTTACATCTTTATAACCGGGGTGCAGTCGGGAATGTTAGTCGATCACAGTGGACATTAAAACAGGTTGCCAATACAGCTTGGCAGGACGACGGCGAGCCCAATCTTTTTAACCAACAATTTTATCGTTTTCGGATTTATATTCCTGAGAAGATCAAAAATCTGTATTCGTATTCTGAGTCAGCAGCGTGGTTTATGATTTGGGAATCGCATGCTTGGGAACCGGAACTTTTTGCAGGGGGAGAAAATACCCGATATGCGATCCAGCTTGAAAAAAAACAAAATCGGAACTTCTGGAACTTCAGAGTAGTAAAACAGCGGCCAGAAGGGATTAACAATTGGTATAACTGCAATGTGGCGGAGTATTGTCAGGTGGCGGTGCCGTTTGGAGAGTGGTTCACTATGGAAATATTTTTTAAATATGATGAAACCGATGGGGTGTTTTATGTGGCAATTAAAAGAGATGGGTATCCGCGTCAGATTGTGGCTAATTTTACCGGTCAAACAAAGCATGACCAAAAGCTTCATGACCAGATGATGTTTAAGTTATACCATGACCCGGATTACCTGGTTAGACTCGCGACTCAAGGGGATGCCGGGACTGATTTATATTATGATGATTTTGAAATTTGGAGTGGTTATCCGCCGGGGTATTAATTGTTGGATGGGTGAATCCGAAAGCTTAGATTGGTTTATAACATGAAATAGGGTGTGATAGAGTGAAGGTATGAGAGGAAGATGGATTGGGTTATTTGTATTTGAGATAGCAGCATGGTTGATGGTTCCGGAAGTGGTTCACGGAGCGCCGAGTTGTGATTTTATTGTACCTTTGAGTGTGAGTACGGTGGACGGACAAGATGAACAATCAAACTATTCCTCTGTGAAACCAGGAGATACAATTTGTCTGGCAGCCGGAGATCGAGGTCCGTTAACGTTCCAGAATATAAAAGGAACTGCTTCTTCTTGGATCACAATTGTCAATAAAGATGGTCAGGTGGTGATCAGAACAGATCGCGCTGGAATTAAAATGAATAATTGTGCATATTTAAGGATTTCGGGAAGTGGAGTTTCCAGCAATTGCGGTTCGGATTACTCGCGCGCAGGTCAAGATTGTGGTATCCAAATAATCGGAGCGCACAATGGGATATGGATGGAGGAATATAGAGATATGCATGGGTTTGAAATTGATCATATAGCAATGAAGGATAATATTATTAATTTACCTTACCAGGGTGGTGTAGCCTTTAAAGCTCGGGGCCAAAAAACTTTATATGATGTTTATGTTCATCATAATCATTTTTTAAATATCGACCATGAGGCAATTTATTTAGGGACAGATCCACCGCCAGGGCAGCCGGAAAGTGAACTTGGCTATATTGACGGAGCAGAGGTAAGCTCTAATTTGGTAGAGCGAAGCGGTTTTGATGGAATTAATATTAAGATGGCTAAAAATGTCAAAGTGCATCATAATATTGTCAAAGATACGGGTTTGTTAAATGGTCAAGTGCAACATGTACTTGAAGGGGGGATTAAATTAGCAGATGCCTCCGGCGACGTATACAATAACTTGGTGATTAATTCTTGGGATACCGGAATTGCCAACGGGCGGGTATCTACATCAGAAAAAACTCGAATTTACAATAATGTAGTGATAGGATCGAAAACGGACAGCGTGAGGATTCTCGATTATGGATTGAGCGTAGTTTATAATAATACGATAGTTAATAGCGTGAAGGGGGGGATTGTTGCCTCAGGGAGCCAAATTTTTGATAATTTGGTGGTGGGAGGAAATACTTCTATCCAGGGGAATGCCAGTAATAACTACAGAGGGTCGGTGGCTTCTGTGAATTTTGTTAATTCTAGTGCTGACAATTATCGGTTAACGGCGCAATCAAGTGTGGCGATTGATAAAGGCAGGAATACTGGTGTTTTCCCATTATTTGATTATGATGATGTGCTGCGGCCTCAGGGCGGAAAAACCGACTTGGGAGCTTTTGAGTACCGAAGTGAGGTAATTCCGATTGTGCCGGTGGAAGCAGTGCGGGTGGTAGCCCCGATGGTGATAGACGGTGATTTAAGCGACTGGGAAGGGATACCAGTAAACGAAGGGGCTTTTGGATATGCCTTGGTGAATGAGCCGGCGAGTGATGTGAGCGGGAGGTGGCAGACAGCATGGGATGGGCAATATTTATATGTAGGGGTGAAGGTAACGGATGATGTCTTGGTGAGTAATGAGTCGGCTAATATATGGGATGATGACGGGGTGGAGATATTTGTGGATGGGGACAGGGACGGACAGGTTGGTTATGATGGGAATGACCACCAATATACGATTGATCTACAAAACCGGATAGCGGAGCATGGGGCGATTAGTGGCACGATTGATGTGGAGCACGCGGTGACTACCAGCAGCGATGGGTATGTGATAGAAGTGGCCATACCTTGGGATCCCAATTTGGGGCAAAGTAGCGTGCCCGTGAATCAGACAATCGGGTTTGACTTAGGGATCAATGATGATGACGATTGGGGGAGCAGGGACAATTATTTATTATGGTTTCCATTGAGGGAGAGTAAGCCGGCGAACGATTCGACAGCGTTTGGGGAGATGGTGATTAGTGATCAGGTAAGATACCGGGTGAGAGACTTTAAGTATTTATTGGCGAAATGGTTTAGTAACAAAGGAGATCAGAATGGAGACGGGAAAGTGAATAGTTGGGACTGGGCGAATGTAATCAGTAGCCTGTAGCAGTCTGTAATAGTAGAATAGTAGCTAAAAATCCTTAGGTGAGCTTGCGTCGAAAGCGGCTTAACCATAGTCGTTGGGCTTTAGATTCTGGTTCCTCTCATGATTGGGTGCGTGTTTTTAAAATTCTATCCTCTATATATTCGCTACCAAGTGGAGAGATGCGCACTTGGCCCTGAGACTGGTCATACTCAACCAACCGGATATTGTGTAATGGGATGAGTATGTATTTACGAAATATACTTGAATTGCTGTATTCAACCCATTGAAAAAGATCCTTTTCAGTAACCCATCCAGGCTTGGAATATAAAAGGAATAATGCTTGGTCTTTTTTACTCATCTTGGGGTCTAAGACTCGTCTGACACTCCCAACATCCCAAATGAGTGGATGTTTACGTTCCACAATCCCGTTGACAATTACTCGAGCTTCTGTTGTTGAAATTGAATGGAAAATACGTATAAGTTCTGCTAGTACCCAGTTCGCTATACTAAAAACGGCCGTAGCATCCATAAAATTTGGATCAACATCACCACCTAGATGCCCCACGTTTCTGTTACTCCGTATTTCGTAGAGACTTATTAATAAACGTGGAATGAGGATGCGTAGACTTCTGTCACCAACACGGTTTGGATTAGCAGGAAGATTTTCAAGATCGCGACATGCTTTAACCATATTTTTCGGTTTCGAAGGTTTTATAGCGAATGAACCGTTGATACTTCCATCAATAATCGAATAGACTGCTTCTGAGAATTTCCCCCCATTTAATTCTGAAGGTTCCCAGCGATGTTCGGTGTAATTCCGAGAGATTTCTTGATAGCTCTCTAATAGTGGTTCACGCAAACCCCTTGGTATGTTGATTAATATTTTGTTAGGGTCAGGCATGTATTAGTTTAATTCCTTTATAAGTTCAGCGCCGAGTTTAAGTCCTGGACCGGTAAGTGACCAACCGGTCTTTTTGTTACCAGTGAATACATTCCCTCTATTTTTTAGATATGCAGAATGATTCGCACTGTCATAGCAACCAGAATTTTTACACAACGAACGTGCCTGATTATCCGGGAAGGAAGGCTCTCCTGTTATGAGAAGATTACCAATCCCAGTGAGTATATAAGTATTTAAAGTTTGATCCTTTGTAGATTTCCCTGGAATGGGTGATGCAATGACTTCAAAAGCGGCATCGCCCAATTGGAATATTTGCTGAATTTGCTCCACTTTGATTTTATTTTGCTCTATCCATAAGCGTGCGCGTTGCGGAAGTATAGCAACATCATCTCTATCAGGGAGATATTTGCTTTTTCCAGCCCCAGCTGGCTTCTCGCCAAGCAATATTAATGAGGCGTCGATGATTCGCAGTCTTTCTTCTGATTCTAAGGGCGAAAGTAATTCTACTATTTTTCCCGTTAATTCTACCGATGAATTATTTGACATATTGTTAGTTTAGATTTAATTCATTTTCTACCAAGTTCTCTCCTGTAGAGGTTAGATACCATGCTTTTTTAGAGTCTTTTTGGCTCTTGGCTTCGTCAATAAGTCCGCGGGCGACGTTTTTGTTAACCATATCATTTATATTTTTAGGTAGTTTTTCCTTCGCAGCCCGGAATATTGATTCAAGATCCATTACATTGAATGATTCTATTCCTTCCATGTGTTCGAGGTAATATCCGAGTACAAGGACCTTCTGCATGCTAAACTTTACGCTTTTAGTGAGCAGAAATTCCTTCGGGGACATTTTTTTGGTCTTAGTTGGTTTTGGATCTGGAGTGAGTAGGAGCCGTTCAAGCTTCTCCACTCTTTTTTCAAGTTCGTCAATTCGTTTTGAATCCATAATTTATTTTGGTTGTTTAGTAACAAGACGTTTAGATAGTTCGAGGATACGGTAAGCAGGGAGAAAATAGTTACCGTCATTCCCTTTCTTTATTTTTCGGTTTTCAAATAAGCGCTTGAGGCTGGTCTTTACGCTGCCCTCTGGCATAATTCCAAGGGAAATCAGTTCTGTAGGACGTGACCCGTCAGTAACGCCAAATAATAATGCACGAGCCTTTATACTTGCAAGAAAGATTTCAATTTTGGTGTCGTTGTCTAGCTCCTCGAAGGCTTCTTTAAAGCCGAACTCTTGTGATTTTTGATCTATTACTACATAAGGGGTGAGAAGGTCCGCGAGTTTCTGCCTATCTGTGGCTCTTGCATCATTTGATATCAAAGCGTTTAATGGATCGGTTTTCATATGATGTAAGGGTAACAGATCAAATCTGATAAGTCAACCATTCTTAACCATGGATTGACGTTGATGTTTCCATGTTTGGATGTTCGCGTTGTGAACTACACACAAAAGGTAAGCAAACTATTCATTCTCAGTTGTGTTGATCAGGGATTCATGATGTTATTATCTATATACGTTTATCTAGTTTAGCATAATAGATGGTTTATATTTTATTGTTTAAAAACCCTGTTTTATGTAGAAATATTCATATATTTGAAGATTGCTTACGCATTGTATTAAAAATTTATAATTTATTTGTAACAATTTTATATAAATATGTGCGATATTTGTCGAATTTTGAACTGGTTACGAGTCTCTATTGTCAACCAAATTGACGAATTATCCAGATTTTAATTGCAGGTTACTTATATCTTGTTATAATTAAGTGCTATATTTAGATGAAAAATTTATATAGTTAAAATATAATAATATTAATATTATAAACTTTATAAGCATTAAATAATTATTGATAAATACTCTGATGGAACCATAGGTAGGAAGGAATATTTATTTTAGGGCTTTACTTATTTGTTTTTTATTTTAAAAGTTATTAGCTACGTGATTTGTGTTATGTGATCCCTGGGCTGTGGTAGAGTGAATGTATGAGGAAACGGTGGTTAATTGGGTTGGTCGTTATAGTGACGATGGGTGGATTGATAATGCCGAGGGTGGTTTATGGGGCCGTGAGTTGCGATTTTACGATTTCCACCAGTCGAACGACGGCTGACGGGAGGACCGATTATGCAGGTGTGGGGCCCGGAGATACCGTGTGCATTACGGCGGGAAATCGAGGAGGATTGAATTTGAAAAATTTCAAAGGGACGGCGACCGCACCGATTACATTTATTAATTCCGGCGGGCAAGTAATGATTAGCAGTAGCGGTTCAAACGGGATAGCTGTACATAATAGTCAGCACATTCGGATTACCGGGAGCGGGGTGAGTGGATATCAATACGGAATTAAGATCAACAGATCAGCCGGAGTGGGGATTAATGCAGGACATAAAAGCAGTTATCTGGAGATAGATCACGTGGAGATTTCAGGAGCAGATGGGCAGGGAATAACAACAAAAACTGAACCGGTGTGCTCAGACGGGTCAACGGCTGACTGGAAAGCTTATGATTATGACAATGACGGGATTACGGGAAATGATAAGGACGACGTGGTGAATCGCAGCAACTTCACACAATATGATACCCGAGTGCACGATAATTATATTCATGACGTAGGGGCAGAGGCATTATATATCGGAGGGTCTTTTTATGGTACCGGGGTGGTGTTAAGCTGCAATAGCGGAAATGAGCGGGTATATGAGCCGGTATTGAGAAGGGTGAGGGTTTTTAATAACACGATAAAGAATACCGGCTGGGACGGAGGAGGAGTAGGCTCGGCGGTTGAGGATTGTGAAGTTTATCAAAATCATACGGAAGCGACGGGTTTGAAAAAAAGGTTGTATCAGGAAGTGGGTTGGGATATTAAAACAGGTAGCGAGTGTGACCTGTACAATAACTGGGTGAAGGATGCCGGAGCTACAGGGATCAGTATTTTTGCGAATAGGGGGAATAGAGTTTATAACAACGTAATTATTAATGCGGGGGTGAATAAAACGACGGGGAATAACGAAGGAAACGGAATTACCATTTGGAAGTTTGAGGAAAACGCCAATGGGTCTGATTATGTGTGGAATAATACGATTATCAACCCCCATAATTTCGGGATAAAATTTGCGCCTGATTTAGGAGCTGATTTCAGATTTGAGAATAATATTATTATTAATCCCGGGAACTATAGCGGATGGGGCAATGGCTCTTATATCAAGCAATACGGAAGTGCGCCGGTGACGGTTTCTCATAATATTACCCAGTTGAATAATAGCGGGTTGAATTTTAATAATCCTTCCGGGGATGATTATTCATTAACAAGAGGATCAAAAGCGATAGATGTGGGGGTAAATCTGACGAGCCAGAAAATTACGTTTGATTACGCTAGGGTAAGCCGACCACAGGGAGGGGGATTTGACATCGGAGCGTATGAGTATGTGAGCAGTGCGCCAACTCCGACCCTAGAACCAGGATGTTACTTGAGTAGCGGATTAGGAACTGGCAATTCCGGCGGAGATCCGGGGTGGGATAACTATGCTTTGTCACAGAATTTGACTAGCGATTTTACCGCCGAGTTTGAGGTGACACCCCGGGATAATCAGGCAACCGGGGAGGTAGAAGGTTTAGTGGCGTTTTCCAAAGATGCGGGTAGCTATTATGCAGATTACGCGATGTTATTCAGATTAAATCCCGATGGTTATTTTGATGTTAGAAATGGGGATATATACCAGTCTGATCAGGTGATTACCTTTAGCCCGAATTTGAATTATAAGGTAAGGTTGGCCGCTAGTTTTGAAGACCATACATATTCTGTGTGGGTCACTCCTTCGGGTCAGGGAGAGCAGCTGTTGGCGAATAATTATGGTTTCAGAACAGAGCAGGCGATGGTTAATCAGATTGGCAATTGGGGTACATGGTCGCGCGCGGGTCAGTACCGAATTTGCGGAATGCAAATGGTTATGACACCAACATTGACGCCGGTACCGATCAACTGGTGGGAAGTGTTAGCGAACTGGTTGACCGGAGTAGGTGATGGGAACCAAGACGGAAAGGTGAATAGTTGGGACTGGGTAGAGATAATAAGTAACTTGTAATCGGTAAATTGTAAATGGTAATGAGGGGTAAACGGAATGCTACGTGTTATGTGCTCCGTGATACTTGGATCGTGGTAGAGTCATGATATGAGGAGAAGATTGATTTGGATGGTTGGATTAATCGTGATCGGGTGGATGATGAGTCCGGAAGTAGTTTATGAAGCACTGAGTTGCGATTTTACTATTTCCACAGGGGTAACAAGGGTTGACGGTAGAGGTAATTATGCGAGTGTGAAACCCGGAGATACGGTGTGTATTGAAGCCGGAAACCGAGGAGCGTTGAATTTGATAAATTTTAAAAGATCGTCCACGACACCGATTACTTTTATTAATTCAGGGGGCAAGTAGTAATTAATACCAGCCAGTCTTCGGGGATAGAAGTGAGCAATAGCAGTCATATTAGAATTACGGGAACGGGGGCGGCAGGGGTGAATTACGGAATAAAGATTTCAGGATCTACGAATACGGGAATTAATTTATTGCATAAGTCTGACAATTTTGAAGTCGATCATTTGGAAATCACCGGAATAGGAGGAACCGGAATCGGAGTGTCAAGTAAGGCGGATTCGACCTGCCCAGACGGGTCCCCCACCAGCTGGAGAGGGTATGACTATAATAACGATGGAGAAATTGATGCTCAGGATGCGGTAAACCGAAATAACTACACACAACATTACTTTTCATGACATATATATTTACAATATTTCGATGGGGATGTATTTAGGAAGTTCGCATTATGTAGAGGGAGCTTATGAATTAAATTGCGGAGGAACAGCCACGATTTATGATCCGGTTTTGAAGGGCGTGCATGTTTACGGTAACCAGGTGGAAGATATCGGCACTAAGGGAATTCAAATCGGATCAGCAGTGGAAAATTGCGACGCGCATCATAATCGGATAACAAATACAGGAACTGAACAGCAGACAGCACATGAGGGAGGTTATATGATTAATCCGGGAAGTGTGTGTGATGTCTATAATAATTTTATTACGGACATTATTGGAGCCGGAATTTATGTGCAGGGACATGGGTTGAATCATGTGTTTAATAATGTGATTATAAATCCGGGTAGGTACAGTTCTTATACTAGTGCTAACGGGAGCGGTATATATGTTGGTACAAAAATAAATCATGGTAATAGTGTTTTTGTTGCCAATAATACGATTGTGAAACCAAGAGGATGGGGAATTTTGTTCAATCAGGATTTCGGAAGCGATAATTTAGTGCAAAATAATTTGGTGGTAAATCCCCAAAACGGCGAGACGTATATTAAGACTACGGCCGGGGTTTTGGTGACGAATAACTTATCGAGCCCCACGGTGGGGGAGGTAAAATTTACTGATCCGGGCAGTGGTGATTACTCCGTGCAATCGGGATCGCCAGCGGTTAATGCGGGTACAACAGTGGATTTTGTCACTAGTGATTATTTGGGAATTAGCCGTCCGCAAGAAGGAGTTTATGATATCGGGGCGTATGAATATGCGTCAGGGATAGTGCCGACACCGACGGTAACGCCGATACCTTGGGCCTCTCAGGCAAAGAGTTTATTAGTTAGCTGGTTGACTAATAACCAGATTTTTGAAGGAGTAGCCGACGGAGTGATCAATAGTCTGGATTGGGCGAAGTTAATCATTAGGCCGCCGGTTAAATATGCGGTGCATTTTGACGGGATAGACGACCGAGTGAGGTTTGCTAACGTCCCGGAGTTGGATGTAGGGAGCGGGGATTTTTCGATTGAAGCTTGGGTGAAGGTGGCAAGTACGCAGAATTCAAATTTCAATATTGATTATAAGGGCGCGAGCAGTGCTTCTCAGCCGGGGTATTGGTTTTGGTATTCAAACCAGGATGATGATTTGAGATTATATTTGGGGGATGGAAGCCAGGTTGTATATGCGAATTCAGATAAGTCGTTGGGGATCAAGGATGATCAGTGGCATCAGGTGGCAGTGGTGGCTGACAGGAGTCAGCAGGCGAGCTTTTATTTAGATGGAAATTTGGTGGGGAACTTTGATATAAGTGTTTTGAATGGGAGATCCATTGGCACGACAGAAGATATGTATATTTCTTCAGCGGTAAGTAGTTACAGTTTGCAGGGAGAGGAAGACGAATTGAGGTTGTGGAATTATGCCAGGACTCAGCAACAGATTCAGTCAGATATGAGTCGAGAGGTTGATCTGGGTGCAGCCGGGTTGGTGGGTTACTGGAAGTTTAATGAAGGCAGCGGAACGGTGGTTCACGACGCGACGGGTAATCACAATGATGGGAGTTTGCAGAATGGGGTGAGTTGGGTGGAGGGGGGGCGTTTTGATAATTAAGATTAGAAAATTAGGGCTGAATCTGAATTTGAGTTTATGTTAAGCTGGTATTATATATGCAAAAAACGACAACCAGATTACTGATGGTGATTGGAGTGCTGGTGGGAGTGGTGATATTTTTGGTTTACTACCAAAAGGGGTTGGGCGGTGGACCGGACAGTGGTGTTAACACTCCTGTGAGCCAGGGAAGTGGGCAGCTTTCCAGTGCAACGATCCAACCCGAGGATCCTAATGAGGCCGGTTTAGCGCCATATCCTGATTTATCTGTTGGTTCACTTCCGCAAGAGCCGATACCGGTCAAATATGTGGTTGAACACCGGAGTGCTTTGAACGGCTCTATGGTTAAGGTTTCCGGGTATGTGATTAGTACTCTGCTTGGGGAAAAAGCTTGTCCACCTGGTCGGGGTATGTGTACTCAACCCAGCGTGTTTTTGGCTGACTCGACGGAAGATACTAGAGATCCACTTTATGATTTAAGAGTACTTGTTAATGATAAAGAGCAAGAAAGAGATTACCAGATTGGTAATCAGGTGGTGATTCCCGTTATTGTGGATGGGAGCAAGGTGGCTGTAATAGGGAGAAAGGCGTATTAAGCGTATGGCGGAACGTCAAGTCACGAGACATTGATTTGTTGGTTGTGTGATGCGGGTTACGTGACCTCTGAGCTGTGGTAGAGTGAAGATATGTTAAGAAGAATCGCGGTTTGGTTATTGATAGGCGTGGGGATGAATCTGGTAATGTCCAAAACAGCGCTGGCAGCGGATTATTATGTGGCGACCACAGGAAATGACGGCAACAGCGGAAGCAGTCAGAGCCCATGGAAATCGATCAGCTACGGGATTAACAAACTAAGAGCCGGGGACCGGTTGTTGATTCGAGGTGGTACTTATAATGTGGGCGGAGGGGGGAGTAGTCCTTTGTATATGTACGCTGAAACTGCGGCTAGTGGAACGGCTCAGGCACCGATCACGGTTAAACCAGAGTCGAGCGGGGTGGTGATTGACGGCAATTATGTGGTGCAAAAGTTTTTGGGAATCAAGCATGACTACTGGATTATTGAAGGATTAGAGCTGAAGAATTTCATTGCAGAAGCGATGAATATATGGGCGGACCACAATATTGTGCGGGGGATGAAGATTCATCATATTTATATAGATCCGACGTATTATTCCGGGACGACAATTGGAATTAAGATTGGTATTCACTATGACAATCCTGATTATCCGTCGTGCGATGATAATTTGTTAGAAAATAATGAAGTTTATGATATTTCATTAGGTGAAGGGATTTATGTGTCCAAAGGCGGGGCTAGTTATACACATCATTGTCGGAATAATAAAGTGATTGGTAATACGATTTATAATGTATGGGAAGGGGTGGATACTAAGCTGAATGCCGTGGGTACCCTGATACAGGGAAATACGATTTCTGATTGTGGACATTTTGGAATCGGGTCGCCGGACGCCAATGTGATTGACGGTAATAGAATTTATGAATGCGGTCGTAATTATACACAGGCGGCGATTTATGTGAGGAGGTTGACTAAAGTAACCAATAATTTGATTTACGGGAATCCGTATTCCGGAATCAGGTTGGACGCGGGCAAACTGGATGGTTGGCCGGCAGACACGGTGGTGGGGTACGGAAATGAAATTTACCACAACACGGTGGTGGGTAATAGGACAGGAATATTATTTGCAGATTTTAAGAATCTGAAAAATAACCGGATCATTGACAATATTTCAGCCTTTAATACTGATGAGCAGATTAATAATCGGAGTTTATCGGGCAGTAATGTGATGGATTATAATGATTGGTACGGAGGACCAGGGACCAGCCATGCTTTGGATGGGCCAAATACTTTGCATGTGGACCCGGGGTTTGTGGACAGGGCAGTGAATGATTTTCGGTTAGTGTCTGATAGTTTGGTAAGAGATGAGGGAACAGCGGTAGGAGTCAGCCTTGACTTTGAAGGTAATTCACGGGATTCCAAACCAGATATGGGAGCGTATGAGTATGTAAGTATGAGTCCGATGGCAACACCAACTGTAAATCCAAATGAGATGATTATTGATAATGTCGATGAGGGGTTTAGCACTGCGTTTGTGCAGGATATGTGGCAGGAATACGTTGATCCCCAGGGGTTGCACTACGGTAGTTCGCATATGTTTAACCATTTGATTAGAGGCGGAGATACAGCTACGTGGTCGTTTACGGTTAACCGGCCGGGAGAGTATGAGGTATATGCGAGTTGGTGGCCATCGATGATACGGCCAACTGATGTACCGTATACGATAAATTTTACCGGAGGAGCAGAAGAAGTAAGAGTGAACCAGCAGGTAAGTAACGAGCAATGGAATCTGTTGGGAAAATATTATTTTATTAATCAAGGGTCGGTGACGGTTAGTGATATGGTAAGCGGAGGAGAAGATGTGGTGGCAGATGCGATTAGATTGGTATACCAGGAACCGGGGTGGAGGTTTTTGTTGAGTAATTGGTTAGGTAGTGCAGGAGACGGGAGCGAAGATGGGGTGGTAAATAGTTGGGATTGGGGGAAGGTGATAAGTGGTCTGTTGTAAAGAAAAAAGAGATGGTAGATTTACGCGTGATGCGATGCGGGCTACGCGATCTTTGGGCTATGGTAGAGTGAATGTATGAGGAGAAATCTGGTCGGGTTATTCATAATGGTGATAGCAGGGGGGTTGATGAATCCAGAGACAGTTTACGGAGCGGTGAGCTGTGATTATACGATTCCCGTGAACGTATCGATTGCAGACGGGAGGGGTAATTATGCTGGTGTGCAACCAGGAGATACAGTTTGCATTTTAGCCGGGAATAGAGATAGTTTGAAGTTAAGAAATTTTTTGAGGGACACGAGTACGCCAATTACGTTTATTAATTTCGGAGGGCAAGTGGTGATCAACTCGACGACGTCAGAAGGGATTTTGGTGCAAAACAGTAAGTTTATCAAGATTACAGGGACCGGAGATACTCAAGTCAAATACGGGATAAAGATAATTCACTCGACGGCGAACGGGATGACGATGCCCAACAAGACAAGTGACTTTGAGGTGGATCACATTGAGGTATCAGGGGTGCCGATAATTGGCGTATCAGCGAAGACAGAGGCGGTTTGTTCTGATGGATCGACTTCCGATTGGCATGCGTATGATTACGACGGAGACGGGATAAAGGTGGGTGATTTAGATGATGTGGTGAATCGGAGTAATTTTACGCAGATTAATTCGATTTTTCATGATAATTATGTTCATGATGTGGGAACAGAGGGGTTTTATATCGGCAGTTCTTTCTACCAAGGGAGGAGTTTGAGTTGTAATAGCGGAACAGAATATGTTGATGATCCGGTATTGAGAGGGGTGAAGGTTTATAATAATGTGGTGGATCGGACGGGGTGGGACGGGATTCAGGTGGGGAGTGCGGTAAGTGAAGTTGATATTCATCATAATATAGTTAGGGATGCAGGGTTGTCTTCAGATCCATCAGCTGGGAACGGGAGATTTGGAATGATCATAAATAGGGGGACTACTGGTAATTATTATAATAACCAAATCTATAATTCTCGAGGTTCGGGGATGTATATTCAAGGAATCGGAGGATATGTGATTTACAATAATATTTTTTACAATTCGGGGATGGCTACAAGTGCGCAGGGGATTAACTGGGACTTGGGAGATGGAGGAATGATTTATAATAATACGATTGTTAAAAGTTCTCGGAGCGGAATCAGAGTCAGTTCAACTCCAAAACAGGGGGCGGTTTATGATAATTTGATAGCCGAGACTTTAGAGACAGGAGTGGTAAGTAATTATGTGAATGCTTATAATAATTTAGTTTACGGCCAAAGAGATGCGGTCAAGTTTAAAGATCCGTCACAACTGGATTTTCATTTAACGGTAAACTCTCCGGCGATAGATCAGGGCAGTAGTAGTGGGTATGCGGTCAGAGATATAGATGATCAGCCACGACCTCAAGATGGTAACGGAGACGGAATAGCCAGATCTGATGTGGGAGCAGATGAATATATGAACAGCGCACCAAGTGTAACTCCGCGGCCCACACCAACGATTGATCCCAGGTATGAGGAGATAACGCCTGACGTTAGTAGAGTGAGGACAAGTGGAGACGATGGGACTAACCTATCAGGAAATACGGTGGATAATGATTTGAGTACCCGTTGGTCAGCGAGCGGAGACGGACAATGGATTGAATATGATTTAGGTGTAGTGAGGACGGTGGGACTGGTGAGGATCGGGGTATATCAAGGAGACAGTAGAATGAATAAGTTTGACTTACAGGTTTCGAGTGACAGGGTAAATTGGGAGACGGTGTGGAGTGGGGAAAGCAGCGGAATGACTCTCGAGCAGGAGGTATATGATTTTTCGGATATACAAGGGAGATACGTGAGGTATTTGGGGCATATAAATAATACCAATGAGTGGAATAGTTTGACGGAGGTAGATATCTATGGAATAAAGATGGGATTAGGGAAAAAGTTGAGGCAGGTGTTAGGGGGTTGGTTTGATGGGTTGTTGGATCAGAACGGGGATGGGAAGGTGAATACGATTGATTGGGGAAAGGTGGTCGGTGGTCAGTAGTCGGTAATCAGCCCGCCTGCAACGTTATACCCGCCAGAAACGCTGTATCTACTGCGGGCTGGCGTAGCATTGCGGGCAGGTAATTGGTAAACAGGAATCAGAAATGAGAATATAGAAGATAGAATTTCGAATTCAGGAGTAAGAATTTTGGAAGTAGGTAGTAGAAAGTAGTAATTTGTTGTAATTAGGTAACTACGTTGTCTCTTAGTTTCTCAGTTTTTTGTTTTTTGCTACATGTTTCTTGCCTATCGTTACGTGCTTCGTGATGTGTGATTCGTGGTAGAGTGAATTTATGAGGAGAAGATTGGTTTGGTTGTTCATGATGGTGATAGGAGGGTGGTTGATGGTTCCAGGAACGGTTTACGGAGCTGTGAGTTGTGATTATACGATTCCTGTGAACGTATCGATTGCGGACGGGAGGGAAAATTATGCTGCTGTGCAGCCTGGTGATACAGTGTGCATTTTATCTGGAAATAGAGATAGTTTGAAGTTAAGAAATTTTTTGAGAGACACGAGTACGCCAATTACGTTTATTAATTTCGGTGGGCAAGTGGTGATTAACTCAACGACGTCAGAGGGGATTTTGGTGCAAAACAGCAAGTATATCAAGATTACCGGGACAGGTGACACTCAAGTCAAGTACGGGATAAAGATTATTCACTCGACGGCAAACGGGATAACGATGCCCAACAAGACGAGTGATTTTGAGGTGGATCACATTGAGGTATCAGGAGTGCCAATAATTGGGATATCAGCGAAGACGGTGGCGGTCTGTTCTGACGGATCGACCAGTGACTGGCATGCGTATGATTACGACGGGGACGGGATAAAAGTAGGTGATTTGGATGATGTGGTGAACCGGAGCAAATTTACACAGTATAATTCAGTCTTGCATGATAATTATGTGCATGGTACAGGACATTCGGCTTTTTATATTGGCAGCTCGTTCTACCAGGGGAGGAGTTTGAGTTGTAATAGCGGAACAGAGTATGTTTATGATTCGGTGTTGAGGGGGGTGAATATTTATAACAATCGAGTGGAAAACATTGGCATGAAGGGGATTCAAGTAGGGTCGGCAATAGCGGATTGCGGAATTCACCATAATTTGATTTACAAAGATAGTCAGGCACATGATCCGGGGTTTTCAGGCGGGGTAATGAATAATCTAGGGAGCGTATGTAATATTTACAATAATTTAATCAAAGACGGATGGGGTACAGGAATATACGTCCAAGGTAATGGAGGTAACAGGATTTATAATAACGTGATAGTCAGACCGGGTTTAAATTCAGATTACAACGGGATAAAAGTGGCGCCGGCGGGTGTGGTAGGGAAGAGTATTTATGTCTGGAATAATACAATCATAAACCCCAGTCGTAATGGTATAGCTTTTAATAACGATAAAGGCAATAATAATAGAGTACAGAATAACATTATCGTAGACGGGGAACAAAGGTATGTGACGATCGGGAGCGGGAACAATGTGGTAGTGTCAGATAATTTGACGCAGACAAATGTTTCTGATGTGAAGTTTATCAATGCGGGGGCAGATGATTATTCACTGCAAGGTGACTCTCCTGCGATAGATGGTGGGGTAGACCTAACTAGCCAGGGGATCACGTTTGATTATGCTGGGGTGAGCAGGCCACAAGGAGGAGGGTTTGACATGGGTGCTTATGAATACCCTTCAGATGCGACAACCAGTCCGACACCGACAATGGCACCGTGGCCGAGAGCTGAGAGTAATCGGGTGGTGGCGCCGATGGTGATAGACGGGGATTTAAGTGACTGGGAAGGGATACCAGTAAACGAAGGAGAGTTTGGGTATGCGCAGGTGAATGAGCCGGCAAGTGATGTGAGCGGGAGCTGGCAGGCCGCATGGGATGAGCAATATTTGTATGTGGGAGTTAGGGTAACAGATGATGTATTAAGTAATGAGGCAGCCAACATCTGGGACGATGATAGTGTAGAGATATTTGTGGACGGGGACAGGGACGGACAGGCAGGGTATGACGGGAATGACCATCAATATACGATTGATTTGACTAATCGGATTGCTGAGCAGGGGATAATTAGCGGAACTACGGGTGTAGAGCATGCGGTAGTAAGTGGGAGTAATGGATATGTGGTAGAGGCAGCGATACCGTGGGGGAATTTAGGGCAGAGTAATGCACCGGTGAATCAGATGATCGGGTTTGACTTAGGGATTAATGATGATGATGACGGAGGAGGAAGAGACGATTACTTATTATGGTTTCCGGTAGGAAGTAGCAAGCCGGCGGGAGACTCGACAGTGTTTGGGGAGATGGTGATTAGTGATCAGGTAAGGTATAGGGTAAGGGACCTGAAGTATTTACTGACAAACTGGTTGACGGGATTAGGAGATATGACCGGAGACGGGAAGGTGAATACGATTGATTGGGGAAAGGTAATTGTTAATTGAGAATTAACCATGATTTTTTGATAAGGTTAAGGTAATGGCGAGTAAAAGATCGTTAATTAACTTGCTGGTAGTTGTGGGAATGGGTTTGGTAGTGATGAGTGTAGGTGCTACAACCACTTGGGCGGCGGTTATTGTTCAAGATTTTGAGGATGGAACAATAGGTAACTGGGGGGAGATCCACTGTCCTTCTTGCGATCATGCTGTGTCTGTAGTTAACGACCCCTTAGGAATAAATAATTATGTGGGGAGATTTGAGCACCAGTTTGCCGATTTTACTAGAGATGATTCGTATATTGATAGTGATGATAAAAAAGCTATGATTTGGGGGCCAGGGCCTGTATATCATTATGACACAGTTGAAATGGGACGAGAGTATTGGTATGGGTTCAGAGTGCTTATACCTGATAGTTTTCCTACTCAACTAAATTGGTTTTATTTTGCTCAATGGCATGGATGGGCTGATGAAGGTGAAGCATCTCGAAGTCCAGCGTTAGGTTTGAAATATGTGAATGATGAGTTTTGGGTTGAATTAATTTATAGCAGTACTAAGATTCAATCTAGTAATAACGGTACAGTAGTGAGACCATATATAAGTAGTAAATATGCGGAGAGGGGGAAATGGCATGATTTTGTAGTGCATGTAAGATGGTCATATGAGAATGACGGTCGGTTGGAAGTGTGGATTGATGGTAATCAGAATCAAGTGGTGAATTATCAAGGTCCAATTGGATATAATGATGATAGAGGCCCTTGGTT
The DNA here is from genome assembly GCA_964650355.1 of uncultured Gammaproteobacteria bacterium. Lineage (GTDB taxonomy): Bacteria > Patescibacteriota > Microgenomatia > CAYXHB01 > CAZYTL01 > CAZYTL01. The sequence goes on along the minus strand of CAZYTL010000005.1, from coordinate 22,726 downwards.
TTTATTTGGTATTTACAGATCTCCGGTAGAGAATCAAGGAGACACGGTCATTTATACTGATGATTATAAGCGGGGATGGAGTTATGAGGATGTGGACCCAGGAGGGACAGTTTATCCAACGGTGACACCGACACCTACTTTAGCTCCCGGGTGTCAACGAAGTAATGGTTTAGGTAATGGGGTGGAACCTGATCCTGGATGGATTAACCATAGTATAACTCCATCTTTTAATGGAGATTTTATAGCTAAGTTTGGGCTGATTCCTGAGCAGATGGATAGGGATGGCTTGGTAGGATTTTCACTTGGTGCAGGAGATTACTACACCGACTATGCAATGCTGGTTCGTTTCAACGACCAAGGTAATTTTGATGTCCGGGATGGAGATGTTTACCGAGCAGATCAGGTGATCAGATTTGATCCGGGGAAGACTTATCAGGTCAAGTTAGAGGCTGATACGAATGTCAAATACTACTCGGTCTGGATTACTTCCCCAGGGGGAAGCGAAGTGCCATTGGCTAGCGATTATCATTTTCGTACCGAACAGAGTCAGGTGAACCAGATTGACAACTGGGCCATTTGGTCAAGAAGTGGCACATTTCAATTATGCAATCTGCAGATGAGGGAAAAGATTAATTGGAGAGCCTATTTAATCAATTGGTTGTCTTTGATCGGTGATCAGAATGGAGACGGAAAGGTGAATACGATCGATTGGGAAAAGGTGGTCGGTGGTCAGTAGTCGGTAATCAGCCCGCCTGCAACGCTATGCCCACCAGAAACGCTGTATCTACTGCGGGCTGGCGTAGCATTGCGGGCAGGTAATAAGTAAATAGGAGTCAGAAGGAGACAGGCTTTTACGTATTAAGTGCTATGTGTTACGTGCTTCGTGGTAGAGTGGAAATATGTTAAGGAGAATTGGGGTGTGGTTATTGATGGGAGTAGGTATGGTTTGGTTGGCGGCTAGTCCGGTGCGGGCAGCCGTGCATTATTTGCCGAATCCGGGTAACAACTCGGATATCCAACCGTCATTGCAAAGTTTGATTAATTCTTCGACGGTGGCGAATTATGACACTATCGAGTTGCCGGCGGGGGAGTTTTTGGTAAATAAGCAGATTGAAATTAGAAAGTTTATTTCACTGAAAGGTCAGGGGTCGGGGAATGGGGGAACCAGACTTTATCGGCCGGATATATCTGACGCGCAGATGGAAACCTGGCCTTACAGGAATTTGCTGTATATTTCTTGCCCCAGCGAGGCGCCAAGTAAGATGGTGATTTCTGATATCCATTTTCAAAGTAATACTCCGAGTGTGGATCCGTATGACAATAAATCACATGCGGGTGATCACGGAATTTATATGGACAAATGTTTTAATTTTTTGATTATTAATAATACTTTTGAGCATTTTGGGAATGCGGCAATTGAATTGTTTCATGATGATAATAAGGCCAACGGAGTGATCGCCAAGAATAATTTTTTGTATAATATTAAGAGGAAACTCGGCAGTTTTGCTACTAATACTACTAATGGTTATGGAATAGTTGTGGCTGGGGATAATCGAACATGGGTAAGCGAGCCCCTGTTCGGGAGCGATAATTTTATTTTTGTGGAAGATAATTATTTTATTGGTCATCGGCACGCGATCGCCTCGGGTGGTGGGGGATTGTATGTGTTTCGTCATAATCAAGTGATTGATAATACCTGGGCGCAGGCGGTGGATGCCCACGGAGTTTGGGGGGGGAATGTAATTAGTACCCGGGCTTATGAGGTTTATAATAATAGTTTTGTGAATAATATATATGATGATCAGACACCGATTGGTAGTTCGGTAAATTGTTCAAAATTAGCTTATACGGCAATTAAACCCAGGGGGGGAGAGTCATTAATTTATAACAATACTGCAAGAGGTTTCAAAAATGGAATTGCGATTATTATTGAGCGCTATCACTATGAGAAGACCGCTACATATACTTACCCGGAGATTGATCAGATCGGTTATTTAAGCGGCAAGAGTCAAGGAGCTAATCATACCGGAATAAATTTTCCACAAAGTGACGGTGATTTGTTTGAGTGGAATAATACTTTTACCAATCCCGGGGGTTGTGCTGCTACGCATTTGAGAAATGATGGTCCGAGTTATATGTTAATTAAGGATCGGGATTATCACCTTGATACAGCCAAACCAGGTTATCAGGCATATACTTATCCGCATCCTTTACGGACTTTGTATGAAGGGACAATCACTCCTACTCCGATTCCACCAACGGTGATGGATATGCTGGAGTGGGAAGCGGAAGACATGAGTTTAAGTTCTCGCATGCAGACGAGAGGGGATGTGAATGCATCCGGAGGTAAATATATTTTTTCAGATCAGGCAGATTTAGGGTTAGCCAGTTTGATGGTGGAGGTGAGTCAGGAAGGAGACTACATTGTGGAAGGAAGAGTGCTGCCGATCGATACGGGGCATAATTCTTTTTATGTGTCTTTCTTAGCGGATAATACTGATCCAACCAAAATTTGGGACATGCAGGAGTTTAGCAGTAACTGGATTTGGGATGAGGTGAGCCATCGGGGATCTGGCACGTTCGATTCTCCAGAGAGAGATCCGGTAGTTTTTCATTTGTCTGCAGGTAACCATACTCTGTATTTTCATGGGCGGGAGGCGAACACCCAACTAGACTTGATCAGAATTAGTAAACTTATACCGACACCTACCCCGGTGATAATTAATTTTAAACAATGGTTAGTGGATTGGTTAACCAGTGCAGGAGATGAGAATGGGGACGGAGTGGTGAATAGTTGGGACTGGACCACAATCGTAAGTAATCAGTAAGTTAAGAGATATCTGTTATGTGTTATGTGCTACGTGTTACTTGAAGATGTTTCTTATTAATACGTTGAGGTATTTAAGTCCGTGTTGGAGGGTGATCTTTTTGCCTTGTTGATAGGACCGGGGAAAGTAGTGGATGGGAACTTCTTTGATTAACCAATTTTGTTTAATTAATTGAAGAGTAACTTCCATATCGAATTCAAAGCCATTAGCTGCGAGGGGTAAAGATTGAATGGCTGAAGTCCTAAATAATTTATAGCCGGTAGCAAGATCTGTGAGTCGTTGATGGTAAATAATGTTTACTAGCCAGGTGAGAATTTGGTTACCAAAGGAGAGAAGCGGGTATTTGACTTGGTTATGACCGAGATTCAGGGAACCGTAGACGGCACCGATCTGTGAGTGGTTTAAAGCGGAGATGAGCCGGTGCCAATCAGAGGATTGGTATTCGGTGTCGGCATCCTGAATGAGGATGAGTTCACCTCGGGCTTGGGGTAAGGCGGTTCTGATAGCCGCACCTTTGCCAAGATTGTGTTTATGTTGCAATAATGTGATTTGATTTTTAAATGGCGAAATGTTTCGATAGCTATGATCAGTCGACCCGTCATCAACAATGATGAGCTGCCTTTTCCATCCGGATAGGGGTTGGTTAAGGGCTTGATTGATAACTGCTGCGATGGTGGTTTGTTCATTGTAAACGGGAATGATGATAGTCAATAAGGCCATAAAGTCAGGGTTGGCGGGTCTGTTGGATTTCAAGTATTAGCTGTTGGATATTGGCACGTTGGCGGGAATCTAAGTAGGGAAGGGATTTTTTTAAGATTGCTAAGGCTTGAGGATAATTTGACTCCTGAAGGTAAAGCCGGGCTAAGAGCAGTAGCGGTTCCGGACGACGCCAGTTGTCCTGGTGCTGGAACAGTAAGGTGATGGCGGGATTAATTTTCCCTTGTTTGAAGTAGATCAAAGCCAGATTATAGGAAACGTTAAGGTTTGAGTTAGAGGGCTGATTTTGGAGAATGGAAGTCAATATTTCTTCGGCAGCTGGGTAGTTCTCTTGGGCAGTGCGGAAGGCGGCAAGATTGATGTTAAAGGCCGTGTGGTCAACATAGGCCAGATACTCAGGGGAAGCTTGTAAGATTTGCTGGTACGCGGTATCGGCGGCAGAATATTGTCCTTGATCCAGATAGTAATTGCCTAAGTAAAATTGGCCTTCTAGAAAATGAGGGTCGCGGCCGACTTCGTTTTTGAACAAGGTAAAATCGTTTTTAAAAAGGAAACCAGCGGTAAAAGTTGACCAGGTAGCGATGATTAGCCAGATAATGGCTGGAGGTTTAATTAGCTTTTTTGGGGGCCAAGGCCTGTCGAGGATCAGATAGGCTCCCACTCCCAGGCCAATGAGAGCAAAGTAGCTGTAATGAGGTGAAGTAGCTCTGGGTAAGTGAATGAGGTTGAGGGCGGGGGCAAGGGCGATGGCGAGAAAGATAAGGAATTGGGAAGTTAGGGATGACAGACCTGAACGGTATATTTGATAGGTACCCAGAATGATGAGGCTGATAATCAGCCAGGGAAAGAGATGATGAAGGGAAATGATTTTAACTGCGTCGCTGAGGCCAGGCTTGAGAGGTAGGATGAGCCAGAGTGCTTGTTGGCCGAAGATGAAGAGTCGAGTGCTAATGGCTGTTGGCCAAGGTAGCTCTAGGGGAGCTGCTGTGAATAGGGAAGGCAAGAAGAAAAACCGCCACCAGAGGTAAGTGGTGAAGAGGATGATTTCTAAGATGATAAATATGGAGTAATTAAATTTTAGGCGCCGGGTTTTAATTTCCCAAAATCCGATGAGCAGAGGCAGCCAAAAGATAGCGGTTTCTTTGGCTATCAGTGCTAAAGTAATGAAGATTAAAGTTAGAATCGCGAAGAGTAAGCGTTTTTGAGTACGAAATTTAATATGGCAAACTAGGGCGGCGGCTATGAAGCCAGTGACTAGGAGTTCTGACCGGTACGAGATGGCGCCAACAGGCAGCCAAGTTAGGGGGTGGATGCCGGTGATTAAGGCACCGATGAGGGAATATTTTTTATTAAGGTCAAAGTAGTATTTAAGGAAGTAGTAAGTGATCCAAGTAACGCCCAGATGTAAGACGAGGTTGGTGAGGTGGTATCCCCAGGCGTGAGAATGGTAGATAGCGAAGTCCAAGCTGTTAAGGATGGTGATTAGGGGCCGGTAGAATTTTGTTTGGCCCAGAGAAGTAAAGAAAGCTTGATGAATAGAGGTTAAAGGAATGATGGTGCGGCCTCTCTGAATGTCGCCGTGGTCGAGCCAGGTGAAGGAATTGGGTAGATAGCTGAGATGAACGAGAAAAGTGATGATGAGAATGTGCCGGAGATTGAGTTTAATTTGGGAAACTTTTTGGGTGAGAACGGAAATTAATGGGGAAGTCATGTTTGGGTTCTGAGGTTTAATTGAGAGTTGATGTTATGATGAAATATGGCATCTGATTATAGTATAAGCAAAAAGATCGAGTTAGGAGTATTGATAGTGGTAAGCGGGCTGCTGGCTGTTTGGTTGAAAGTAAGTCATCCAGTGGCAGATAATAAAGAGAGGGCAGTAGTGGAGCAAGAAACAGTAGTGGCCGGGTTCCCTCAGGTACCGGTGTTTCCAGAGGCAAAGTTGATAAACAGTTACAAGAAATCAGATCAGACGAGAGTGGGTTATGAAGGTCATTGGACTACTCAAGAACCGGTGGCGGAGGTAATGAAATGGTATTTATCTGCCTTAAGAGATGATGGGTGGCAAATAACCTCACCTCCGGAGGATCCGGAAGCCGATGGAGAGCAATTTGCGGTGGTCAGAAATGATGATTGGGTGTTGAATTTGATAGTGGAAGATGAAGACGGGGTAGGGACTACAGATATAGAAGTTGAGTTTCCAGTCAGATAAATTATGAAATTAATAAGCAGATCAATTAGGACAAGAGTTGGTAAAGATTATTTGAAGATCGGGGTGGTTTTAATGGTGTTGGTAGTGGGCGGGAAATTAGTAAATCAACCGGTGCAGGCAGCCATACCGACAGGGGCTAATTTCAAAGTGGCGTTTATTGGTGATTCAGGAGCAGGAAGTCACTTCCAGAGTGTGTTGAATTTGATAAAAAGTGAAGGAGCGGATATGGTGCTGCATCAGGGGGATTTTGATTATAGCGATGGCCCCACCAAATGGATGGGGATGATTGATAACACTTTGGGGGCGAACTTTCCTTATTTTGGTTCAGACGGAAATCACGATAATTGGGATAGTGATGGTTACGCGGCGTTTTTCAAAGACAGAATGTCTAGAGTAGGATTGACACCGCCCTCGGGTAGTCTGCCTCCCAGCTACGCGATTACCTACAATGGTTTGAAGGTGGTGTTTTCCGAAGAAAATGGTGACCCGACCCATATTGATAATGAATTGAGGAATGATGATCACTTGTGGAAGGTGTGTTCCTGGCATAAGAATATGACTACTATGCAGGTAGGAGGGAAAGGTAATGAGCAGGGGTGGCCAGATTATGAAACCTGTCGACAGTACGGGGCGATCATTGCCACGGGGCATGAACATAGTTATGAGCGGACGAAAACTTTAACCAGCACACAGAATTTAACGGTGGATTTGAGCCAGCATCCCTTACAGACTTATAACGGGATCCCTAATGTACCAAGTAATCCCAATAGTTTGTTAGTCGCGCCTGGGAAGACAATTGTGTTTGTGTCTGGGTTAGGAGGCAATAGTATCAGGAGTCAGCAGCGGTGTTCACCATATGCTTATCCTTATGGTGGAGGTTCGGGGTGTAATTATATATGGGGAGGGATATCAACCAGTGATCAGGGAGCGAATTACGGAGCTTTGTTTATAACTTTTAATATTAACGGCAATCCGAATAGAGCGCATGCATATTTTAAGAATATTAATGGTCAAGTGATAGATGAGTTTGATATTAGTGCTTCGGGTACCGCAGTAACTCCGGTGCCGACTGCGACTCCTCCACCGGGGTGTGTGGTGGCCCAGGCAGACGGAGTATGGAAGAATAAATCAATGACTACTCAGACAGGATCATTTACAACACAGTTTGATGCTACACCCATACCAAGATCTGGAGATACGGTGGGAGATATGGCGGTGGGGTTGTCAGACGGATCAGCGAGTGCGTATACTGACTTGGCAGCGATAGTGAGGTTTGCGCCTTCGGGGAATATAGATGTGCGAAACGATGGTTCTTACGGGGCGGATACAACAATAGGATATAGTGGAGGTTCGACGTATCATGTGCGGATGGTGGTGGATGTACAAAAACGTACTTATTCTGTGGATGTGAGGTTACCGGATTCGAGTGAATACACAGCGTTGGCAGGTGATTATGCATTCCGATCAGAGCAGGGTAGTGTGACTCAGTTAAATAATTGGGCGGTGAATGTGAACACGGGGACCGGATATGGGGGGACACTTCAGGCGTGTGATTTCTCGGCGGGAAGTGTAGTTGTGACACCGACAGCGCCACCGGTGATAATTAATTTCAAACAATGGTTAGTAAATTGGCTAACCAGCGTAGGAGACCTGAACGGTGACGGGAAGGTGAATAGTTGGGATTGGGGAAAGGTAATCAGCGGGTAATCGAAGGTATTTCTATTATGTATTAATTATCTGGTATGTTGGTTAGTGATTATAATCTAGGGAGTAGGGTTTACGAGTCAGGAATTAGGTAGTAGTAAGTAGAATTCTTGTTTCTATGTTTCTTTGTTCTATGTTATGGGTTGCGCGATCTTTGGGTTATGATAGAGTGGAATCATGAGGGTTAGGAGATCAAAATTTTGGTTAACAACGATCATTGTCGGAGTGGTGGCGGGATTATTTATTAAGATGGGAGGCGCGGATATCAAGGCTCAGGACAGTCTAGTCGCGGCGATGAGATTGGTGCTGGTGAATTATGGACAAGGTGGACAGTATGATGTTTATCATGACGGGATGATTAATACATTGGATATGGCGTATTATGTTTATCCTCAGATAGGATCCGCGAGTCGGGTAACAGCAGTGTTGGTGAGAACGATAGACACTTCCCAATGGTCAATACCCGCTCCTGATCCGGCAGGAATTACGTATCTGCCTGAGACAAATCGTTATCTGGTCAGCGATTGCGAGGTAGACGAGATGCCCCCATATTGGCATGGGAAAAATGTGTTTGAGATGAGTTCCAAAGGGGTATTGCTAAATACTTATTCCACAATAGCTTATTCTCATGAGCCGACTGGTCTAGCAGTTAATCCTAATGAAGTGCAAAATAAAAATGTTTTTTTCTCGGATGATGACCAGCATAAAATTTTTGTGGTGAATAAGGGAGGCGACGGTGTTTTAAATACTATTGATGATATAGTCACCTCCTTTAGTACCCAAACGTTCGGTTGCGTAGATACTGAAGAGGTAGAGTACGCTGATGGAAAATTATTAATGCTGGACGGAGCCGGGGCTGAAGTTTATCAACTAACACCGGGACAGAACGGGATTTTTGATGGTGTTGCTCCTAATGGGGATGATCAAATGACTCATTTTGACACCTGGAGCTTAGGACAACACGATCCGGAGGGTCTGGCGTATAATCCCACTCGAGATACGTTGTATATTGCAGGCAATGAGCCGAAGACTGAGATTTTGGAGGTAAAGCTTAACGGAGAATTAGTGCAAGTAATTGATATTTCACAAATAGGTGCCGTGGCTCCTTCAGGTTTGGGTTACGGACCAGGGAGTATAGATCCCAGTAAAAACAGTTTATTTCTTACAGATCGAGGGGTAGATAACAACGTTGATCCGTCTGAGAACGACGGGAAGATTTATGAATTGTCAATTACAGGGGAGATACCCGTGCCAACGGCGACCTTACCTCCGGTTCCCAGTCCTACCCCTCCGGCTGTTTGTCCGGCAAAAATTCTCGGGCAAGGATATCATCCTCAAGTGGCAGGTAATACAGCTGTTTGGGTAGACAAAAGTACTTTGAAGATTGTGGTCTATCCTTTACCCGCGGGACCGGCGAGAACCATTTCTTCTGACAGCGGTACTAATCCGGCTATCGGCAATAATCGGGTTGTCTGGTCCGGTCAACGGGGAGTGGTGACATATGTCTTACCCCATGGACCGGAACAGATAGTTAGCAATAATAATTATTCTCACGGAATTATCTCTGCTACGACTAATACAATAGTGGTTTGGTCCGATACGACGCCTTATAGTGATTGGAATGTCTTGCTTTCTCCCATTGGAGGTCCGGTAATCATAGTAGCTCTTAAGCCGTATAATCAACATGACCCCGATATTTCAGGTAATGCAGTAGTTTGGGTCGACGAAAATCCTACAAACCGGGGAATTTCGTTTTATTCTTTGGATGACGGGATGACGCGTAGGATTTCTAATGGTGATGACTACCGGCCTGCTGTTTGGGGAAATACAGTGGTTTGGTCGAGGAGGCCTGATCTTTATGCAAATAATTACGATATTTATTTAACCAATCTATCAAATCCAATCGGGTCTTTAACTGCGGTGACTAATGACAACGTTCCTCAAGATCAACCTGACATCTCAGCCAGTTGGATTGTCTGGGTGGAATATAAGACTGATGAGAATGGGGATATTATTTTGTATCGGCGTCGAGATGGCCGCAAATTCCGATTAACCAATAATTCGGCAATGCAATATCAACCAGCAGTAGCACAAACTTCAACATCTAATTGGGCGATATGGGAAGATGAAACCGGAGGAGATAGTATTTATATGTGTGATTTAAATATTTATCAGTAGAAGATTTTTTAAAAGTTTTGGTTTTGAAGGTTGAAGTTTTGTCTAGAGACGTGAAGTCAGGTGCGAGAAGTCGAGGCTGTTGACCAAGCCGTCAGAGTTTTGGTCGAGGGTAGAGGTGAGCCAGTGAGTAAGGAGTTGTTGGAAACTGGGCGGCGGGGTGGGGGTGGGGGAAGATGAAGAGAGGAATGCGAATCTGACAGCGTCGGCGGAGACGGTGTCGTGGTCGTTGGTGTTGTGGGTACCGCAGTCACCGCTAGCAGGAGCGTCCAGGAGGATGACTTTGGCTGTATCATTGGCAGTGAAACCATAGGTACCTAAGACATTAAATTTGTTAGCGGTAGTATCAAGTTGTTGGTTGACGACAATGGTGTCAATTAGGGAGTTGTTGCGGTAGATTTGATATTGGGCATCAGTTAATCTGCCCACACCGGTGGTCCACCAGGCAGAGATTTGCCAGGAGCCGGATTTAGATAGGGTAGTTTGCCAGGAGGCGGAGTCTCCAGGCGTATCGCAGAAGTTAGCGCGGGAGTCGAGGTGGTAGTAGCCTGAGGCGCTGGAGTTGAACCATTCGGAGGGGCTGGTGGCGGAGTGTTCGGAGTAGCCTGAATCGAGGTTGTCGATGATAGTGAGGTTAGGGTCTGGAGTAGGTGTGGGTGACGGGGTGGAGGAAGGACCACCCGGCAGATAAGCATAGATACCGAATTCCAGCGGTGGCTGGCCGGCTTCGTAGGCGCCCATGTCGGGAGCACTTACCCGGTTGTCATTGAAGTTGTTGAGAACTACACCTTGATTGTATCCTTTACTGGTAGAGATTAGGAAATAGCCATTGGTGAGGCTGGCTGAGGAGATGTATGTCGGAGTGCCAATGATTCCGTGTTTGCTGGTTTCTGAATCGAAAGAGGAGTTACTGTTAGAAAGATCGTAATCGAAATCATTAGTTGAGCTGGAGGCGGCACGAAATACATCTCTGGAACTGGTTTGGAGGTGAAAGATGTTGTTTCTTGTCATGACGTTAACAGTCGGGCCGTTGTATAAAGCGTTGTTGGCGCCGTGAGGTTGTAAAAGAGTATTGTGAAAGACATAGACTCGGCCGGTAGTGGGAGTTCCTCCGGCGGTCCCGGTTTTAATCAAACCCCCGGCGCCAGAGTAATCTCCGGGACTTTTCTCAAAGATACCGGTGACATTGCGGAAGATATAGATGGGGCCTCTGATGACCGGAGCAATGCTGACTCCGGTGAGGCAGTTAGTAATGTAATTATTCCAGATGCGGACATTTTGGTTGTAGCCGTCGCTTTCAATACCGTCATCCCAACAATTGGCAACTTTGTTACTATAGATATCAGAATCAGCTCCAGGGAATCCCACATCGCTATTTGAACCGGCACCCATGGCATCGTTAAAATAATGGCTATAGCTGTTAGAATAAACTTCGTTGTAGCGGATGACATTTTGGCCGCCGGTATTAAACAGCATCACTGTTTGTGGTCCACAAGGGTGGGTGTTTTGACTACACCCTGGGGATGTTTGCGTCCAATTGTTTGACCCGCCTCGGGGATCGTGAATTCTATTGCGTTGGATAATAATTCTTTTAATATCAGGGTTAGGGTCAGAGTAGCCGTCACCGGCGGTAATCGCCCCTGAACTCCAAGTGTCGTAGCCCACGCCACCAATGCCCCAATTCCAAATGTCATTGTTTTCGATGACTACATCATGGTTTCCTGATGGAATAAAGATAGAAGCGTTTCTACTGCCGGTTAAGTGGAATCCACTGATGATCACGCAAGGGGGATTGACCCGGATGTTATATTGAGCGCTATTTTTACCATCCAAATTGGCGATGGCACCCGAAGGGATGGAACCCGGAACGTACTTAACATAATTGGTACAACTATTGCCGTTGTATGATCCGCCCTGGCTGATGGTATAAGTGGAGGTACTATAAGGAACGGTGATGGTTTGGGAGACAGGAAAATTCTCGTTCCAGGTCTTGGTGGTTATCGTGGTGGAGTTGCTGCCTGACGTGAGTTGGATTTCATACGTGGTATTGGGATTCAGATTTACCAGACTACCCCGGTGTTCGCCGGTATTGGAGTCATACCAGAGATTGAGACCGTTTTTCCAGGTAGATGAACCAGATGGTCGGTATCTAACCGTACAGGTAGAAGAGGTTCCGGATTTCCAATAGAGGCTGATGGAGTGGAAGGTAGGGATGGCTGAGGGTGAGCTTTGGGCTTGGACGGGAGTAACCAGAGAGGGAAGAGCTGTTTTTAAGAAAATTAAACTAAGCAGAGGGACGGCGATTAGTAAGTAGATAATTGGTCTGCTAAGGTGTGAGAAAAGGTAAATATGTTTCATAAGCAGATTGTTTCTAGGATTAAGAAATATAGAGGTCAAAAGCTGAAATTAGATCGTGGTTTGGTTTCCGAGGTTAAAATGAGTGCTTATTTTAAAGATAGCATGATCCCGAAGGGGCCGAAAGTGGATTTCGAGGGGAAAATTTAATTTGAGGAGCGATAAGAGGTAGAGAAGTTTTATCTGCAGGCCATGGTCCAGCCTGGATCTTTGGCAAGACGCCAGCTGGTAATGGGGGTGCCGTCTGTTGCGAGAGCGTGGCAACCCTGACTACAATCGAATCCGGTGACTTCCTTTAGAGTAGAACAAGAATTGGTAGTAAAGAGCAAGCAATAGACCCAAGGTTTGGCTTGGCCACAATCCGGGATCTCACTCGGGTCCGCCACTTGATAACCGTTCTTTCCAATCGGGCGGGTGGCGGTGCAGACATTGATTGATCCGGTAAGAGTAGTACGGCAATTGGTTTTATCAGATTTTTCCTCTATGTTGTCGCAGTTGAAGTCGTAACTACCGTCTCCCCGGTCTAGATAAGAGTAGCTGGTTTGTCCGGGGTGGGCGAGGGCATTTTGGTCATAGCAATCTCCAGCGATTTTATCTGCGGGTTGGCAGGTACCGGGTCCGGGAACGTAATAGTTGTCTGAGTCATTGTCGGTACCGCATTTGTTTGATTGGCACTGGGAGTCGGTGGTACATGGAGCATTATCTGGGGCAGGTGTAGGAGTTGGGTATTCACAACAAACACAACGGGTCCACATAGCCGGAATTGCTCCATGTGGAGGACCGCAAACGGTGTTGATGTCGGACATTATGGTTCCGCAGAAAGCCCCTGGAGTGGTGGAGGAAAAGATCTGGCACTCGGCTCCGTAGTAATTATTAGCATCAGGATTGCTAGACCCAGTAATGCTGGTGGAGATACAGGTGGTATTCCAGTCGCCACACAATTGGTCGCAGGTTCTGCCAATGGCGCTATTTTGCACGTATGACAGTTCTGGGCAGCTGGCGCTAGGTGGGGGGGGAGGAACATCGGTAGAAGCGTGGTTGAAGGAGGGGAAGTAGTCGAGAGAAGGATTATCGGTTAGTTGAGTCACGTTTGAGCCGTCGACGTCCATGAGATAGATGTCGTAGCCACCGGATCGACTAGAGGCAAAGGCAATCTTTGCTCCGTCGGGAGAGATTGCAGGTTGGACCTCCTCTGATTGCTCGGAAGTTAATTGGATTTCATTGTTACCATCGCGGTCAATGATAAAGATGTCGTTATTTTCGATTTTAGGGTAGGGTCCTTCCGGTGGGGGTTGCCGATATGACTGGAAGAGGATTTGACTATCGTCAGGTGAAAAATGGGCGGATGAGTCGTGCCAGTCATTGTTAGTTACAGCGGTCGAAGTGCCGGTTTGTAAATTGAGAGTAAATATCTCGTAATTGGGGGAGGCACTTACTCCTGTATAAACAAGGACATCGCCTTGGTGAGAATATGAAGGTTGACTTTTGGAGTCATAAGCCGTGCTGGTGGTGAGGCGGGTTTTATTGTCGCCAGTATCTGCGTCCATTGTGTAGATGTCTGTTACCGATCCAGCCGGAGTGAAAGTGGCGGAAGAGTAAACAATTGTTCGGCCGTCAGGGGAATATGAGGGAGATCGATCGGCGACAGAATTGGTGGTTAATCTTTTCAAGCCACTGCCGTCAACGTTCATGATATAGATTTCCGGATTGCCGTTACGTTCGGAAACAAAAGCGATTTTAGTATCGTCGGGAGAGAAAACAGGTTGTTCGTCACGAGCAGGGTCTTCGGTAAGCCTGATGACATTGCTACCATCGAGGTTCATGAGGTAGATGTCCCAGTTGTTGCCATTATCTCCTCGACTAGAGGCGAAGACGATTTGGGGATGACCCTGGTATCGGATGGAAAGGTAGGGGTGATCAGCCGGTGCTTCTCTGGAGTAGAAGCTGGCAAGACGATCATCAGGGGTAGTTAAGGCTAATGATATTGTTTGGCCAGGGCTTTGGCTGGCAAGTGAAGTGATATCAAAGGTCACCCAACTCTCCTGAGTAGTGGAAGTGATATTGGCAATGGGGGAGGAGAGTACCGGGCGGTTATTATAGTTGATTTGGGTTTCATCCCAATTTGTGGAGGTAACAGTGCTGAGGCTGATGGGAAAAGACGTGGAATTGGCAGCTTTAATCTGCAAGGTAGCGGAGCGGATAGTGGCTCCGGGAGGCAAAACGGGGAGGGTAAAAGTCAGGTAACTGATAGTTTGAGGGTCACCTTGAACTGTGAGGGAGGATGACCTCCCGAAGTTGGTTCCCGGGTCAGAGCTACTGACATAGGCATCGGCACTGGCTGGTGAGTTGGTGGTCATGGTTCCAGGAGGCGTAGGGGTAGGAGTTGGTTGGACTTGTTCTGCCACACAGTTAGTCCAATCCAGAATATTCGCGATGCCGTTTGAATTGCCGTAGTTTGCTAAAAAGGACCTACACGTGGTTATATCTTGAGCTTGGGCGAGTACCGGAGCAGAAAATAGGAGCGTTTGAATAAGAGCGAGGAGGGAAGAGATGATAAGTATTTTTAAAGACAGTCGAACCATAAAGGCAGTGGTTTTCCCCAATTTGGGTTTTATAATAAACGGTAACAGTCCGAACCGTTAAAAGTCAATGCGGAGTTGGCATTAATAGCTAATTGAAATTGAAAACAGGACTGGTTATGATGAGATAGAAGTGATAATAAGCGTTCATATGAGATTGCGGCAGTATTTTTATTTTGGTTTGCACGTGTTGTTTTTGACGGGGTTGGGGTATGCATTTGAGAATTTTATCAGAACACCGCGGTCAAACATGATGACCCGGAGGTTGTGGGCGTATGAGAATTGGATTATTTTATCGTTTTATGCCTTATTTTTGTGGCTGACACTGATGGATAAGGAGATATTGACGAAGAGAAAGGATCACTTGAAGGAAAGAGTGGAGGAATTTCGGCAGAAATTAGTGGTGAATCTGGTGTTGTTGATATTCCCTTGGGGTCTGTTTTTGATTTTGGCGCCACAGGATATGTTGGAGTTGCTGCATTTGGGAGCGACTTATTGGCGAATTTTGGGAGTGTTTTCTTTGCTGGGGGCAGTGATTTATTATTTTCCTTATCGGTTTTATAAGCGAAAGTTGTCTTATTATGTATTGATTTTTGGAATGGTGGATAATTTGGCGGCCGGAGTGGTGGTGACGGTATTGTTTGCGTTGCGACGGGTGCCGTTGTTGGCGTGGAGCGCAGCGCCGTTGTTGTTTTATTTTGCCTGGTTTTTTGGAGAGCAGGTGGGTAGGTATAGGGAGTTGAGGGGTTTCAAGGAAACTATTTAACCGTGGTTCTGAGCAGTTGGTGACTTCTCTTTAAGGTTCTTAATGCAATTTTGAACGTTGGTTGGTTGGTTTCAAGATGGGATTTGGGAGTGAAGGTGATAGCTGGTATCTTATTGTTATAGGCTTGACAAATAGGCATTTTTATGGTATCTTCTTGGCAGTGATGTTAATTATGGTGGCAAGTTCTGTCACTTAATAATTGGCATCAGATTTGTTCTTTGACAGGGAAACCAAGATTATTTCAACTGAGGCGCTTTGTGGCCTCCAATGAAGCAGGGTTTGAAGATCGCCAATGGGCGGTAAGGTGTCGGTTATGGTTAGTTGTTAATTAGAGATTACAGGCAACGCTTTAATTTACACGAATTAAAAAGGATATAGGAGTATACCAAAATAGCCGATAGCTTACAGCCCACTGTGTCGATTTTTTATTAAACCCGGCCGGCGGCGAGTGCCGCTCGGCCACCGCTTCGAAGGAGGGTAAACCTATGAAGCGCTTGATCGTTGTTCTGGCTCTGATAGCCCTAGTAGCCGCCTTGGCCCCGACCGCAGCACTGGCGGCGCCCCCTGCGGGGTGTCCGCCGGGGCAGTACTGTCCACCGGCCCCGGTTTGTGGGGCCATCGAGGCGTTTGACACTTACGTAGCTCCCAGTCTCGATGAGGGGGCGTATTGGATGTCTCAGAAGTTGCCCTCCTGGACATACGACAACGCCGTCCTCGATGCGACCGACCAGTACTTAGGCCCGATCAACGAGTGGGTGTGGAGCCCAGTCGTTGATCCCTGTGCGAGCGGTACTTGCCAGTGAGGGGCCCCGGAGTGGGTGGAAGCAAGTTGGTTTGCCTGCGCACTGCGCGCGGGCAAGTTACACAATTTCGCTTTTCGCCCACTCCGGTCATAATTTTTCTTGGTTTCCCTGTCGTTTTTTTATACTCCTTTGTCTTCTTTTGGACTGAGATTTATTCATCTGATTTAGGGTGAGATTCCGGAATCCCTGTCATTGCGAAAGTTGAAATTTTACCTTAGTCATCTATTAAATTAAAATTTCCACATGAAGCAATCCCGTGGTTTTACGAGACTACCTTATCAAATACTGTTTTTGCTTCGTTCAAGATCTCTTCGGTGATATATTTAAAGCCAGAGACCGGTACAATTTGGGTGCGATCTTATCACAAGCTCCAGACTGTCTATACCTTCGTAGATAAATGTGCGGGCAGGGATGACGGTAAGTGCGAAACTCGTGCTAAGATAAAGGTTGGTTGAGGATGGGAGTGGCTGTGTTTTGAGGCTGGTGAGCTGAAATGGAGTTGTTTTGGAGCTGAGCGGAGAGATGGTTAGGATTAATTTTTGAAGTAAGATGGATTTTGTGCGTTATGACGTATAAATAAATTCAATAAGGACGGCAGGGTGTTTGTTCGAGTCCTTCGACTGGCTCAGGACAGGCTTTGTCGAAAATTGATCAAGAGGGAACCTCATCTCGACTACGCTGCGCTTCGCTCGATGAATAATGTCACTTCAATGTAAGTTATCTATAGTTTGGGGATGCTATCCGTGAATTGAAATATTAAAAATTAAGGCAAAAAAAAACCGGCTGAAAGCGAGGATGCTCTCAGCCGGATGGTGTTCCTTGAGGGGTTACTGCCCGAGGCGGGGCCTCGGCCAGAGGGGCTGGTAGGGATCGTAGTAGGGTGCGGGGTTGGGGTCGTAGGACGGCACCCCCTCCCCGTAGTACCTGAGTCGGCCACAGCTGTCTTGGCCGACCCAGTTTTGCCCGAGGGGCGATGCAACCGTCCACTGGTCCCACGGGTGGGAACGGTAGAAAACTATCCCCTCAGACAATTTCCATTGGATGTAGCAGCCCCATGTTTCTTCTGGGGCGGCGGCGGCCGGGGTGGTGGGGGCTACGGCCGCCGTGAGGGTGGTGGCCAGGACCAGGGCCAGCAGGGCCACCAACGAGAACAAACGGAATCGCTGCCTCGTTGGCCTGTGCGGCCGGTGTTCCAACCACATCGAGAGTAAAATCCCGACAACTAACAATGCTCGTCTCATTTTTCACCTCCGAGCGGTGGCCGGGTGGCGAGTGCCGCCCGACCCTAAAGGATTGAAAAAACATCGAACTCCGGTGCCAGCCATCTGGCTACCGGAGGTGGAACCCTACAATATCAAGGAACAAAAAGTTTGAGATTCGAGCACCCCATTTGCGAAAACAGGGGCCCAGAGTCTCAAAACTTAGGTGAGAGTATAGCATGAAGATGTTGGAAAGTCAATAACTATAGGATAGTATAGATTCAGGGAACAGGGAACAGGGAGCAAGATTCAAGATTCAAGATGCGAGAATCAGGGAGCAGAAAGCAAGGAACATGGAGCGAGGAGCAAGATTCAAGATTTAAGATGCAAGAATCAGGGAGCAGAAAGCAAGGAACATGGAGCAAGGAGCAAGATTCTCGACATTAATTAGAGGTTTATCCAGAGGGTTTGGGGCTAGGCTGACGGTAGATGCGAAACTTGGGTTAAGACAGAGATCGGATTCAGGATGTGCAGAGGGGGGCTTGATGATTTCGGAGAGTATCCGGGAATTGAAATTTAAATAATGCAAATAAAAAAGCCGGCTGGGAAGCGGGGATGCTCCCAGCCGGCTGGTCTCCTTGTGTAGTAGGGGCAGGCTCGAACATCCGGTCCCGAGCCCTAGTAGTAGATGTAGAGGTAATACGTGGTTGGCCCGTAGGAGGATGGATAACGAACTCGTGGAGGGGGGACGTAGGAGGGCGTCGACTGCGGGCTGTAGTGGGCGTACCCGCAGCTATCCCACCCCACGAACCGCCCTTCAGGTGTCCTCATGGAATTAAGCCATGATCCCCCGGGGTCATTTCTGTACTGGGAGCCGTTTAGGCCCCCCCATTCTATGTAGCAGTACAGGTACCCCTGGTTTAGGGGGGCGGCTGCGACGGGGGTAGTCACTGGAACCACCACGGTGGTGGCCAGCACCAGGCCCACCAACGCCAACGATATCAAGAAGAATCGCTTGAACCGCTTGGGCCTCGGTGGCCGCTCTCTGGGGGTGAGGTTGGCCCACGTTAGAACCAACAGTGCTACTAACAACATCAAACGCCTCATTTTGCACCTCCGTGCGAAGCGGTGGCCGGGCGGCTCTGGCCAGCCCGGCGCTAAATGTGTTGGTGAAAAAAATTATTTCACTCAGGCGACCAGCCGTCTGGTCATCTGAGATACCCTACTTTTTCAAGGAACGAACATTCCGAGACACGAGCACCCCATTTGCGTAAATGAGGGCCCGGAGTCTCAAAACTTAGGTGAAATATAGCAAGAAAATTGGAAAATGTCAATAACTATGGGGTATGTGGGACAGGTGCTTTTGGTTGATGACAAAGACCTCTTAAGAGTGCTTGGGACCTTCTGCTGGAGCAGGGACGGCTTGGAGATGAGCCGAAGAGCGACAGAGATTTAGGTCAAGCCTCTAGGTCGGGCAAAGGGCGGGGACTTTGTGGCTGAGGGTGTGCCAGATGCGGGGCACGCCGTTGTCATGGAGTTCGGGATGGTCAATATAGCCTGAAAATTTGAACATAGTGGCTAAAATGCCGCTATCGCGTAGTCTAAGGATGGCAGTGGCGGCAGGCAGGCCCTGAGAGGGCAGGAGAACGCCCCGCCAGCCGGGTGCGGACTGAAGCAGCGGCTTGATATAGGCGGAGTGGTCTTGGTCCTGGTAGAGGCGATTAAGGAGGCTCTGGTCGGAGGGATTGGGGATGAGGTGGTGGCGCTGGAGAAAGTTGAGGTTGTCCTGTTCCTGGCGGCCTACAGGAGGGGAGAAGAGTAGCAGAACTCCGCCTCTTTGCTGAGGGGTGAGCAGGGCTTTGAAGGCTTGTTCTGAAGGTTTGGTAATTTCCAGGCTGAAGTTGTGCTGGAGATACTGCTGCTGGTAGCTGGCAACCACGTCGCGGTCGGCCAGGTCAGCTACTAGCCTGACTTGAGGCTGATCCTGGCACCAGGCAAGGAAAGAACGAGTGTAGTCTGATTCGCGAGAAATCACGGTGATATCGGTGAGGCGATCTCTGCCTAGGGCGGAGATGATGTGCTGGTAGTAAGAGAGTTGGACGGCGGCACCCGAGACAGGGATAATGAGCTTGGTATGCGAGCGGGGCTGGGGCAGGAGTTGCTGGTGCCTGATTTTGGCTTCCTGAGGCGAAAGAGGAGTAGCCAGAAGGGGGGAGACAGGATAGGGGCGGATGATGATTTGAGCCTGAGAGCCAGGCAAGGTTTGCTGGTAAGCGGTTAATTGTTGGGCAGTAGTGCGGGAAGGCACAAAGATAAAATCAGCGCCGGGTACGGCCCAGATTTTTTGGGGAGAATCATCTGTGTCAATGACGGCCAGGACCACACAGAGGTCAAAATCTTTGCTAAGTTGAGGTTTGATGGCGGCGATTTGGTGGGCGAGACCGAAATGGGTGGAAACAATGATGAGGATACGAGGAGCAGGCCGGCGGCGTTTGATGAGGTCGCTTAAGCGGTGGTAGATTTCTGTTGAGTGGGTGCGAAGATGGCGGCGGTAGACCTGGGTAAAGGGTTGTTCTACCAGAGCGTGGTTTTGGGAGAATTCCATGACTGACCTTAAAAAGCGGTTGCGGCTGGAGAGGCGGTGGAGAATTTGGATGGAATTATCCTTTAAGCCCACAACTTCGGCCCTGATTTGGGTACCCAAACCGGCTTGGAGGGCTTGCATGACGCGAATATGGCCCAAACCGGCTGGAGAGGTGGTGAGCACGAGCATGACTTCAGGTGAGGTGAAAAAGTCTTGGGTATGGCTGCTCATGGTTTTACTATAGCAGATAGGGACGTTCTAGGATAAGATTTAGGCATGAGTGAACAAGAGAATGGGATGGTTGAAGTAGGTGACGATCAGTTTGAAAATGAGAGGAAAAAGACGGGTATGGACAGGAAATCCGTGTTGAAGGAGATGTTGGGGTTGACTGAAGAAGAAGCCGCGTTGACAGATGAATACATGAAGAGTGGAGAGTGGATTACGGAGATGGAGATGGGGGAGGTGGAGCTGGTGCATATGGACAATCAGGTGGATGTGGCTACAGGATTGGAGGAGGGGACAGGGAAGATGGAGATGCCTGCGGTGCAGATGAAGTTCAAGTTGTCAAAGTTACTGGAATTAGCTGTACGCGATCATGGCTTGGCAGGGATTGAAGATCAGGTGGAGAGAGAATCCCGATTTAAGGCTTTAGTGGAGAATTTTGATGCTGACCAGGAGCTGGAAACCGAGGTGACATTGTCAGTGTACGTGGACCCGGATTTAGAAAGAGAAGACGGGGACGGGAGACAGTTTTTTGATAATCATACGGAGGATTTAAAGAAAGCAGTGAGTCATGGTTGGCTGGTAGGGGGGATTAAGCACGGGTGGACAGGTTCAGGAGCGGATATCGTGGATGGGTACCATCAGGATTTGAACAAGGAACCGGAAAGAGTGAATGTGTTATCCGCGATTTACGGTGAAGCGTACCGGACTGTAGGGTTGATTTACGGACAAGAGGCGGCTGAGTCATTAAGGTTGAAGATGTGGGGAGTGGCTTATGATAGGTTGGGAATGGGGTTACATCCGATTAGTGAAGGGTGTGAGAAATACGGACCGGTGCAGGATGAGAAGTTTTCCGGATTTGTGGACGGATTTCTGGGTAAGTATGAGAATACGACGGCGGTGAATGATGAAAATGGGGAAATAATGCTGCCGGTGATGGTGGAAATGGGCCATTCGATAGGAGGAAATCTGGTATTGCTTCAGGCAGCTAAGATGGCGGGAAACGGCGAGATGGCGGTGTTGGCGGCGAATATGGCGTCAAAATCTAATGACTCGGCAAAAGAAGATCCGAATAAGTGGAATAGGACGGTTGAATTTGCTCAAGCGATTCGAGATGTCTTTAGGAACCCAAAAAATTTAAAAGCGGATCTTTTTTCTCTGTTGTTAAATTATTCAGGGAAGATTGAAGAGCTAATGGGTGGGTTGGGGATTACTAGAGACATTTATGAACAATTAAGGCCGGTAGTGACCAGGATTCTGGTGAGCCGTGGGTATGTGCCAGGATTGGAGAAGGACAGGCCGGATTTAGTGGAGAAACATATAAAAAATTCAGTTAATAATGCTGAGAATACATATAAGACGGCTATCGGGAACCACGATCAGGCGGGAGTGGGAGTAAAGACTTTGATTGAGGCGATGAGAAGGACAAAGTTTGTGGCGGCGACGTGTAAGGACGACCAGATGGTGGAGACAGAGGATCTGCTAAAGATTTTGCTCACCCCGGAGGAATGCCAGGCGGAAGGAGTAGCTCCGATGGCATTGTTGGTGTTGGAGAAGGGTGGGCATTACGGATTATGGAGAAAGTCAGGGGAGGAGGTGCGCAACAGGATACTGCGGGCGCAAATGGGGTTGAATAAGCATCAGTTTGATGAACTGATGGAGCAGGTATATCTGGGCTATAAGCTTAAAAAAGAGAAGAGTGGGGAGGCTGAAGTCGGCTATGGGGAAGTGGCGCAAGACAATGAAGAGGCAATGGGGAGGTTGGAGAAGGTGTTGGGCTTGGAGGCAGGTGAAGCAGCTGAATATGTGAAGAAGAGGCAAGAGAGGCAGGAGCAGGAGGCTGAAAAGTCAGTTTTTGAGGTGGCAAGGGAAATGACGGGTGATGATCAGAGTAAGGTGAGTAAGTACGCCAGAATGGAATTGTGGTTGCAGAATTGGGAGTTGTTTGTGCATCTGGCCAGGTATAACGAGGAGAATGATTAGTGAACAGGATTCGTTTTAGACGGAGATGTTTTGGTCGATGAGGCTGGTGACACCGATGAGGGTCTGATTGGTGATATCCCAGAGACCATTGGTAGTGACGGTGTCGCCTACATTGAGGTTGGGCAGGTAGGTGAGGTGGCCGTTTTTGTCGGTGATATTGGTGTCGGAGGTGATGGAGACGGTGATTTTCTCGCCTAGGAAAGTGGTGACAGTGAGCTGGTTTTGATTGAGGTCTATGGCAGAGATGATGCCGGAAATAACTGCGTTGCGGGTAGACAGGTCCTGGATAAGGGTGGCTTTGACGGTGGTGTGGGCGGTATCTGCCCAAGTGCCTTTGATATTAAGCAGATCATTGATGCTGAGTTGGCTGAAGCTGCTGGATTGGCCGTTGGCGGTTTGGTACTGGGTTTTATTAGAGGTGTTGACGGTGTAGGTACGGCGGTCCATGGTGACAGTGAGGCCGTTAGTTTGGAATTGATTGATGATGGCGTTGGTTAGGAGCAATTGGGGTGCGGGTTGAGGAGCGGGCGTGGGTGTGGGCGTAGGCGTGGGTTGAATGGTAGGAGTGGGAGTAACTTGCGGAGTGGTGGTCGGTGCAGGAG
>CAZYTL010000004.1:0-134398 GCA_964650355.1 uncultured Gammaproteobacteria bacterium | reverse complement strand
CAACGGGCCCGGCGCCCGGGCCGCGTGGCCCTTTGTGGGCCCCTCCCACCCCCGGGGGGGGGGGGGCCCCTGGGCGCGGGAACCGCCGGCGGCGGCGGTACCCGCTCCGGAGCGGGGGTCCCCTTAGGGTAGGAACCCGCACTCCAATCGTACCAGGGCCCGGGGGCCCCGGGCGTCGCCCGCGGGTCGTGCCTTGACGTCTTTAGCAACCGGGCCCCCTGCGGCATGGTATAAATAGTTGCCCCAGGGGTCGGCGGCCCCTGGGCGGCTGCTTGGTGGGGGTGGATCAAGCCCCCCCCTTGAACCAGTAGCAGGGCCAAAACTAACACCAACCATTTTCTACTCATTTTTTTCTCCCTTCTTTGAGCAGATTTCGGACCGGAGAAATAGATAATTTGCTGTTTGGTTATCTACTTTTCCGGTCCGAATACCACGGAATTCGATTCGCATCTGGTTTGTAAAAGAGCTGCTTTCGTTGAACCTGGAAGGCTGTGCAATTTACAGCTTCAGGTTAGGTAAAGCAGTAAGAGTATATCATACTATGGGATAAAAAGCAATAGTTGGTTGTTTTAGAGTCATCTTGATTTCAGTTGAAATTGTCCTAACTAGCTGACAAGAGGATGAGGAGAAGTTTTTTGGGACGGGGTTAGTAATTGGATGGGGGTTAAGGTATGATATGAGGGTATGAAAGTGGCGAGATCGATCCAGAGAGTGATTGAGGCGTTTGAACGGCTGCCCGGAATCGGGCCCAAGACAGCGGCGCGGTTGACTTATTATTTGCTGCACATGCCGGAGAGCCGGGTGGAGGAGTTTGCCCGGGCACTTGAGGGGCTGAAACGGGATACAAAGTTGTGCTCAGTGTGTTTTAACGTGGGGGAGAGGGATCCGTGTGCGATTTGCGGTGACCGGAATCGGGATCAGTCAGTAGTGTGTGTGGTGGAGCACCCTTTGGATGTGGTGGCCATGGAAAAGACGGGTAAATATCAGGGGGTATATCATGTGCTTCACGGGGTGATTGCGCCTTTGCAGCACATCGGGCCAGATGAAATACGAATCAGGGAATTGATGAGCAGAATACAGAATCCCCCAGAACAACAGAAGAGTTCGGGGCAAGCAGGAGTCAGAATTCAGGAGATTATTTTGGCGCTGAATCCCACAATGGAAGGAGACGCGACGGCGTTATATATCAAGCAACAAATAAAGAACTTAGAAACTAAAGAACAGAAAAATATCAAGATTACCAGGTTGGCGCAGGGGTTGCCTTTAGGGGGAGACGTAGAGTATGCAGATGAAATGACCCTGGGGCGGGCATTGGAAGGACGGAGGGAGTATTAGATAAAATTCTAATTGACGTAATCCCGAAGAGATCCCTTTGGGATTAGCCTACTTTTTTATATAATAAGATCAATGGTACGTTCCGGAGGCGGTATCGGTCAGCAGGTGAAAGGGGAAGTGGGAGAGTTGTTAAAAGATGTGGGTAAGGGGGTGGCGGATGTACCCAGGCAAATTATTGAAGGTCCGGCAAAGCAGGATGCTGGGCAAACGGATGTTAATGAACAGCCATCGGCAGGCGGAGGACAGAGTCAGGATGATCAGGTAGGGAAACTTTTGGAACAAGGCCAGCAAGTGGGGGACGACACGAAGGCTAAAAGGCAGGCGGCCGGAGATGATTATGGCTGGGGCACGGCGTTAAAGAGTCAATTGGGTTTAGGGCAAAGCCGAGAGCAGACACAGAAACGATTGGCAGTGGTGCGGAGGAACTTGGAGGAAGAAATGAAACGGGTACGGATGCAGAAGCAAAGGGAAGAAGAGCAACAGAAACAGGCTGAAGAGCAACAAAAAGAGCAGGTGAAGGAGATGAAGGAGGAGCAGAAAAAGGAATCCAGAAAGCAAACTAAGATTAGTCAGATGTTGGGGTTGGGTAAAGGAGAGAGACGGGGAGCGAAAGGGATGTAAGGAGATGGTCAGGAGTCAGAATACAGAATTCAGAATACAGAAGGCAGAAGATAGAATACCCCGAGGCCATTCGGAACGGAGTAGGCAGGAGGAAGAAGCAGAGAGGAATTAGGAGGTAGGAGGCGGGGATGACGAATGAGTAGAGAATAACGGGGTTTGTAATCTGAATTGTGGACTTTATGGCGATATTGTGCTATATTAGGCTCCATTGGGTTTATAGTGGTTGATAAACCGATATCTTAAATAGATTATATTTAATTATTTTTGGTGAAAATGGAAGATAATAAATCATTCTTAACTGTTAAAGAAGTGGCGGAGAGATTGCGATTAAACGTGATTACGGTCTATGAATTCATTAAGAATGGTAAATTGGGAGCGGTGAAATTGGGGAAAAATTATCGGGTTGCAGAAGAGGATTTGGATGTGTTTATTGAGAAGCATAAAGTGAAGTCTGCAACTAGTGGTTGATTTATTAAAATGATGTCGGCTGCTAAATTATTATCTCAACCTCCAGCCAACTGCTTGAGAGAAGCGGTAAATTGGGATGGGGGAATTTTAAGTTATGTCCCAGGTATATATCTCAATTGTTGTTCCAGCGTTTAACGAGGAAGGAAATCTAACCCCGTTGGTGAAAAGAATTGACGCGAATTTGCGGTCAGCTGGGATTGGCTATGAGGTATTGGTGGTGAATGACCGATCAACTGACGGAACACGAGAGGAGACTTTGACGCTGAGTAAGGATTATCCGGTCAGATTAGTAGAAAAACAAGGTCCGCAAGGTAAGGCTTTTTCGTTGTTAGAGGGATTTGCCCAGGCTAAGTATGATGTGGTGGGGATGATGGATGCGGATTTGCAGTATCCGCCGGAAGCGCTCGCAGAAATGGTGGAAAGAATTGCCAGTGGTGAGGCGGATGTGGTGGTGGCGAATCGGAATTATCAGGGGACCGGGTGGAAACGGAGGGTGGTAAGTAAGGCGTTTAGATGGGTGTTTGGTAAGGGATTACATGGTTTGAACTGTGACGTGCAGTCCGGATTGAAGGTATGGCGCAAACAGGTGCTGGAGGGGATGGAATTGGATCCCACAGGATGGACGTTTGATTTGGAATTTTTACTGAATGCCAGGGAGGCGGGTTATAGAATTGGAGGAGTGGAGATTGATTTTGCAGAGAGAACTGTAGGTCAAGCAAAAGTAAATATCTTGAAAACGAGTCTGGAGATTGGGTGGTCGGCTCTGAAGTTAAAAATGAGAAGGAGGAAAGGGACGATGACAGAGCAAAAATCAGAAGAGGAAGAAAAGTGGGTGCATAAGGGGCAAAGGTATGAGCCGCGAACTGATTTACCTAAGACGGAAAGCGCGTTCGAACAGGCGACCGGTCGGCAAAAGTTGGTGATCGGATTGTTAACAGCGCTGCTGGTCTTGGGTTTGGCAGTGAACTGGAGGGGGACGCTGATTGGGGTGATTAGCGGGTTGACTTTATATTATTTGGCTGATTTGGTGTTCAGTTTATGGCTGGTGTACAGGAGTCTGGCGAAAGATGTGGAGTTTAAGGTAACAGAGGAGGAGATGAATGACTTTGGGGATAAGTGGCCGAGTTATACGATTTTGTGTCCGTTATATAAGGAGTGGCAGGTGGTGCCCCAGTTCGTGCAGGGAATTCAGCAGTTGGATTATCCCAAAGATAGGTTGCAAGTGTTGCTGTTATTGGAAGAGGATGACAGACAGACAATTAATAAGGTGGGAGAGTTTGATTTGCCTGATTATTTTCAGGTGGTGGTGGTGCCGCACGGATTGCCTAAGACGAAGCCAAAGGCGTGTAATTATGGTTTATCGATGGCCAAGGGTGAGTATGTAGTGGTTTATGATGCGGAAGACTGGCCAGATGCGTTACAGTTGAAAAAAGCCGTATTAGCTTTTAGAAAAGCAGGGCCGCAGACGATTTGTATTCAAGCTAAGTTAAATTATTATAATCAGGAACAAAATTTACTCACTAGGTTGTTTACGGCTGAATATTCGCTGTGGTTTGATTTGATCCTGCCAGGTTTACAGTCGATTCAGGCGCCGATTCCTTTGGGCGGGACTTCGAATCATTTTAGGACTGAGGATTTGCTGAGATTGCATAAATGGGATGCGTTTAATGTGACAGAGGATTGCGATTTGGGAATGCGGCTGGTGAAGCATGGTTATCAGACGGCGATTGTGGATTCCACGACCTGGGAAGAAGCTAATAGCAGGATATTTAACTGGTATAGGCAAAGAACCAGATGGGTGAAGGGGTATGTACAGACGTACCTTGTTCATATGAGAAGAAACAAGCAATCAGTAAGCAGTAATCAGGGATCAGGAATACAGGAGTTAGGAGTTAGAATTCAGAATTCAGATGTTGTCAAATCAGATGATGATGGTTGGACGTGGGTGAAGAATTTGTACTTTCAGTTGACGGTGGGAGGAAAGGTGTTGTCGATGATGGTGAATCCGTTTTTATGGTTGTTGACGGCAAGTTATTTTGCTTTCAGGCCAATAGTAGGGGAAGTGATCGAATCTTTATATTTGACTCCGATTTTATATTTGGGGGTGTTTTCAATGGTATTTGGTAATTTTTGTTATTTGTACGCTTACATGGTGGGATGTGCCAAGCGGGGACAGTGGGAGTTGATTAAGTATGTGTTTTTAGTGCCCTTTTATTGGCTGGGGATGAGCGTGGCTGCCTGGCGGGCGGGTTATGAGGTGATAGTGAATCCTTATTATTGGGCGAAAACCAAACACGGTTTCCACCTAGAACAGGCGGAAGAAGAAGTGGTGGAAGAGCCGGCGTGGGGACCGGAGGTTTTGCCGCAGCCGGCGCCGGTGTATGCGACTGCTTCGGCGGTTAGGGGGGGACGGATGGAGGTTCCAATTAATGCAGAGATGGGAAGTTTACCAGGATTAGCAAATGGCAAGAGGAGAGGGTTGATTTCATTAGGTGATTTTTGGCCTTTGAGTTGGCTAAACGGGAAAACTGATCAAGCTGAGAGTCAGTCCGGACAGACGGATGGTAAAGCGGGAGCGCGGAAGACGCGGAGAGTAGATAAAGAGCAGACTGGTTGGTTGATTGACCAGTTAAAGTCGGCAACTTCTATGGGTGGAGTGTTGGTGGGGGCGTCGGTAGCGAGTAATTTTTTGAACTTTTTATATAATGCTTATCTGGGAAGAGCGGTAAGTGTGGAGCAGTTCGGGTTGGTAAGTTTAATGGGAAGTTTGGTGTATTTGGCCCAGATCCCGCTGCAGGCAGTTTCCAGAACGGTGATGTACAAAAGCGGGTATTGGTTAGGTGAACATGGGGAAGTGGCGAAGAGGTTTTGGCGATACACCAGGTGGCAGGCAATGAAGGTGGCGATTGCGATCACGGGAATGTGGTTGATGACGGTGCCGATTTGGGCCAGAGTGTTCCAGAGCAGCGACATGTTGCCGTTTTATTTGTTTACTCCGGTGTGGATAATCGGAACATTGTATGCGATTGATAGCGGATTTTTGCGGGGAAGTATGAAGTTTGCAGCCATGGGGGTGGTGATTCTGACAGAGGCTTTGGCCAAGTTGGTGATTTCGGTGGTGTTGGTGAAACTGGGATTGAATGCCTGGGTATATGCGGCGATTCCGGTGTCGATGGGGATGGGATTGTTTATCGGTTGGAGTGTGGCCATCAGGTTGCCGGTGGATATGGTAGAAGCGAGTAAGAAGCAAATTCGGCAGTTGTCTTATAAGTTTGTAGGTACTTCCTTGATGACGAAACTGGCCACTTTGGGATTCATGAATTTGGACGTGGTGGCGGCAAAGTACTTTTTGTCACCGGTGGAAGCAGGTGAATATGCGTTGTTGTCTTTGGTAGGAAAGATGGTGTTTTTCGGCGGATCACTGTTTGCCCAATTTATTCCTCCGTTGGTGAGTAGGGAAGAAGGAGCAGGCAGGGATTCTAAGTCAGTATTTTACAAATTGTTAGGGTTGGCCACAGTAGTTAATTTAGCCGGGTTTGTGGCGGTGGGATGGTTGGGGAGGTTGACCGTGCCGTTGTTGTTGGGGGAGAAATCAAGAGTGATTTTGGGATTATTGCCGATCTATGCGGGGGCGAGTGTGTTGTTTGCGATTGCCAACAATTTCATGTCTTATTACCAGTTGAAGAAGAAGAATGTGTTTCCGGTGGTGGGATTGGGGTTATCGATCATGCAGGTGGCAGGGTTGGCGGTTTGGCATCAATCAGTGGAGATGATGGCGATGATGATGTTGTTGTCAGGAGTGGTGTTCATGGAAGGAATGCTGGTGATGCATGTGTTTGCCAAGCAGATAGAAAAGGTGATGGAGAAGGTGTTCGGGAGGGTGAGGATTGTTTGGGGAAACGGGAGCGGTAACGGGCATAAGGAGCTGGAGGAGGAAGAAGGGAAAGGATTACGGATTCTGATTTATAACTGGCGGGATATTAAGCACGTGTGGGCAGGAGGAGCAGAAGTTTATGCTCACGAAATGGCCAAGCGTTGGGTAAAAGAAGGGCATGAGGTGACGTTGTTTTGTGGCAATGACAAGAAGAATAAAGAAGAAGAAGTAATCGACGGGGTGCGGATAGTACGTAAGGGAGGCTTTTATACGGTTTATTTCTGGGCGTTTTGGTGTTACGTGACCAGGTTCAGGGGGAAGTTTGACGTGGTGGTGGATTGTGAGAACGGGATTCCATTTTTTACGCCTTTGTATGTGAGGAAACCTAAGTTTTTAGTGGTTTATCATGTGCATCAGGGAGTGTATTTGAAGCATTTGCAATTAAGATGGTACTTAAAATCGTTTGCGGTGATAGCTAAGTTGATGGAAGGAGTGGTGATGCCGTGGTTGTATAGAAACGAGCAGGTGGTGACGATTTCAGAATCGTCTAAGAAGGATATTGTAAGTTTGGGTCGGTTTAAGCCGGAGCAGATCGAGTTTGCGTATTGCGGGGTGAATTTGAAAGATTATTATCGAGGTGCCAAGACTAAGTATCCGTCTTTTGTGTATGTGGGCAGACATCAGGCGTATAAGAACGTGGATGTGGGAATTAAGGCTTTCAGCCAGGTGGTAAAGAAGTTCCCGGATGCCAGGTTGGAAATCGCGGGGGAAGGGGAAAAGACCCGGGATTTGATGAAGTTGGTCAAAAATTTGAGAGTCGAAAAGTCGGTGAAGTTCTGGGGTAAGGTGAGCGAGAAGGTAAAAGTTAAGTTGTTATCGAGCAGCTGGGTGCTGCTGCAGCCGTCGTCAATAGAAGGTTGGAGCCTGGTGGTGTTGGAGGCGAATGCGTGCGGAACTCCGACGATTGCAGCTAAAGTGCACGGATTGTGCGATTCGGTGGTGGACGGGAAAACGGGCTGGCTGGTGGCCTTAAAGGACGTAGACGCCTGGGCTAAGACAATGGAAGTGGCAATTACTCATGAGAGTTTAAGGAGCAGGATGGGTAGCAATGCCTATGTATTTGTGCAACAGTTTACTTGGGACAAGGCAGCGGAGAAGTTTTTGCAGTTAATTGAAGATGCTGCAGAAGTGAGAGCGGTTCCGGAGGAGATTAAGCGTCCTCGATTAGTGCCAAATGTTATTTATCAAAGAGAATAAAATGCGATCCTAATCTACAAATAAACATCCGAATGATACGAATAAGGAGAACTTAATTTACTGAATATGAAAATAAATAAGAATTTGACTATTACCATCGGAATTCCGGCTTACAATGAGGAGGGGAATATTGGCCGGTTGCTGAAGGAGTTATTGAAGCAAAAGAAGGAAGGATTTAAGCTGGATAAGATCGTGGTAGTATCGGATGCGAGTCGGGACAGGACGGATGAGATAGTCAAAGGAATTAAGGACAAAAGAGTGGAATTATTGCGGAATAGGCAAAGGAGCGGCCAGGCTAAAAGTCAGAATCGGATAATTAAAGCCTGTATGTCGGATGTGTTGGTGTTGATGAATGCAGATGTGTTGCCTGCAGGCGGTGGGTTTTTAACCAGATTAGTTGAGCCGATGAGACGGAACGATCAGGTCGGTTTGGTGGGAGCGAAAGTGGTGCCTATGCCTGCCAGAAACTGGTTTGAGTCAGTGATTAATTTTAGTCATGTAGTGAAGATTGAAATGGCGGAAAAGATTAGAAAAGGAGACACGATCCATTTGTGTCATGGGAGGGCCAGGGCTTTTAAGAAGGATTTTTACCGGCAGTTAAGATTTTTGCCGGTGGTGGGGGAAGATGCTTTCAGTTATTTGAGTTGCAAATCAAAGGGGTGGAAATTTGTTTATCAGCCTAAGGCGGTGGTATGGTATCGTTCGCCGGATAACTTGGCGGGCCATAGCAGGCAGAGTGTGAGGGCGATGCTGAGTCAGAAGAAGATGGCGGAATTGTTTCCTGACCTGGATGTGGAGCAGGAATATAGGGTGCCTACGAAGCTGATGGTTGAATCGGGAGCGAAGGCGTTATTGGTCGATCCGATAAGAACTATTGCTTACGGACTGATATTGATTAAGTGCAGAGTGGAGAGTCAATGGACCACCGAGTTCTATAATCCGTTGTGGAATTCGTCTGTGAGTTCAAAAGTGTTATCCCATAAATAAATTTATGAAGAAACGACTACCAACCGTGACCATTGCAGTGAGCGCTTACAATGAAGAAAAGAACATTGGTAAGTGGCTGGAGTCTGTGTTGGACCAGAAAGAGGAAGGGTTTAAGTTGAAGCAAATTTGGGTGTTTAATGACGGATCTGACGATGAGACAGTGAAGGTGGTGAAGGCTTTTAAATCACGTAAGGTGAAAGTGTTTGATGACCGGAAGCGCTTGGGTAAGTCAAGTCGGTTAAATCAAATTTATCAGAAGTTAGATACGGATTTTTTGGTACAGACTGATGCGGACGTAATTTTCAGTCATGAGTATGTGGTCAGGGATATGATTCAACCTCTGATAAAGGATCCGAAAGTGGGGATGTGCGGAGGTAATCCCAGGCCATTGGCGGCTACTACTTTTACTGAACGGGCAGTGAATAGAACTGTAGAGGCATATTTAGATTTCAGAGCCAAAGTTAAAGGAGGAAACAATGTGATGGCGGCTGATGGGAGGATTTTGGCTTATCGGAGGGAGTTGACAAAGAAGATTCATGTACCCGAGGACATGATTTGTAATGATACTTATACCTATTTTGTTTGTTTGGAAAAGGGTTATAAATTTAAGCACGTACCCAGCGCGATAGTCTGGTTCAGGTCTCCCCAGACTTTAAGGGATCACATCAGACAGATGAGCAGGTTTAAGGCTTCACCGGTGAGGATGAGCAAATATTTTCCTAAAGAATTGGTGGAGAAGGAGAGAGCTATTCCCCGAGGTTTGTTTGTGAAGAACTTAGTTGTTCAATTTATTAAAGACCCGATTGCCTGTAGTTATATTTTTGCGGTGAATCAGTATTGCGCCTGGAAGGCTCGTAAAAACGAAAGTAAGATGACGGCGAAGTGGGAGATGGCCGAATCGTCAAAGGTGTTGGCAGATGATGATAAAGAGAAGATTAAGATTTCTAATAAGGAGGAGGTAGGAGGGCTTAACTCAGAGGAAGTAGCGGCGAGATCAGCAGGAGGGTCTGAAGGTGAGGGGAAGATCCCGCAACAGGTTGAAACCTCACCTGGTTTCAAGTCTGTGCGGGATGACACGACGGATTTGAAAAGTTTATCAGTCGTGTCAAGTGAAGACGACGAAGAGAGCAAAGCCAAATATCAGAAGCAGGAGAATAAGGATTATTTTGGGTTTGACCGGTATGTACATGAGGAGAGGTGGACTGCCTATTACCACCAGATACAGTTGGTCCAAGAGGTGGCTCAAAGACTAGGAAAGAAGGCGATTTCGGTGTTGGAGATTGGGCCAGCGGACAAGAGCGTGGCGAGTGTGCTACAGAGTCAAGGGATGAAAGTGGTGACCATGGATATTGACCCGGAGTTGAATCCGGACTATGTGGGGGCATTACCGGAGATTCCGGTGGATAAGCCGAAGAAGTTCGATTGTATTTTGTGCTGTCAGACTTTGGAGCATATTGAATATGGTGATTCGGAGAAAGCTCTGGCAGAGATGGCCAGAAGAGCCAAATACGCAGTGATTTCGGTACCACATAAAGGAATAAATTTTTTGGTAAGGGTGAAATTGTGGTTTTTGCCTACCTGGAAGTGGGGATTTACTTTTCCGAGCCCCAGAAAGCATCTACGGCCGGGTAATCATTACTGGGAGTTGGAAGCGGCCGGTTTTCCTGAAAAAAGATGGCGGGAGTCGATTAAGAAGGCAGGTTTTGAGATTGTGAATGATTATCGAATGCCGGAGTTTACGTTTTTCCATTTTTATGTATTAAGAAGCGAAAAGTTTAAATAATTAGGATCATTATGCCTCGAATAAAAGTATAACTATGTCTAAAAATAAACCAACTGTCACCATCGGGATTTCGGCCTTTAACGAAGAGGCCAATATCGGATACTTGCTCGAGAGTTTATTAAAGCAAAGAGCCGAGGGATTCGTGGTGGAAAAAATTCTGGTGGTTTCCGACGGGAGCGAGGACCGGACTGTGGAGGTGGCCAGGAAAGTGAGAAGTAAAAAGATTGAGGTGATCGATGATCGAGTAAATAAGGGTTTGTCTTTCAGACAGAATCAGATGATCAGTTTGACGGAGACGGATATTTTGGTATTGCTGAATGCGGATATTTTGATAGAGGATGATAGGTTTATCAGCAAGCTGGTGGAGTCGATTGTTAACAGAAGAGTTGACTTAACATCTGGACGGATGGTAGGGGTGGAACCAAGAACCTTTTTGGAGAAAGTGCTGGTGGAGAGTTTGATTTTGAAGAATTTTGTGTTTGAACAATTTAGACAGGGGAGGAATGTTTATACGGTCCACGGGGCAGCAAGAGCGCTTTCCAGAAGGTTGTATTCTGGGTTGCGGTTTCCGGATAAGGAGGGGGAGGATGCCTACTCGTACTTATTTACCGTGTCTAAGGGATTTAAATACGAATACGCGCCAAGGGCAGTATTAAAGATCAAGCTGCCGGAGACGATGAGTGATCATCAAAAACAGAGTAACCGTTACCATCGGTCTAAATACTTATACAAAAGCGAGTTCGGAGCAGGGAGGGTGATTAAAGAATATTGGTTGCCGATAATTTGGCCGATGAGTATGTTAAGAGGTTTGATATTTATGTTGAGAACTCCTTTTTATATGGTGGTTTATTTGGGTTTGAACTTGCTGACCTCGGTACGATCGTTGTGGGCTAAACCGATTAACGGTCCCTGGGAAAGGTCGATGAGCACTACAAGGTTAATAAAAACTTAGTTTGTAGAATATGAAGAATTTTATTTCACGATTACCATTCAAATTATTTTCCTGGTTGAGGAGGCTGGTTTATGTGATCCTGTGGTCAGCGGATCAAATGCTGGGAAGGAAGAATCAGGTGGTGGTGTTGGTCTATCACGGGATCGGGAATGACTGGTGGCTGAATGTGAACGAGAAGGCTTTTAAGCAGCAAATGAAACTGTTAAGCCGAGATTGTGAATTTGTGAGGTTGAAGGAGATTGAGGAGTTTATTAAAGGGAAGAGGACATTTAACAAGCCGGTGGCCGCGGTCACTTTTGATGACGGCTATGCCAGTGTGTTAGAGGTGAAGGACTGGTTGAAGAAGAAAGGGATCAAACCTTGTATTAACTTGTTGGCTGATCCTTCAAAAGCTAACCGGGAAGAATTAGCCAATAATAATCAACTACTGAGCAAACGGGAAATTAAGCAGTTGGTAAAGGTGGGTTGGGAAGTGGGGTGCCACAGTATGACGCATGCGGATTTTGAGAAGCTGGATGCAACCCAGATAGAGAAAGAAATAGTCGAAGCGAAAAAGAAGTTAGAGCAGGATTTAGGTATAAAGATTAGGTATTTTGCTTATCCCAAGGGGGCGTACGATGGAAAAGTTTGGGAGATGGTGAAGAACGCCGGTTTTGATCTGGGGTTGAGTATGGATGATGAGTTGATTAAACCGCTGACAGACAGGTTACGGGTATCCAGAATCGGGGTTAACGGAACGCATAGTTTGGCTGAAGTAAGGGCAATGGTGAGTCCGTCGGTGGTGCAAGTAAGAGGATTAATTAAGAAGTTATTAAGGTCATTTAAGAAGATTTGGAAACGCATCTCTTTGTTAGTTCTGCCTGTTTGGTCTAGTTTGCGAAAACCTGTGAAAGATGTGAGCGATGAACATTCTGGTATGCGCGTCGACCTCGTCACCAAGTACTTTTATCCGGTGACGGCTGGGATTGAGGTAAACATTTTGCAGACTTATAAAGTGTTAGCCCGCTTTGACAGCCGTCAGGCGAGGCAGGCTGAGAAGGGGTGGGATGTTCAGATACATACATCAAAAGATACGTTGACTGAAAAGCAGGCGTTAGGGGATGAGGAGACGATTTCGGGGATGAATGTAAAACGGTACGGATATCATCCCGGATATGGGTTTTTCCCTCAAATTGATTGGCAGAGGACTGCGGTGGTGGCGTTGCATAATTTTAATGTATTCCCACATTTGCATATCTTGTTAAAGGCAGGGGTGGATAAGTTATTAGGAAGGAAGGGGTATGCGGTAATATTGACTCCGCATGGAGGATTTAATCCTGAATGGGCGGTATTTCCCTGGTGGCAGAGATGGGGAAAACAGGTTTATCATTATTCCTTGGGCACCTGGATGATAAATGCAGTAGTTGACGGAGTACGAGCAGTATCGGAATGGGAAAAGCAGGAGATGTTGAAGCACGGGGTCAGAGAGGATTTGATTGAGGTGATTGCCAATGGTTTGGATGACGAAGCTTACATGGAGGCTGATAAACTGGCCAGCAAGGAGATTAAAAGTCAGGTTAAAGATTGGGGAAAGTATCTGATTCAGATAGGAAGGATTTATCCGATTAAGAACTTGGAGACGGTGATTAAGGCCTTAGTTGATGTGCCAAAAGAGGTTAAGTATGTGGCGATCGGTCCGGTGGAAAAGAACCAGCACGCCGGATACTTTGATTATTTAAAGAAACTGGCTAAGGAATTGGGGGTAGAAAATCGGGTGGTATTTCCGGGAGTGATCCGAGGGATTGATAAATATTACGCTCTTAAACACAGTCAGATGATGGTGCATATGGCGTTGTGGGAGAGTTTTTGTAATGTGGTGCATGAGGGGATGAGTCAGGGGCTGGTGTGCATTGTAGCCAATAATACGGCCCTGCCGTTGTTAATCAAACACGAAGTAAATGGGTTTTGTGTTCAAACCCGAGATGATAAAACCTTGGCCGAGAAGATCAATTATGTGTTGGCAAATAAGCAGAGCAGGAAGGTAAAGCAAATCGAAGAGAGGAATCGGGAGGAAGGGCTACAGAATTCCTGGAGGGAAGTGGCGGGAAGGATGGATGAGTGGTACAGAGATCTAATATCTAAGATCAAACATCAAAAGTTAATAGTAGGCGACTGGACACCAATGACGGTGGAAGGTCCAGAGATGTTAACTCAAAGCTCTTAGAGGGTAAGCAGAAAGATATGAAGAATCTTTTATACATTTTAATTATCGTCGTAGTCGGGATATTCTTCCATGCGTTGACTTTGCGGGGAGTGCCTGGCAATCCTGATATGAGAGCCGTGCAGAAGTTGACCAGGACAGGTTCGCCCTTTGAATCTTCTCATGAGCGATCTCCATATGCGCTGTTGATGTCGTTGGTGGATGATCATTCGTTTGCTTTGTCTCCCGGTTGGGCGGAGGTGGCAGCGCCAGATGTGGGGTATTTGGACGGCAAGTTTTATAGTTTTTTTCCACCTGGGGTACCGCTGTTGATTGAGCCGTTGTATTTGTTGGGGAGTAAATATGGCTGGGGCCAGTTGGCTGCTTATGCCACGATTCCGATATTTAATATTGGAGGTATGGTGTTGTTGTTTTTAATCGCGAGACAGATATTAAAGTTGCCGAATTGGGCAGCTCTATTGGCAGCATTGATTTATGCTTTTGCGAGTCCAGCTTGGAGTTACTCGGTAACCATTTACCAGCACGCGATCTCGGTGTTTTTGATGTTGGCGGGGTTTTGGTCGGTGTATAAGTACAGCCAGCAGGGAAGGTTCAGTTGGATGTGGGCGGCATCGGTATGGTTAGGTTATGCCTTGGCGATCTTTGTTGATTATCCAAATGTGATTTTATTGGTCCCTAATATAGTTTATTTAATGTTAGTGGCAGGAAATGTTCATGCTACGAAGGAAAAAATTAAACTAAATTTCCGGGCCAGCGTGGTGGTGACAGCCTTGGTGTTTATGGTGCTTTCCGGAGTGCATGCTTATTATAATTATGTGAATTATGGTAGCTGGAGAACGTTGAGTAATACGTTAGTGAGGTATGAGGGGGCGGCAAAGTCAGCAGCGGTGTTGGAAACCACCAAGGAAGAGCAATCGGAGATTATGGCTCATAAAGAAGGGGTGAGCAGTCTATTTAAGGAAGAAAGGTTGCCACACGGTTTATATGTATTATTGTTTGCGCCTGACAAGGGCCTGTTTGTTTATGCCCCGATATTTATTTTGGCCATTTGGGGAATGTGGTTGGTGATTAATGGAGGGATGGGTTTAGCGGCCGGAACTTTAATGGGTCTGGCAGGAATTAACTTATTTGTGTACGCGAGTTTTGGCGATCCCTGGGGAGGATGGGCATTCGGACCAAGGTATTTGATTCCTTCAATGGCGATTTTGGCATTATTTTCAGCCAAATGGATAGCAGAATACAGGAGAAAAATTTATTATTTGCTGGCAGCCTTTTTGCTGTTATTTTACTCTTGTGTGGTGGCTTTATTGGGGGTGTTGACCACTAATGCAGTGCCTCCCAAGGTAGAAGCAGATTATTGGAAAGTGAAATACGGATTGGAAGCCAGTCGGGTATTTTTTAGTCAGTCGATAACCGGAAATTTCGTGTTTAACCAATGGTTAAGGGGCAGATATTCTTTGGGCGAATATTATGCGGTAATTTTAAGCTTGGTTTTGTTAGTGATGGGAGTGGTTTTATTTATAGGGCCGATGTTTGAGCAACGGCCAAAGACGCTCAAGAATAGGGGAAAGTGAGCTTAAAGAAAGATTATGACAATTGCTTTTGATAGACACCAGATAGATCAAATCCGACAAAAGGCCGCGGGATGGTCGTGGGAGAAAATCGTGTTACTGGTGTCTACGGTGTTAAGCATGATGAGAATCGGGCTGGCGTTACACAATGACGTGATTGTGGTGTACGGTGATGCAGAGAGTCATTTGAATATTAGTAAGCGGGTAGTGGATAGTTTAACGCCCGGGATGGCGCAATTGGGTGGTATTTGGTTACCACTGCCTCATGTATTGATGTTGCCGTTGATATGGAGTGACTGGATGTGGCGGACTGGTTTGGCAGGGGCAATTATTTCAGGAGCTTTTTATGTGATTAGCTCTGTGTTTATTTATAAGCTGACCAAGTTGTTAACTCAGCAGAGATGGGCAGGGGTGTTGGCTTGGCTGGTTTTTAGTTTGAATCCAGGGATCTTGTACATGCAAAGCACGCCGATGACTGAGTTGCCATTGATTGGATTTTTTACGCTTTCTAGTTATTTTTTCATTAAGTATTTATTGACGGACGGTCAAAGAGGCGATTTTGGCAGTGGGGCTAAATCGGATGGAGAGTACTCACGGTTGATGAATTTGCTGTTTGCGGCTTTTTTCGGATTTTGTGCCACGTTATCCAGGTATGATGGTTGGCTGTTGGTGTTGGCGGAAGCAGCGATATTAACTGTTTTTTATTTAGTGAGGGGAAGGAAATACTGGCGAGAAATGGAAGGTAAGGTGATTTTATATTCCACGATGGCCTTTTTAGGAATAGGGTTGTGGCTGTTATGGGCGTGGCTGATATTGGGTGATCCGCTGTATTTTACTAACAGTCAATTTTCAGCCAAGTCGCAGCAACAGGGGTGGTTGGCTAAAGGACAACTGCCGGCTTATCAAAATATGGGGTTATCGTTTCTTTATTATCTGGTGACTACCATGAATGCTGTGGGGCCGGTAACTCTGGTGATGTTCGTGATTGGTCTGACGGGATATTTAAAGCCAGTGCTGAAGATGGGAAGATGGTGGTCTGAAGTGAAGGCTAATGTCCGCCAATTAATCAGTAGTGGTTTATACAGGAGAGGGTTGATTGTGGGGTTGTTGATGGTGCCGTTTGTGTTTTATGTGGTGACTTTGTATATGGGCCAATCGATTATTTTTATTCCTCATTTGACGCCGACGAGTTTTGAGTGGACTTTGTTTAACGTGAGATACGGATTGATGATGGTGCCGACGGTAGCGGTATTCGTGGGGATGCTGTTTGCCAAAAGTAAATCAGTAGGCAAACTGGTAATAATTGCGAGCCTGGTGTTACAATCCGGTTTGTTTTTAATCGGGTATAGCAGAAATTTGGCAATGGAAGACGGGGTAAGAGGCTTATCAACTGCGTACCGATTGGATGCCGAAGTTTGGCTGGCGCAGCATTATGATAACGGGCTGGTGTTGATTGACGATTATTCAAGATTGTTAAGTATTATAAGAAGCGGAATTCCGATGCAAAATGTGATTTACGTTGGTACTAGGCCTTATTGGGAGGAATCTTTGGAAGAGCCGGA
Source organism: uncultured Gammaproteobacteria bacterium (assembly GCA_964650355.1). Classification (GTDB taxonomy): domain Bacteria; phylum Patescibacteriota; class Microgenomatia; order CAYXHB01; family CAZYTL01; genus CAZYTL01. Next base: position 117,788 of record CAZYTL010000004.1, on the reverse strand, counting down.
AAAGTATGCACGGTGGATTATTATTCAGAAGGATGATGAGGTGTGGGATCAGTTGTATGCGCCTGAGGATAAGCGGGGGCGGTTATATGCTCATTTTGAGAAGGTCTACACCTCGAAGGAGATTTTGATTTTCAGGAGGACGGAGACGTAACTAAATTTTATTTGTGTTATCTCTTGGGGGTGCTAATTAAAATTTGGGAAGCGAAAAGTATTGTTTTGGGGCAATTTTGCCTAAAGTATAGTAAAATATGACGGTAATTAAAGTTCAAACGATTTATGAAAGTGAATATATTGGTTATTTCGGCGGTGTTTTTGGCTTTGATGGGATGGGAGTGGGGTAGTGGTATGAAGGTGCGGGCGGAAGAGAAGAGGGTTCAGTGGTGGCCAGTGCAGGCGGTGGACACGATGAAGTATTCGCGGGATGTGGCGCGGGAGAAGCTGAATGACGAAGAATTTGCGCAGGTGATTGATGATCAGGTGAAGGAGATTGCGGATTTGGGAGCCACTCATGTGGCGATTGGCACGCCTTATGATGAGGAGTTTTTGCCGTTTTTGCGGTTGTGGGTACAAACGGCACGAGGTTACGGACTGAACGTTTGGTTTAGGGGTAATTGGTCAGGCTGGGAGGGTTGGTTTGGGTATGACAAGATTAATAGGGATGAGCATTTGAGCAAGACAAAAGATTTTATTTTGCAGCATGGGGAGTTGTTTGCGGACGGGGATATTTTTGACGGCTGTCCGGAATGCGAGAACGGAGGTCCGGGTGACCCCAGGTGGAACGGAGACGTGAAAGAACATCGAGCGTTTTTGATTGAGGAGTATGGTCTGGAGCAGTTGGCTTTTAAGCAGATAGGCAAGCAGGTGAGAAGTGTGTATTCGATGAACGGGGACGTGGCCAGGTTAATAATGAACGCAGAAACGACGAAAAAGTTGGGGGGAGTAGTGACGGTGGACCATTATGTGGCCACGCCGGAGAAGTTGGTAAGTGATGTGGAAGATTTGATCGGGAACAGCCAGGGCCAGGTGTTGTTAGGGGAAACCGGGGTGCCGGTGAAGGATATTCATGGGGACTTGAGTGAAGAGAGTCAAGGGCGGTGGTTAAATGAAGCGTTGAGGGGTTTGTCAGGAGTAGACGGATTCATGGGCATGAATTATTGGGTGAACAGGGGCGGATCCACGGCTTTGTGGAGAGATGACGGGCAGGCGAAGTTGGCAGTGCAGGTATTGAAGTCGTTTTATGAGCCGCGGGTGATTAGTGGCAGGGTGGTGAATGAGTGGGGGCAGGGGGTCGGGGGGGCGCAGGTGGTTACGGAGTTAAAGCAAGGGACGACAGATGGTAACGGGGAGTTTAAGTTGGCGGTGCTGAGCAGTGAGCAGGAGTTTGGGGTGACGGCAGACGGGTATTTAAGTCAGACGGTGCAGCTTGACGCGTTTAAGGATGAGTATGAAGTGAAGTTATTAAAGGAGAGTTATAGTTGGTGGGAGAAGGTCTGGAGATGGTTTTACGAATGGAGGAGAGGTGGAGAGAATTGATTTGATTGATTTGTGACAGAGGTTTTAGTGAGAGTAAGGAATGGGTTGAGTGGATTTAGAGAGGTTGATATAAACGAGATTTTTCTCATGGAGTTATCATTTTTCTTCTATAGGCTGTTAATGTAAGTTCAAAAATTAAGGAAAAGGTCTTGACAAGTAGTTAGCACTTATGATACAAGAGTGCTAAGGGCGTCTAAAATTAGAGATTGAAGAGATTGAAAATTGGAAGTTAGTTAGAATTCGGAGAATTCTAAATGTTTTGAAGTTTAATAAAGGCAGTTTGTCCACCTTATCTTCCTTGAATCCTTTCCTCATTAGTAGGGGCGGATTCAAGAGCGAAATCGGTGGACTGCGTGCTATCATTGAAAATGAACGTATCCTCCGAGTCTTCCTTCGAGCCTTTCTTCATTAGTAAGGGCGGCTCGAAGAGCGACTTTGGAGGATCGCATATTATTGTATTTTAAGCGGTATGCGAAAGGAGGTGAGATAATTATGGCGATTGTCAGATGGGATCCGATGGCTTTGTCAAGAGACTTTTGGCGCATGCCGAGCATGTTTGACGAAGACTGGTGGAGTGATGTTGAACAAGGATTGACTGTGTATGAAACCGACAATGATGTGGTGGTAGAAGCCAATGTGGCTGGAGTGCCGGAAGATAAGGTTGAGGTGTCGGTGGAAGGGGGTACAGTGACGGTTAAGGCGGAATATGAAACTAATGAAGAGGAAAAGAAGAAGCGCAAAGTGGTTTACCGCCAAGCCCGGCAAGCCAAGTATTTGTATACGACATCACTGCCTTGTCCGGTAAAGGCTGATAAAGCAGACGCTACAGTGGAAAACGGAGTGTTAAAGTTGGTGTTGCCTAAGGCGGAAGAGGTGAAGCCGAAAAAGATTGCTGTCAAAGCAAAGAAAAAATAGGCCGTCGGTAATCGGTTATCAGTAATCAGTAAACAGTAAAGATCATTTACTGATAAATAGAAGATTGTTGATTCGACTTTGGATTCACTCAGAATTTGGAGCGAATAGTGGGCGGGTCCCGAGGGATATCGGAGCCCGCGTAGTAGATGTTGGGTGTATAATGGCGGCATGGCTAGTGCGGTGTTCATAGTACATCAAGGGAAAATTTTATTAATTCTCAGAGATGATTTCGATGATATTCCTTATCCCAGTACTTGGGATTTGCCCGGCGGGGTAATTGAAAAAGGTGAAACCCATCAAGAGACGATTAAACGGGAGTTGCAAGAAGAGATAAGTTATGTGCCCAAACGATTGGTTTACCTGGGGACAAGAGAGTGGCCAGAGGAAGACTTGAAAGATTGCTTGTATTGGTGCGAAGCTGAAGATCATGAGGTAGAGAAGTTTAAACTGGGAGATGAGGGTCAAAGGATGGAGTGGTTTTCTCCGGTTGAGTTGAAGGGGATTGTTTTGTGTCCAGCCTTGAAGGATTATGTGGAGGATTTAGATCATTTTTTCGCCAGAGGTTTATTGGGTAAAGAATTGCCGAAAAAGGAGGATTTGGGTTTGGAGGAGTAAAAGGGTGGTTGACATTTAGGATAGTGTAGAATAAGATTCGGGTAAGTTAAGAATTTTAATAGGTATTTTATGCGAATTGTAGGTAAAAATTTAGCTTGTTGTTGCGCCTCCTCTTAGGTTGGGAGGCGGTTTTGTGGTTTAGATCACAAACAGTTTTTAAGATTTATGTTAGCCTCCTGACCAGGGAGGTTTTTTATTGGTATTTGGTATGAGGTATCAGGTATTAGGTATAGCAAAGGTCGGATTTTAGCAGTGGTGATTTTTGTACCACAATGCTTAATACGTTATACAAAATACCAAATACTAAACACTTTTATTATGGGTGGTTATAAGATTTTGAAACCAGATTTAATAGATATTAGCAAGATTAAGAAAAAGCGCATTTTGGTGTTTGGGGCGCACAGTGATGACGCGGAGTTTTTGGCGGCGGGGACTCTGATACAGTTAGGTTCTGCAAAGCAGAATAATAGTTTGAAGGTGGTGGTAGCCACTGACGGAAACATGGGCACTCATGATCATGATCAGGACAGGTCAGAGTTAGTGAGTATGCGGATGACAGAGGCGAAGATAGCCGCTAAGAAGTTTGAGGCTAAAGAGATTAAGTTTTGGGGTTATGCTGACCTGGATTTGCAGAATAGGAAAAAACAGTTACTCAAAAGAGTAGTTAAGGTTCTTTTTAATGAGCAACCCGACTTGGTGTTTTCATTTGATCCGTGGGGTAGGTATGATGCGTATGTGCATCCGGACCATCGGGCTTTGGCATGGGCGGTGAATGTGGGAGTGATGATGGCTACTCTGCCGAAGTGGGTGAAAAAAAACGGTTTGGGTGATCGGTTTTTGTCTCCCAAGTCACAGGTGTGGTTGTTTGCTCCGGCGGAAGCCAATGTGGTGGTGGATGTGGAATCTGTATGGCAGGAGAGATTGCAAACGGTGGAGGGGTTTGTGTCTCAGTTTGATCGGGAAGTACAATGGAAAAAGGTGGAAAGGATGCTAACCAGAACCGCAGAAAGAGTAGGAGAAATGGTTGGTTTGAAGTATGCGGAAGGATTTAGAATTTTAGAGTATGACGGAGAATGGGATAAGGATAGTTAAAAGTTTCAGTTGAGTAATTAATGCTAGCTGCTGTAAGGTTAGATAGAATGGCTAGAAACTAAATTAAAGTTTAAAATAAAGGTAAATGAGATTGTATAATTCTTTATCTCGCCAGAAAGAGGAGTTTGTACCAATTGATCCTGCAGGGAAAAAAGTGGGAATGTATACGTGTGGAATGACAGTATATGACTATGCGCATATCGGGCACGGATTTAAATATGTTCATGATGATGTGCTGCGGAGAACTTTGGAATATTTGGGATATGAGGTAAAACATGTACAAAATGTGACTGACGTAGGTCACTTGGTTTCAGATGCTGACGAAGGTGAAGACAAGCTGGAAAAAGGTGCGAAGAAGTTCGGGAAGACTGTGTGGGAGGTGGCAGAGTATTTTACGGATTATTTTTATCAGACGATGGATAAATTAAATATATTGAGACCTAATGTCATATGCAAAGCTACTGAACATATTCCGGAGCAGATCGAATTGGTAAGGAAATTAGTTGAGAAAGGATATGGGTATGAGACTGAAGAAGCGGTGTATTTTGATGTAACTAAATTTAAAGATTATGGGAAGATGTTTGGACAAAAGCTCGAAGATAAAAAGGTTGCTGTTCGCGAAGAAGTTAAGACTGGTGAACATAAAAAACACCCGGCCGATTTTTCTTTGTGGTTTAAGCGGGTTGGCCGGTTTGCCGACCATGTGATGCATTGGGACAGCCCTTGGGGAGAGGGATTCCCAGGGTGGCATGTAGAGTGTTCGGCGATGAGTATGAAATATTTGGGAGAGCAGTTTGATATTCATACCGGCGGAAAAGACCATCTCTCTGTGCACCATCCCAATGAGATTGCCCAGTCGGAAGCAGCTACCGGAAAGTCTCCCTGGGTAAAGTACTGGATACACCATAATTTTTTAAAGGTCGAAGGACAGAAGATGAGTAAGAGTTTAGGAAACTTGGTCAAAGTCGAAGATGTGGAAGAGAAGGGATTCGATGTGATAGCCTTGAGATATTTGTTTTTAACAGCCCATCATAGTACGGAATTGAATTTTACATGGGAGGCGCTGAAGGGGGCGCAAATTGCTTTGAATAAGTTAAGAGATCGGTTGGCGGAGATGAGATCTAGGGTTGAAGGAAAGGAAGAGTCACGAACTAAGTTGTCGGAAGAGAAGTTGCAGAAGGTGCAGATGTGGCAGGCGAGGTTTAGAGAACGGATTGAAGATGATTTGGATATGCCAGGGGCTTTGGCCATTGTGTGGGAGATGCTGAAAGATAATATTCCTGGTTATGACAAGGTGGATTTGCTGCTGGATTGGGACCAGGTGCTGGGACTAAATTTGTATCAGGTATCAAGTATTAAGTATCAAGTATCGAAAGAGGTATTAGATTTGGTTGATAAGAGAGAGACTTTACGAAGGGAGAAGAAGTGGGAGGAAGCGGATGAATTGAGGAAGCAGATTGAGGATCTGGGGTATACGGTGGAGGATACGGAAGAGGGGGCGAAAGTGAAGAGGAATGTCAGGTGATTATTGGTTTTGTTTGAACAGGTAGCGGTCAATGAGTTGGAGGTCTTTGATATCTTTGGGGCGGTTCATTTTGCGCTTCATGGTTTTAATGGTTTCCAGATTAGCGTATCTGATGCCATCAATGATATCGGCCTGCGCGATGAGTTGTTCGTTGGAAAAAAGATCAAAATCGGGTTGATGACTGGGACCGAGGATTTCAATGTGGGGAGAAGGGGTGATCATCTGGCGATAAGGGGTGTTGCTAATGGGATATTTCTTGGCTAGTCTCTCCCAGAGTTGATGGCTGGGGACGATGTCGAGGTCCTGAGCTTCCCGGATGCCACGAACGGCCAAAGACCCTGAGTTGATGATTACGAATTCTTCAGGAGGGAGGTTAAGATCCTTTAATTCAGTGAGAAGTAGAGGGAAATCCATGGTGACTTTTGGTTATAATACTGGATTTATTAGCTGTTGGCGACCAGCAGATTCGTATGGTGGTGATGAGGTTGAGGGTGGGGGAAGTAAGATATAAAATAGGGGCAAGATGGTGTTGAGTCCTGAATTTGCCTTTAGTCCCGAGATATTGCCGGAGGGGATTCGGGCGGATGAGGGAGGTAGACCAGGTTTGTTTTCAGGAAGGGAATTTTATGCGCGGAAGACAGCTGATGAGAGAAGAGGAGGAGGGGGTCTGGCTAGAGATGTGGGAAGGGATGAGAGTAGCGATAAGGAGCCTACAGAGGAGCAATTAAAGGATTTAGAGGTGCAAATTGAACGTGAACAAGAATTGCTAACCATTGAAGATGAGGGAGACGATGGGGGATTAAATCCGAGGGATAATCCAGTGGGTTTTTATCTGAGGGAAGCTGCTAGAAGACCCTTGTTAACTCAAGAAGAAGAGGTGAGTCTGGCTAAAAAAATTGAACGGGGCCGGAAAGCAGCGAAGAAATTAGAAGCGAGTGAATTAGATGAAGGGAAAAGAAAAAAATTGGAAAGAAAAGTAGAGGAAGGCGAGCGAGCCAGAGAGCATTTGATTGAGGCTAATTTACGGTTAGTAGTCAGTGTGGCCAAAAAATATCAGGGTCGTGGTTTACATTTCCTAGATTTAATTCAGGAGGGTAATGTGGGGGCTAATAAGGGCGGTGGAAAAATTTGACTATCGGAGAGGATATAAGTTTTCTACGTACGCTAGTTGGTGGATCCGTCAGGCTATAACACGGGCGCTGGCCGATAAAGGAAGAACAATCAGACTGCCGGTGCACATGCTTGAGACTGCTAGTCGTCTGAATCGCGGGCAAAGAAGGTTGCTCGGGGAAAAGGGGCGAGAGCCAACTGAAGAAGAATTAGCATTGGAATTGGAAATAGGACTTTTGGGTGAGGAGGATATAAGAGCAATCAGGGAATGGATGGAGGGAGAAACACCCAAACTTGATGCGACGGTTAGAAAGAAGTGGGATAAGGCGGTGAGAAAAATAAAGGGAATTCGCCGATTGACTCAGCAACCAGATTCTCTACAAGAGGCGGTGGGGGAAGGGGAAGACAGCACGTTAGGAGATTTTATTGAAGATGAAAGAACGATTCGACCAGAAGATGCAGCCGTGGAGGCGTTATTAAAAGAAAAAATTGGAGATTTATTAGACGAATTATCTGATAGAGAAAGAAAAGTTTTGGAGATGAGATTTGGTTTAGTTGATGGCCAATCGCGGACTTTGGAGGAGGTGGGTCAGGAATTTGGGGTGACCAGGGAGCGGATCAGACAGATTGAGGCTAAAGCATTACGAAAATTAAGACTTCCCCAAAAGGCCAGAACTTTAAGGGATTATATTGAACAGTAAAGCAATGAGTCGTGGAAAGATTTGATAGGGAGGCTCTCTAATAAGGTATAATATACTTAATGAAATTAAGAGCAGTTGAGCAGGGCTCACCTGTTCGGATGGGCCAAGTTCTATGGGAGAAGATTCCTCAATATGCAGAAAGAGTGATTGCGCATGAATGGGCGCATATTAAAGCTTCTCCTGTGGCGGTGCGGTGCGGAATTTTGATGCGGGAAGGCGGGCAGGTGGTAGGGGCTTTTGTGCGGCCGTTACTTGAGGGAGTAAAGATTACTAGGGAATTGTGTGATCGGATGGTGGGGATGGCGATGGCACCTAAGGGAATTGGAGATCAGCCGAGCGAGCAAGATTACGAAGTGGCGAAAGGGTGGCGAGAGATAGGAAGATGGTTTGACATGGGCCCGAGAGAATGGGGTACAGGACGGATTGGATAGTTGGAGAGTGGGTTGGTTCAAGCGCCGGTGAGCTTAAGGGGGACTAGTAATGTATGAAGAAAGATGCGCCAGTCTGCTGCGGCAGAGGCGTGTGAGGCGTAGAGATTGTCTAGTTGTAATCTTTGTTCGAATTGAAGTTGATGTCTGCCTAAGATACTGGCAAGACAAGTGGTCCCATATCCCAAGCCTGCATTTAGGTTGTGGACAAATGTTTGATAAGGTTCTAGGTGGGAACGAGGCTCGATATCGTTAATCCATTCAGGTTGTGATAAAGGCCGGGGACCAACCAGACGGAGATCGTCATTGATGATGACATTAAAAATCTGAGGCATTTCGTCGAAACTGGTTCTGCGCCAAATCATGGCTTGGGGAATAACCCGAGGGTCACCGGACATTTTAAGGTGTCGGAATTCTGCAGCGCAGTTGGGCTGAGGTTGTTTGTCTGTTCCGGGGGGCATGGTTCTGAGTTTCCATTGGTAAAGGGTGCCGTAAAGTGGGTGATATCTGGGTAGACTGACAAAAGGAAAGTGTCTATCCAGAGAAAAGATCTGTAACCCGGTGGCGAAGCAAATGCCGAGGGCGGGAATGGTTAATGAGGCGCTAAGATATTTATCCATCAGCCATTTTGTGCGACTATTCCAGTAATCGGGACCTTTGGTTCGGGAGTCTGATTCCAAGAGTCGGAGGGCAGCCTTTCGAGTGGCCGGATCGAGTTCTGTCATGAAAGAGGGTGCTATGAATTGGCTATATTATAGCTAATTCGTGGCGACGGAGGAAATTTTGAGGTGAGTTGGGTTGGTTGTGGGGCTGGAAGAGCCTTTTGGAGTGCGTCCGGATTTTGAGTGGATATGAAAGTCTGGTTTTATCAGTCGAGGATAGGGACGGTTTGATTCAGTCGGTTTATTGATAGTTGTTTTGTCTCATAGTATAATATATCAAATATTTGGTTTGTGAAGTTGCATTTAAAGGTATGTCAAAGAGAGTCTCGATTGAACAGGGTGAGTTTTATTTACCTCAAAGAGTACAGGATACAGATAGTGGCCATTTCGGACAACATAATGCTGCTGTATTAAAACATGAACCATGGAGATTGGGTGAGTTTCTGATGTTAGCTTCTTTGAGAAGAGACGATTTGGGTTTATTGGGAAGAAATTCAAGACAGGGAATAGCGAATTTGGATGCAACCTTGGGTCGGATGGTTAATATCTTTGGAGATTTTGTTTATTGGCAGGATGCAGAGGTACGGCTAGATGAGAGAAAGGCAGTCCGATTATGGGATGCAAGTACGATGGTGTTAAGTAGAGAGGAAGTGGAAGGAGTGAGTGACAGGTTATTTTTTGAACGAAGGTTAACCGAAAGGGTATTGACCGGGGTGATCGAAGATCAATATACCGGAACCGGTTTTAATACTAGGGGAGTGGTGAATACGCTACATGCATTAGGAATGGCTTCAAGGGAGCCTACGGGAAGTGACTTTTTGGTGTCAGCCCACACATTTGATAGGTTAGTAGGGGGCGGATTTCCTAAAATTTTGCGACTACCGTCGTTGGGTGATTCAAGCGGATCTCCCGCCTGGGAAGCGATTCAGGTGACAAATTCGATGATGGATCCGGAATGGGATGATATGCACACGAAGTCAGAGGACATTTTACAGAGTTCGCATTTGCTAAATCAGAGAATTGGATGGGAGCCCAAGTTTGAAGCGCAAGAGGGATCCCAGTTGTTGGTAGCAGCGAGGATAGAAGCAGCGGCTGAGTATTTGCGTAGTCAAAGATCATATCCGCACTTATTGTTTGAATTGTTGAAAGGGATTCCTGAGCAAGAAAGAGTTTTGATTGGGCAGGCAATGGGAACTGAGTTGCGTGATGATCAATGGTGGGCGATAGCCAATTATCCGGTTTCAGCGCAGTTGATGGAAGCGGCTCGGTCGGATATAAGAAATTCGGAGAGGGTGAGGCAATTATTAGAGTATGACGAGAGGCTGATGGGTGATAGTCGTGATTTATACAATCTATATCTTGATCAGCCAGTTGACTTTGGGCTGGATGTTAGTCAGTTGCCTTATCCGCAGAATATTCTGTATAGGGGGTTGCCGATGAGATCCAGAACTTATGAAGAGGTGGGTGCGGACTTGGTGTTAGCGGTGATAGAAGATGTGAAGAATAGGTTTGGTGCGAGTTACAAAGGAGAAGGTAAGGAGGTCGTTGGTACCTGGTTTGTAATTGAAGGGGCGTCTGGTTACGCAATGTTTGAAGCCGAAGGAAGGTGGGATTATGTAAGAATCAATGAGTTACTTCAAGAAAGATTGAATCGAGATAGGGAGGAATTAATTGAGGTCATGAGTGAATTAACCGAGAGTCAAATTTATAAGTCTGGTTTTGCAACGGCGAGAAATTTACCGAAGGAGGACTCGATATATTGTTTAGTCGAAAATGTGGTGCCGACTAACGAGGTGGCATTAGCATTGGAGAGATGGTTGCCTGAAGATGTGAAAAGAAATTCAATTTTAGCGTTGCAAAGAAGTTTGGAACAACAGCAAAAAATGCGGGATTTTTATCAAGATACCCAATGGGATAGGTATGATTTTAAGGGTCACGGGTTGTCAAAGTTAATCAGGAATGTAGAAATTAAAGAAAATGATGAACAAGGTGGTTGGGATGTGATTATTAGGTTAAAGCCACAAAAACCTTATTTTGAAACTAATCGGGATCTGGTTTGTCATGTAGGTTACGGGGACTTTGGCCCTAAATTTGAGGATTTTGATCCTCCTTTGCCTCATAATATCAAATGGTGGATGGAATATGCGGTGGTGAACCCTTTGATTCGGGAATCGTGTTGTAATGCGGATAATATTGGAGTGCAACAGGAGAAGAACCCTGCAGAGCCAATGGGCCCGCCGACTCATGCGGTAAGACCTCATGTGAAGAGGACGCCTAAAAGAGTTGCGACCACTGGTTATGTGAGTTTTGGACAGCCGTCCGGGGATGCGAATAGAGCATATCAGGCTTGGTTAAGGAGGAAGATGAAGTTGCCAGCTGATGCTGAGGTGGAAACGGTGTGGAAGATGAGTGAAAGGCTGGAACGGGATTTAGTTCATAAAAGAAAGCGCTTCCCTGAAGGTACTAAGTTTACATGGTGTGTGGGGACTGATATCCGGAGGTCGGGTCCGGTGAGACGACCCAGACCAAAGGGGATGCTGGGAGAGCAGACCGTGGGGTGATTTTGAGTGGGTGTGAGAGGTGGGTTGGAGTTGATAATTAGCGCTTTAACTGTTAGACTGCGAATAGATAATTTAACTCGTCTGCCTCGGGTCCTGCCTGGGGTGTTTGTTTAAGGGGGTCGAAGTAGGTTCTGCAGTCTGAGGAATACGGAGGGTTGGTTGGTTAAATATAAGAGGTGAATTACTCCAGAAGCTTAGTGAGGAGGAAATATAAATGCGAATTGGAGGATATTTTAATTTGAGGTATAATTCTTGATAGATATATGGTAAAGAAAAGAAAGTACGAAAAAAATGTTAATTGGGGTGTTAAGTTGTTTCGTCTAACTTTATTTCCCAAACTAAACTTTGATCTGAAAGTAGATGAAATATGGGAAAAATTATTGGACTCGAAGCCAGATTCAAGAAACTTCTCTCCAAATAGTGGAGAATTTAGATTAGTGGGTGATTATGAGAAAGGTATTTTGGAGTTAATCAAAACTCCTGTGCGTATTGATTTCGTATATCGTACAAAACAAGATATCCTTTTTGAAGAAGACGGCTCTTTGGAATTTACTAATTTAGGTAGTCTTGAGAATCTCAAAGAAGGGTGGTTGAATGTTACGCAAAAATTTATTGAAAAGTGTTCAGACATAAAGGCATCTAGACTCGCCTTTGGTGCGATTTTGGTAAATCAGGTTCCAAATAGGGAAGTTGGTTACAAAGATATTAATTCTTATTTAAAACTTGATATTGAACCAGGAGAAACAGAGAATTTTATGTTTCAGATCAATAAACCTATTGAAGCAAAGACTAATCAGGGGATAAAAATAAATAGATTAACAAAATGGGCTGTTCTTAGAGTAAGCCCTCAAACGTCGGATAATGTTACAAAATCTGCTACAAAGGACATTTTTTTAAGTAATTTAGAACTGGATATAAATACCAAACCGGAATCAAGCAGTGAGTTAACTAAGGTCTCTTTAACGGACCTATTTAGAGAGTTGGTTTCTATTGGACAAAGCATAAGCAAGAAAGGAATATAAAAATATGCCTGATAATAACTTAACACGAACTAGCCGGACAGATCCCTTTGATAAACCAAAATATGACCTTAATCAGTTGTTTGAGATAAATAGATTAATGGGCACAACGACACAAATAGGAAGGCCTGGTGTCGCTGTTGTTGTAGAAAATTCAAGTACCTCTGATGAATATCAACCTCTGTATGAGGAAACAATGCCAGAAAAGCTAGAAGAGGTTTATAAGGAGTTTTTGGTTTCTTCTAATGCAGGCCAGAATGAAGCATTTGTTAGCAAAACATACGATAAATTGTACGATTTAGTTAGATTGAATTCGGGAGAAATACTAAATTATATTGAGAGCGAAATAGCTAAGGTGGACGTGGAAGATGAAAGTAGGCAAGAGTTTTTAGGCGAATTAATTTCCATAATTGCTAAGTTAACCAAATATACCGATGATCTGGAAAGAAGATCCTTACTTAAAAGAGTGTTGAGAAGTAGTTTCTATGATTTGAGGTATGGTGTCGTGATGTACATTTCAAAAATGGATGCACAAGCTTTGATTGACGAGTTAAGGGAGAGAGAAGGAGAAGAGAGTAACCCATTGCTAAAAGGAATGATTCACAAACTATTAACTCGATTAAGTAGGGCAGAAACTTAAGTTTAACAAGCATGGTATGGTATTTGAGGACGTTTAATCCAAAAAAGTGGGGAAAGATTCCAGAGAAAGTTAATATTGGGAAGATCAGAACATACAAGCCTGATAATTTGCCCGGGGACGTGCTTGATGATGAAGAATTTAAAGATTTTAAGGTCGTGAATGGTGAATTATCTCTATGGAGAGTAACAAATGAAAGTCAAATTGATCTGGTTGTTACCAGAATGGCAATAACTAAAGATGGGATAAAATCCAAAGGGTATGTGCTGTTGGAACCCCAAGAGTTGGGAAAAAACTTCAAATTGAAACAAATTGATGATGACTTAGTGGGTTTTTCTCATAAACATCTTCATTGGAGTATTGTAGATATAAAGCTTAATAAGTTGTTAAAGTTTGTTAGAATCGTGTGTCCTAAAATTTGTGAGGCTTCGATTCTGCCTGTTACAAACCAAATGTTTGATAAATTAGAGTTGAATGAAAGACTTAAGAGATATTGTGAACAAGGGATGTTTTCATTTGATAATTTACCTGACCATGTTAAAAGCGATTTAAGAAATTCTGATTAGCGGGTTTGATTTAAAAAAAATTTAAAGTGATTGAAATTTTTTGCTTAGATTATGCTTATTAAATTTTCAGACACGACAAAGTTTCCTGTAAAGGATTGGGTGGTGTGGGATTATCCGATGCCGGATGATAAAGTGGGGATTTCTTATCAGCGGGTGAAGTCTAGGGTGCCGGAGAAGGGGCGGTGTTTGAATCGGGTTTGCCATGAGATGTTCTTTATTGTCAAAGGTTCGGGGACTTTTTATGTGGGGGACGAAGTTTATGAAGTAAAAGCAAAGGATTTGGTAATCGTGGAGCCGAAGGTAAAACACCATATTGAGACTAGAGGTTTGGAGTATGTGGCGGTTACTCGTCCGGATTGGTACGCGGAGCAGTATGAAGAGGTGGACTAATTGCTAGGTAGGGGAGGAACCTGGCCGAAAGATGCGCCAGATATTGAAGTCCATGCCAAACTGCCTAAAGTGGTCTAGGTTTGTTTCTAATGCCAAGTTGATTCTGGGTTCTGAGTATATTCTACCATCATTCCCTAAGACTCCGCTGCGGAAAGAAGAAGTAACTTCTCGAGCCAAATGTATAGTGTGCGGGTGTCTGAAGTTTTTGGGACGAACGCTTCGAGTAAGATAGAGAATAAATCTTTGGTCAGCATTAGTGTTGCGGACTAATTCTTGATAATCTGTGGCAGTATGCCTTTCAACTTTTAGTCCATATGAAGACACCGCAGAGGTGATAAAACTGTGGTCGTTATGATGATCCCAGTTTTGGATGCCCTTTTCCTCGAGTTGCTGAGCGCGGTAGAATCTGATGTCTAGTTCCTCGCGTGGGGATAATTGGTTGCCGGTAGCTTTTAAAGCGTCGATTGTTGAATTAGCAAGACACAGATATCGCCAGTATTCTCGTACTGTATAGACTTTAGTTTCACGATCGTCAAAATACCAGTCCATATATCCACTCATATTATGAGTATATATTATTATAGGGTACTTGTAAATTGTTACTTAGGTGATGCGCTTTTGTGTATAGGTGATCAGGCATATAAGGTTAAAGGGAAGGATTTGGTGATTGTGGAGCCGAAGGTGAAGCATCATATTGAAACCCAAGGTTTGGAGTATGTGGCGATTACTCGGCCGGATTGGGATGCGGGGTAGGATGAAGAGGTGGAGGATTAGAGATGATGACGGATCCGGTAGCGTTGGGGTAAAATGAGATAATGGCAGAAGAAACGGAGATTGTTCCTCTAGAAACCGTTGAGGGGATAGGTGGTGAGAGATGGGATGAGGAAAAGAAAGGGTTTTTGTTGAAAGAATTGGCCCAGGAAACCGGGAATGTTTTATTGGGTTGGCAATCGAGGGAAGGCTTCGGTGCTTGGTCGTTGGGTTATGATGCGGCCACATTGGTAACTCTGATGAAGGCAGGGGACTTTTATGGAGCGGAGGGTGATGAAGTAAGAGCTGCTTTCCGCGAAGGTTGGAACCGGGCGGTGAATTCTGTGTCAGCCGGTGACAGGAGACTGGTATTTGAAGAGTGGAAGTATAGTGAGGAGGCAGTATCTGATGAAATGAAGCGAGAGATGAATCGGCCGTTGAAGATGGGTGAGCGGGTAAAGAAGTTATTGCATGTTTTAGGCGAGAAGAAAAAAGCGGTTGATCCGAGAAGACATTATCCGGAGATTGAAAGGATTATGTCAGACGCGCTTAATGAATGGCAAAAGGAGGGAATAAGTTGCGAAGGTTTTGCCGAGCCGTTTTTAAGAATTGCAGATTTGGAGATCCCGATGGAACTGTTAAGGCCAGAAAAGGGAGGAAGGTTGATTGGGTTGACGTTTTTACCTCCGGTTCGGGATGCGTATTTCAAGACTGTGGGAGTAGGGGTAAAGTTGGTAGCGCATAGAGTGGCAGGTTCAGGGATGGAGTTAGAAGAAGATTGAAAGGATTTGTTGGGTGGAATCGGTCAGTGGTGGAAAGAATATGGGTAAGCTCCGGCGGGGTGTTCGGTTGAAAGTTGGAAGCCAAAGAATAGCTACATCTTCCCAAGAAATAAATTGGGGTTCATGCAGCTAAGACTCTTAATTCCGAAATAACAATGTCAGGTTTCAGGATTAGAGGATGTCGCCAGTGTTGCCGTCGGAAGAGTTGGTCCAGACTTTGTTTTTGTACTGGTATTGCCAACCCCACCACTGATAGCTGAATTGGTAACCTGGGCTGAAGTAGCTATCAACCCAGTTGACGTAACCCGGACAGTTACCTGAAAGGTCGCACTGGAAATCAAAAGTGCCGATGGAGCCGTGAGTTTTGTAAGCTGGGCTAGCTTTGAGACTGCCAACGATTACGGCTCGGTATCCACCCTTAAACGTACCATCTTCTTTGCCGGTTAAGGTGCCCGTGTTGCCTGGGCTGGCTTGACCTGGTTGGGAATCGAATTTACCTTGATTGTCGATTAAAGCACAGTAGGTGTTGTCCGATTGTTGCCAGACTTGTATTTGGCGATTGAGATCATCATAAGCCCAGTTATTGCCAGCTTCTCCGGAATCAACGGTGTGGACGATTTTTTGAGTGACGTTGATGACAGGGGCGCCTGTCTGGTCACATTCTTTAGGTCCTACTTGTTGAGACCATCCGAATTGAGGTCCAGCCAGGGACATGCTGGTCGAATAGGCAAAAATAACGGCGACTAAAGCGATTGCCGCCAGAAATAAGATGGAAACGTGTAAGTGGTTGGGAGTTTTGGTTTTGGCCATGTGTTCACCTCCTTTCCTAGTACCTTAATTATTTTTAATAATAAGAGATCCTCGAATATCGCTCTTAATTTCAGACTAACACCTTTGTGAAAAGAAGACAAATGAAGAAGATAGAGAGGAGTTTATTGGCAGGATTTGAGGCACTCGGTTTTGGCGTCAGCAGGAAGGAGGTCGCACATGGCGCAGGCGTTTTGTTGCATATCTTGGGAATTTTCGACAGCATTTTGCATTAGCTGAGTCAAATCGGTAAACTTAACCCCTGAGGGGAGTTGGAATTTAGATTGGTCGGGAGTCCAGGCTTGGCAGTGATATTGATACTGCTGGTTAAGAGTTTTGTAAGCGGACTGGGCCTGATCGTTGGTTTGGTCAGAACCCATGTCTTGAAGTTCACTGATGTTCATTTTGACTCCCTGAGCCAGAGGACCGCCCCATTGGTATAGCCATTGACCGTCGCTGATCATTTCGGAAGTAATAGGGTTTTGGCCGGGGACTTGGATGGTAGTAGAGCCGCTAAATTTTTTGCCTGAGACGAAGATTTCTCCCTGTCCCTGGCTTTGGTTTTGAGGATCAGTGTATTGCCAGGTGCATTTGAGGGATTTAGATTGGTTGATAAGATCTTCAAGTGAACCAGTAATGTTATTGGCCATTGATTGGTCTGATTGGGTGTTGGGTTGAGTGGTAGAGGGAGGAGTTGTCTGGGCGGCTTGGTTAAGGGTACAACCGGAGAGGAGAAGACTGAAGAGGGCGGGGAGGAGAAACTTTTTCATTAGGGGAATGATAGCATACGGGGAGGGGGAAAGGAATAGTCTGTTTTAAAACGATGAGAAAGTGTTGCAGATGCCGAGCAATTTAATTTCCACTTGTGCGATGATTTTGGATACTGATAGAGTAAATATAATGAGAAGATGGTGGGTGCTGGGGTTGATGATGGTGGCCGTATTGTGGGGTGGATGGAAAGTGGTAATGGCTCAAGAAGCTGTGACTTGTGGATCAATATTGGGTGTGTATGGTTTGCCCAATACAGACGAGCAAAATGCAGACGGGAAAGTTAATCTACTTGATTGGTTGAGATGTATGTGGCCGACTTCTGGAGGGATTGGAGTCCAACTAATAGAGGGTTATCCGGTCAGGAAGTGTACGGGATTGGGTTGGTTTTCACCTCCGTTTTTGCCTAAAGACCATACCACTTTTACTTACAAGAATTCATCCGGGTTGCATGAAGCAGTAATCAGCATTTACCGGACAACAGCGAGTTGTCAGAGAGGGTCAGCCGGATGCGAAGACAGGTTTGGAACGGGGTCATCTGATAATTTGAGCAGCTGGGTTTACAAGGGAACGATTTTGGGATCACACACCTTATCTGGGAATACGCCTCCGGGGTCACCGGTGGTAGAGCCTAATCCTACGGATATTATTAATATTTGGGTACCGCATGTGGCTCCTTATGATTTGCAAACAGGAAGGTTCCTAAAGGTGGCTGAACTGCAAAGCAAACCTATGAGTCAAATTAGCTATTTGATGGCTTTTACAGAGGTTAACGGAATTATTTCAGGGGGAACGACTTTTCTTGGAGAACAAAGAATTCGATTGGCAATTAATAATAGTGCTGATCCTTTTAATTCCAGCGCTTGGCAGGTTAAGCCGGTGGTATTTACACCGACGCATGCAGGAGCCGATTACCCAGGCGGAGGTTTATGGTCGGATTGCCGGGATCCTTATTTGTTAGATGACGGAACTCAGGGTTATTTGTTTTATACGGGGAGAGATACGGACGGAGGCATAGTGGGATATGTGACTTTTAATGATGTGCAGTCTTTGTTGCAAGGAAATTATGTTGACCACGGGGCGATGTATAAAGAGAATGGACAGAAGTTGGTGCTACCGGGACAAGATATTCCTGAGAGTTCAATCGTTTTTAAGTATGGTGATTATTGGTGGTTGGTTTATAATCACTCGCCGAATAGTTCACCTGGTGGGGGGATTAAGATTGCCAGAGGTGGCAGTCCGACCGGTCCGTGGACGGAACCGGTGTTGTTTGACAATAGCGGGGGATTTGCATATGAATCTTTTGAAGATCCCCGAGTTAGTTCGGCGGGAAAACCGATGGTATCATATTTTGAGTACAGTCAATGGCCTACAGCAGGGGATATAAAGATGTGTGGTTTGGAGATGGTACCGACTAACACACCGACGCCTACGCCAACTGGGGGGCCAACACCTGCTCCGCAGTTGTTATGTAACGGTGAGTTTACACAAGACTTATCAACATGTTGGAATGCACAAATTAGTGCTAAGAGCACGATTAATGGCCATTTGGGGGAGAATGATCCCTATGTGATACTGGTGGGTAAGACTAGCGGAGATACAGGAACAATCGTGCATACGGAGCCGCTGTATGGTCCGGGGGGGATAGGTTTTTGGTCCAAGAATGTGACAAATGTGGCGGGGAGCTTAGTGGTGAAGATTTACATAGAAAGTCCGCCTCACTGGGAGCCGTTGAAGACTATCAATTTTAGTACTGACGTTATCGGATGGGTATTTCGGACGGTGAATATTAATGACTATCATGGGGGGAGCAAGCTGTTTCTGGCTTTTGAAGCTCACGGGAATGATAACTATGTGGGAGTGGATGGGGTGACTTATGTGAAATATCCTAACCCTACTGCGACACCGACAATGACTCCAACGCCGACCCCGACTCCACAGCCTACACCGATTCCAGGCGCTTATAAGGTTTATTTACCCTATATTTTGAATAATGCTACTGCTGATCACGGGACAACAAGTTTTCAGGTGCAGAATCAAGGGAGTCAGAGCACGCAAGTAACCGCGCGATATTATGGACAGAGTGGGAATCAAGTGGCTTGGCAACCCAGTCACACTTTTGATGTAGCAGCAGGCTCGTCAGTGAGCGTGTATCAACCAACAGTAGCTAATTTGCCGAATGGATTTCTGGGAAGCGTGGTGGTGGACGCCGGCCAGCCGATCGGGGCGGTGGTGGGCGAGGTGTTTAACTGGAGCGGTGGAGGTAGCGGAGCTGCTCAGTACTCAGGAGTGGACAATGCCAATTTGGGAAATAGATTTTATCTACCGACGGTGACAAAACGGTTTGGCGGAGGGCAATACAGCAGCGAGATGATAATTCAGAATACCAAATCAACGACAGTTAATGTGACAGTGAGGTATTATCAAGGGAGCAACGGAGGGGAATTAACCGGAGCGAGTGAGACGAGAGCGATTGCGGGTCATGGAGTGGTGAGTTTGAAGCAGATTAATAATAGCCAACTGCCTGACGGATTTTTTGGCGGAGCAATGGTGAGTACGGGTAGCGGAACAGATCAAATAGCAGTAGTGGTAAATGGTTATAATAGCGAAGGAAGGTTGACTTCATATAACGGGGTAAAGGATGGATCTTCAATCGTTTATGCTCCAAGTATTTTGCGGTATGTGGGGAGCGGAAGATGGACGACCAGTTATCAGGTGATGGCAGTGGATGCAGGGACAACTAATGTGACTATTAGGTATTACGGAGACAACGGTTTGGTGAAGACGGTTAGATATGACGGGACAAACGGACCACCTTTTAACCAATATCAAAGTGTGAGTCGTTTCCAAGGAGACGGAGGACCGGATACAGACTTAGGTAGTTCCTGGTTTGGGTCATTGGTGGTGACTGCAAACAAAAAGGTAATTTTAATTGTAAATCAGGCTAACTATGCAGGGGGTTTAGGAGCGTCTTCGTATAACGGAGAGGGCGCGGGAAATACTAAACTGTTCCTACCGTCGGTGAATAAGAATGTGGGCGGGGGACAGTATTTGTCGAGTTTTCAGATCATGAATGTGGGGAGTGGGGCAGCAGCTAATCTGTTGGTAAAGTATTACTCTTCGGGACAGGCGAGTCCGATGAAGACGGTGAGTTATTCTAACTCTAGCGGCGATGCTTTACCTCAATATCGGTCACTGAGTAGATGGTTGGGAAGCACTACGGATAAGCAACCGGATGGATTAGATATTCCGGATGGTTGGGCAGGGTCAGTGGTGGTGGAATCAACCAATGGAGTACCGTTGATGGTGATTGCTGCTCAGTCGGGTAGCCAAGTGAACGGTGACGGGGCGACCCAGTATAACGGTTTGTAGATAAAGGAAGGTATCGGTTAAGTTTTTTGGGTTTGGAGGCGCCAGAATTTTTTATAGAGGGATTTTTGGCGGTGGATGAGGTCTTGGTGAGAGCCTTTTTCCACAACCCGTCCGTGTTTCATGACCACGATTTGATCAGCGCGGGTAATGGTAGACAGACGGTGGGCGATGATGATGGTGGTTTTGTTTTGGGCGGCTTTCCAAAAAGCGTCCTGGATAATTTTTTCGGAATGGGAATCGAGCTGGGAAGTGGCCTCGTCAAAGATGATGATGTCGGGGTTGGCCAGGATCATCCGGGCAATGGCCAGACGCTGTTTTTGGCCGCCGGAAAGTTTGATGCCGCGTTCGCCGACTTGAGTGCGGAGTTTTTGAGGTAGGGACCAGATGAATTGATCCAGGTTGGCCATTTTGATGGCGGCCATGATTTGTTTACGGGATGGTCGGCTGGCTCCATAGGCGATGTTGAAGCCGATGGTGTTGTTGAAGAGGATGGGTTCCTGGGGCACGATGCCCATGAAGGAACGGAGCTGGCTTTTAGTGAAATGTTTAATATTGATGCCGTCGATTAAGATTTCTCCCCGGTCAACGTCAAAGAAGCGCATGAGAAGTTTGACCACGGTGGTTTTACCTACTCCTGAGGAGCCGACAAAGGCGATTGACTGGCCTTGGCGGATTCTGAGGTCGAAATTTTGGAGAGCGGGTTTTTTCGCTTCAGGATACGTGAAGGTGACGTTGCGGAATTCGATTTCCCCAGCGACTGAGGTGTTGGATACGGGATGGGCTGGGTCCTTGATTAAGGTTTTCTGGTCGAGGATGTCGAAGTATTTTTCTACGTCGGTGAGGTTTTTGACTAGGTCCCGAAGTTTGAAAATTAATTCGAAGAATCGGGGATAGAAGGAGCTGACAAATCCCAGTACGAGGATAAATTCCCCGGGAGTGAACTGGCGGCGATGGGTTAGTTGGAGGCTGAAAAGAAGGACGAGAAAAAGACCCAGGTTACCAAGGGTACCAATGGTAATGTCGATGAGGCGGAAGGAGTTGGCAAAGGCCCAGAATTTGGTTACCCAATCTTTAAAGTCTTTTTTGAGACGGTTGAATTCCCAGTTTTCTTTAGCAAAGAGTTTGACGGTTTCGTAGTTGATGAGGTTATCAACTATGAGGTCGGAGATATGGTCTTCGGCTTGGTTAAATTGGGCCCGGGTGCGGATATTGTAGGTGATGAGGAACTTGGCGGCGAAAAGGTTGACGGCGAAAGAAAGGATCATCAGAGCAGTGATTTCCCAGCGGATGGTAGAAAAGAAGATAAGAATGACAAAGAAGTTGATAATGATGCGGGGAATTTCGATGTTGAGGCGATGAAAGAGGTTAAAGAAGGCATTGTCGCCGCGTTTGATGGCGCTGATTAAAGATCCGGTGCTTTTGGAAAGATGGAAGGCAAAGTCCAGGTTCTGGAGTTGGCGGAACACGGCCAAACGAGCGTCTCGAGAGGCGGCGATGAGAATGGTGTCGCCCAGGAAATAGGTGAGGAGGTCAAAGATGACGTGCAGGAGGCGGACGCCGATGTAGAGGAGAAGGATGTTGAGCAGGGATTGATAGTTGTCGGCAAGGAGAGGGCCTTCGGTTTGGGTTAATTGGTCAACGAAGAGCTTGTAGAAGTAGGGTTGAATGCTGACGGAGATGCTTAAGGCCACGAGGGCAAGGCTGAACAGGACAAACTGCCAGCGGTACTTGAGCAGGAAGTGGTAAAAGGTTTTGTAAGTTTTGAGCATGGATATGGGTCATAAGCTTTATACTGATGGTTAATTTGATTTTTGGAATTTGGACAGGAAACCGGCTGTATTTTAGCACAGGAAGAGAAGTTTGGGGAGGAGGAAAGCGAAGAGGAGTTAAGAAGATGATATCCGGGTGAAAGCTTCCTATTTGCAGTTGCGCTCATGTGGACCAATGCCAGCGAATTCAGGACGGGCACCTTCGACGACGATCTGAAAAGTACGGAGGTCGGCGGCTACTGGCCCATTTGGGATAATGAGTTGTTTGGTCAAATGGCGAATAACGGGGGGAACAATTCTCCAAGTGGTAACTCGTTCGATAGCAGCCTGAAAAGTACGGAGACTGTTGGTTAGTGGTCCATCTGGTGTAGTGGGTTGTTTATCCGTATTCATATTCATACCGTGAATAATGGGGGGAACAATCCTACAAGTGGTAATTGGTTGGCCTAGTTCTGGAACTTTTAATTTTCCAGTAAACTGGGGACACTTTCTGCAATTATCTGCCAGAAGGGCTTCTTTGACGGTTGAGGACATAAAGTCGGCTGTTTTTGGGAAAATAACTAAGGAGATTATATATTGGTTGTCAAGCGGTGGCGAGAAGGTAGATAAGATGGGGTGATTTCTGATGTTGGAGAGGGAAGAAATTTGTTCTTCTTGGAAAGGGGTTTTTATGCTAGGGTGGAATTAAGGAGTCTGCCCTATGCGTACCATTCATTTATGGAGGATATTTGTGGGAGTGATGATCGTGATTGCGATCGGGAATTTGTTGTTTATTGATTATATTTGGTTGCGGGATAGGGACAGGATTAATCAGTCAACAGAGAGGCTGAATCAGTTAACTCAGGCGTTTACCAGTCTGGGAGGAATAATTGAGGGAATGACGGATGGATCGTCTGATTTACTGATGCCGGTAGATGAGGATAGTGGAACGGTGAGGTCGGATACTTGCGGTCCGATCTGCCAACGAGTGATTGAGCAGCAGGTGGCGTTGGCAATAGGCAGTTTGACTCCGGCAGTTTCGAGAACCCCGACCCCGGCCAGTAGCGGGGGAGGAGCTACAGTGACAGTGTCCAAGGCGGGAACGTATTATATTCCTTTGAGCGGGACGGGTTCGACAAAGAATCTGGATTGGACGAATATTGTAACTACGGAAACGGTGATCGACTGGTCGGAATACGGTGAAGCGCGGACGGTGACTTGGGATGCTTACGCCAAGATTTACCAAGGGAATGGCAAGGTGAGTCTGCGATTATATGACAAAACTAACGGGATAGCGGTACCGAATAGTGAATTGGAAACGGGATCAGAGACTTCGGTGCATTTGGTGAGCGGTCAATTGGCAATGTGGTCTGGACAGAATACTTATGTGGTGCAGGTGAAGAGTAATACTGGCTACGAGGCGTTTTTCGAAAGTGGGAGGATTAAGGTGGTGGTGAAGTAAGAAGTGGGAATAAAGAATTCCTGATAGGGGATAATTTATGACTGGTGACTAATGTGGGTTACGAATCACTAGTATTACTTTAAGTGATACTAAGTATTTAAGGCATTAGGGATTAGGAGTTGATAGTTGGGGGTTTAAGGTTAATTATGGATCGGAAGGACGTAAGATAGTGACGGGTGAGTCAGAAAGAGAAAGAGTGATTGGATTTCGATGGGTGAGCAATTGTCCGTCCAGACAGACATTTGAGTGCCCGGAGTCGGCTGCTTGGGGGTCGGGCAGTAGATTTACATTATCAATCGGCCTGACATCAATCAATCCAATTTGCCGACAGAGGTCCGGTCCATTTTTTAACAGTCCGCCGATCATGAGAGTGAGAGCGTATTTGCTATATAATTCTACGGTACGGTCTGCAGTAAGGGTGAGGAGGCTGAGTTGTTGATCGGGTGAGGATGGTTGAAATTTAAAAGTACCGAGGATAGGTATTGTATTGACAGCACAGGCGGCAATGAGCTGACCAGGATTAATTTGATGCGGTTGTTCATCTGGAGTTGTAAAACAAATATCACGAGGTTGAATCCGATGATGAAGAGTAAAAGCGGAGGCTAAACCAGCTAGACTGTATGTCAGACCGATGTTGCTTTTTACCCATGGTGTCAGTCGGGGATGAGCTTGCAGGTTTTCTTTGTTTCGGGTGGTTTTAATTGTGAGATGGGAAAACCCTCCTAGATAGGCTTGTTGCCAGGATTGGCTTGCGGATTCGAGGTGTAACGGGTGATACTGATAGGCTTTAAGTCGGTGTTTTTGTGAAAGAGAGCGGAGAAATTCGGGCTGAGGGGATTCGGCTAGGCCGGCAAGTCCTTGGTAGGTCGTGTTAGCCGTACCCAGGTTGAGTAAAATGATGGGTCTTTGAGGTTCAAGACTAAGTAAATGCCCCAAACTACCATCTCCGAACGCTCCGATGACAACTTGGGCATCATGGAGATCCTGAGGTGTAAGAGCGACTAGTTGCTCAGGGCCGATAAATTCCCGGGTGATATTAAACTTCTGGATAAGTTGTTGATAGCCAAGCGGGAAAGGAAGATGATGTTCACGTCGGTTGTCGACTAAGACAGCAGTGGGATGGTGATGTTCCTGCATTCATGCTTATTTTACTACTGGTTGTGAATTATGTTGTTTGGTTTTTCGAAATGAAACTAATTTGTTGCCTGAATTGCAAAGGAGATTGATGAGTGATGAGCAAAGATTAGTTCATGATTATATTGAAAGAAGGTTGCTAAATTTGAAGGTAAATGATGTCAGGTTTATAGTGAGGAATATGCTGCTGGGTGCTTCTGAAAAGCAGACGAAGTATTTCTAGTTTATGGATTGACGGCTGGCGGATTGAGTTAATGACTAAGTTGCCTCTGAATTGGATCGGGGGGGAATGGTGTTAAGAGAGACCTCTAAAGAGGTCGGAAAAACCTTCTTGATAAAAGGTGATGACGCCGATAAGGACGGCAGCATCAAAGGACTGCTCTATGCCATTTGGAGTGAGTCTCTGGTGATATACATTATCTCTAATAATTTCGCGAAGAGAGAGGAGAGCAAGTGGAAGCTCGTTTTGGGGAATCGCAACTTCGGCAGAGAAAGGGTTGGGATGATCTCCCTCTAAGACAACTCTGCCGTCTTTGAACGTGATGATGCCTTCTGTTTCAGGGCCTTGCTCGTGGCGGTGTGAGGGTGGTGTAGGCATAGGTTTGAATTGAAGTCTTTTGTTGATGAAAGTGAGTATATTATAACATGATTGGGGGTTGGAGTTGAAAATCGGGGGTTGCGTGGATGATGAAAGGTGTGTTAATTTGGTTATTATGAAACTGGATGAAGTGATTAAGAAGGATCCCAAGAGCTTTACGGTGAAGCCGAATCTGGAGGATTACGAGAAAGTGTATAAGAGTTTTTCGTATAAGGAGGCTGAGAAGGAGATTGAATTTGTGGGTGGGAAGTTGAATGCCGCTTATAATGCAGTGGAGCGGAATGCCAAGAATTGGCGCAAGAATAAGATTGCTTTGTATTGGGTAGGACCCGCTGATTTGTCGAAGACTACAAATAATCGAGGTAAACCGGAAATGGAGGAGAAGAAATATACCTTTATGGAGTTAGATGAGTGGGCGAACAAGTTTGCCAATGGGTTGCATACTTTAGATGTGGATATCGGGGATCGGGTGTTTTTCTTTTTGTCCCGGGTGCCGGAGTTGTATTTCGGGTTTTTGGGAACTTTGAAAAGAGGGGCGATTGCGGGGACGATGTTTTCGGCTTTCGGACCGTCGGCAATTGCTGACCGATTGGGAAACAGTGATGCCAAAGTGGTCATAACAGAGTTGCAATTTTTTGATCGGATTGCCAAGGTAGCGCCGGATCTGGAAAATTTGGAAACGATTTTGGTGGTGGGTGATCCCAAAGAAGTGAAGAAGTTAAAGGTACGAGGTAAAAAGATCTTGAGTTTGCAGGAATTACTGGAAAAGCAATCAAACGAATATGAAACCCGGTTTATGAATGCGGATGACCCGGCGTTTATGCTTTACACATCAGGAACAACAGGAAAGCCCAAAGGGGTGATTCATTGTCACAAAGCGATTTTGCACGAGCACATGAGTGCCAAGTTTGTGCTGGATTTGCGGGATGATGATGTGTATTGGTGTACGGCTGATCCGGGCTGGGTGACAGGGATTGCTTATGAGATTTTGGGTTCGTGGAGCAATGGATCGTCAACAGTGGTGTATAACGGGAGGTTTGATCCGGAAACCTGGTATAAGATTATTGAGAAGTATAAGGTGAATGTGTGGTATACGGCGCCAACGGCGATCCGGATGTTGCAGGCGGCGGGAGATGCGTTGGTAAAGAAGCACGATTTGAGTTCGCTAAGATATCTGGCGAGTGTGGGGGAGCCGTTGAATCCGGAGCCGATTAGGTGGGGTTTGAAGGTGTTTAAGTTACCGTTCCATGATAATTGGTGGCAGACGGAAACGGGGGGAATTTTGATTGCCAATTACAGATCAATGGATATCAAACCGGGATCAATGGGCAAGCCTTTGCCAGGAATCACGGCCGGGATTGTGAGTGATGAAGGGGAAGTGCTGGGTCCGAACAAAGAAGGAAATTTGGCGATTAAGCCGGGATGGCCGTCAATGATGAAGAAGATTTGGAGGAGACCGAATAAGTATAAGAAGTATTTCATGAAGGGGTGGTATATTTCCGGGGACAGAGCGTTTAAGGATAAGGACGGTTATTTCTGGTTTATTGGCCGGGCTGATGATGTGATTAAGACTTCGGGCGAACGGGTGGGTCCGTTTGAAGTGGAGTCGGCTTTGGTGGAGCATCCGGATGTGATTGAGGCTGGGGTGATTGGCAAACCGGATCCGATGAGAGGCGAGATTATTAAAGCGTTTGTGAAGTTGCGACCAGGAGTGGAAGGATCGGAAGCCTTAAAAGAGAGAATTCAGAAGTTTATTAAGCACCATTTGGCAGGTCATGCGTATCCCAGAGAAATTGAATTTGTGGAGAAGTTGCCCAAGACAAGGTCGGGGAAGATTATGCGGAGGCTGCTTAAAGCCCGGGAGTTGGGGTTGCCGATTGGGGATACTTCGACGCTACAAGAATATTAATCGGCGGATATAGATGAGTGCTTGTAGGGTGGTGAGCGTTAAGGTAAGGTTGAAATATGGATGAACTAGATTGGGAGAGAGGTGTGGTAAAAGGGATGAACATCAAGATTAAATATAATTTGCAGGAAGTGTTTACGGTTGCAGGATGGATGAGGGTGTTTTTATTGATCGCATTGATGATGGGGTGGTTGGGAGGGTATGGAAGAGATGTGACTCAGGTTTGGGCGTGGAGGTCACAACTTTACCCAACTAATTGGCAACCTGGGGTGGATATGGGTGCGGGTAGAATGCTACCGGATTTTTCTTATGCTGGGTATCACAGAGGAGAACAGCCGATTCCTGACATTAGCGGGCCGATTTATAATGTGACTAGTTACGGGGCTAATGGTAGCGTAAATGATACAGGCGATGATACGGTCGCGATTCAGAAGGCGATAGATGCGGCAGAAAGCAACGGGGGCGGGGTGGTGTATTTGCCGGAGGGGACCTATTATGTGAAACCAAGGTATTATGCTGCCTGGAGCGGAGACCCTAATGGTTATCCCTGGGCGTTGCTGATTACGAAGAGCGGAGTGGTGATGAGGGGTGACGGACCGGATAAGACGAAGATTTTTTATGATAGTACTTACTCGAGCAAAGGAGGGATTGTCAGGATTGATCCGGATCCGAATGCGGACAGGAACTATTGGCCCCCGGCGGCTTTTGATTTGAAAAAAGGAGACTGGGAAGAGGAAAATGCCAGAGGGAGTATCGTGGCGATCACTAATAATTTATTATATCCGACAAAGGTGATTCCGGTGGCGGATACTAGCGGGTTTAAGGTAGGAGACCAGGTGATAGTGAAGGCGAGAAATAATGATGCGTTAAAGGCAGACTTGCAGGCTGACAGATTTAATGACAGTCAGATTAGAGGGTTAATGTACCAGCGGGAGGTGATGGCGGTTAATTCCCAAACGAAGACGATTACTGTTGATATTCCGACTCGGTTTCCGATTAAGCTGACTTACTCACCGGTGGTGTTTAAGATTTGGACGCCGGTACAAGAGGTGGGCATAGAGTGCATGGCTTTTGCGATGCGGGAAATTGTTAACATGACTGATGATTCCGATCTGTGGAATAGTCAGATAATTTTTGTACGCAATGCTTTGAATAGCTGGATCAGGAACGTGAAGTCATATTCGCCTTGGCAAAATCACGAGGGTTACGGGTATACATCTAATGCACCGGATGAGCTAAAGTATAACATTCATAGTTACGGGATAGTGATGAGGGATGTGCGGAATGTGACGCTTGAGAATGTACACTTAAAAAATCCTGAGTCCCACGGGGAAGGAGGAATGGGATATATGTTTATTCTCTATGGGAATGATAATTTACTCAAGGATTCAAGTGCGACTAATGCGCGGCACAACTTTGATTTTAAAGGTATGGAGGCAAATGGAAATGTAATTTATAATTCGACGGCCCGGTTCAGTCCGAATTATCCTAGTTCGGACACGCAGATTTTCGGAAAGACGCTGCAGTCGGATTTTCATATGTGGTTTTCGCACGCGAATTTAATTGATAATATGATTTTTGATGGTGATAGTTTTTTGGCCCAATATAGGGCATTTGGTAATCAGACGATTACTTCTTCAGGAAATGTGTTTTGGAATACGAATGTGATCCGGTCGCATATTAGGGGGGGTGATACAGCACTGGTGTCTGACCAATGGGGATGGGGTTATGTGATCGGGATGCGGGGGCCGCAGAAGTCGAATTTATTAACGGTTTACGGGTCGGCAAATCCGGGAGATGCGCACCGACCTGACTGGGTGGAACCGGCGACGTTGGCAGCCAATCCTAATTCTGGAGACGGACAGGGAACCACTCTAGAGCCGCAATCGCTGTATGTAGACCAAGTGCAAAGACGATTGGGACACGGTGTGCCGACACCAACTCCGGTGCCGGTGACTTTTAAGGAGATACTGGTTAACTGGTCTACGAATAATTGGGTTGATGATTTGATGGTTGACGGGAAGGTGAACGGATTGGATTTCGGGTGGTTGGCTGGCCGTTAACAATGGTTGAAAAATGAAGAGGGTTGTGACCGGATGTTTATTTCCACTGAAGGATAAGGTGGGTGAAGTCCAAGCTGTTGGTGAGGAGGTCATGGTTGAGGTCGGCGAGGTGGGTAAGCCAGCGAGAGAGGAGCAGGCGGGCGTCACGAAAGTCGATAGTGCCGTTGTGATCAAGGTCGGCAGAGGCGGGAGGTAGCGATGAAGGCAAAATGCGGATAGCCAGGTCGGCGGTGAGGTTGGAGATATTAAAGGTCAGTCGGCCCTGGGAATCAGGAGTTTGAGTGGTGGTGCGATTGATGTTGCCCTGCCAGGTGTCCCACCACTCGACAGTCAGAGATTGCCCGGGCTGGAATCCGGAGACAGTGATGGCGCCTGATTGGGGAGAAATGTTTTGGTTGTCGACTACGTTTTTCCAAGTGTGTTGTTTGTTTTGGATCCAGAGAACCAAACCCTGGTGAGGAAGATCTTTCTGGCCCCAAACCCGGAGGTTGGAGTTGGTAACCTGGGCTTGAGCATCTTGAAAACTGCCATTGTTGAGAGGAAGTTGATTAAGGAAGTTGCGGAAGCGGCCGTATTCACCGCGAAGGTCGAATTGATTAAGAAAGGATTGTTTCCAGATGATATCCGTGAGAGTGTAGGGCTGGACTTGCGCCCAGACAAAGTTGTGGAGCCAAACGCCCTGAGTGTCCAGTTCGATACCGGGACAACTTAAAGCCGAAGGGTTAGTTTGGCACTGGAGGTAGGCTTCGCCTTTGACCTGCGGTTTTCTTTGAATTTGGGGATGGGAAGCCAGATACTGGTTGAGGCTGGGGCAACTGCCGCAACCCTGGTACATGCAATGGGCATGGGAATAGTGATAAAGGGCGGCGTCATAAGCGACTTCTTCGCCGGTTTGGGGATCTACCCAGAGAAAGCAACCAGTGCCGTGAATGTCATAGTAGTCGGTTTGTTGGTATTGAGGGTTACCCCAGAACTGGCTGAGGGGATAGCTATGCCAAAAGGAGGTGGTGGTCATCTGTTTTTCTGAGCCGTAGAGATCCATAATTTCAGCCATTTTTTCGGCCTGGTCAAAATGGGCGGTGTTGGCGGGGTCGCCTTCGTTGAGCAATTCCCAGGAATGGATGGCGCGGGAATATCCCCATCGGGCTTTGAGGTAACGCCACCAGTATTCGTGAAGGCGGCGAACATAGGTTTGGTCATGAGAGTAAAAATTTTGGGTGTGCGATTCGCCACTGATCGAATCATCGATGGAGACGCCATTTTCGTCAACTGAGGTATAGATGGGGTCCTGTTTTTCTAAAATGACCAGCTTGAGATAAAAGTCATTTTGTTCGGCGGCTTCGATGATTTTATCCCAAGAGTAAGAGTAGAACTGGTCATAGTAATTTTGAACATTAAAGTCACTTCTGATGAGGATGTTTTCTCCTCTTTGGTTATTGGGAAGGATTTCTTTGATGGTGACTTTGTCCAAGTAAACTTGCCCGTTTTTGGTATTTTCCAGCTTTAGATAGGTATAGAGTAGACTTTTTTGAGTTGAAGTGGTTTGGAATTTGCCGGTGACAGTTTGCCAGTTACCGGAGGTGCTTTTGACGTAGATGGGCCGGTTATTATCGTTTTTGAGAATGGAATGGCCGGGATCAGGAAGTTTACAGTCATTCACCCAACCGGCATAGCTGATGGTAAAGCCATAGTCAGATCGAGAATCAATAGGATCGTCAATGTCAATATTGGCGGTTTTGACAATAGCAGTGACTTCATACCAAGTGGAGGGCTTGACAGCGGCGTATTTGCCGCTCCAGCCCTGGAACATGCAGGGGTTATCCTTGGCTTGGGGATCTTCACTGGAGCTGAGGCGGAGAGCCCAGCGGTGGTTTTGGTAGGTGCCGCCGGGGATGGAATAGCTGGCGACCTGGGCGGCCCGGTTCCATTGGTTTTGGGTGCTCATGGTTCGGGAAGCCCAGGGTTGCCAGGCACCGCCATTAACATTGTCAGCACTCATCCAGATACGGACGAGATTTTGTCCTTGTTGATGGAAACTTTCGATGTCTCTAATAGTTTTATAACTGTCAACATTGGAGTCGTGTTGGTGTCCTAGACCCCAGAATAGAGTACCGTCTGAATATTCAAAGAAACGGCCGTCGGTCTGGGAAGCTCTGATGAAACCATGGATACCTGGGCGAGCCGGTAAGGCTTCAAAAGTATAGACTGAGGATTTCCAGACACCAGATGAATCTTGGGTGGTGATTTTGTAATGCCACTGGCCGGTTTGGTTAGGGGCAAAACGGATTTTCCAATTAAAATTTGAAGTAGGATAGAGCCATTCCATGGTGCCTTTTTCTTGGCGATCCATTTCCTGAAACCAGAAGGCGGGTTGGACGTAAGCTTGGGACCAGTCGGTTTGGTTGGGGGGGAGGAAAAGACCGTTGACGGTGATGCCGATTCCTCCCTGCAAGCCAGGAGGCGGGTTAGTGTCATAAGGCCATTGGGGGTTGGTGGCGTGAGTATTGGGAATATCGAATGTAAGTTCAAATTTGTCATAGAGGGGAATTTGATTGACATTTTGGCTAATGTTCGTAGCAGATGAAACAGTGGTCTGCGCCAGGGCGGGTTGAGTGGTGAGGAGGAAAAAACCTCCAAGGAAGAGGAAGAGGCGGAGACGGTTGGTGAGTCTGAATGGTTGAGGAAGGGGGCAGTTTTTCATGAAGAGAGTTGGGGATTGAATTCATTGTATACTAAAGTTTGAGGATTTCGGAATTTTATAAGAAGGATGTTACTCTAAAGAGTAAGGGCTAGGAGATTGCGATGAGATACCTGGTAGGTTAAATTGGAGTTATGGACGAACCGAGTCAGACTCAAACAGGACAGCAGATTGCGGAGAAGGTTGTTAAGTTGTCAGTTTTGCAGAACCCGTCAAATACCAGCGGACAGCCAGAAGAGCATCACGTGGATACCCGGCCTCATAAGCACCCGACTTTGAAATTATGGGCCAAGGCGTTTTTGTTTTCGGGGTTGGTATTCTGTTTGTGCAGTGGGTATTTGTATATGTCAGTATCGGAAGAGTCGCTGGTGTTGTTTAATCAGGCTGCCGGGTTTGCCGGGTTCCTGGTAATGGGGTTATCGATGGCTTTGAGCGGATTGGCTTATTTTTGGGATTTTGCTGACGGATATATTATTTATCGCCGATATTTGGGAGTAGTAGGATTTGCGTATGCGTTGTTACATAGCTTATTTGGGCTGGTAAATTATTTTAATTTACTGATGATAAGAGACTGGCTGAGGTTGGGAGACAGCGGAATTTTTGATTTGTATTTTAATTGGCCGATGGTGGGCAGTTTTACTTTATCGAATATTTGGGCCTTCGTGAGTGGCTTGGTAGCTTTGGTGATTTTTACTATGATGGCGGCGATTTCCAATAATTGGTCGATAAGAAGATTAGGACTGTGGTGGCGGAGATTGTTGCGGGTGGGTTATGCGGCTTATTTTCTCACCATCATTCATTTCGGAATCAAACGGGTGGTGGTGTGGCAGGATTGGCTGGTTCACTGGAATAAAGGTCTGCCGCCGCTAAGTTTACCTGTAGTGATATTCGGGTTGGGAGTGTTGGTGCTGAGGTTGGTATTGCAGGTGTCGGTGATGAAGAAGAGAAGGCTGGCGGTAATGAGTAAGAGAGGTCCCACGGGAAATGGGGGTTAAGTTTTTGTGGTGCTGGTGGTTGTAGGGCTGGTGGTAATTTGATATGGTGAAAGATATGAAGGGTTTGTTTTCGTTTAAGATAGGGGGTCCGGCGGGGTTCGGGATCATGTCTGCAGGGTTGACGTTTTCAAAGATTGCCACCAGGTCGGGATATGAGATTTATGATTATACTGAGTATCCCTCGATTGTGCGGGGGGGACATAACGTGATGCAAGTGGTGGTAGGTAAAGAGCCGGTGACGGCTCCAGTAAAAGACACTAATTTTTTGGTGGCGTTGAATGCCGAGACGATTGAACTGCATAAAGATGAACTAGCCTCGTACGAGGCGGGAGGTAAGCAGGTGAAGCCAGGGATTTTGTATAACTCGGAGCAGAATATAGATGTGAGTAAATTGAGCGATAAGGCGGATTTGTTTCCGGTGCCATTAGTGAAGATTGCCAAGGATTTAGGCGGGTTGGAAGTGATGCGGAATACGGTGGCTTTGGGAGCGACGATGGCGCTATTGGGAGGAAACTTGCAGCATTTGAATGAGATGATTGCGGAGGAGTTCAGCGATAAGAAGCAGGAGATTATTGATGAGAATCAAAAAGTGGCTAAGGCGGGGTATGATTATGTATTGGAACATTTTAATGAGGGAATTAGAGTGGTGATACCAGATTCAAGAAGCGAGAAACAAGAGTCAAGAGAAAGAATGGTGGTGACGGCGAATGAGTCGGTGGCTTTGGGGGCGGTGGCGGGAGGAATGCAGTTTGCGGCGATTTATCCAATGACGCCGATTTCGAATATTTTGCACGCGTTGGCACCTTGGCAGGAGAAGTACGGATTTGTGTATAAGCAACCTGAAGACGAGTTGTCGGGAATAAATATGGCGGTTGGGGCAGGGTATGCCGGAGTGAGGTCGATGGTGGCCACATCAGGCGGGGGATTCTGCTTGATGACTGAAGGTTATGGGTTGGCAGGGATGACGGAAACGCCGGTGGTGATTGTGATGGGAATGAGGGGGGCGCCGGCAACAGGGTTGCCGACTTGGACTGAACAGGGGGATTTGCGGTTTGTGTTGCATGCTCATCAGGGGGAGTTTCCCAGGATTGTGTTAGCGCCGGGAGATGCGGAAGAGGCTTTTCATTTGACGATGAAAGCATTTAATTTAGCTGAGAAATATCAGACTCCGGTAGTGGTGTTGATTGACAAGATGATGTGTGAGAGCCATCAGAGTTTTGCACCGTTTAACTCCGACGGCTACGAGGTGGACCGAGGGAAGCTGGTAATGGAAAAGGTTGAAGGTTATGGGCGATTCGCTTTGGCCGAAGACGGGATTTCTGAACGAAGTATTCCGGGAGTGGGTAACCACGTGACGGTTAATTCGGACGAACATAGTCCTTCCGGATATTCGGATGAAGATGCGGAAAATCGGATGCAGCAGATGACTAAACGGATGAGAAAGTTAGAGACGTGCAGGGAGCAGGACATGGAAGCACCTAAGTTGTATGGGCACAAAGATGCTCGGGTGACGATTGTGTCTTGGGGTAGTAATAAAGGAGCTATTTTACAGGCGATGAAAGTCTTAAATCATGAAAGCGAAGACGTGGTGAACTACTTGCATTTGACTTGGATCAATCCGTTTCCTGTTCAAGAGGTAATGCAGCAGTTGTTGAGGGCGAAATATTTAATTGATGTGGAGTGTAACTTTAGTGGACAGATGGGAGGGTGGATCAAGCAACATACGGGAGTTGATATTTTGGATGATTTGCTGAAGTATGATGGGAGGCCGATTTATCCCGGAGAAATTGTGAAAAAAGTTAAAAGCGTTTTATAAAGATTATGACTGAACTACAAAATTTACAAACTCCGAATATACCGAATTGGTGCCCTGGGTGCGGGGACTTTGGGATCTGGGCAGCGTTTAAACAGGCTTGTGTGGCCCAGGGATGGGACGATACGAATACTTGTATTGTGGCCGGGATTGGATGTCACGGTCATATTGTGAATTTTGTGAAGATTTCAGCGGTGGAGGGATTGCACGGCAGGCCGATTCCGGTGGCTTCAGGGATTAAGTTTGCTAATCACCGGTTGAATGTGGTGGTGTTTACCGGCGACGGAGATTGTCTGGCTGAGGGGGGTAATCATTTTGTGCATGCGGCCAGACGAAATCAGGACTTGATGGTGGTGATTCATGATAATGCGATTTACGGACTAACCACAGGACAGACGTCGCCGGCTTCACCCAAGGATTTTAAGTCGAAATCAACGCCGGCCGGGAATCCTGATGAGCCGATTCATCCTTTGGCGTTGGCGATTGCTGCCGGAGCTACGTTTGTGGCCAGAGGATATGCCGGAGATATTCCTTCTTTATCTGAATTAATGGTTAAAGCAGCCGAGCATAAGGGGTTTGCGGTTGTGGATGTGTTGCAGCCGTGTGTGACGTTTAATAAATTGTATACGCATTTGTTTTTTCAACAACATATTTACCGGTTGGGGGATGATTATGACCGGACGGATAAAGGAAAGGCATTTACGAAGGCTTTGGAGTGGGCGAGTCCGGATGCCAAGCCGGGCGATAAGCAGATTCCGTTAGGGATCTTTTACCAAGTGGAACAGCCGACTCAGGAATCGTATTTTCCGACGATTAAAGACAAGCCCTTGGTGGAACAGTTGCCAACTAAGCGAGATGTGGGAGAATTGATGAAGGGGTACATGTAGATTTATATCCTGAAAACAAGTAGGGAATAATGGGAATTATTAAAGTTACTAGTGTGGGGGAACTGATGGGCTGGTTTGTAAGAGTTTATTTTATAGGAGGGTTATTAAGCGGGTGGTTTTTTGCCAAGAAAAGAAGGGTCTCTTTAGTTCCAAGTAAGATACAGGCGGTGTTGATGATATTGTTTGGGGTAGTGGTTTATGCTTTTTATGAGATGTTCAGGATGTTTTTCGGGATGTATATTCCTTGTTACAGTCATCAACCCTGGTCATGGTCATGTATGGGAGAAGTATTGCCAGGAATAGGCTGGCTGATGTTGTGGTTTTATGATGCGTTACTATGGTCAAGGATTTTTAAGAGATCGTTAATTTTACTTTTGTTTTCGATGTTTTTGGGATTGGCGTTTTTGTTATGTTTATTTATCTGGGGAGTGTTCGTCCCATTAGAGAGACATCTTGTTTAATTTTGGTTAAATTAGGATTACCTGGGGTGGTTGATTGTGGGGATTGAATCACTATTAAAAGATACCCTCGAAAGTAAAAGAATTTGATTGATGATATAATATAGGCTATGGATAGGGAAAGATTGACTATTACTTTGCGGGGGGATGTGCTGCAGAGATTGGATGAGGTGATTGACGGCGTGAAGATCCGTAACCGGTCACACGCGATCGAGTATTTGCTGTCGCAGGTATTGAATCCTAAGGTGACTCAGGCTGTGGTGCTGGCAGGGGGGCAAGGGGTGAAGATGCGGCCGTTGACTTATGAAGTGCCGAAGGCTTTGATTCCTGTGGGAGGGAAACCGGTAATCGAATACACACTGGAAATGCTGCAGGAAGCGGGAATCAGAGAGGTGATTTTGGCTATCGGTCATTTGGGAGATAAGATTAAGGAGGAAGTGGGGAATGCGGATCAGATATAGCGAGGAAAAGCAGGAATTGGGAAGTGCGGGAGCGATTAGAAATGCACTTCAATTAATTAAACAGCAGCCGTTTTTGGTGGTGAATGGGGACGTGCTGGCAAAGATCGACCTCAGAGAGCTGATGAATTATCACCAAGAAGAAAGATATGTGGCGACGATGGCTTTGTCGGCGAAGGCGGAAACTGAGGGGTACGGAATGGTGCTGTTGAGAGGAGAGCGAATTGTGAAATTTTTGAAAAAATCGTCTGAGAAGACGGCAAATTTGATTAACGCAGGTTTTTATGTGTTTAGTCCGGAGGTGTTTGACTATATTCCGGTACGAGGAAAGGCTGATTTGGACAATGATGTGTTCCCTAAATTAGTAAAGGATGGCAAGTTAGCGGGGTTTACTTTTGAGGGTGACTGGTATGAAGTGTCGACGCCTAGAAATTATGAAAAGGCGATTAGAGAGTGGAGAGGATGAGAATCAACTTTTAGCTTATAGCTGTTAGCTCATTGATAGGAGGAGGAAGGAGGTAGTAGTTGCAAATAGCTAATTTTACGGTAAGCTAGGATTATATGCCAGAGTTTAAGAAAGCGAAAGTGGTGAAGGTTGAGAATCCGGCGAGCACATTCCATGTGATTACTTTGGAAACAGAAGAGCATGAGTTCCAGTTTGAACCAGGGCAATTTATTGCTATTAAGGTAGATGACAGGGACATTCGGGACTATTCGATTGCTTCTTTGCCTGACGGAAATAGGATGGAGTTGATTGTGGATATTAAGCCCGGACACGAGGGATCGTATTTTGTCCATAATTTGCAGGAGGGTGATGTGTTGGAGTTTATGGGGCCGATGGGTAATTTTAAATTGAAAATGGATGACGGGGCGGAAGAGATGGTGTTTTTAGGAACAGGTTCGGGAATTGCTCCATTGAAGTCGATGGTTGAGCAGTTGCTATTTCGAATACACGAGCAAAGACCAATTAAGTTGTATTTCGGACTAAGATTTTGCGGGGACATTTTTTTGCATGAGTATTTTGACGACATGGCAATTCGGTTCAGCAATTTTACTTTTGTGCCGTGTTTATCAAAGCCGGATGATTCATGGAGAAGAGATTGTGGGCACATCACGGAGTTGGTGAAGGGGGATTATCAGGACGGATCAAAGTTGGCCGTTTACATTTGCGGGAATCCGAAGATGATTGAGGAAAGTGTGGAGTTGGCCAAACAGATCGGGGTACCGGAGAACAGGATTTATCATGAAGCGTTTGGGTGATATGATTAAGAGGATCCGGAAGAGAAGCAGATGATTATAAACAGGGCTTGACGAATGATGAGGGATTGCTTACATTAGTATTATGGCTGATGATCAAGGTAATCAACAACCGCAAGTGCAGACGGATGAGAATGGGGATAAATTTGTGCAGGTGGGAAAATATAAGGTAAAGGTGATTCGGGATAAGTGTATTGCGGCGGCTTCATGTATTGCGATTTCTCCGTTGACGTTTGAATTGGATGAGTTTCAAAAAGCGGTGGTGAAGGAAGAAAGTACAGACACTCCGGAGAATATTGCGATGGCTGCACAGTCGTGCCCAACAAAGGCGATTGTGATTGTGGACACAGAGACAGGGAAACAAGTGTGGCCGGAAGAATAGATTAGGAATTAGGAAGTAGAGAGTAGAAATTAGAGAGATAGGATATAGATTGAAGACTGAATAATTGAAGAAGGTTAATTTGGTGTCGTGTGTTATATAAAGAAGGTATGAGGTTAAAGAAAGGTGTTTATTGGGCATTGTTAGCGGCACTGATTTCAGGGGTGGCGATTTTTGTGAATAAGTTTGCGGTGGGGGCGATTCAGCCGCCTTTGGTGTTTACAGCGACTAAGAATACAGGGGTGGCGCTATTGGTGATTAGCTGGATAGTGATGAGTGGTAAATGGAGAGATCTAAAGAAATTAGGTTCTGCAAAGCAGAATATTATTGGTTTGGTGCTGATTGGAGTAGTTGGGGGGGCGGTACCTTTTTATTTGTTTTTTACCGGATTGGCGCAGATCCCGGCAATAAATGCGGCTTTGATTCATAAGAGTTTGGTGTTGTGGGTAGCATTGTTAACATGGCCCTTATTAAAGGAAAGGTTGTCCGGGCTGCAGATACTGGCAATAGTAATTTTGTTTGGGAGTAATTTGGTGGTGGGAGGATTTGAAGGTTTCAAATATTCTACAGGGGAGTTGATGGTGCTGGGGGCAACTGTTTTATGGGCAGTGGAACAGATGATTATTAAACTAGTAGTGAAGGAGGTGGATCCGGATTTGATTATTGCTTTCAGATTAGGAATAGGATCGATAATTCTATTAAGCATGTCATTTTGGATGTATCCTGGGTTTATAGGGCAAGTTTTGAGTTTGTCTGTGGATCAGTTTTTATGGATGCTCGTGACTATGATTACCTTAGTATCGACATTGATGGCTTGGTATCGGGCGTTAAAGATGGCGCCGGTTATATTGGTAGCGACTATTTTGGTGGGGGCGACTTTGGTAACGAATGTGTTATCAGCTATTTTTGTGACCCATCAGTGGACATGGGAGATGGGGTTACAGGCGGGATTGATTATCTCGGGAGTGGGATTGTTTGTGGCTGTGGCAGAAGGTAGGTCTTTGCGGTTAAGGAGTCGAAATTTAGAGAGAATCTAGAATGGTTTTGGTCCAGTGAGAGAGGTTACGGGTTTCTCGAGCGGTAAGAATTTTAGTGATTTGTTTCCAGTGAACGGCCACGGTCTGGTTAATTTTCAAATCGGGAAGGAAGAGTGGTTCATAGGAGACGGTTTCGCTATCGTTATTAGTTATTAGTTGATAATGATTAGTTTTTGACTTGTATTTTAATTGTTTGAGTTTGATGGTGGCTTGAGCTTTTGAAGGATTGATTTGGGTGACTTTGCCCCAGCGGATCATACAGTGATTGATGGAGTCGAGGTTAAACGGTACGGAGCCGGTAATGCGGCCGACGCCAATATGGAGGACGTTGAAGATGTGGAGAGGAATGAAGACTTTGGGTGGATGGCTTTTGACGTCTTTAATAAAGAAGTCAGGCAAACCCTGGGCCTGAAGGTTGTCGATCAGGATTTGGTAGTGTTGGGGTTGGAATTTTTTTAGTTGATCGTTACCCAACCAATAGGCTTCGACAACCTGGTAGTCAAGAAAATGTTTGTTTGATACCTGGGCGATGGTTTTGAGATAGGGGTGGAGGCCCTGGAAATGAGTTATTTCTTGGGGTACCTGATCACAGTCACCGTTAACGAGACATTTGGAAAAGGCGGCGTTGGCTGAGTTTAAGCCACAGTAACCTAATTTGTTGGGTGAATAAGCGAAGCGGGAAACGAGTTGAAGGGCCTTAATATCCATGGGGCTAGTATCATGGATTAAGCATTGGGTATCAAGTATCAAGTATTTGGATATAAAATGAGGAGATGAAAGTTTATGTGTTTGGGAATCCGGATGTGGAGATGGATAATGCGGCCATAAAAGTGGCGAAGGAGTTGGAAGGAAAGGTTAAGAATATGGAGTTAGTGTTTGTGAATCCCAATGAGGATTTGCCGTTTGCTGAGGAGGATGAGGTGGTGGTGATGGATGTGGTGGAAGGAATTGATAAGGTGATTTTATTTAGCGAAAGAGATGTGGATAAGTTGGTTTTGTCTCAGAGGAGTACGGTGCATGATTATGATTTAGGATTTCAGATTCGGTATTTGCGGAAGTTGGGCAAGTTGGGGAAGGTGAAGATTGTCGGGATACCGATGGGGTGGGAGACAAATTTCGCTGAGCGAATTGCTGACTTATTAAGTGGAAAGAATCTTGACAGAGATTAATTTATAGCCTATAATAGTGTTTATTCTAAAAAGTGGACGGAGGTGGAGTTTTATGACTGTTCGTTTAGAAACACCTTGGTTTGAAGACCCTACGACAGTAAGGGTATTTGTGCTTTTGGCTGAAAAAATTGGACAGAAGATAGATGCCGAAGACTCGGATCAAAGAAGAAGGGTAGTAAATGGACGACAAGGAATCAAGAGAATTCCTGTGATTGATATAAGGCCTGGTCAAAGAGAGATTGAGTGAGTCAAACTTTTTGGGTTTATTTTTTGATCCATTCAATTTTGAGGAAGTTGGTGGCGCAGGACATGCAAGGGTCGTAAGCACGAATGATTTTTTCAGCCTGGAGTTGGACGGTGTTTTTGTCTTCTGAGTGGTGTGCGGAAAAGTATTTTTTAAGGTCGTTTTCGATGTTGATTTGGTTTTGGGCCGTGGGGACGATGACGTCGTAGTCGGTGATGATGCCTTTGTCATTAACTTGGGCTAGATGATAGAGAATGCCGCGGGGAGCCTCGACAACACCTACTCCAGTGCCGGCTTGAGGAGGCTGGCGAATGGGTTTTTCGTCGGAGTTGAGGTGTAAGTTTTGAAGGATGTCAATGGAGTCGTCGACAGCGTGAAGGATTTCGATAGCCTGAGCGAGATCGTTGTCATGAATGTTGTCTGAAGGGAAAAAGTTGAGGTAGGGTTCGATATCTTTTTGGGTCCGGGGGTGAAGAAGGTCCTGATTGAGGTTGATTCTGGCTAGGGCACCGACGAAATAGTCTTCGTGGGTGTCAGTGAATTTGTAGCCTTCTGCCTGGGAATAGGGGATGACTACTTGGGTGAGAAAGTCGTGGAATTGTTCCTCGGGGACTTTTAAGCCATTGGAGTTGATGACCTGGCCTTCGAGGAAATCCCAATGATCTGAGTTTCTTAAGCAAAGGTAATCGGTGTTGCGTTTGAATTCTTCTTTCCAGTCATAGAAGAGTTTGATGCAGCGGAGAACCTGTGGACGGATGGCTTGTAGACGATCGATAAAGGCGGGAAATTGGGAAGGGTCAGGGAGTTTGAAAAAGCCGCCCACGGTGGGTAAGGGGGCATGGACGGCAGCGCCAATAATGGCGGTAGACAGATCGGTGCCCAGTTGTTTGATGGCAAAAGAGTCATGCAATAAAGTGTGGCCGAGGTCGTTAGGATCGTCGGGAATGTCCAGGATGGAGTCAAGGCCCAAGACGTCGGGCAGGACAAAGAAATAAAGGTGGAGGGCATGATCGCGGATCATGAGAGAGTTATACGCCAGGCGGCGTAGGAGTTTGGTTTGGTCGGTAATTTTAATGTTTTGGGATTTTTCCACGGCTTCTATGGAACAGAAGAGATGGGCGACGGAGCAAGTGCCGCAGATGCGGGAAAGAAATGAGGGAGCGGTGAGCATGGGTTTGCCTTTGATGGCTTGGGTATAGAAGCGGCGGTAGTCGTTGATGATGAATTTCAGATCTACCAGTTGGTGGTCTTGGATTTGGACTTCGAGTTTGGCGTTGCCTTCGATTTTGGTGATGGAGTCGAGAGTGATTGGTTCTTGGTGCATAAGATTGTAAATCTTTAGTAGGAGATTTTTCTTTAAGTTATTTTAAATTCCTTTAGGTATTTATTCACTATTTCAAGGAATTTATTGACATTCATGGGGCAGCCGTCGACTTGATCGTCGACTTTGATGACTTCATCCAATTTGCGAACTTTTTGGGAATAGTCGAAGTGATCGAAATACCACTGAATTTTTTCAGTGATATCCTGGTCCGTGAAGTCATTGCGGCTGGCTGAGGGACGACCGGTACAGGCGCAGGCACCGATGGCTACCACGTACTTGGAGTTATCTCTGATTCTCTTAACTTCTTCAGCTTGGGAATCGGAAGAAATGGCGCCTTCGATAAAGGCTACGTCCAGGTCTTTAAGCTCGTTATGGGTTTTGAGGACTTTGGCGTGACGGAATTCGACCAGGTTTTTCCATTCGTCCAGGTGCTGGTTAAGGAGTTCGGAAAAGACGATGGTACTGTCTTCGCAGCAGGTGAAAGAGAACCAGCCGATGACGAGTTTTTTTTGTTCGGTCATAGTTAGATTATGACGATGACGACGCCTCCGCCAAAGGCAGACAGGCGTTTCGGTTAGCGGTTACGGATGAAAATTAATTAGGATATATTTATACTATCAAATAAATAGGAAACTCGAAACTGGAATTTACCCTGAAGAAGCCCCCTGGGGGGAAACTTGAAACTATTTTATGTGTTTAGCAATTCCCGGCAAGATTAAAAAAATTGAAGGACGGAAGGCAATGATCGAGTATAGATTCAAGATTCAAGAGTCAAGAGTCAGGAGTTCGGATGAGAAAGATAAGGAGAATGTTGAGGCTCGAGGGGCAATGGTGGGAGAAGAAGGAGTGAAGGTGGGTGATTGGGTGATGGTACAAATGGGAATCGTGGTGAAAAAATTGAATGATCAGGAAGCAAAAGAGATGCTGGTGGGATGGAAAAGTTAGGAGAATTGGATTCATTCAAGGTTCAGGGTTTTTTCATTTTTATGCTGTTAAAATAAAATAAGTATGGCGAAGAAACAAACTGGTGATCGACTATTAAGGAACCGATTGGTGGAGTTGTTGAAAGGTAGAGGAGCGCATATGCCTTTGGAAGCAGCGGTAAAGGATTTTCCCATGGACAGGATTAATGAAGAGCCGCCCCAGGTGTCTTATTCCTGTTGGCATTTGGTAGAGCATATCCGCAGAACTCAGAAAGATATTTTGGATTATGTGGTGGATGAGAATTATGAGGAAATGAAATGGCCGGATGATTATTGGCCCGCCCAAGATATGGAAGCGGATGAGCAAATGTGGAAAGAGACGTTGCAGGGTTATGAAGATGATTTGGCGGTCTTAATCAAGCTGGTGGAGGACGAGCAAACGGATTTGTGGGCACCGGTGATGAATGATCCAAATAAGCAGCATACTCTGGTGAGGGAAGTATTGATTGTGGCAGATCATACGGCATATCATACCGGGGAATTGGGGATCTTGCGACAGGTGATGGGAACCTGGCCGGAAGAGAGAGACGGGTGAGTGATGCTTAAGCCGAGGGTTGATAGATTAACAGGCGTCGGATATGAGGAGAGAGGGGATCGCGCGGTTGGTTGTTGATGTGAAGGAATGGCCCGCCTGGCTGAGGAACAGAGTCGAGATGATAGGGAAGTTCCAGAGGGTTGGCGATCATAACTGTCTGGCCTTCAGGTAAGGGGTGGAATTGGAAGGAGCCTGCGGAAGGAGGAGCACCAACTTGAGCGGAAACGTAGTCAAGGAGGAGCCGACAACAATAGCGGTAGAGGCCGTCCTGGGAGATTTGGTCCTGTGATCCGGTGACTATCAGATAATCGGAGTCAGATGGGAGTCGGATGTGGGCAAGGTAAGGAACTTCTCTGCGGTTGACATCAAAGCCCTTG
Source organism: uncultured Gammaproteobacteria bacterium (assembly GCA_964650355.1). Lineage (GTDB taxonomy): Bacteria > Patescibacteriota > Microgenomatia > CAYXHB01 > CAZYTL01 > CAZYTL01. The sequence goes on along the minus strand of CAZYTL010000004.1, from coordinate 74,030 downwards.
GCTGTAACCTCGTGTCCATTGAAAATGGCGGTGACCCAAGCCTGATTATTGTGGAGAATTTCCGCAGTGGTTTTAAGGGCCGCAAGAGCCTGATGAAGTAAGGGGGGACGAGGAAGGTATTCGCGATATTTTTCGATGCCATTAAGTAAAGATGCACTATAACAACTGCCGGCTAACCACCAGGCATAAGTTGGGTGGTCGAGAGAAGGTTGATCGGTGGAGCGAGGAGAGGTTATCTGGAGGGGATGAAGAATCCGAGTTTCACACTGGCCATTTCTGACAGCGCTGACAATCTCAAGGGGGGAGAGGTGAGAAGGCAGCCATTCGGATGTGCGACTAAAAACGCGAACGCTGCCGGAAAATGGCATGGGGACAATTTTTTGACAGGGAGTGATATTCTCAAGAGTGAATCTGACTCCTCCGTCTCCGGAAAGCACATAGAAGATAGCATCTGGCGGGGTGTTGTCAAAAAAATTTTCAGGTGCAGAGATGATATGTTGGAGATTTTGGGCGGGAGCGCCCATTTGTTCGGAAGCTTGTCGGGCAATCTGTTCTGCTTGGCCGTTGCCGGCACCGGGGTGGAATAAGAGGAATTCGGGTAGACGGTTCATCGGAAAAAGGGAAAATTTTATAGGGAGTTATTATACTCTTGGTGAGAAAATGGTGGTGCGCTGTTTCAGTGGCTAAATTGATTAGCCATGGGCAACTGAATGAGGAGATTTTGAAGGATTTCACGGGAGAACAAGGGAGAGAGTAGTGTCGCAGTGTATAGCTTTTTAAGAGGTCAGGTAGAGAAGACGGTCGAAAGGGTGAAGGGTTATGATTTGAAGTGAGTTGATTTGTTGGGTATTTGAGGTATCTCTTTGGTAAGTTTAATAAAGCCTTGTTGTTCGAGCCATTGTAATGCTTCTGTCGGGTCTTCGGGAATAATGTCAGTGCCAGGTAGTGGTCGGTTATAACAGAAAATATGCAAGCCGTGGTTGGGTAAATAAGCGATTCCATATGCAGCGGTTGCTATCCTACCTGCGCGGCTGGCGAGGTCTGTGGTAAACGCTTCCATTTCATGCTTGCCGCAACCTAAGGGAAATTGAAACTCTTCCCAATTGGTGGGGATGTGCTCGATAACTTGAAATGCTTGACCATTTATAATATAGGGGAGAATTTCTTCAACGGCAAAATGGATGTGGAGTACCGCACGAATGAATTTGGATTTTATTTTTCCTTGGGGATCTAATTTTAGTCCGTCTGGTGTTTGCGTAAGAGTGACATCAGGGGAATTCTCCATGACGGCAACTAGTTCTGTTGCTTCAACTGAAGTTTCTTTTAAAGGGATACCTTCAACACCATAGGCATGAGTCTTGCCTTCAACTAAGTTGACTGTAATTAGGTCGCCCTTCATTGCAGCCATGTTGGTTTTATCAGTTTCGTCACGGCCTGTGGCGGTAATTATGTAAGCTCGCCCTCCGGGAAGAAATTCGTCAAGCAGCGGAGCTCTCGCAGCCATAGCACCTGGAGATTGACCTGTCCAACCAAGGATGGCTTGTGATTCGTTTTCTCGTCGTGTAGATACTTGGTATTTACCAATTCCAATGGGTAAGTCCATTGTTTTTCGTTCCCCCCATTGGCGGCCGAAGTTAATCAGGTGGTCGATGGTGGGACAGTTGAGAAATTGTTCTTGAGTGAGGTGGTTTCTGGTAACTAGAGCTCGTTCGCTCTGGGTGGTACAAGCGTGAACAACCATAGCGTTACGGAGGGCGGTGATTGCTTGGGGATAACGAGGATCAAATAGCGGATGTCCAGGTTCCATGGTGGCATAGGTATAATTCTTAGCGTTGCCCTGGGCGTCAGTAGAGATGAAAATGAATTTTAAAGCTCCGCGTTTGGCCATGGTGCCCCAAATAATGTCTTGCATTTTTTCATGGGTGTATTGGCTTAGGTCTTCTGGTACAGTAATAACACCAACAGTACTACCAATATATTTAGATTGATGATTGCCTTCTTCTCTCATATATTGATTACTAATTTGACGGAGAATGGCCTTGGGAGTTTCGGGCATTCTCGCTAAAAGATCTCCACCGGTTTGAGGAATTTGATCAAAATAGAAAATCAGGTCGGTATCGGGATTGGGTTGCTCGTCTTGAGTATGACCTCCTTCTATAAGTGACTGAGTAATTTGGTGGGCAAAAGTTGCTTGGGCTGGATCTAGGGCTTCAAAACCGTTGGGATAGACTGATGAGAATCTGATGGGGTGAACAAATTCGCATCTTTCTACAGCAAATTCGACTGAGGCAGCATGATGTTCGTACACTATATTGGGATAATAGGGAGCATGGGGAAAACGTTCTTGATCGGAATGATCTGGTGGAATCCAGGCTTTAATATCTGCCGGTTGGAAGTTGGCGAGGGGACCGCGTTCAAAGCTGGGAGGAAGATCGAGGGTAAATATACGAGGTTTGCCGGGCGGACCGATAATATTTCTTACTGGGAAAACTTGATGAGCCAGTTCAGGCCGTAATTCTCCGTTGAAGTACGTGGTTTCGGTTTTTGCCTTCCACCCTCGAGTGATCGTGCTCAACGGAAATTCTGGTGAATTTTTAGGCATAAGGGAAATGGGGAGATGGAGTTAATTAGTGAATTTGAAATTTAGTTATTAATAATGTTTAGGAATCTGTTAAAAGGTAAGGTTTTGGTAAATCTATTTTTACCATAGCACAAGACTAGTGTGCTATGGAGAGTGGGTGGGGGTTTAAGGAAAGCGATGGTGAGGGGGATGATAATTTGAGGAGGGATGGTCAGTTATGGGCATAAATTCAAGATATTTTACCTCTTTTTCCCCTATAGGCTTTAAGGTATGATGGAGTAACTTTTTATCTCGTTGAGTCTCTTGGAGATGCTGCCCCTGACATGAATGGTGAATATGGTGAGTGGGGAAATGGAACCGTTTGGGGATTTGATGCCGGTACTGGATAAGCAATTGGCGGTGTTGGCTAGAGGTGGCCAGCAGGATGTACTGGAATGGGTAGGAGGGCAGGTAATGCGGGCGTTAGAAGATGGGGAGGATGATCCTTGGTCTGGGGTGAGAGGAAGAAAAGCTGAAATTTTGGAAGATTTAGTCGGCAGAATGCAGACCGTTCCAAGCCAAGAGCAGGAGGCGGTTCTGAGGCACGGAATAATAGAGTTAGCCCAGTTGTTGAGGATGGAGCAGACCCGTTTACCGAAAAAATCTGGAGTTAGTCGACTGATAAGGGAATTAAAAGCTAGGCAGAGGGGAGAACGAGTGAAGCGTAATGATAACCAGCCAACAGTGTTGGCGATGGGTAAGGCTGGACACGAGATAGTGAGTCGGTGGTTAGAAGGTGAGCCGATGTCTGATTATAGCGTGGAATTAGTAAAAGATCAGTCTGGTCTGGTAGTTGGAGCGGTATTTCAAGATCGGATCAACGGAGGAAATGGGGGTGAAGTCAGACAATTGGGACTGGGCGAGGAATGGAGAGAAGAGGTGGTGGTGAAAGAAGATAACCACCGGCCTAGTCTGAGAGTAGAGTTAGGAGCGCCCATTTTCGGACCAGAGAAAGGAGAAGAAATTGAGACTTGGGCAAACCGACAATTGAAGGAAAGGATGGGAAGATTGGGATTAAGATGTAGAGATTTAGGATTAGAGAGGTTGCCAGAGAAACCTTACGAGATGGGAAAGGTGATAGCCGATAATGATGGACAGAGTATTTTGACGCAGATAGTTGAACTAGGGCATATAATTGCAGGCCCGGGAGGAGCAATGAGCTTGATAGAGGAGACCACTCGGGAAGGATTTGACGCGAAAATTGATCCTGAGGGATTAAACGGATTGGCGGCTATAAATTGGTTATGTGTGGCAGAAGAAATCTGCAGAAGCGGAGAGAGAGTGAGAGATAGTAACAAGGGGGTTTTGACAGAGTTGAAGTTGGGGGATCAGATTTGGATGACAGTGAATTTAAATGGCGAATCGGTAGAGGTGGCTTTTACGGGGGGAGTGATGGACGCAATTGAGGTAGGGTTTCCCCAAGGAGATCATTATGGATTGGACTTGCAAACAGTTATGAAACATATTTCGGGGTTATTTGGATCGCAAATGGTCAGATATAGAAGATCAGAAGTAGATGAGGAGGGAAAGTCTAAAGAAACGAAAACCCGGTTACCTAAGACTGCTGGTTCATTTTTAAGAGAATCGCGGAGGCTGGGAAAGCCGGTGTCTGACGAGATGGAAATTAGAATCGGAGATCATAAGTTCGCTGTAGGGGATGGACCTCTTGAAGCGGTGTTGAGTCGGGAGAGTGTGCCGGTTGATAAGCATATTAAACAGGTGGAAGAGTATATGTTTTGGATGTTGGTACAGTTATGTAGAGTGGATGAGTGGTCCAAAAACGCTGATTGGAATAAAGATGAAAAGTTTCCGGTGACCGTGGAACAAGTGGCCGATTTTGCTTTGGATCATGGTTTTGTAAGGCCTGAGGCTGGAGAAGAGGATCAAAGCAGGCTTAAGGGGGTAATTTGGTATCGATTCCCGGATGGAAGGGTAGATCATGAAGTAAAGATTCCTTGCGAAAGAGAAAGATTAATTAAGTGGGGACAAGAGATAATTGAGCGACGGTTAAAAGTGATGCAGACGGAGAATGAAAGAGCGGTGTTGAAGGCATTACGGTTGTTAACGCAAGTAGCTGAACAACATGTGAAGATTTTAGAAGAAGTGAAAGAGGCGTTACCAGAGATAGGTGCCGGTTGGTGTGAAAGAAGTTTAGATAGAGATTATTTAAAGTTAGATGTGTTAGCCGAACAATTGGCAAAAGGAGAGGTGAAAGTAAGTGATGCAGTCGAGTTTGTGCAAGAAGAAGTGAAGGTGGTGTGGTTGGACGGCTTGAAAGGTGGTTCCCTGAGGCTAGCAGTAGATAGAAGAGGAAAGTTTACTCTGAAAGGAGATGAGATTTTTGTTACGGGACGCGTGGCTACTGATAGGACGATGGTAGGGGTGGCAGCAGATCCGGAGCGGGTGAGAGAGGCATATGAAGAAAATATCTGGTCAAGGGTTAGAGATGCTGATGTGGAGTTGAGACGGGTCGAAAGGATTAATGACATGGATTATTTAGTAGATCCGGACGGAAGAGAAGTGAAGAGGGTCCCTGGCAAGCCGGTGGTCTGTGAACCTGATGTGTTGAACGGTTGGTGGGTATTAAAAGAAGATTGGTTGAGAGAAGCGGCGCAAGCAATTGATGAAGGAGAGTTAGACACTTGGCATTTGGCAGAATTAATGGATTTAATTAAAGAAGGTAATGTCCAGGGAAATGTGTATTGTCCTCTTCCTAACCATGATAATCGAGATACGGAGGCGGCAACCTTTTATCCTGAATCAGCAGGAATAAAGTGTCGAGGACGTTGTGACGTGTGGATTATGTTACCTGCTGGATTGAGGGAGAGGATCAAGGTGCCGTTAGCCAGAGGGGCTGAAGTAAATGAGTATGCAACGCCCACTTCTAATCGGATTGCGGCCATGAGAGCGATTATGGATGTTGGAAGGTTATGTTTGAAACACGACCAGTTAGCCAGGGATTATTTGAGGCGTAGGGGTTTAAATCCGGATGAAGAGTGGGTGGGGTTAGGTTCTATTCCGTTGGAATTGGGAAAGAGTTTAGCCAGTCTGACAGGAGATGAAGGGAAGGTGTTTTGGAAGGAGATGAAAGGAAGGAAAGTTGATGGGAAAAAGACGCTCGAGTATTTGATGGAATACGGGTTGGGGGAAGAGAGTTTGGAATTGTTAAGTCAAGTGTTTAGGTCATTAGAGTTTTTGCCAGTGAGAGAACAGCGTCAGATATTGGGGAAGTTAAGCTGGCGAAATTTAAATTTATTGAAAGATAAAGGAGTGATCACTCCGGATAAATATGAGAGCCCGGTATTGGGTGGAAGGGTTTTTGTGCCCTTGTATTGGCCTGAAGAGGGAGACATCCAGAAACTGGTGCCGGTAAATATTAATGGTCGAGGGATAGTTGAGAATGAGAAACTGATTTCAGGAAAGCCGGCGCACTGGAAAGTGTGGATTCCGCGTACCAGGCAAAAAATGGCTGATGGGGTGACTTATAAGCGGAGGTTACCTGCTGGGTTTGCGATGAGAGACCCGGATCAGTGGCGGTTGGAAGTAGGAGCAGAAGATGGGAGACTGGTTTTGTGTGAAGGGCCACTGTCTGCCTGGAGTTATGAATTGTTAGTGCCTGCAGTGCGGTATGCAACAGTGGCGATTGGTGCTTGCGATAATCCGGCATTGATGGCTTTTCTACGACACTACTATCCCTTTAAGACGATAGTTTTGGCCATGGATTTAGATGGACCGGGGCAAGCTGCGCAAAGAAAACTGACCGAGCAGATTAAAGACCAACTTGAAGGAGTGGAAGTAATACCCGGAGTGGAGTCGTTGCCCGGTAATATTAAGGAAGCACTTCCCAAAGGTAAGCAGCCGGGAGATGAAGGTTGGCCTGGAGATTTGGGGGACTGGAACGATATATTGACGAAAATTCCGGCGGGCGAAAAGTATGCGTTTAAGGGGTAGCGGGAATCGGTGACGAAGAAAGCTTTTGGTAGGAAAGATGACTTAGAAGGAGGTGGAATTTGGATATCTGGAGTAAACTATAAGTATAGGTGTTATGCCAATTGTGACTTTAGAAAGTTCCAAAAGATGTAGCCGGTATGTTGACGGAAGGATTGAAGTTTGTCCGGGAGTGGGGAAATGTTTTAAGACTCAGTTTGAGGATGATGTTTTGACCACCAGTCCGCGGAAAGGTACTTTGCTTCGGAATACAGTCCGGGAATGGATCCCTAGGTATGGTGGTGCTTTAAAAGAAGTCGAGACTGATAATGTGAGACGAATGAGAGTAGAGTGTCAGGCGTGTTTAAGGGCGGGTGTGGAAGGGGTAGATCCGGGATATGTAGTGTTTTCTTTCAGAGATTGATTGGATGAGTAGTGAGGATGTGGAGCGGAAAATGTGGTTAGATAATAGAGAATGGGAGTCGTTGTTTTTGCTGTGGTGGTTGGCAAAGGAGAATTGTGGCAGTATATGATGATGTAATGAGAGAGTTTTGGATTTTTCAGCAACAAGTGAGAGGATGGCTGAAACAATGTATGGCTTTGTTGAGGATATATAACGGGAGGAGCATGATTATTTTTTGGCTGTTAGGTTTAAGGCTGGACGGAAGATTGAAGTTTGATAGTCAGTTGTTATGGGGAGGGTTGATATTGGTGCTGGCTTACGGATGGGCCTCAGCGCTGAATTTTGTTGACGATATAGAAATTGATCGGGTTAATCGACGGAAGAATCCTTTGTTAAGCAACCGAATAGGAGCAAGGGCGGCGAAATGGCTGGCTGGGGGATGTGGGGGACTAAGTTTGGGATTAGCGATGATGATGGAAGAAAGGTGGTGGTGGGTGGGGGGCACCTTGATTTTGTTGATTCTGGGATGGGTTTATTCGCGGGGAAAGCTGGCTCATAGACCAATGGGAAAAATCGGGGTGATGGTGCTGGGTTATGCGTTGGTGCCAGGGATGATGGGATTACAGAACTGGAATTTGAATTTGATCGGGGTATTGATGAGTTTATCGATGGTTTACGGGGCTTGGATGCTGTACGCAGATGTGAAGGATATCAAGGGTGACCGGAAATACGGGAAGCGAACGTTAGCAGTGGTGTGGGGCGTGAAGAGGTTGGTGATATTGAGTTGGGGACTGGGTTTGGTTTGTTCGGGTGTGAGTTGGTATTTGATGAAAGGGCAAGTTAATGGATGGCTGGGATGGGGAGGATGGGCTGGGTTGTTGGTAATTGCTCAAACGATGGTGGTGTGGAATCCGAAGCTGTTATCACAGAAATTGACAGTCAGGGTAGGGGGCTACTTGTTATTGGGATGGTATGGGTGGTTATTACTTTAGGGTCGGTAATTTGAGGATGAGATAAGCGGAGATGAGGTAAAAGGGAAGCAAGGGAATAAAAAAGACTGAGACGGATGAAGGCTCGCCCAGCAGATAACTGCAGAGGGCGTAAGCACCGGCGTGGAGTGAACCGACCACGATGAAGATAGAGATGACTTTGAGGGTAGAAATAAGGATGTTCATAGTTAGTTAAGGTTCGTCAGGAGGATGGATAGTTAGTTCAACTATGATATCGACAAAGAAGAGAATCAAAGTAAAAAGTCCGGCCAGGAATCCGTAAGCCAGGTGAGGGGATTTCTTTCTTAGGATGAGGTAGATAGCGAGAACGACCACGAATTGGATAGGAAAGAAGGCCGAGGAAAAAAATCGAGCGAAGAGGGATTGCGGTGCCTGCATAGAGAGATCCTGAAGAATGAAGTTGAAGCCTACGTAGAGAATGAAAAGAATAGTTCCGGCAACATAGTGAAGAATTTGAGGGTTAGAAGGAGTGGCAGGCTGGGATTTTGATGGGGACATGATGGGAGATGGAGTCTTAATAACAGAGTAGCATTTTTTGTTTGTGGAAGATAGAAGAAGAAGAATTTAGAGTTAGAGGTTAATGAGGTATGAGGTAGCCTCGATTGCCGACGGTGGTTGATTAGGTTTCTGAGGATTTGGTGTTCTTGATAGGAAAGAAAGGCAGCAGGCAAGTTGGTTGATTCACAGTTTTTCTGGCACAATGTCGTGGTGCCAGTTTTAAGGGGAGACGAAGGCTCCAATTGGAGCCTTCGTCTATTTGGTTAGTAGGGGGTCCTGCCGTTGTAGAGCCCCCCTTGATCACGGATGGAATGGCCGTCGAACGTTTTTCCCTGGTAGTATTGCGTCTGGAGGACCCATCTCCCCGATTTCCCCGTTCTCGGCGCACAGTATGCGGATGTGTAGTTATACATCCCCATATGGCCCTCAGTCGAGTCGCCGCTTGTGTAGACGCACCCGATTTTCGGGTTGTTGCGTGGCTGGGGGGGGATCGGTCGGGGGAGCGGCCAGGGCGGCCGTCGGTACGAGGGCCAGAAGGGCTGCGAGGGTCAGGGTGACGAACAAAACTTTCTTGAAAGACATAGTTGCACCTCCTCGATGCAGGGTGGCCAGTCCGAGGGCGACTGGCCGGGAATGAAAGTTTTTTTGCCGGATCCTGGTTGGTTCCGGCAATCATGGAAAGAGATAAAGAGATGATTTATCCGCTTGCAAGACTGCCGGAATCAAAGTCCCCACAGAACCTGTTAACCCCGAGATAAACTGCCTGCTGCCTTGTTAAAGAGCGTTGGGCAAGGTTGATTGGGTAGCGCGGATGCTACCCTTGCCCCTTTGCCAATGATTATATATTTTAATTTAAACTAGCGATTTTGTCAACTACTATGGGGTAAAAAATATCTAGGTGTTGGGAGTAGAAGGTTGGCGGGGGGCGGTTAAAATACAAGTACAAGTATAAGATATAAGAGATATAGATAAACCAGTTAGAAAGTAGGTGCTTAATTCCTACGGGATTGCTTCAAGTTGAATCGAATTGTAAGTATAAAGGTAGATTCAACGTTCGCAATGACACCTGATTTCTAAATAGTTTCCCTATAGAATAGTTACGAGATGGGGAGATTGTATATTGGGACAAGCGGGTTTAGTTATGATCACTGGCGTGAGGGGTTTTATCCTGCTGGTTTAGCTAAGAGCAAGTGGTTTGAATATTATGCCACGCAGTTTAATTCGGTGGAGTTGAATGTGACTTTTTACCGGTTGGTGAAAGAAGCCACTTTCAAAAAGTGGTATGAGGAGACGCCTGAGGATTTCAGGTTTGCGATTAAGGGGAGTCGGTTTATTAGTCATCAGAAGAAATTAAAAGATTGTGAAGAGGCGGTGGAGAGGTTCTTTGAGGGAGCGCGGGAGTTAAAAGAGAAATTGGGGGTGGTGTTATGGCAGTTGCCAGGAAGTTTCCGGGTTGATCTAGAGCGATTAGAGAATTTTGGAAATTTTTTAAAGGAGCAGTCTGTTGCTAGTAAGGTGAAACATGCGTTTGAATTTCGGGATGAAAGTTGGTTTAACGAAGAGGTTTATGATCTGTTAAGAAAAAATCACACGGGTTTGTGTATGGCGGATTCGGGAGGAAAGTGGCCTGGCGTAGAGGTGGTGACAGCGGTGTTTGTGTATTTGAGGTTTCATGGTCCAGCAGGTTTGTATGCTTCGAGTTATAGTGACGAGGAGTTGGAGATGTGGGCGAAGAAGATTCGCAAGTGGCTAAGTGAAGGTAAAGACGTTTATGCTTATTTTAATAATGATGCCCAAGGATATGCGGTGGACAACGCGATGATGCTGGAGGCGCTGGTAACGAATCCGAGGGCGGGGTAGTAAAAGATCGGAAGGATAGGAATTTTGGGGTTTGAAAATTGGGAGCGAGGTGCTTTATATTGGGAAGAGAAAAATTTTTAAGTGATAAGTTCTCTTGCTTTGATTGACGATATGATGAATGGTGTACAGAGGATCGAGAAAGGCGGACACTTGCCTGATTATGTTTGGGACGATATTTTAAGATACGATCCTAATTTTGATAAAGAATACTATTTGGCAGGGAGAGGGGAACGATTTAGGCGTGGTTTAGATAGACCGAGTGGGTGGAACGATCGAACTGTTTCTGAGGCGGTATCTCAAGATCTGGGTGTCAATTTGGAGGAATTTGTGGCCTCTAATATAGTAAGAAGCTTAGATGCGAAAGTGTTGCGAGCCAGAGAAATTTTTCAAGATGGGCGTGAAGATAGGGACAGGATTGAGGTATTGGGAATTGTTGGTCATAGAGGGTCAGGCAAATCGTCATTGGCCCGATGTTTGAATGAGGTGGATGGGTTTCGCTTTGGATTGGAAGGAACCGAGGGAAATGATTGTTTGGCCCCTTTTTATAACGACATGAAAAGTTTTGTGAATTGGCAACAAGCCGGGAATGGTAGGGACTATCCAGGAATGAGCGTTTTGTTGGAGCATCAGATTGGTTCACAATTATGGTTTTTAGACAGGAAATTTGATATGCGCTTAGACGGCATTGAAGCAATGCGGGAGAATGAAAATCTGCGGGCTGGCGAGGAGCCAATTATGGTCCAAGATTGGGCTTTTTGTATGGGGCAATTAGATTTTTTGGGACAGACAGGTCATATTAATGCGCTGGTTTATCAAACAGCGTCTGATCAGCTGCGTGGTTATTTGCCCAGAGGAAGAGAAATTGGGTTGTCTATTTTCAATCATGTTCACTTAGATAACTTACGTGAGCGGATAAGAGAGAGATATCGTGATTTTGAGCAAGATATGTCGTTTGAGTATTTGTTGTTTATGTATATCCAGTTTGCGGGATTAGGGGAAGCATTGTTAGAGAGAGGCCCCCTGATTTTTGTGGATGGAAATGATCATGATTTTAGTGAGAATGGCAGACATCGAAGACAGATTGCCAGAGAGGTAGCTGAATTGGTTGATTAATTTTAAAGAAGATTTTTATATTGGAAAATGAACCTGGAGTTGGCAAGTGGAGAATTTGTGGAAGTCGGCGTAAAATTAGATAGATGGTAACTAATGGATCGGTGTTGAAGAATGGCGTTTTTCATAGTCCTTCAAAGGGAAGACTGGAGTCAAAAGAGGTGGTGTCTGAGTTAGTCGGTTATATTCAGGAAGAGTCAGAGGCGGAATATAGGTTGGTGATAGGCACTGATTCAAAAGATAAATTGGTAGACAGGAAGAAGGTGGTGGATTTTGTGTCGGCGATTGTGATTCACCGCCGAGGAAGAGGCGGACGGTATTTTTGGCGCAAAGTGAGAGATGAAGATAAGAAGTCCGCGATATTGAGGAATAAGATTTATGAGGAAACCTGGTTGTCTCTGCAGTTGGCAGAAGAGTTGGTGCCGGTGTTAAAGGAGAAGTTGAATGGGGAGAAATATGATTTGGAGATTCATATTGATGTGGGCAATAAGGGGCCGACCAGAGAGATGATTAAGGAAGTGGTGGGGATGGTGACCGGGAATGGGTATGTGGCCAAGACTAAACCGGAGAGTTTCGGAGCGTCGGCGGTAGCGGATAAGCATACATAAAAACAGTTAAGAGTTAAAAGTTAATAGTTAAATTCAGAATAATTAGACGGGCTTCAATTGGAAACGGGTTTGATGGTATGATGAGAAAGAGATGGTTTCGGCCAGAGGACTTCGACGGTGAGCTCAGTCGAACCGCCGATCAGCCTTTGGCTGAAAATTGTTAAACTGTTAAATGGTTATGAGGAAGAAAACTAAGTTGGTGAGGAAGAAGCGGTGGTTAGCGGTGGTGGTGTTGCTGACGGTTGGATTAGCAATGGTTTTGTATCCGGCAAAGAGAAGCAAGTTTGTGAGCACGGGGGCGTTTGGAACGGAGGATTTTGGGTGTAAATGTTTGGGGTATGAATATTTAGAACAGCGAGGGGCAGCTTTTGATACTTATTTGTGTAAGGGGATAGTTTATGATTGTAGTAAAGAAAGGGGAGACCAGAAATGAAAGTGGATGTGAACCAGGTACCAAAAACGCCTAAGGATTTGCATGACCGGTTGCTGGGGTTGTTGGAGGAGCAGTTGGAGTTTGATAGGCAGTATTGGGTGCCGTTGGCGTTTTCGGCGATTATTGCCACTTTGGGGTTGTTGACGAATAATTCAGCGGTGGTGATCGGCGCGATGCTGATCGCGCCTTTGTTTTGGCCGATCTTGGGAGTGACGATGGGAGTGATTACTACCAGGAGGAGGTTGTTGGAGCGATCGCTGATATTTTTGTTATTGAGCGTGGGGTTGGTGGTATTGGTGTCATGGGCAGTGACGATTGCGACACCGATTAAGATTGTGTCGGAAGAGATTAAGTTGCGAGCTAATCCGACGTTGTTGGATTTATTTATTGCTTTGGCTTCGAGTGTGATCGGAGTATTAGTGGTGTCTTATCCCCAAATTTCCAATTCGATTGCCGGAGTGGCGATTTCGGTGGCGTTGTTGCCTCCTTTGGCGGTAGTAGGTATCGGATTGGCGTTTCAGGAATGGCAGATCTTTCAGGGAGCGTTGTTGTTGTTCGGAGCGAATATGAGCGCGATTGTGTTTTCGGGGATTGCGACTCTGTACTTTTTGAAAGTGAAACCCAGAAAAGAGATGGAAAAGACCAGGTGGCGGATCGGAATGATCACTTCGGCCCTGTTATTGTTGATAGTCGCGATTCCGCTGACGATTTATTTGAAAGAAACGATTTATGAGGCCCAGATGAGACAGGAAATTAAGAACCAATTGGAAGAGAGTTTGGCAGGTTTGTATGATGAAGCGATGGTGAATGATTTCCAAATTGTGTTTGGATTAGGGGGTAAGCAGGTGGATATCGAGGCCACGGTGTTTTTGCCCGAAGGGGGATTTTTGACAGTGGATCAAAAGAATCAGTTAAGTGATCAGTTAACCAAGATTGTGAACCGATCGATTGATTTGCAGTTAAATGTGGTGGATACGCTGGTGCTAAGGCGACAGGAAGATACAAGACTGAAGAATTTGAAAAGCCAGGTTGAGAAGTATTTAACTAATCAGTTGAGAAAAATTGACGAAGATATCGAATTGGTAAATGTGATTCTGCAGACGAAGGATAAGGAAAATACGGATTTGGCTGACGGTGAATTGCAAATATTGGTAACAGCCAGGAAGTTGGTGGATGTGCCTTTTACGATTGAGGATAAACAGAAAATAGAGCAGGGATTAGAGCAGGCTTTGGGGCGGGATGTGAGTTTGGAAATTGATTTTGTGAGTGTGACCAGGATCAGATCCGTGGCGGCTGAAAGCAAGCTGCAAGATCAAGTGGAAAATATTTTGGAGAATGATTTGTCGGGGATGGGACATGAAGTGTCGTTGGCGAAAGTGGAGGTGAGTGACGAGCAACCGGAAGAGTCTTCGGTGATATTGGTAGAGGCGTGGATTTGGGTGCCGACGAGTTTGAGAATGACTAACGGGGATTTGGTGGTGATGCAGCAAGATCTAGCTGATCAGTTGGGCAAGGCTGTGCGGTTAGAAGTTAACCGGTGGGAGTATGATAAGCTAAAGCTGAGACCAGAGGAGTATGCGCTGCCGAATGGTAAGGTGGAGGGAGAGATGCTTAATGAGGTGGTTGATGGGAGTTGATGGATTTGAAGAAGAGGTTAGTTGGTTTCAAATAGGTGAATTGAGTAGAATTTGGTAAAATATGGTTAAGTTATGGATGAATCATTAATTACGCAACCAACTGAGGCGACCGAGACTAATGAGAGGGGAGAAGCGATGAAGGAGGGGTATGAGCGAATAATCGAGTTCATGAAAGGGGATCTGGCAAATTTTGTCTATCAATTATCTGTGGGAATTAGGAGTGAAGACAAACCGCGGGCGCGTTTTCCTAATGTACTGGGAAGGGTGATCGAAAGTGAACTGGACTGGGTTGAGGTTTGGGTTGGCGAATTGGCAGTGAGATATTCTCTGAAGAATAGTCCGAATAATCCGGGTTTGAGGGGGGATAGGATAGCTGGAGATATAGAAATAACCAGAGGAAAGGCCGTGGAAACGGGAAGCAGTCAGGAGACGTCAGCTGATATCAACCGAGATTGGACGCTGTTGGCGACGGCTGTAACTGATTCATGGATCTGGATAAATAAAAGACGGGTGGACATGGAGTCTGATTCTAGAGTTAAAATGGCGGTCTGGAAGCCGGAAGGAGAGTCGGTGGTGGTCAATCCTAAGAATTTGGAACAATTGGGTGAAAAGGAAACTGAGGTATTCCAGGAGGCAGTGGCTGAGATAGGAGAGACTAAAAGGCAGATGGAGGCTTATGTTCAGGATTGGCGTGAGAATGAAAGAGTATATAGCTTGACAAACAAACGTCCACGGACGGATGTGGAAATAGCTCGGATTAGCTGGGGATGGAATAAGAGTACCAGAGGAATAAAACCTCCAGCGAAAGAGAATGTTTTGAAGAAAGTAGTGGCGGGATTAAGAAGTAGAAAGTTGGCGGAAAGTGGGGTGCGATATTGAAAGTGATTGAAATCGGATATTTTTATGAGGTTATCTGTTGGGAGGAGGTTGGGGTGGCGGAAAGATGAATAATGATGCTGGAGATGAAGATGATAGTACTGGTGAAGGCGGAGAGCATGCAGTAGGGACAGATGGCGTGGATGACAAAGAGTTGGAGATAGACGAGAACGGAGGAGACGAGGAGGCCGGTAGTGCCGAGGAGGAGGAGAAATTGGGTTTTGAGTTGAGGAAGAAGATGGGGTTTAAGGAGGGTAAGAGTGGCGAGGATAAAGACGGTGGTATAGAAAAGGAAACCCAGAGCAGCGGTAGGGAGAGGACCGACTTGGGCATACTGGCTGTGAAGGACTTGTCCACAATCAAGGGGAATGGGCAAAGCAATCAGTTTGCAGGGAGGCAGATTGGTCTGGTAGTGTTCCCAGGTGAGGTAGGCGGCATCACTGATGCCGATGAGGCTGAGAAGAATGACGATGATGAGCCAGGAGCGAGTAGGCATGGATGGTGAGGTTTGTTATTATAAAGGAGATATGAAGGTTTGTAGCAATTGTAAGTTTGATAATCCTGATAGTCAATTGGAGTGTATGCGGTGCGGGGCTGCGTTAGAGTTGACGAAAGATCAGGAGCAAACGGCAAAAATGGAGGCCGAGAAGTTGACAGATGCGGTGGTTAAAGGTGAAGAAGAAAAGCAAGCGTTGTTGGATTCATGGATGGAGGCGATGAAGCACAGATTTGATTGGTTATGGAGGATCGGGGACAAGTTGACGGCTTTGAAGTATAAGGGTACTTTGATTTTGTTGTTAGGGTTGATTGCGGTGGTGTTGTTGGGGTTGAGTTGGATGTTTAGTCAATTGGGATTATAGGAGGATATGAGTGGAGTAGCCGCGTTGTTGATAATTACATTGGGTTTGTTGGGGTTTGAATTAATGGTTGGAGACAAAGGGAAGGAGGTCGATCGGTGGTTGAATGTGGTTTATGGAGTGGTCGCTTTGGTTTTGATGATGGTGGTTTATTCGTATTCGGTGTGGCAACTAGTGAATACGGGATATGATTATATCCGGCCTTGGAACGGGTTTCATTATTATTTGGGAGCGAAGTACTTTAAGGAATTGGGTTATTTTGATTTGTATAACTGCGCTTTGGAGGCGGATAAGGAGGGAAATAATGTTTGGAATGAGGTGGCTCAAGTGAGGAATCTGGATGACTATCAGTTGATAGACAGGTTGCAATTACCAGATTGTCCGCGAAGTAAATTTAGTAATCAAAGGTGGTGGGAATTTAAGCAAGATGTGAGGTTCTGGCAGCAGCTGGCAGGGGCTGAAGGGGATTTTTGGCAAGGAGTGTTTGAAGATAAAGGTTATAATCCTTCACTGGTTTGGACTCTAATTGGCGGGAGTTTGGCAAATCGAGTGTCTTTAGATGATGAGGTAATGATTAAATGGTGGGTGTTGAGTGATCTGATCTGGGTGGTAGCGGGCTTGGTTCTGGTGGGACGGGCATACGGATGGCGTTCGGGGTGTTTAGCAGTGATTTTTATGGTGAGTTATTTTGGTACCTACGATAGGCTGGTGGGTAATTTCGGTCAGTACTGGTGGCTGGGGGCAGTGTTGTTCAGTTTATATTTTGGGAAAATTAATAAGTTTTTAATCAGCGGTGTTTTCCTGGGGATAGCAGCCGGATTGCGGGTGTTTCCTGCTGTGTTGTTGATTCCCTGGATGATCAGATGGTTGGTGATGACTAAGACTAAAGATAGAGCTGATAAAAAATTTAGAAGGACAACGGTTTTTATCTTGAGTACCGGGTTGACAGTAGCGGGTTTGGTAGTGGTAAGCGGATGGACGGGGGGAATTGATGCGTGGCAGCAATTTTATGCAGATCTGATGACGCACGGGCGATATTTAAGCGGAGAATTATTTGACCTGGGTTTGAAAAATTTATGGGGAACGATGGCGGGGGGATCGTTAGATGCGTGGGAAAGACTTAATTGGTTAGCAGAAAAGAACTGGTGGTATTGGCTGACGGCAGGAGGCTGGTTGGCAATGGTGGTTAAGGGGGTGGTCAAAGGTGAGGAGGAGCTGAGGTGGATATGGGGAGTGGTGTTGCTTTATATATTAGCAGTAATGTCGCCTTATTATTATTTGGTGTTGGTAATCCCGATAGCGATTTTAGAAGCGGTTAAGGAGAGATGGGCAAAGGCGATTTTAATCGGGTGGTTCGGGTTGTCATTGCTGCATGCATTGGGTGGCTGGTATGACTATTTCAATGATCGATATCTGACTCATTTGTTGAGTGAGGGGCTGGTGGCAGGATTTTTTGTATTGTTGACCGGGGTACTGTTGGGGAGAAAATCAGTGCGAGAAAGTTAAGGGGCGACTTTGAGGATCGAGGGTCAATAATGGGGGGTTTATTGAGTGGGAAGGCTGAAGCTGAAGGTGGAGCCTTTTCCGGGTGTGGAGTCAACCCAGATTTGAACGCCGTGCTGATTAACATTGGCTTTGGTCAGGTATAAACCAAGGCCTGGACCCTGAGTGTATTGGCCGGAAATGACTCCGGTAGGTTTGGAGAATTTTTCAAAAAGATGGGTTTGTTGTTTTTGGGTAAGTCCGGAGCCGGTATCTTGGATATGGGTGATGATTTGATGTTTTTGAGGTTGGTAATCTGTGCTTACTGTGACTTGCCCTTTTTCAGTGTAGGTGATGGCATTGTTAAGCAAGTGGTTAATAGCTTGGGAGATTTGTAAGGGGTCGACCATGATCGGAGGCAAGGAGGGGTGGGTTTGGCTGAGTTTGAGTTGGAGATTTTTCTGGTGAGCTAAGTCTTGGTGTTCTTTAAGGCGGTCCTTGAGGAGGTTGTGCCAATTAACAGGTTGTTTTTTGATGGTGACTTCGAATTTTTCCAGTTTAGTGATGGTTAAGAGTTCTTCCATGAGGTCATAGAGACGCTGAACGGCAGTGGAAATTTGAGAGAGATGTTTTTGGTTAGTGGGGTCCAATTTGGCTTCCAGTTCTTGTTGAAGGAGGGAAAGATAGCCCTTGATGGAGGTGATGGGGGTGCGCAGTTCATGAGCGGCCACAGTAACAAAGTTGAGTTTCATAGTATCCAGTTCTTTTTGTTCGGTGATGTCGTGAAGAGTGAGCATAAGGCCAGGGTGATGTTGATGGGTCGGGGTTTCAAGCCTCAAAGGGGAAATGGTGACATTGGCATAGAGAATTTTTTGGTTTTTGGCGACGATTTCTACTCCAGGCTTGGTAGTACCGGAAGATAAAAGATGATCAGGATGGTCTTTGAGGAAGGGAAAAATTTCCTGAAGGGATTGGGCTTTGAGTTCGGAATATGACCAACCAAGGAGCTGCTCAGCGGTTTGGTTGATGTCTTCAAGCTGGAATTGATCATTAAGGACCAGAATACCGTCCGTAATGGTATTGAAGACTGTTTGGCTGGTGTTGAGAGCTATCTGAAGGCTATTTTGATTTCTACGTCTGGTCCATTCATAAACGAGTGCAAAAAGAGTGGAGACGAAATAGGCAGTGAGCATATCTAGGAGGTAGGTAGTGTTGACATATGGTCCGTAGATGCGATAGTGCCCTAGAATAAGAAAGGTAACCAACCAGGTGGTGCCGATGGTGGTCCAAAACATGCCCATTTCCAGGCCGGAGACGAAAAATGAAAAGATGGGAATTAAAAGGAATAAGGCAGTGTTGGAGTCGTTGATACCGACGACGTATGAGAATCCCAGGAAGCCCAGGATGGCAGCACCGTTGAGGATGAAGATGGCAAGATTAAGGCGACGGGTTCTTTTTTGCCACCAAAAGTAAAAGAGCACTGCAAGGATATAGACGAGATCAAAGAAGGTAGCGAAGATTCTCTTGATGACAAAGGCGTCTGTAAGAAGCCAGAAAAAGAGTAAGACGATGATGACGATGACGACGGTATTTAAGATGGTGGCCCGACGAATGGCCTCTTTATCCCGAGGATTCAGGTCTGCGACCAGATACTTGAGGAATCTTTTGGGTGCCGAAGATATGGATGGTAGCAGATGGTCTGACATGGGGAAGGTTTGGGGTGGGAGAAGGACTGCTATTTTGATAATAGGAGTCAATGGATGAAATGTCTAGGTGGACAGAGATGAGGGGTTCGGTAGGTTGCGGCGATAGTAGAGGAGTTTGACGGTTTCGGTACAGATGAAGTAAGCGATGACTAGAACCAGGATGACGAGGTAGAAATGCAAAGTAGGGTTGGTAAATCCGAATAATTGTTGACCCAGGGTGGTGAAGGGAATAACTACAGCAATGAAGCCAGCGATAAGGGTTAAGCCGCTGAGGACAAGAGACGGGCGGATGGTTCGGTAAAATGGTCGGACAGTTCTCAACGAATAGACTAAGATGAGTTCGGTGAGAACGCTGCCTACAAACCAGTTAGTTTGGAGGACAGATGGGGTAAAACGAGAAAAGTATCCGAAAAAGAGAAAGTCAAATACGGTGCTGACGATGCCAAATAAAGAAGCGATGAGCGCGAACTCTTTGATGTCATAGTGTTCTGGTTGGCGGATTTCCAGAGGATCAACAGCGTCAGTGGACACGGCCATGAGAGGAAAGTCGGTAAGCAAGTTTAAAAGAAGGATTTGAATGGGAAGCATAGGCAGATAGTTGGTGAGCAGAGAAGCGATGGCTAAGGTGTAGAAGTTTCCCAGATTGGAAACCATGGTGAGTTTGATGTATTTGATGGTGTTAGCAAAGACTTGACGGCCTTCCTGGATGCCGTTGATGATGACTTGTAAATCAGATTTTAAAAGGATGATGTCGGCGGCGTCTTTGGCAATATCAGTGGCTTTCTTAACGGCGATGGCTACATTGGCGGCTTTGAGAGCCGGGGCGTCATTAATGCCATCGCCGATGTAACCGGTTTGGTGATGTTCTTCCAGAAGCTGGATGATCTGGTGCTTTTGAGGTGGAGCGACCCGAGCGAAGACTGAGTATTGGTTGACGGCCTGATGTTTTTGAGTGAGTGTGAGATGATCGAAGTCTTCTCCGGTAAGCACTTGGTGGCGATCGGTAATGAGGCCGATTTTTTCAGCTAAGGCACCGGCGACTAAAGGACTGTCGCCGGTGATGATTTTTACTTGGACTCCAAGTTTTTTAGCTTGGTCGATGGCTGATTTGCTGGTGGGTTTTAATGGATCACTGAAAGCCAAACAACCAACAAAGGTAAGATGTTTTTCTTCTTCTGAGACTTGATAATGAGGTGTGAAATGATCTTGTCTAGAAGCCACAGCAATTACCCGGTTGCCTTGTTGGGATTGTTGATCCAGCCACTGGTCAAGGTCGGGCTGGTTGACATGAGGGGAACAATGGGGAAGTATGCCTTCAATAGCGCCTTTAACAATGAGTTTAGAATGGTGGTTGGCGGTGGTGATCAGGGTGCTACTGCGTTTACGATCCGGATCAAAGGGGTGGTGAGCCAGGATTTGATAGGTGGGTAATTTAGTGGCCTTAGACGGTGAGTAGTCGACAAGGGCTTGGTCAAAAGAGTTGGTCAGATGAGTAGCTTGGGGATCGATGGTTTGTCTGGCAGTGAGCCAGACAGCTTGGGGATCAGCACCCCAAATGGAGGTGACAGACATTTGGTTTTGGGTGATGGTGCCGGTTTTATCCGTACATAAAACTTCAATGCCGCCCAGGTCCTCGATGGCGGACAAGCGTTTGGCCACGACTTTATTTTTGGCTAATTGTAAAGCACCGCGGGATAATGAGAAGGTGAGAACTAAAGGCAAGGCCTCCGGAATGGCGGAAATGGCTAAGGCGATGGAAAAAATGAGCAACTGGATTTGGTTGGTATGGGGACCTTTGATGAGAAGGTTAGCGAGGTAAACTAATCCCAGGGTGATCACCACTAACCAAAGAACAAATTTGCTGAAGGCAGTCATGCCTTGTTCAAGTCCGGTGACTTTGATGGTTTCGGTGGTTAACTTTTCCAGGTCGGCTAGATAGGTGTTTTTGCCGGTGGCGATGACTATCCCCAAACCATCACCGTTGGTGACTGTGGTGCCGGAGAAAATGATATTTTTGGCTTTAAATATTTGACTGGTCTTTTTGGGTAAGGCAGCGGATTGTTTATTAACGGGCCGGGATTCGCCAGTGAGGACTGATTCATCAATGATCAAGTGGTTATCTTGGACGACTCTCAAATCGGCGACGGCTTTGGTGCCGGGAGAAAGGATTACGATGTCTCCGGGGACCAGCTGGGTGGTATCAATTTCGGCTTCCTGATGATCTCGGATGACCTGACAATGCGGGGTGATGAATTTTTGCAGTTGTTTGATGGCCTGATGGGAGCGAAATTCCTGCATAAATCCAAGGAGGGCATTAATGAAGACGAATAACAAGATCATGAGGGCCTGAATAGGTTCATTGAGTATCCAGGAGAGGAGGACGGCGAAGATTAAAAGGTAGACGAAGGGAGACTGGAATTGACGGATGAGGATCTGCCAGGGCGTAACGGTTTTGAGTTTGAGTTGGTTAAGACCGAATTTACTGAGGAGATGATTAGCCTCTTCAGTGGAGAGTCCGGATTCAGAACGGACGCCAAGAGTAATTAATACCTGATTAACCGGCTGGTTGGTATAAGCAGAGAACTGATAACTCTTGGGTTTAGTAGTAGAGGAATTGTTGGGCATGGGGAACTTACTTGCGGACAAAGAGGACGGCGTTGGGAAGATTGCGGCCGGGGCCAACTTTGTAGCCACCGGACCAGAGAGCGGTAGAGCCGCCGTCGTCCAAATTAAGAGCGTTGTCCATGCCCAGAGTTTTGAGGACGTGGGCGGATTCGATGACGGTAGCGCTGTGAACTACGCCGATATAAACGGTGTTGCCTTTATTGGCGACAAAGCTGCGGCCGCCGCGGCTGCCGTGTTTGGGATCGCTGTCGCCGCCAAAGGTGACATTGTTGCCACTGACAAGCAAGGGATAGTTGGCAATCATGGAGTAAATGCCGGTGTCGCGACCCCATTCCTGAGAAGCGCCAACGAAGCGAATGGAGCCGTTGCTGAAGATAACGGCGGGAATGGTGCTGTAAACGTTATTGTCAGAGTTGAAGTAGGTTTTGTTTTTGTTCATGAGCAAAGTGTCGAAGGAATTGGTTTTACCCGCGCAGCTGGGATAGGAGGCGGGACAGAAGTAGGAGCCGTTGATACCGGCAAAGGCGCTGTTACGGGATACGTATTCGGACAGAGGAAGAACAGGACAATCGTTGCTGCAGTCGCCGGGGGAGGCGGTGTCAACGATGACGCGGGTGTTGGAGAGATCGGCGGCCACCAAACTGACTAGAAAGGTACCCACATCAGAGTTGACTTTTTGACGGCTGTAACCGGACCCTGGTGGTTGGTTAGACTGAGGTACATTGGCTTTAAGGCTAGCGCTGGCTGCGGCAGCAGCGATTTTCTCCTGCTCGGTTTTGATGGCTGAGGAAAGGGAGGTGAGCTGGGTGGAAGCGTCAGAAAAGTTTTGTTGGGTAAGCAATACTAAAGCTTTGGTAAATTGATCATCAAAGTCTTTGGTTTTGCTGGTTTGTTCTTTGAGTTTGAGCAGATCTTCGTAAACGTTGACGGCTTGGGTGTAAGTTTTCTTGATGGCTGAGAGGGTGGCTTCCAGTTTGTCATTGCGCACTTTTTGGTCTTGGTTGGCTAATTCTTGGTATTGGGTGGAGACGGTGTCGAGTTGGTTTTTCAGGTCGAGTTTGGTTTGTTCCAGTTGGGAGGCGGTTTGAGTGAGATCAGATAGTTGTTGTTCGGAAGCCCTGATTTGGCGGCTTTGTTGGTAGGTGTACCAGCCGCCAAAGGCTAAGCCAAAGAACATGGGGACAGTGAGCAGCCAGGGAACCCAGTGTTTGAGAGAGGGAAATTGGGGAAGAAATTTGTGAAGGGGGTTGTTTAGGCTATTTTTCTTCATTCTGTTTTAATATAAACCGAAGTGGGGCGGAGTTGTCAAATGAGAAGTCGAAGGCTAATAAGGTTAAGCTATTGATAGAGGGTAAAGGCAGATTGAAGATCGTGGTGGGTGGAATTTACTTAGAGATGTCAAAATGCATGGACGGCAGGTGGATTTTAGAGGCCAAAGCGGCTGAGAGGGGCGTTGCCAATGCGAATGCGAGGGAGGCTGAAGCGGAGGCGTTGGCAAAGGGTTGATCCATGGTGGGTGGTGAAAGCGAGTTGGTAGTTGAGATGGTTGAGGACGGTTTCGGCAGTCTGGGTGTCGGTGCCATAGGGATAGGCAAATGTTTTGAGAGAATTTAAGCCACGGTCGGTGAGTTGTTGGTCTGCGGTGGTGATTTCTCTGGTGGTGACTGCGAGGGATGCGCCGGTGGAACGATGTGACCAGGTATGATTGGCAAAATTAATTAGGCCTGAGGAAGCGAGTTGACTAATTTGGGTCCAGGAGAGGTAACCAGGGTTATCCATGAGGCCGGTAGGCAGGAATACGGTGGCCGGGTCGTGAAATTCTTGGAGAATAGGAGAGGCTTGATCATAGAAATCAGCGTAGCCATCGTCAAAAGTGAGGAGGACTGGTTTGGATGGCAAAGGAGTCGTGTGGTTGAAGAAGGCGGACAGGTCGGCCAAAGAAATAACTTGGTAATGGTGGTCGGTAAGGTATTGGAGGTGGGCGCGGAAGTTTTCAGGGGTGACATTAAGGCTGGTATAGCCTGACGTTTGGGCGACTGATTGTTCCTGGATGTGGTGGTACATGAGTACAGGAGCGATGGCACAAGGGCCATAGAGGCGATTCATATCATAGAAGCTCATAGGCGTAGGGGTGGGTGTGGGGGGAACAGGGGTGAGGGTGGGGGAAGGAGTAGGAACAGTGGTGGGTTGGTTGAGAATGAATGCGAAGGAGCCGGATTTTGAGAGGGAAGAAATGGAGGGAGGCGAGCTGAGAAATTGGCGATGAGGGAGAAAGAAGACCAGGTAGATGGGAAATAAGATTAAACTTAGAGCGAAGATGGTGATGAGACTGGATTTGGGCAGGCGGGAAAACATACTAATTGAAAATTGTAGACCGAGTAAGACTAGTTGAGTAGAGGGAAATAGTTCTGGAAGGGTTAAAAATGAGATATAATATAAATTGATGACTAAACGAGTAGCAAGAGGAGTGATGTTTTTAGGAATATTGGTGGCAGTGTCGGTAGGGATGTGGTTATATCCGCGGTTGCCCGAGAAAATGGCCAGCCATTGGAATCTGGCCGGTGAGATTAACGGTTATGTGTCTAAGTTTTGGGGAGTAGTGCTGATGCCTTTGGTAGCCGGAGGTTTATGGGGGTTGTTTGAGGTGATTCCCTTGATTGATCCGTTGAAGAAGAATATTGCTAAGTTTCGTAAAGAATATAATTTACTGGTAGCGGTAATCGTGTTGGGTCTATTAGTGATTTATGGATTGGCTTTAGGGTGGAATTTGGGGTGGCGGTTTGACTGGGGCAGGGTGATGGCCGTGGTTTTCGGGGGACTGTTTTGGTTAATCGGTACGATTTTGCCCAAGACAAAGAGAAATTGGTTTTTGGGATTCAGAACTCCATGGACATTATCGTCTGATCGGGTGTGGGAAAAGACGCATCAGCAGGGAGGAAAGATATTCAAAGCGGTAGGGTTAATTGCTCTAGTGGGAGTGTTGTTGCCTAAGTTAGCTTTTTACCTGGTGATAGCGCCGGCGGTGGGAGGCTCAATTTGGTTGGTGTGGTTTTCTTATCGGGAATACGAGAAAGAAAGTGTTAAGTGAGACGGGTTTTTCGGATAAGCGATGAAAGGGATGGAGGTGGCCAGGAGTGTTTTCGGTAATCGGGGATCGAAGAACTGGCTGGGATGATGGGTATTTTTCAATAGACATTTGCTATCATTAAGGTAATAATAGTGGGGAGGAAAAATTTTATCAGTAAAGTTGATCACTTTTTATCTGTAATAAGGATTACATTTAGTTATGGCCGAGTCGGTTCGTCAGCAATTATTGGGATTTTTCGGAAAGTTTACCGAGATTAAGTACGGGAAGAAGGAGTATATCTTGAGGTCAGAGGATGAGCCTCAGGGAGTGTATTTTATTAAATCAGGTTATGTGAAGCAGGTATTTTTAGACGAATCAGGGAAAAGTTTGATTCTGAATATTTATAAACCAGGGGCTTATTTTCCGATGATGTGGGCTTTGGGAGGAATGAAGAATCACGATTTTTTTGAGGCAATGACGGCAGTGACGGTGTATAGGGCGCCGAAAGAAAAGGTGGTGAAATGGTTGAGACAACATCCTGAATTGTTATTCGAATTAACTCAAAGGTTAGCGATAGGTTTGGGAGGGTTGGTGTATCGGTTAGAGGATTTATTTTTTGCCGAGGCTAGGAGACGAGTGGCAGGAGTATTGGTAATGGCTGGGAAGCGATTTGGTAAAAAGAAGACAAGAGGGGAGGTTTTAATTAAGTTAACGTTGACGCATCAGGAGATTGCTGATTTAGCAGGTTTGAGCAGAGAAACAACCAGTCTGGAAATGGGGAAGTTCGCGGGTGAGGGGTTGATCCGATATCAGTCGAGAGCGATTATGATTAAGACTTGGGATAATTTAAGGAAGATTGCGGATGGAGAGGTATGAAGAAACGATCTGAACTAAGTAAAGATGCTCTCAGGGTTTGTTCATCTGAGGTGATTATGCTGGATGGGTATGGAATTTAAACAGTTGATTAAACAGGTGCAGATTCCGGCTTTGGGTTTGGGTACCTGGGGGATGGGAGGCTGGTTGACCAGTGACAGTCGGGAGGATACTAAGTTTATAAAGGCAATTGGTTATGCAATTGATCAAGGTATGACTCATATCGATACTGCTGAGTTGTACGGAAGAGGCCATGCAGAAGAGTTGGTGGGGGAGGTGATAAAAGACAGGGATAGAAAACAGCTGTTTATTACTACAAAGGTATTGCCGACCAAAATCAGGCAAAAACAGATTTGGCAGGCGTTGAATAGGAGTCTGGAAAGGTTGGGGACTGATTATGTGGATTTGTATTTGATTCATCATCCGAGTCCGTGGCCGGGGTGGATCGACAGAGCGATTCATGTTTTGGACGAAGCTGTATCTGAGGGGAAAGCGCGGTTTATGGGAGTGAGTAACTTTTCGTTATCCCAATTAAAAAGAGCTCAAGCAGCTGCCCGGCATCCTCTGGTGACTGATCAGGTGGAATATAGTTTGTGGAATCAACCAGAGCAGGAGTTGCTGGATTATTGTCGGAAAAGCGGGATAGTGATCACGGCTTATTCTCCCTTGGTACGAGGGGAGTTAGCTTTTAGTCCAGGGGATAAATTGATGAGGATGGCTGAGAAGTATGGCAGAACTCCGGTACAGGCGGCTTTACGATGGTTGCTGGATCAGGAAAATGTGGTGGTGATTCCTAAAGCAAGTACGAAAGAGCATATTAATGAGATTTTGGGAAGTTTAGGGTGGCGATTGAAAGAGGAAGATTTTGAGGAGTTGAAGAGTGGTGGGGAACATTAGGTGAGTGGATGGTAATGAGAGCAGAAAACGAAAGAAAATGGTAAAATATTAGTCTGTGGGACTGATTCAATTAAATAAAGTATCTAAAATATATAAAACTGAAGCAGGGGATTTTTTGGCGTTGAAAAACATTAATTTGGAAGTGGAAGGCGGGGAGTTTGTGGCGGTAATCGGTAAATCGGGAAGCGGCAAGTCGACATTGATTAATATGTTGACTGGAATTGACCGACCGACCAAGGGTGAGGTGGAGGTAGCGGGAACGGCGATTCATGGGTTGGATGAAAGCCGGATGGCAGAGTGGCGGGGAAGAAATATGGGGATTGTGTTTCAGTTTTTTCAATTGTTGCCGACTTTGACGGTGTTGGAGAATGTGATGCTGCCGATGGATTTAGGACGGATGTACGTTACAAGAGAACGGGAGAAGCGGGCTCTGAAGCTACTAGAGATGGTGGAAATAAGTGCTGACCAGGCAGATAAATTACCATCTCAACTATCAGGGGGGCAGCAACAAAGAGTGGCGATTGCCCGGGCAATGGCGAATGACCCACCGATTATCGCAGCTGATGAACCGACAGGAAATTTGGACTCCAAGACAGCGAGTCTGATTTTTGAATTGTTCGGAAGACTCGTCGATGAGGGAAAAACGATTATGATGGTGACTCATGACCGGGATTTGGCCAAACGGGTGCAGAGAACGTTGGTAATTGCGGATGGGGCGATTATTGAGGAATATTTGGCAAGAACCTTTCCGGGGTTAACGGAAAGGCAGTTGGTGTGGATTACTGCTCAGTTGGAGAGAAAAAGATTTAAACCCGGAGAGGAGATTATTAAAAAAGGAGAGCCGATTGAGATGCTGCATATAGTGACTAGGGGTGCAGTGGAAATCATTATTGAACCGGCTGACGGGAGGAGGTTTGTAGTCGCTGAGTTTGAAAAAGGCCAATATTTCGGTGAAATAGAGTTAATGCGCGGCGGAGGAAAGAGTTTAGCGACGGCTAGGGCGAGTTTGGTGACAGGGGCAGAGGTAGCTACTTTGGATCAAGTGGCTTTTAAGAAGTTGTTGGCTGAATCAGAGAAGGTGAGGAAGCAAGTGGGGGAGGTAGCCAGGAAGCGTTATGAAGAGCACAGGTCGAAGAAAGGGAGATAAGGTATGGTATCCACGCGGTGGAAAAAGATAATCCGAGATTTAATTAGTCATAAGGCACGGACTTTACTGGTGGTGTTGGCGATTGCGGTGGGGGTGTGGGCGTTCGGGAGTGTATTTATTACTCAGGAGGTGTTGTTGAAGAACATGGATCAGACTTACAGGGCGAGTAATCCGACGACGATGAGTTTGAGTTTGCCTGAATTTGATGAGACTCTGGTGAGGTGGTTGATTGACCAGCCGGGAGTGGCTGATGCCCAAGGCAAGGCTAGGTACACGGTAAAGCTGGTAATGGATGAAGACAAGGCTAAGTCTTTGGTGTTGGAGTCGGTGCCTGATTTTGGAAAAATGGAATTGAATTTGTTGGAGCCATTAAAAGGAGACTGGCCACCAGGAGAGCAGGGGTTGGTAGTCGAAAGGGCTTCGGTGGCCAGTTTGATGGGAAACGTGGGAGATGAGGTGACGATTGAGTTGCCGGATGGGAAGCGGAAGAAGTTGGTGTGGACAGGGACGGTATACGGGAATTCGGTGATTCCGGCAAGTTTTACTGATCAGTTAACCGGGTATGTGTCATGGGAAACTTTGGGCTGGCTGGGGTTTCCCAAGCGGTTCAATCGAGTGGAAATTGCTACGGATAAGGAGATTAGTAGTTTGGAGGAGGCGGAAAAGTTGGCGGATGATTTAAGAAATCGACTTGAAGACCGCGGGGTGGAAGTGAGGGGATTGCAGGTGTTTACGCCTAATGAACATTGGGCGGAAGACAATTCGCGGGCGTTCACGGCGATATTGAGTATTATCGGGGTGTTTTCTTTGTTTTGAGCGGGTTTTTGGTGGTGAATACTATATCGGCGTTGTTGACGCAACAGAAGAAGCAGATCGGGGTGATGAAAGCCATCGGGGGAACCAACAGGCAAGTGGTGAGTTTGTATTTGGTGATGGTGGTAGTCTACGGGTTGTTGGGATTGGTGGTAGCAGTGCCGGTAGGCATGGGGTTGGCATGGGTGTTTTTGAAGTTGGTGACTGATTTTTTGAATTTGGATGTAAAGGTGTTTTATTTACCTTGGCAAGTGTTGGGTCTGGAGTTGGGGGCAGCGGTGCTGGTGCCGGTGTTGGCGGGATTGATCCCGATTTGGCAAGGAACGACTAAGTCAGTGAGAGAGGCGATCAGCGATTACCAGCCGGTACGCAAAGTGGGAATGACTGAGCATTATTTGGCGCGAATTAAAGGCTTATCCAGGTGGATGTTGATTTCTCTGCGCAATACTTTTCGCAAGAAAGGAAGGCTGGCATTGACTTTGGGCACATTGGTGGTAGCTGGGTCGTTGTTTATGAGTGTGGTGAATGTACGGGAGGCTATGCGGTTGGAGTTGGAAAGAATTTTGCAGATGTTTGATTTTGAAGTGGAATTGGATCTGGACCAGGATTACGATGCCCAGGCGGTGCTAAAGAGGATTAATGAGGTACCAACCGTAGCAGAGTCGGAAGCCAGAACCGGGGTGGGAGCCAGGAGAATAAAGGCAGACGGGAGTAAGGGAGAGAATTTCGGGTTGTCAGGATTGCCTCCGGAGACGGTGTTTTCCCAGCCGGTGCTGCTGGCAGGCAGATGGCTGGAGAAAGGGGATACTAACGCAGTAGTGTTGTCCAGCGCTTATATCAGGGACAATCCTGATTTGGGGGTGGGAGACGGATTACGGGTAGAAATTAATAACCAGAATTATGATTGGGAAATTGTAGGCATAATTGCCATGGCGGGGGACCAGAAATTAGGATTTGTAGATTTTGATTATTTGACCGAGGTAAAGGATGCACCGGGATTGGCGTCAACGATGATGGTTAAAACTAATCCAAATGACAAAGCTACTCAAGAGGAAACAGCAAAGGAAATAGAAGATGAGTTGGAGAGGGCGCAAATAAAGGTGGTGCATAGTCAGACTAAAAGTGCAATCTTTGATTCGGCGGCCAGCCAGTTTAATTTTATGATCGGGTTTTTGTTGGCGATGGCGGTGATGGTGGCGATGGTGGGGGGATTGGGATTGGCAGGGACGATGAGTTTAAATGTGTTGGAAAGAACGAGAGAGATCGGAATTTTGCGTTCGATCGGGGCTAATAACCGAGTGATTCGCCAGGTGGTGTTGGGTGAAGGGATATTGATCGGGTGGTTAAGTTGGATGTTGGCCTTGCCGCTGAGTTTGCCGATGACTTACGGGTTTGGGTACGCAATCGGGACGGCGTTTTTTGACCGGGTTCTGGTATTTACGGTAGTGCCGATAGGGTGGGTGATTTGGCTGGTGATTGTGTTGGTGATTGCTACGGGAGCAAGTTTATTGCCGGCCAGGCGGGCGACACAAATGAGTATCCGGGATACTTTGGCTTATGAGTGAGGAATCAGGTTGTATGGCGAGGAGAGCTATGGTACAATTTTTGCCTAAGTGAAGATATTTATGGAGATTAATAAATTATTGCAGAGAGTGAAAGGCGCATTTTTAAGCCATAAGTGGCGGTGGATCGGCGGGCTAGTGGTGATTTTAGGGCTATTTTTTGGATATAAACTGGTGACTAAACAACCCGAAGGGATTACTACGGCTCAGGTGGTGAGAAAGACTTTGGTGGAAACGGTGTCGGCCAACGGGCAGGTCAAAGCTCACAAGGCGGTGGATCTGAAATTTAATTTACCCAGTAAGGTGGTGTGGGTAGGAGTTAAAGAAGGCGATGAGGTCAGAGCCTGGCAGGGAGTGGCAGCATTGGATCAGAGGCAATTGCAAAAAGATTTGGAAACGGCGCTGTCTCAATATATGGCGGCGCGGTGGGATTTTGATACGATGCATTTGGATACTTATAAAGATCAGATTATTACGGATGTAATCAAAAGGGAGTTGGATAAGTCGCAGTTTAATATGGATAGGTCGGTATTGAATGTGGAAATTAAAGATATTGTTTTGAAAGAAGCGGTGCTGGTGTCGCCGATTAAAGGTACAGTTGTGGATACAAATGACTTGGTGGCGGGGGAGAATCTGACGGCGGGAGATTTGGGGAGCAGGTTTATCCGGGTGGTGGATTGGGGAAGTTTATATTTTGGGACAGACGTGGATGAGGTGGATTACAAGAAGGTAAAGATGGGGCAGGAGGCGGAGGTAACGTTGGATGCTTTCCCCGGGGAAAGCTGTAGCGGAAAGGTGGTTTTGATAGGGAAAGAGGGTAAAGAGACCACCGGAGGGGTGGTGACGATTCCGGTAGAGGTGGAGTTGCAGAATTGTGATTGGGATTTGGCTTTAGGTCTGAACGGGGAAGCTAATTTAGTATTGGGCAAAACAGAGAATGCTTTGGTAATCCCTAAAAAGTATTTGGTGAATAAAGACGGGCAGGAAATGGTGTGGGTGCAGACCGGCCAATCAGAGCGGCAGAGGCGGATGCAAGCGGTGCAAGTGGGGAAGACGACCAGTACGGAAGCAGAGGTGGTGGAGGGATTAACAGAAGGGCAGACGCTGGTGTATGTGCCGGGCGCATAGACTCCTGACTTCTAACTGCGATTTCGATTTCATCAAAGATTCAGGTTGGATAGGTAAAGTGGAACTAAGTTAGAATAGGGTTAGATTATTTAATTTTAGCTGTATGAAAGTTAAGGATAAAGTGGTGATTGTGACTGGGGCTTCATCAGGGATCGGAGAGGCCACGGCTAGGTTGTTAGCAAAGAAAGGGGCAAAGGTGGCGTTGGCTGGCCGGACAACGGATAAACTGCAGCAGCTAAGTAAAGAGCTGAAGGATTCTTTGGTGGTGAAAACGGATATGACCAGGGGTGATGAGGTGAGAAGGATGGTGAAGCAAACGCTAGATCATTACGGGAAGATTGATGTACTGGTTAACAATGCAGGCAGAGGAATGTATATGCCGGTGGCAGAGATGGAGATTAAAGATTTTATTTATTTGTTTGAGCTGAATGTCGTGGGGCCGTTGATTGCCATGCAGATGGTGATTCCGGTGATGAAGGAACAAGGAAGGGGAGTGATTGTGAATATCAGTTCGGGCACGGCTCTGAGTTACTTTCCTGGCTCGGGTGGATATTCAGCTACCAAGCGGGCACTGGGCGGCTTGTCGTTGACGGCTCGGAATGAACAGGAAAAGGACGGAATTAAAGTGAGTCTGGTGTTCCCGTATATTACGAAGACCCGGTTCGGAGAGAAGGCGATTAAGCCTGTGGATTTTGTTTATCAACCGCGTCGAGGACAAGAGGATGAGATTCCTGAAGCTGATGCGCCTGAAGTAGTGGCTGAGAAGATTTTAGAAGCGATCAGGACTGAGGAAGCGGTGGTTTTTGTTCATGATTGGATGGGGAAGATTGGTGATCGTAAATGAGAGGTGAGTTTGTTTGACTAATTTTCTTCTGGTTTGGTCAGTGCGAAGGTGGTTATTGGTCGGGAGGGGACGGGAACACCCCGAGGCCAATCTGATGCGGAGGGGAGGGGATGGACAGTTTGTTTAATTTTGACGGGTTGCTGGGTTTTCGGGTCTAAGATGGGTGTTTGCCAGGTTCTGACGGTCGATCCATCGGATCTGTCAGTTTCTTCTTTAATTAAGGTCCAGACCTGATCGAGGTTTAAGGGTTCTTCTCCTGTTTGTTGTAGCCGGTAAGAGGAAGTTCCGGCTTCTCCGGTCACTTGGTAAATGGCGCCATTGGGAGTTAAAATTATTTCAGTCGGTTCTCCTTGAGAACTGGTTACCATAGCTAACGGTACCCAGCCTTCGCGGCCTGACCGACGTATTTCAGAAGGAAGAGGTTGGCTGAGGACTTGCTCATGGATTTGATGTATTTCTTCTGGGGTGAGATAGGGCACGGCTTCCAGGATAGCGTAGACAGTTGCTCCTAATGCTTTCTTCCGTAAATCGAGTGGATTACTTGGGCTTGATAAATCTAGAACATATTGGAGCTTGCCTTTTAGTTTGGCTGTGGCATCCTCTTTGTCTTGTTCTTTCTGGTCTTCACTTGCAGACGGGGAAGGTTCAGACTGTGTTTCTGGAGAAGGAGGAGGGGGTTCAATATTTGGCATAATGACCCGGCCAAAGGTTTGTTCTATTTCTGGGGGTGTGAGATGGGGAGTAGCTTCCAGGACAGCATTGATGGTGGTTGCTAATGCTGTCTTGCCGATATCTTGAGGGGGTTTGCTTGACTTTGATAAACCCAAAATGTAGCGAAATTCTCCCTCCAAGATGGCTTGAGCTGTTTCTTTGTCTAGGATGGGGGTGTGTTCTATCATTGGGGGATGGATTTATTTTAACACGAGAGGCTAGTTGATTTTACCAAAAGAACGTGCGGAGAGTTGTAGGCGGATTGGGAGGCAGAATAGGCTGCAGTTGCGGGGAGAGGTTATAATATAAGAGTGAAAGAGAATAAGGACTGGTTGATAAAGAAAGGTTTGATGCAAGCACTCGGGGTGGTCGGTTATTGTGCATTGGTGGGGATGTTGTTCTGGAAAGGTCAGGAGTTGTTCGGGAAGATGGATCAATACTGGGGTCCGGTATTGTTTTTGTTAATTTTTTCAGTTTCCGCGTTGGTGTGCGGATTATTGGTGTTTTATCAACCGTATAGGTTATTTATGTTGGAGAAGAAGAGGGAGGAGGCGGCCAAGCTGGTGCTGTATACAACGGGGTGGTTGTTGGGATTGGTGGTGGCGGGGTTGCTGATTGTGATAGTGATGAGGGTGGTTTGACGGAGTGACGCTATAGAAGCTAGGAGGATAAATTTAGGGTATAATTGATAGAAAAGATAGAGAAGTATGGATTTGAAAGATAAAGTGGTCGTGGTTACGGGTTCGAATCAGGGGTTGGGCAAGGTGTTGGCCAAGAAGTTGGCAGGTGAGGGAGCAAAGTTGGTGTTGGTGGCTAGGAGAGAGAATTTGTTGAAGAAGGCTAAAGAGGAGATTGCAGATGCCGGAGGTACGGCTGAGTATTTCAGTTGCGATATCCGGGACGGTAAGCAAGTTAAAGAAGCAGTGAAGAAGATTGTAAAGAAGTTTACGCGGGTGGATATTTTGGTGAACAACGCCGGAGTGTGGACGGACAATGAATTGGAGAAGAAGCGGCCGGAGTTAAGAAAGAAGGCTTTTGATACTAATGTTTTGGGGCAGATCCAATTTACGGAAGAGATGCTGCAGTTTTTAAGTAAAGATGAGGCGATGATTATGAATGTGATTTCCGGTGCTGGTGATGTGACACGCGGAGGGGCTAATAATTTACCCTGGAAGACATACGGAGCGACGAAGTGGGCAATGACCGGTTATACGGAAACTCTGAGGGAGATGCTAAAAGATTCTAGTACAAAGGTAATGCAGTTTTTTCCGGGGGGATTTGAGAGTAATTTGTACGAGAATGCCGGACTGAAAACTACCCATAATCAGCCTTGGATGATGAGGACTGAAGATGTGACTGACATAATTATGTTTGTCTTGACCAGACCGCAGGATGTTTATATTGAGAAGCTGGTGGTGTCTAAGAAGAGATAGGGGAATAGAGAGTCGATTGTGAAATTTAGATTCATGGAGTGAGAGAATTTTGTAGTGGACTGATCGACGTGGGGAACGGATTTTAACGGAGAGGAAAACTTTCCGGGATGGGTTTACTAATTTATTTATGGGCCTTGTAATTCTCGGGAGGATTGTGGGGTGATCTAGTCCATGTTGTGGGAATTAATGCTTGCAATAGTAATTAATATGGGATATAATGCGCCAATCTGGTTTTTTGACCTGATTTTGACTTATGATCAAGCAATTAAAGAAAAATTATTTCTGGCTTTTGTGCGCAGGGATACTAGCGGTGGTTGCCGGATTGGGATGGGTGAATTTAAATTATAATTCACCCTTTAATGATGAGGCGATTTATGTGGTGGTAGGAAAGTTGGGACTATATAAGAATGATTGGGGTAGTTACAATGCTCAGAGTTGGATGGGCGGAAGCCAGTATTTGTATCCGGCGTTAACAGCTTTGGCATATAATTTCGGGGGAATCGTGGGATCCAGAGCAGTGAATGTGATTTGCGGATTGGTGGCGGCGTCAGCCGTGGGGTGGGTAGTGTATCAGTTGGCAGAGAAGGCGCAGAAAAAAACAGCCACTTGGTTGGCGATGTCGGTGTTGGGATTATCCTCGGTGTCATTGTACGTAAGTCGGTTGGCTACGTATGATATGCCCAGTTATGCACTGTTTTTTCTGGGATTGGGACTGGGTTTGTGGGCACTGGAAAAGAAAACTTCAGCCAAAACGTATATGGCAGCTGCCATGTGTTTGATGGGGGCGTTTTTGTTTAAATATACGATTGTGATTTATTTGCCAGCCGTGGTGGCCTGGGGATATTGGCAGGCACGGAAGGATGCTGAGACGAGAAAGTTTTGGTTGATATACTTTTTAAGCCCGT
This sequence comes from uncultured Gammaproteobacteria bacterium, assembly GCA_964650355.1. Taxonomy (GTDB): domain Bacteria; phylum Patescibacteriota; class Microgenomatia; order CAYXHB01; family CAZYTL01; genus CAZYTL01. Next base: position 38,998 of record CAZYTL010000004.1, on the reverse strand, counting down.
TAGTGGCGTTGGGGGCTATTTATGCAAGCTTAAATTTGAATGCGACTTTAAGTTACTTACAGACGCAAGCCAGCAGGGAGACAGCCAGCTTGTGGGCAGTGGGAAAGGAGTTTTGGAAGAATAGCGGTTTGGTGTGGCCCATGGCAGGTTTAGGAGTGATTGGAATGTTGAATCGTAAATATGTTAGAAAGCTGGGGATGCTGTTAATGTTTAGCGGGTTGATTTTAGCCCTTCATCTGGCGACTCATCGGTTGGCGACTTTGGATAAACATACTTATCTAGCAGTAGCGTTTGCGGCGATGATTGCCGGGATAGGGACGAGTGAGTTAATAAGTTGGAACAAGAAATTGATCATGCGCGGTTTGTCAGTGATAATGTTGGCGGCGGTGGTGATGGGATATGGAGTTGCTTCATATGGATGGGCTCAAAGATATAATCATTTGTGGGATAATGCGAGTCTATTAATGGAGACGTTGGCTTATTATGAACGGCCCGGGGATAAGGTGCTGACGGAGGCGGGGCCACAGTTGATTTTGGCTTCTGACGGGATTAATCAGCCGAGTAATATGACCACTTTCGACTGGTTTTCATATGAGGGTGAACAAGGGAATCAGGCGTATGAAAAGGCGGTTAAGAACGGTTATTTTGATTTAATTCAGTTGAATAGTGACTATAAGTTAAAGAATCAGGTTTATACCCAGGTTCATGACGTGGTGGAGAAAAATTTAAGTGAACAATATGATTTAGTTTTCCGTCAGGATCAATTTTATTTATATAAAAAGCAAGTATGAAGCAGTGGGTTTATAATCTTAATTTGAGTTTATTGAGCTGGATATTAATTCCAGGGCTGATTTTATACCTGACATTGGGATATTTAAACGCGGGTACGGCTGGAGCGGCTGATGATAACGGGATTTATTTGCACAGGCAATTGTCGGAAGATGCTTTGCAGTATGTGGTCAAAAAGCCAGTAATCACCGATTTTAAATGGAATGGGCAAGCGCTGGTGACTTTTTGGCTTGATGATGCTTGGTTGAGCCAATATGATACGGCTTGGCCGATTTTAGAAAAATACGGTTATACAGCGGCGATTGCCGTGCCTACCACGTATGCTGATTATGGCGGTTATGCGAATTGGTTTCAGATCAGAGAATTGCAAGCAAGCGGGTGGGAAGTGACTTCCCATTCTTTAACCCATGTGTGTAATTATGGCCAGTTTTTTGGAGACAAATTAGAGGATGAATTCAGGCAATCTAAACATGATTTGATAACTGAGGGGCTGCGCCACGAGCAGTATGTGTCACCTTGCGGGGTAGTGACTCCGGAAATCAGGGCTTTGGCAGAGAAGTATTATCAGTCGATGAGGACGGCTGATGCGGATACTAACCTTTTACCATTGAAAGATAAATACGCAATTAAGGCGGTGACTATAGATAGTTCGACTAGTGTGCAGACGGTGGAAAGGTGGCTGGACCGGGCGGAAGAAGAAGGATCTTGGGTGGTTTTGTTATTTCACCAGGTTGATAAGAGCAAGGATTTTTATGCTGTGTCGCCGGAGAAATTCGAGCAGATTGTAAAAGTGGTCAAACAACGAAGATTGACAGTGGTGTTACCTAGCCAAGTAATCAATTTATCTTATGCAAACTAGACAAAACTTAGCGATTATTATTCCTGCCTACAATGAAGACGTGGTGTTGGGCTCTAGTTTGGAGTCATTGTTAAAGGTGGTGGATAAAGAACAGGTGTTTGTGGTTAATGATAGGTCGGCTGACCAGACCAGGCAGGTGGCTGCTCAATGGTTACCGCGGGAAAATATTCTTAATCTGCGCAAGAATCGGGGCAAGGCAGGGGCGTTAAATGCGGGGATTAAAAAGTTCAAATTGACAGAAAGATTTGAGTTTATTATGCCGATTGATGCGGATACGATTGTGAAAAAGAATTTCATTCCTGAAGTAATGATGGTGTTCTTGGCTGACAGAAAAAAGGAGATTGCCTGCGTGGTAGGTAAGGTGCAGAGCGTGGATGATAGTTGGCTGACTTGTTATCGAATGTGGGAGTATGAGATTGCCCAGTCGGTTTATAAGCAGGCTCAGGATGCGTTGTCAGCGATTGTGGTTTGTCCGGGGTGCGCGACAGTATACCGGTCTAGGGTTTTGGCTCAACAGCCGATTCCTGAGGGAACCCGAACTGAAGATATGGCTTTGACTTATGCGATTCATAGACGGAAATTGGGTAAGGTGGTGTACTGTAGCAGAGCAGAGGTAATTACCCAGGATCCACGGACGCTGAGTGATTTTGTGAAACAGATTGACCGTTGGTACACGGGTTTTTGGCAGTGTGTATCAAGATATCAGGTACCGTGGGGAGGACAAAGCCTGGATTTGGAAGTGGGAATTTTGGCGATTGAAGGACTATTGAACAGTTTAGTGGTGGCAGTGGGGATTTTGCTGTGGCCGTGGATGATATTAGCTCATTCGCAGTTGTTTTATCTGGCATTGTCGGCTGATTTGCTGCTGTTTATGTTGCCGACGTTGGTTTGGACTGCAATACGGAATAAAACCTGGAATGTTTTGGGGTATTTGCCGCAGTTTTATTTGGTGAGAATACTGGGAGGATTGGTATTTTTGAAGGGTTTTTTGCAAGTGGTTGCAGGGGTGAGATTTAGCATTAATTGGGATACGGCACGTTATCAAGTTAATAGAAAAATGCTATGGTTCAATCCTTCAGTTTAGTTAATTCATTTTCATTGGTATATCATGCGGCGATAGCCGGAGGTTGGATGGTGGGTAAGTGGGGACAGAAGGTGATCCGAAGAGCAGAGAGGCGTTTAGTGGAGAAGGTAGGCAGGTAGAAGGAAGAGGTTTAGTTTTAGGAGTGATGGAGGTGGATTTTTGGTATGATGGAGAAGATGGGGAAGATTTCCTGGACTGGGAAGAGGTTGAAGCGGGCGGCGGTGGGATTGCTGATAGTGATTGTGATGATGGACTGATTATGAAGCGTTAGTTTGTTTTTGGGTGATTACCTCGTTCATTCTTTTGGCTGTTTTGCGCCACTTTCTCAAAGGCTGGTCGGCGAGCACCGCATCGGCAAGTTCAGCATCTCCGTTAAGTAGCTCACTGACTTTATCAAAGGCGACTAATGAGGCCCCGATTATTTGCTGGTATTCTGTTTCGAAAATTTGTTTGGCTGCATCTATTAGTGGAGTATTGTATTCCTGATCATTCCGACGAAGCAGACCACCTAATTCAGTTGCCATTGCTTGTTGCGAAAATCCGTGGCCTCCTGAGAGTTTGTCTCCTGTTAACCTTGATTCAATTTGAGGGTTGCTAAGCTCACCATCTGCTTTGTAGGCTCTTATTTCGTCTAGTGACTGGGTTTCGACAAAATTTCTCCGACTGCGAAAATATTGCTTTATTAGCAGATCCCTTTTCCTTCCAGATTGGGTATGAGATTCAGTCAAAAGTTCATATCTGTCTTGATTGTCTTTGTTGGTGGCTTCGATGTCAACGCTGTTAAACACATGCTTTCTTTCGTGAATGTAAACAGGGTTGTCATTTGGGTTTTGTCCAGCTTCTAAGATTGAATCTGGCAAAACAATTATCTGATTGTTTAATCGATCATCTTGACACCATTCACTTAAAAACCCTTCGGATTTTTGAGCGATTTCGATTTCGGTCTTACTTGGTTTCCTGTTTTTGAATGAGGCGCCGGAGTGCATTTTATAATAGTCGTGATCATTGACGCCGATTATGCCAATGGCTACCACGCCGTCAACTACTTGAAAATTAGTAGGAACGATTCCGTAGAGGTGTTTGACAAGGTCTTGGTCGTCAGGGTGTTCGGCTCTGACTGCGGTGATGTTTTGCCGTTTGTGATGGTAGATCTCCACCCATCTTTGGAGTTCCTGTAGCTGATCTGGGGTGAGATGACCTTCTTTGCTAAGGGTTTCCAGATGGGCGGTTAATTCGTCTGGTTGGGTGTCGGGATTTTCTTTGATTTTGGTAATTAAGTCCACTCTGGCGTTGGCAAAATCAACTTGTTCGTCTACGGCTTGAGCTTGGAGTTCGGATAAAGCGCGGCGTTTTTCATAGCGGCGCTGGAGGTAAGCGGTAGCTGCTTCCCGTTCTTGCTCGTTGAAATTGTTTACGTCAGAGAAGAGGTCGACGGTATATTGGAGATCACCAATTTGATTGCCTTTTCTGAGTTGCATTAATAAGACTCTTTTTATTTTCGGCCAGTTGTCGTTTGTGCTCAGGAGTTCTTCGGCTTGTCTCAAGGTTTGAGATTGTTGTGGTGATAGCTCCTGGTCCTGGTGAAATTCCGCGATTTTTTGTTTTAAGGTGCGATGGTCCCAATTAGGTTTGGCAGATGTTTGTTGACGTTTGCTTTCCTGAGTCAAATTGGTGGTTTCCGTTTCTAGGACTTGAGTTTCACTCATCTTGTTAGACTTTCTTTATTTAAGTTGTATTTATTCGGGTCTGTAATTTAGCGACTTTATTCATAAATTTTACTAACTATGTCACTATATTTCAATTTTGTGGTGTTGGATTTTGATAAGTGGGTTCTGATGGCGGTTGGATTTTGTTATGATAAAGAGGATGGGGAAGGTTTCTTGGACTGGGAGAAAGATGAAGAAGGTGGCGGTGGGGTTGTTGTTGTTGCCGATCGGGGTGTTGACACTATTTACGGTAGGAGAAATTATGGGTGGAGACTGGAGCGGAGCGAGTCATTTGGTACAGTTGGCTCCTTTGGTGCTGTTAGCCTGGGTGGGGTGGAGGTATCCTAAAATAGGCGGTTTATTGTTGGTGGTGATCGGAATAGTCTTGGCGGTGGTTTATGCGGTGGTTACGCGCGGAAGGTTATCTGTGATGACTGTCGGGTTAGTGGAGTTGCTGATTTTGTTGCCTCCGGTAGTGGCCGGAGGTTTGTTTATGTTATCCGGAAGAGAACGATCACGACAAGGATGATTTAGGTGCGGTAATAGGTTGGGGGGATTTTCTTTCTTTGATCTGGGATATTGATGGGTATGTAATTCAGATTACTTATATTAAATGACGGGAAGGGTATGGTGGATGGGTGTTGATTTTTGAAGTTGAAAGTTAAATTATTATTGTCCTCCTCGTCTTCCTTCGAGCCTTTCTTCATTAGTAAGGGCGGCTCGAAGAGCGACTTTGGAGGATCGCAGATGATTAGTACTTTTAATGTATGCGAAAGGAGGTGATGAAAGATGGCAAATGTAAGTGATTTAGGTTTAACTCCGGGTAAATGGTTGGTGAGCGACTGCGGAAAGATACCCAGCGAATCTAATTGCAAACTGGTGATTGCTGCCCCGGTGGATCAAAAAGCACATTTAATTGATGCAGTAGTGGTACACAGCGAGACTGTGCATGGAGAGACAGATACACCTGAGTATAGAGCTGGAGTAGAAAAATTTTTAGAGCAGGTGGAAATTTAGTAATCTGTTTCTGGAATGAAGATTTTTATCTGGTAAGTAAGGAGAAAGAGTGGGCTAGGCAGAGGGGAATATTTAGGCCATAGGTAAAGTGGCGCGTGAGGAAGGGTTTAGGAAACAAAGTAGCGGAGACCGACGATGAGTAACGCCAGAGCGATGAGGAGGCGGAATTGGGCGGCCGGAACTTTGGTGAGGAAGGTCTTGGCTAGATAAGCGCCGAATAAAGAAGCGGTGATGGCGAAGATGAGGGCGGAGAGCTGGAAAGTCTGAAGGCGAATGCCGCTTAATTGATATCCTGTGAGTCTGGAGGTGTCGATGAGGATGGCGATAGCGCCGGAGGTAAATAGGTAGACGCTTTTATCTAGGTTAAAAGCAGAAAGGAAGGCGCTTCTGACCGCTCCGCCGACGCCGAAAATGCCGGCGAAAAATCCTGACAGGCTGCCTCCGAGGACGGCGTTGAGGTTGTTTTTGGCTATTTTCCACCTGGGTCTGAGAAAGATGAAAATCACGTAAGCGATTAAAAAGAGGCCCAAGATTTTTTTGAGTGTTTGGTTGTCTAAAGTGGTGGGGAGTTGAGAGGCCATGAAGCTGATGATGATGCCGGGCAGTCCGAAGAGAAGGACAAGTTTCCAGTTAAGGCCTTGTTTGAAGAAAAACATTTTCCAGACGTTGCCGAACCAATGGATGATGCCGACGAAGAGGAGAGTTTCAGGTAAGGGATAATATAGAGAAAGAAAGGGAATGAGAATGGTGGAAGTGCCAAAGCCGGTGGAGGTACCAATTGTAGAAGCGATGAGGGTGAGAGTGATGATGACGGCGGTGAACATAAGATGATTCTAAAACTTGTTTTGTGCGGAATGCAATTAATGTTGACCAGTTGAAGGTCATATTTGAGGATTTGCTGGAGAGGAAGATAGCGTAAATTAGGTTTAGGGTAGAAAATATGGAGAGCAGTTTGAATTTAAGGTCCTATAGGTAGCCAATTTCTGGTTGTGTGCGTTTGCTAATTCTATTAAAATAACGAGCAAATAAATTCCGATATGAAAAGGTTAAGAATTGCTCAAGTTGGTCCGATGTGGGAAAGGATCCCGCCGCCTAAATATGGGGGAGTTGAGGCGAGTGTATCTATGCTCACAGAAGGGTTATTAGCAAGAGGACATGAGGTGCCTTTATTTGCGGCTGGGACGGCAAAAACCAAGGCTAAGTTAGTTTCTGTTTATCCCAAACCGATTTGGAGAGCCGGGATTCCCTGGAGCAACGTGACTTATCCTTATTTAAACTTTATAAGTGCTTTTCTCAAGAGGGAAGAGTTTGATATTATTCATTTGCCTCTGTGTTTATATCAAGATTATTTGTCTTTGCCTCTGCCAGAGCTAACAAAGACAAAGACAGTTTTTACAACTCATAGTGTTCTCCCGACTACGAAAGCAGTTGATAAAGAAAAAAGATTGTTGCTAAAGAGATTTCCTCATAACAATTTTGTGTCAATTAGTTATAGACAGAGAAAGGGCTGGAATTCGTTAAATTGGGTAGCTAATATCTATCATGGAGTTTATATTGATGAGTATCCATATAACCCCCGTAAAGGTGATTATTTAGTTTGGATAGGAAAGATCAGACCAGAAAAGGGTACACATGAAGCCATAAAGCTAGCTAAAGCGGTGAATGAGAAATTGATTCTAGCCGGACCGATAGATAAGCAGAATTCAATATGGTTTAAGTATTGGCAAGAGAAAATTAAACCCCAGGTTGATAATAAGCAAATTGTTTATTACGGAGAAGCGACGAGGAAACAGGTAGCTAAGTTATTTCGCAATGCCAAAGCTTTTATTAATCCTATCCATTGGGCGGAAGCATTTGGGTACGTGATGGCTGAGTCACAGTGTTGTGGTACACCGGTGATTACTTATGATAGAGGGTCGGCTCCTGAATTGGTTGAACATAAGAAGACTGGTTTTGTGGTTAATAGCTTTGAAGAGATGATTAAGGCAGTTAAGGATATTGATCAGATTGATAGAGCGGATTGTCACCAGCGGGTGGTTGATTTGTTCTCGATAGAGCGAGTAATTGATGAGCATGAAAAATTATATAGAGAGATTCTAAACCAAGCTTAGGAAGAGATGGGGGTTGAATGTTGAACGAGTTTATGTTGCCGGTTGATCTTGCTGGCGATTAGCGATGAGCAACTGAATTCCATGTTTTGAGGATTTGCTGGAGAGGGAGATACCATTGTGATTTATTAGTCGTGAGGAGATTTTGTTAAAATGTACTTATGTCTGAGCCTGTTCGTTTTGTCGCTGGCGAGATGAAGATTTTGATGAGATTGTCTACGCTAAAAGATCTTCAGGAATATACGGATTTACTGCAAAGAACGTATACTGATGCATATACAGAAGATTCTTTGGGATTAACGAAAGACTGCTTTTCAAGAAAGGTTTTTGTTTCGGAAAGTACCCAAGACTATCTTAAATCGCATCTGATTAACAATAAGAAACAGAGAACCTGGCTTGCTTTTACGAATTCTAAGATGGTTGGTTCAATTACTTGTATTCATCAAGCTAAAGACGAATGTGAGTTGACCGGCTTTTATGTGGCACCCGAATACCAAAACTTAGGGATCGGCAAAAAGTTATATGAGCTCGCATTAGAATTTGCAGTAAACAAAGACCTTATTTTGGATATTTATACTCACAATACAAGGGCAATTGAAATTTATAAAAAGTGGGAATGGAAACTTGATATCACGAGGGGAAAAAAAAGGTTATTTTACCCGTCACTGGCCAGAATGGACAGCAGGTCTTGAGGCAAAATGCATCTATATGAGACTGAAGAGAAAGTAAGCTTATTTTAGGGTGTTATATAATTAGGACATGGCTTACGATTTTGTGTCGACGACCAATATGCTGATTATCAATGATGGAAAACTGTTGGTAATAAAGAGAAGTAATGACTTGAAAGATTTTCCTGGTTGGTTGATGTTACCGGGTGGTAAGCAAGAGGTGGATGAAACTCCGCTGCGGGCAGCAGTGAGGGAGACGTATGAGGAGACGGGAATTCAGGCGATTGATCCTGAGTTAAGGATCGTGGCGACGCATAATCATTATTATAGGGAGAGGCTTTACTTGGTGTTCATCTTTGTGGCCAAGAAGTTTAAGGGAGAGTTAAAAGAGTCAGAGGAAGGGAAACCGATGTGGATGCCTTTAGGTGAGGCAATAGATGATCCTAAACTATATCCTGATTTGAAGAGGCATCTCCAGTTGGCAACTGATGAGGGGAATAATGAGGTGGTGTTTACTTATCATAAGTTTAATGAGAAGTTGGAGATTATTGAGATTGTCTAAGCATGGTGGAATCATTCGAGTCTCTCGTCAGTCCGGAGGTAGAGAAAAAGGAGCCCACCGTAATTGGAGTAATTGGACCACATGCGATAGGTAAGGACACGGTTATTCAGGCATTAAAAGAGGAGTTAGCTGGTAACGTACATGTTTTTTCCATAGGAAGATATTTAGAAGAAAATTTGATTGGTAAATCCGGAGATGGACCAGAAGATAAGAGAAAAAAAGAGAGATGTTTATCCAAAAGATAACGGAGGCTGGAATTGAGGGTGAAGATGTAAAATCAAATGTAATCAGAGGGAAGGCGTTGGTAGATGAGATTGAAAACTGTTATCAGAATCACGAGCCGATTCCTCAAGAAGTGGCTGATTGGTTATTACAGGACTATTTAAATACTTGCAGCTCTGATTCGGTAGTTTTAATGTCTGGCGGGCCTTACTCTGAATTAGATCTGGAGTTTATGATGAAGCACCATCCACCAGCGGGAATAATATTATTGGCTCCTACTTCACCAGAATGGATGCAAGTGATACCTGAAAGAGAGCAATTAAGGGGAAAAATTGATTTTGAAGGTGAATATGATGCTGCTAGTGAGTGGAAAAAGTGGAAGTCTAGAGTAGCCGACGTGCTGAAATTGGCACACAAAAATAGATATCCGGTGATGCACGTTAATATGAGGAGCGCAAGATTAAATAAAGATGAACTGAAGGAAAAATTAGTTGGAGATTTGACGGGATTTGTTAACAAAGTTAAGGAAGGAGAGGTGGAAGGACGGCTGAGGATTTTGGATGTCGAATGATGCTCATCAATTGATTTAGATGTCTATTGAAGGGGGGAAGATTGATTAGGTGAATTGGCGGAAGTATATTTGGTGGATGAGTTTGTTGGCTTGAGGAGAAATAAAAGCGGTGAGGTCCTTGTTTTTGCGCAAACGGTTTCTGATTTCTGTGGCAGAGTAGTCTCCATCTTGATACTTTTTATCGATGCGAACGACTGGATAAGAACTGTTTTTGAAGATGCGCTTGATTTTAGGATTACCGGTATAGACCTTATCAAAATGATGACGTTTTTTTATTTGATTAATCCAATCTGGATTAATGTCAGGAATAGTAGAGATGGTGCATCTGGTAATGTCAATTTGGTTTTCAACTAATGATTGGGCGATTATCCAACCCCGTTCTTGGGCGGAGAAGGGGTTTTTTTTGTTGAGAAAGCAGTCCCTGATGGCAATAATCACTAGATGGTTTTCATTTAAGATATATTTAATGGTGGAGAGATGCCCAAGATGGAAAGGTTGAAATCTTCCCGGAAATAAGGCGATATTCATAGATGTGGTTGGAATTAATATGGGTGTATGGTAGTTTGTTTAGCTGGGATTTGCTTGATAGAATTTCTGATAGTAAATTATCAATTAGGGCTGAACTATGCTATAATAATGGGTGTTTGTTATGGTAATTTGTCAGAATTATGGAGAAACCAGTCAGGATTACGAAAAAAACTTTTAATTCAATGGTAGAGCAGTGGGCTCAAGTGGCTAAATATGAGGAGTCTGCCTGTATTTATATGAATTCTAAACATAATGCCTGGAGGAGAATTCAACAGTTGATGGAAGATGAGCAGTTAGTGGAGAAATATTTCAAAAGCGAGGGTATTGAGGTCAAAGTAATTGATTTAGAGGCTTCTCCGCTTGAGGATGAACATGATTTAAGGAAGTTACTGTTTTCCGGACAAACGAACGAAGTAAGATCGTCCAAAACGGTATATTTTGTTTTGGGGGCAGATGTGCTGCTGAAGGAAAAGAGACTGGATATCTTACACGATTTGGCGGAATTAAAAGTGAAAAATCATTGGTCGTATTTATTATTTTTTAACACGGATTATACGCATCCTGACTATTGGCCGATTATAAGTCAGTACAACATTTTTTTGATGAATACAATTTTTTTCCCTCTTTATGGTAGAGAGGATAGTGAGCAATTGATTACTTATTTAAGTTATAAGTGGAAGGTGAATCCGTCTAATAGGGTGAGACAGATGATAGTTAATAACTGTGGAGGTTATTTTTGGCTGGTGGTGCAGGCAATGAGGACGTTTAGGAATAATCCAGGCTTCTTTGTAAGAGAATTACTCCAAACAGAAGATATGAAGATTAAGTTGGAGGTGACGTGGGAGAGGTTTTTGCCCAGTGAGAAAGCGGTGATATTAAAAGTGGTAAAGGGGCAAGCGGATTTTTCTAAGACGGAAAGGCATTCATTAAATTTTTTGAGGAAGATTCAGGTGCTGGAGAGGACGAAAAACGGGTATGCTTTACAAGTTCCGATTTTAGAAGATTTTATTGTTAAGTTGGAAACTCCAGTGAAGATGCAGGTAACGGATGACTCGATGGTGGTGTTGAATGGAGTGAATGTGAGTAGCCACTTTTCGACGAAGGAGAAGACGGTTTTGGTATATTTGCTGAAGAATCAAGGGGTGGTGGTGAGTCGACAGCAGTTGGCAAAGGAGATTTGGGGAGAGGGAAAGGAAGGGGATTATTCTGACTGGGCACTGGATCAGATAATTACCCGATTAAGGAAAAAGTTATCACGGTTAAATGTGGCGCAAAAGAGTTTAAAGACGGTGAAAAGGAAGGGGTTTAAGTTTGATTTAACGGCAGACAGGGTTTGAGACGATGGTTCACTTGATGAGAGATGTGGTTTACAGGTATTCTGAAAGTAGGTATGGAGGAAAGGGACATGATGGTCGAGAAGCAGGGAGAGAGAGACAAGGTAGTGGTAAATGGGCGGGTGGGGTTAAAAGGGGAGAGAGCTGTTTTTGATAGGCCGGTGATGTGGATTTGGCTGTTGGCAGCGTTATTCGGGTTAGTGGTAGTGGTAATGAGGTTAGGAACTCAGGGACAGGGATGGAAGTGGTTGGGTTGGGGTAACCAGGTAAGCAACGGGTTGGTGCGTGGAGGCGACTTTTGTAAGATTACCGAGGGAAATTTATGTGAGGGTGAGGAGGTGCAGCTAACAGGTTATGTGGAAGAGACAATGTTGACACCGGGAGTGGGTTATTTGTTTAGGTCAGATAATTCTTTAGCTCCAAATCCGATTTATATACAGGATTTAAGGTTTAGGGGAGTGGAATTGAATGGGTATGGGGTCTCGGAAGAAGTAGCGCATCAGATTCCGTTTGGGAGCCAGGTAGTAGTGCGGGGAATAGTGGTAATTCAGGACAGAGCGCGGTGTACACAGTCGGATTTTGCGATGGCAAATCCGGAGGTGTGTAAGCCGGGAGGTTATCGCGTAAAGATAACTCCGGATGCAATTTTCAGTCTACCAGGAGAAAAAGAAAAGATGGTTTATTACAGTATTTATGGCAAGATTAAAGGTGTTGAAGGAGCAGTGTCGAGTTGTCCTAATGGATTGGAGATTTGTGAAGGGCATGCGGGAAGGGTTTGTCATGAGTTGACCCCCACTGATTTGTATTGCAACGCTTTGGATACGAATGAAAATTCGTTTTTGGTGATGGGAAGTTACGACCGGTCGGTGAATGATTCATTCCTGCCCTTTAAAGCGTATCAAGTGAACGGGATTAGTTATACCAATCAGCCAACGAATTCTCAGTCGAACGATATTGTAAATTCGATTAATCAGGTGTTGACGACTAAAAAGGCGGGAATGGTGACGGTTTATTCTAATTTGGGAGAGCGAGTTACCAGTTTTGATACGGGGAAGGACGTATATTATGATTTGTCGGGGGTAAATATCACCGCTGATAAGGTTTATTACATTGTGGGTAATCAGTTGTATGAGCATGAGATGAGCGCAGGGCAGTCAAGCTTAGTAGGGAATTTGGATCCCCAATATTTTGATAAAGATGAGTTTTTATACGATTTTTGGAGATCGGATGACGGAAGCAAAATTTTGTTTGTAACTTCAAAGGTGATTTCAGAAAGGTTAATCCGGAACTATAGCATTAGGACAGAGCAGTTTTTTGTCCACGAACTAAATTTTAATGATTTGGAGACTAACGCCGGCGTGGTACAGTCAAAGATTTTGTATGAGGAAGAAATAGAAGGGTTCTTTCATTTGTACGGATATGACGATAACGGTCATAAGTTGTTGGTTTCCAAGTCTTTTGCTACTGATAATGCTGAACCGTGCAATCGTGAACAGTTTTATCGGGTAGATTTAGTCTCCGGGAGTAAAGTGGAGATGGCGACAGTGACAGACGAAGGAAATAAGTATTGCAACGAGGAAATCAGCCGGTTGCTGTATGCTGATAGGAAAGGGAAGTTTTTGGTGTTGGGGAGAGATTATAATGAAGTGCTGCCTGCTCCTAGGCCGAGCAAAATAACTGTTTATTCAGTCGAAAATGGGGTGGTGGATAAACAAGAAATGCTAGCCGAGCGGAGTTTGATGGCAGATCGATCAGCACGGATTTTGGAAGTTAATAAAGACAGGCTGACGGTGGCCCGCCCAAGATCCAGTGGGGTTATTTATAGTTTAGAGCGAACCAATGAGGAATATTCAGTGGCGAATATGGTACCGGTTAAGGCTAATGAGAAAGTTATCGGGTTAAGTCCAACTCCGGGTTATCATCAGATGCTTTCTTTACCAGCGGCGGAGTATTTATTTGAAGATAGTCAAAGGTGGTATTTTATGAATAGGCAAGGGTCTGAAAAACAGTTATATATTTTGAATAAGAATACTAAGGAGAGTTTTTTGGCGGCGAGTTTTTCTCTATCGGCTGAAACCCGGGTGGTGGACGGAAAGTTATTTGTGTTGGATTTTAAGTAGTAATTATTTATTGATCATTGACCCTATAGTTTATTATTGTATAATAATACCCATGAGTGAGCTACAGAAAATAGAAATACGAGGCATCGAAGCGATGGCACCTTCACCGTGGTGTGCACAGTGTTCCCTGTTAGAGAGAATAGTGATGGACGGAGTACCTAAGATGAAGAGTGGATCTGACCATGCGACTAAGATCCATGTGAGGGCATGTAAGTGTTACAGGTTACCGGATAGATATGAAAATGATCATCCAAAAGCAGGACAACTGCGGATAAACCCGGTGGTCGTTTTGGCCGTTTTGGAAGGAGAAAGTGAAGTAACCAGAAAGGGAGAATTACCAGCAGGAGATGAAAGGAGAACAAGACTAGTAAGACAGGGGTTTAGTACAAGAGGAGATGTTTGTCTCAGTGGTGAAGGACTGAGTGTTGCCCCTAATTTGGTGAGTTTTGTGGCTGAAGATTTTTTTTCAGGACCAATGATTTATAGTAAGAGACTCGATGATATTTGAAAAATAGGATGGTTGTTTACCCTATAACATTAAGGGAAAGATAATTGGAATCGGAAATATCTTATGTCTTGGAGGTATTTATAGGAGCTAAATTGCCGTGTAATATTACGGAATTGACAATGGAATGAGAGGTTTGAGAAAGATTAAAGATGAGGAAGGAAATAGGATGGCTAGGGGAAGTATAGCTAGAATGTGACGTCAAGTTTAGGGAACTGATTTTGTTTTGATAGTGGCGAGGCTGTTTTTCAGCTTGGAGATTTGTTCTACTAGGAGGGTGTTAGAGGCTAAGATGATGATGAAGATGAGGATGAGCGAGTTGCTGCCCAAGAAGATGCCGCCCATGATAGCGACGATGGCGGCACCGAGGGTGGTAACGATATTGTCCATGGCAACGCCGACTATAGCGTCGCCGATGCGGCCCTTGGGGTGAACGGAGAAGTTGTGGACGACAATCATTTCACCAAAACAACCGATCAGTCCGGCCATGATACCGGTGACGACAAAGGGAATATGGGTGAGGTGAGAAAAGGCTTCCATGGTTCTGACCATGCTTTCGGCGGTGAAGAGGATGGCGATGCCGGATAAGATGAGATCTAGCCAAATACGCGAAGAGGATTGATGATCATAATACCGTTCTTCTTTGACGATCTCCTTGACCGGAGATTCCGGCCGCTGACTATTGCGGAAGTAGTAGAGGATACCAACGCAAAGGACAAAAAGGATCGCGCCTACAGGAGCGATCAGTTGGTAGAGATCGCCGGCGATTTGGTCTTCAACTCCTTTGACCTGGCCGAACAAGACCATGCTGATGGCTACAAAAGCAGTGAGCAGAGTTAAGGCGGTTAAGATGCGGATGGAATTATCCATCTCGGCAAGGGAGGGTTTAAGATGGTGATCTTCAAAGGGAATTAAGCTGCCACCGGCTTTGAAGGGAGGAAACATGGAGGTGGAGTGGTGAACGGCGTTGGCCAGGTTTTGACGATAGATGCACCAGGTGGCGTGGAGGATGTTGTAGATGTTGGAGCCGAAGGTGGTGGCGGCGGCAATGATAGCCAGGTTAATAGCACGGACGTAGTCGGTGTTTCTTACCTGTAAGGAAATGTAGGCGGCAACGACGCCGATGACCATATCAGGGAAGGCGGTGCCGAAAGATTGAAGGAATCCACCAGCCAATTTGGTGCGATCTTTGAGGACGTCGGTGGTTTCTTCGATAACGTTGGCAGTGTTGAGGAAGACGTAGCCGATGCCTACGCTAAAGACTAAAATGATAACTAGGGCCTGCAACCACCAGGTTTGGGCGTTTTCCAAAATTTGGTCAACAACTACGAAGCGGAGGATCAAAGCCACTAAGATATAAAGAATGATTTTGGTGAGTTTATTGAGCTTAGGCATGGAAAAAGATGGGGTGATTAAGCAACTGGGATTAACTTTAAGGCCTTGAGATACCTTTTTTCAAGTGGAATTGTGAAGTTGACCTGGAAGATGGGGAATAGATTCGTTTTGGGGAGGGCCAACGAACACGACTTGAGAAGATGGCAGATCGGTGTCTGTTAAGGTAAAATTGGAGAGATGAGGGCAGTTGGTATTGAGAATATGGATCTTGAAGCATTGCTAAGAAAATTTAGGATTGAGCCTGATCCACTGAAGGACCAGTTTTTTCTCAGGGATGAATCCATTATAAGGAAAATAGCGGATTTGGCAGAACTTAATCATCAGGATGTGGTGTTGGAGATAGGAGCCGGGGTAGGAAACTTAACGAGAGAATTATCCAAGAAATCGGGTAAAGTAATTGCATTTGAAATTGATAGCAGATTTGAGCCAATTTTGGTCGGGTTGCCAGAGAATGTGGAGGTGCATATTGAGGATGCGCATCAGGGTGTTCGTCAAGGGGGTAAGTTTAGAAAGAAGAAAGAATATAACAAAGTAGTGTCTAATTTGCCGTATTCGATTGGAGAATGGTTGTTGCATAATTTGGCGTTTGTGGAGTATGACAAGGCAATATTGTTGGTAGCGAAAAAGTTTCTGGATTCAATAAAAACAAATCCGGTGTTTGCAAGTTTTTATGTGCCGGTGGAGAAGTTTAAGGTGCCTAAAGATAAATTTTACCCTGTGCCAAGGACAGATTCGGTAGTGATCGAATTGGCGAGATTGCCGGATCCGGTAGATACCAGGGATTTGAGCTTGTTTTTAAGGCAATTCATGTATCAGCGAGAAGGGTGGAAAGTAAAGAATTCATTAAGAGAGGGTTTGATTACTTACGCTAGGTTGGTATGGGATAAAAAGTTAACTAAACGACAGGCTAGAGAGATGATTGGGAAGGTAGGTATTGACGAAGATTTATTAGATCGCTTGCCGGACAATAGGGAAGTTTATGAGGTGGTGGGTGAGGGTTTTAAAGATGGCGAACTAGAGAGTTCTGACGCCAACCAACCAGAAGAGGAAGAAGAAAGGTGAGAGCGTAGTATAAGTAGACGTCGGGTTTGTAGTAGCCGTCCTCGGGCTGGAAGGCTTGGACGAGAAAGAAGTAGTCGAAGATGACGGCGATTAAGGTCCAAGAAATGGCGATGAGTAAATAGTGTGAAATTGGCTGATGTTTGATCTTTTTAATCAACACCCAGAGGGCGATGGCAATGCCGATGGGCATGATGAGCCAGCCAATGAGATTGGGAGGTACGAAGGTGAAAAAGAGAATACCCAGAGCGTAGCCGATGAGCCAAAGAAGAAAGCCCCAGCCGACGGTGTCTTTGAGTAATTGGATGGTCATAGTTTCATTATAGCGGGATGTTTAGTTTTTGGAGAGTGGGTACTCAGAGCTTTCACCGTTGAAGAGCCATTCGATGGGGATGCCTTTGAGGTCGTTGGGGTATTTGGCGTAAATACTCATGACGCTGTTAAAGGTGCTATTTCCAAGCTCTTCACGATTGTGAACGAATTTATATAGGTGCAGGGGAACGGCTACATGAGGATGGATGTCTCTGATGTCATAGGGATGGATCTGGGCGTTAACTAGAAAGATATCAATGTCGTTTTCCTGATTAAGGTGTTGTCTTTCTGTTTTATTTTTAAACTCAACGCCATCCCCGGTGTGGAGGAGTTTAAAGCCGTCAACTTCGACTAACAGCCAGGCGCTGGGTTCGATGAAGCTTCTGTCTAAGCGATGGTCGGTTTGGAAGGCGGTGACTTTGACTCCGTCAAGGTCGATAGGCTGGCCGCTGGTGAGCGAATGCATGTTGGGGGACTGAATGGATAATTCCAGACCTTCAAGAAAAGCTACTTGTTTGTTGTTAGCCAAAGCCTGTTTGAGGAGTTCGGTGTCATAATGGTCAGTGTCTCCGTGAGAGACGACGAATACGTCCGCGATTCGGGCTAATGGTTTCTGGGCTTGGGAAAGGGGCATGTCGGCTACGTCAAAAGCGATGATTTTATTAGAGGTTTTGGCTACGACTCCCATATTAATCATGCTCCAGATGCGGATATGTCCCGAGGCGACGGGAGTAGTTTGGATTTCCTGAAGGGCTTGTTGGAGGCGCAAGTTGATGAGGCTGCGTTGTTTGCCAATAAAAAGGTGGAGTAGTGTGGGTGGCTGGCCCGGATCTTTGGGTAGGTCGGCAGCTAAGAAGTCTGCATAGTCCTGAGAGAGTTGCAAACGCTGGTCATCCAAGATATTGGGATTTGACTGGTTGATGCGCTGATGAAGCAAGCGGGCAGATTGAGGAACACGAAAATAGAAGAATAAGGCAACCAGAACAAATAAGAAGATATATGCTAAATTTAATAGAAATTTTTTCACTAATTTTAATATAGCACGGTGGTTATAAACTGAATATCTTTTTAGGGGGTAGAGAAGTCTTTAAAGGAAGGGTTGTAGTTATTATGATGGAACCATCTTGACAATCTGTGGGACGAGGTTTATGCTGTTTATGGGATTGACAGGTGGTTTATTTAGAGTTCCAGAATATTTTGGTATGAAGTTTTTAGGTAAGACCTGTTTTTTGATAGCTTTGGTGTTGTCTTCATTTATTTTAGTTAAACCAGTCGTTGTCCAAGGAGCAGAGGCGTGCGCATCCAATCCTATCCCGGGCGGTGGCACAATTACGTTTACTTCTAATCGGAATGGCAATTATCAGATCTTTGTGATGGACGGGGATGAGTGTCATTTGCAATTATTGACTGATGATGGTAATAAGAATACGAATCCAGCATGGTCGCCTGATGGAACAAAACTCGCGTATTCGGTAAATGGAGTTTTGTATGTGATGAGTTCTGATGGTAGTAATCGGCACCCACTGGTAACTTCCCCAGCACCTGCTGGAAACCAGCATGTTCCGGCATGGTCTCCGGATGGAAATAAACTGGTATTTAATATTGATATTGGTTGGCAGGCCATTTATTCAGTAAATGCTAATGGGACCGGTTTGACGCAGCTGGTAAGTGTTGCCTGGCATGATAATTACAGTCCGTCTTGGTCGCCTGATGGAACACAGATTTTATATACGAATAGGCGCTTGGATACTGTTGGTGAAGCATGGTTGATGAATCCGGATGGTAGTAATAAGCATGTGTTGATCGGTAATTTGCCTGATGCAGAATTTATCTGGTCTCCGGACGGTACTAAAATAGCATTTCAATCTCGAAGGGATGGCGTCGAGTGGGAAATCTATGTAATGAATGCGGATGGGACTAATCAAACCCGATTGACATACAATACGGCAGTGGATGCGAACCCTGTTTGGTCTCTGGATGGGACACGTTTGGCATTTGAATCAAATAGAGATGGTAATGATGAGATTTACGTGATGAATGTGGATGGAACTAATCAAACTCGGGTGACTAGTAATGGTGCTAGAGATTTTGGGCCGGTGTGGGGAGGACCGCGGATGAATCAACCTCCGACAGTAAGTGGAATTGTGCTCTCTGAAGCCCTAATTCCGGTGAATACCGGGGTTAATGCTTCTGCAGAGTTTGTAGACCCTGACACGTCGGACACGCATACAGCGAGTTGGGGTTGGGGAGACGGGACAAATTCTACTGGTGTGGTAACAGAGACCAATGGGTCGGGGGTGGTAAGCGGGAGTCATGTTTATGGAGCGGCAGGAGTGTACACGGTGGAAGTGACAGTAACTGACGATGATGGAGGTGCAGGGACAGCTACCTACCAGTATGTGGTGGTGTATGATCCTGAGGGAGGGTTTGTCACCGGCGGAGGATGGATCAATTCACCGGAGGGGGCATATGCGGCGGATCCATTATTGAGTGGGGTAGCAAATTTCGGAATGGTGGCCAAGTATAAGAAAGGGGCGGTGGTACCGACAGGGAATACTGAATTTCAGTTTAAGATAGCGGATTTGAATTTCCACAGTAGTGAGTATCAATGGCTGGTGATGGCCGGTCCGAAAGCACAGTTTAAGGGGACTGGGGCGATCAACGGCGAGGAGGGATATGGGTTTATGCTGACAGCGATAGACGGGCAACTACCTGGAGGAGGGGAGACAGATAAGTTGAGGATGAAGATATGGAATCGGGAGACAGGGGAGGTCGTGTATGACAATCAGGTGGGAGCTTCAGATACGGATGATCCGGCAACAGAGATTGGAGGAGGGAGTATTGTGATTCATAAATAGGAGAAGGCTAAGGTTTATTTGAGGGTGATTTTTTTAGCTTTTTTGGTTTGGGTGTCGTAGATGGTAAAGGTGGGCGGGGTGGTTTTGGAGCCTTGGATTGCGCCGGGGTTAAGCAAGAGGCAGTGGCCAGTGGTTTGCTGATGGTATTCGTGGGTGTGGCCAAAGATGCAGAGGTCGAATTCTCCTGACTTGGCTGCTAATTCGGCTATGCGAGGGTAGTGGTTCATGAAGATGTTAACGCCATCTACGGCGTCTTCGAAGATATCGCCGCAGAGTTGGATGTTTTTGGAGGCGTCAAATTTGTGGGTCATGTTCATTTTCTCTCCTTCATTGTTTCCCCAGACGAATTTAACCTGACCCTTGAATTTTTCCAGGATGGAGATGCCGGGAGGGCAGACCAAGTCGCCGGCGAAAAGGATGACCTGGCAATCCATTTTGTTGGCTATAGCAACGGCTTTTTCCAGATTATCCCATTGGTCATGGCTGTCGCTTAAGATGGCGAGTTTCATAAGGATATTTTAGCAGGTTTTGGAGGGAGTTGAAGGAGATGCGCTTGGGTAGTTGCTTCAGATTAGGAAGGTCTTTGTCCATTGTTCAAAGTTGAGTGTTTTGTCCCACCAGACTCGGTTGGTTCGCTGGGCCCATTCCCAAATGATGGCGCGGTCGTGGATCATAAAAAGGGGGAATCTTTCATAAAATCCGTCTGAGTTGTGTGTTTCGTTTAGGTAGGTATTAACAAAAATTTTAGCCAAGTCTTTTCTTCCCAAATTGACATAGACACAAAACATTCTTGAGATGTCGGTTTCTGGATGGCCAAAGTATGATTCCATTAAGTCAAATAAGCCGGTGACCTGCCACTGGTTATCAATTTTATCAATGACCATGTTTCCGGGTTTGTAGTCTTGCATGACAAAACAAGGTTGAAAATTGTTGGATAACCACTCGTTGGCGTGGTCAAACTGCTGTTCGATCCATTTAAAGTCGGCCTTGGTAGTTTTATGGTTATAAGTCTGAGCTTTTTTCAGCCAGGCAAAGATGTTGTCTTTAAGCCACTCAAAGTACGGTCTCTCAAATTTTTTTATGCTGTTAGTCTGTTCATCGTATTTACCACAATAGTCCCGGGTTAATTTTTGGGCTTCGGCGAGCATTATTCCTTGGGCTTTGGCGATATCTTTAAGTTGGTGGTCGGGGAAGGGAGCCAGGTCGGAATCAGAGAGCTGATGACCTTTAAGCCTGGGCATGATGACATAGCTCCAACCAAAAATATCTTCGGATTCGTCTAAAAGATATGGCCAGGGGACAGGGACTTGGGTGTGTTGTTTTAAGAGGTCGACAAATAATTTTTCGTTCTTAAATTGCCAGGAATAATGAGGGACGCCGCGGAGAACAAATTCGCCTTTGGTACTAGTTAGAAAGAGGTTTTGGCCAAACACTCCTTGATTGATGGGTTCAGCTTTGACAAATTTTCCCAGAGAAAATGTGTCCAAAGCTTTTTGTAGTTGTTGGTTTGAGATTTCGCCTAGTCTCTCTGAATATTTCATGCTCTCATTTTACCAAACTTTATAGATGAAGGTTTGGGTAGTGGCTATGAACTTTCCCGACTATAGGGTATAATTGTGGAACGCTATGGCGAGGCAAACTGTTGAAAGGGCTAAGAATTGGATGGCGGATTGGGCGTTGAGAAAGGCGGGTTTGGTGGAAGTTGATCCTGAATTATCAGAAAGGGAACGAGGGCAGGTTAATTGGACGAGTTATTGTTGTGAGCTAGTGTTACAAAAGGGTGGAACAGAAGTGCAGTATGTGTTTGACCCGGATAAAGCCATCCAACCCGTGGAGCCTGGTCTGAGGTTGATACATTTTAAGTCAGCCATCAGTAGTTACCTAAATACAGGCAATGATGAGCATCTCCGGAGACTATTCCCTAATATTGAACCGAGATTACTGACGTCCGTGATAAAACGGATTACTTCTGATAAGGGGATTTTGGGTAAATTGGGAGGTTTGCCAGAAACCGATAAAGTTATGGCTGGTTTATTGAACGGAAGTAACGGATCTGATGATGGTCTGAGATGGGTGTATTCGATCCTTGACCATCAATTGAATACGCGGGGGGAAGATGGTCAGGAACCGGGGATACCGACGATGCACATTATAGCTCATCAAGCTTCACCCAAGTCCGATCGATTAGTAGAACATACCAGGCTGGATCGATTTAGTAAATTGCCCGGGGGTAAGAGGATTTTAGGGGTGGCTCGAAGTATGACAAAGACTTTTCTCCAAGCGACGGCGATTCCTTATTTAGGGGCTTCGGTTCTAGCTGCTGAATTGGAGGAAAATGGTTGTAGAAAAATTCAACACTGGACATTTTCAGATGCAATTAATGGTCGAGTAGAGGCTCGAGATGGTGATATAGTGTGGGTAACCGGGGCTCTGATGTCTGACGTGCCGCATTTAAGAGAGCTAAAAATTCCCGGTCGGGTAATCATTGGTGGACTGGCAGCGACGATTGACCCGCAAGCGGTGATTAATAATACGAACGCGGATGTATTTATAGGAGAATTGGAAGGGGCGGTACCGGCGATTTTAGGTTTATACAGGAAGGCTGAATCAGATCAGCGTTTTGTTTTACGGCGAGGGGGTACTGATTTAACTGAGGATCAAGGTGGGGGTTATCAGATACGGCAAGGCGATGAAGGTGGAAATTTATATCAGGTAGATCTAAAGCTGCCTGTGTGGGTGGATCGGAATGAGTATTATTCACCAGAGAGAGAAACAGGTGGGCAATTATCCAGACGGGTGGAACATGAAGTCAGAGTGAGGTCACCGATTTTGTTGCGGGGAAGAATTTGGGAAGTACCAAGTGTTTTAGGGGAAACACATATTTCATGCGGTTGTACAGAGGGATGTAATTTTTGTTCTACGGTGATGGCGATAGGCCGTGAGCCACGCAGGATACCGCCAGAAAGTTTAGCACGACAACTTCAAGCGATGCTCCAGCCTCATGTATTGGAGGTGTCACAAAATTTTTTAGCGGTCGGTAGAGATAACGAACACGCAGTTGAGGAATATTTATCTATATTCCAAACGATGGGTAAAAAGATGCTGATGCAGGCGGATTTGTCTACGTTGGCAGAGGTTGCCCTTCGGGAGCCGGATTTACTGAGGCAAACTGTTTCAGGAGCGTTATGCGGATTGGAACATCCGGGCAGAATAAAAGGGACAGCCAAAAAGCAATCCGATAAGTATGCTGAATGGTTGAAGGTGGTGAGATCTGCGGGGTTATTGGTAATTGGCACGGCGATTACGGGATTAGATGGTCATTCTCCAAAGGAAATGGCAGAGTGGTTAACCAGTTTGGGTATTCATGCTGTGGGGGTGTTTCCCAGAGTCAGAATACCAGGTAGCCCGGGAGTACCCAGAACAGCTGTAGGCGATAGGGAAATGCTGGCGTATCGTCTAGAAAATGTTTGTAGCAAAGCAGATACTGAAGCTGCCAATTTGGTTAACAAAGCGTTTTATTCACCCAGAGAGATAGTTAAACGGATGATTAAGATGAGAGGCTATTCCTTAAGAAGGAGGGTAGGAGCTTTGGCATTTAATCTAGGAATGGGGGCTATTTATGGTGCGGGGTTGGATATAGAGGATAGTTTTCGGGCGGTGTGGACTGAATGAGATTAGTGAAAAGTAAGAGGAAGAAGGATTTTAAGATTTAATCTGTTGGAGAGTTGGGTTGAGGCGGGTGAAAGTGCGGCCAGGTGATAATTTGTGTAGTATGTTTGTAAAATGTAAATTAAGAATTAAATAAGATTTAGAAAGGAGGTAAAAATGAATTGTGAAAGTTGCGGGATGCCACTGGATGATGAATCTAAATCCAAGATGGATGAGAGGTATTGTATTTATTGTCAGGATCAGGAAAGCGGTGAATTAAGGACTTATGAACAGGTGAGGAAGGGAAGTATAGGTGCGGCCATGAAGCTGATGGGGAAGAGTCGGGAAGAAGCAGAGCAGATGGCGGATGAAATGCTACCCAATTTACCCAGATGGAAGAATAGGTAGGCAAGTTTGCTCAGAAGCTATTTTAAGATCCGGTCAATTTGAGTACCGTGAGGGTAAATAGTTCAAAACTTTCATAAGCGGCAAGGGCTTGATATTTGATCTCAAAAGTGTCCATACTGGATATTAAGAATGAAATTTAAGGTGACGATTTTGGTTCTAATTTTTCTATTGGGTTTTTTAATTGTACCTGATGTTTGGGCGACTCCGTCGGCTGAGATGACTTTTGGGGAAATGAGTAGTAATTTACCCGGGCAGGAATTTAAGAGCTATTTTGAAAAGGCGTTTCCAGAGATGAAAAGGATACACGGAGAGCCATTTTCGTCTTTTACTTTTACAGTGGAAGGCCGACCAGAGATTGAGGAACACGGTGGCGGTTGGTTTCCAGCTGATAAACAAGTTGTTTTAACGGTGGCACCGATGAGATCGTATGAGGATCTTCTGAAAGTGGACCCTGAGGCTGGGGTTAATTCGATCGAACAGGTAGTGACTCACGAGCTGGCTCATGCGATGTATACCTATGGCAACATGGTGGTAACCTTCCCTTATACTTGGATTAATGAGGGGTGGGCAAAAACAACAGAGCTGATCACTTGGATGAGGATTAAAGGGGAGATGCCTAGGCCAGGAATGTATTTGGCTCAGTATATGGACAAGGATACACTGGCAGGGACATCAGGTTTGGGCAGATATAAACAAAGGAGAAATCACAGTTTAATTTATGACGACTTGACGGTTGGGGCATTTGGTTTATTGTACGGTTGTTCTGATTCCAACTCAGATCCTGATTTTCAAGTTCGGTTGGATAATAAGATTTATGAAGACTATATAGTGAACAAAAAGTCTCTGTTTTTGGACAGAGTGATTCCTGAAGAGGATTATAAGAATTTGATAAAGACTCTTTGTGCAGGCAGGAAAATTGACGGCCAGGATGCTTATGAATGGTATTTTTCTCAGCCGGCTTCCTTTACTAAAGGCTCAACAGGATTTCATCTAGGCGTATCTCCTCATTGGTGGGCATATACAACAGTGGAAGGGATTGATGTTTACACTTTTGACAGAGTTCAGAATACGCAGGATCAGGACAAGACCGAGAAGGGTTTAAGCGCTCAGGTATCTGTGGAGGTATTTGATCTTGATGGTAAGGTTGTTTTTTCTAAGACGACTCAAACTGACCAGGATGGGAACGCTTTTTTGAATTTCGGCAGGGACTTGCTTAAAAACGGGGCTTACTATGTAATTGCAAAGGCAGATTATCAAGGCAAGAGTTACCAATCGAAGATATTCTTTATGAATATCAGGGATAAGGACGGGACGGCTGAAGAGCAGAGAAGAGCTCAAGATGCGAATGAAGTGATTGGGGTGATGGTTGACAAGAATTTAACTCCGCTGTCTTCAAGATATTTGGCAGTTTTAAAGCCGTTAGGAGATGTGAAGATTACAGCAAATTCAAACGGGGTAATGTTGGCTGAGGTTCCGAGTAGCGAAACTAAAGAAGTGGCGTTTGATTTTCAAGGTCAAAGCTTTACTTTTACAAAGCCGCCTTTCTGGAGACTGGTGGTGTTTAAGGTTTCAGATGATTTGATTAAAAAGGCACAAGCTACAGAAGAATTTCAAAATTATACCGACCAACCTCCGGCTGAAAACATGAGCGTTAATCAACAGGTAAGGGAACCGCTAGAAAACAGGAACGAAAAGTCGTCAGGTTTGGATGTAAAGAAGTTGATGATTGCCTTTTTAAGTGTCACGGTGATGGCGGGTTTAGCTTTGGGAACATATTTTGCTCTGGCAAATAAAAAAAGATTAAAGGAAGTGATCGGGAATCTTGAAATTAAATCCCAGCAAGATTTAGAAAAAGCCGGAAAGGATGGTGATAAGAAATGAAGCAATTCAGTTTGGGTTTTGTGGCGGCGTTAATTTTTGTGGCACTGGTGTTGGGTATTTACCTTTTAATCGGGGGAAAAATTCCTGGTAATGGGTCAGGAGCGGTCAGACCCGTACAACCTGTGCAACCCCTGCAACCGGTGAATCCAGTGAATCCTGTTAATCCGCAATAGTCTTGGATGACTGTGAGGCTAGGATGGGAAGTATAGGTGCGGCCATGAAGTTGATGGGGAAGAGCCGGGAAGAAGCAGAGCAGATGGCAGACGAAATGCTGCCTACTTTACCACGGTGGAAGAATGAATAGTGGTTTCGGTTACGCTCTCATATTGAAAACGTTTCTAGTTGGCGTGTATACTGGACGGGATGGATGACACAAAGAAGATGCTGCGAATGATTATTAATGGACAAAGTGCCCTCAAGGATGAGTTGTTGAGAAAGATCGATAAACTTGAGGACAAGCTTGAGGGAAAAATTAATGGCGTTGATAGGAAGTTAGATAGAGTTGAGAAGAATCTTACTAAGCGGATAGATAGGTTGGGTTCCCAATTAGCCTATCTTGAGGATGATACGTCAACTAAGGAAGAGTTTGATGCTTTGGAAAAGCGAGTCGGTAAGGTGGAGGTAAAGGTGGCGTCGATGTAGCCAGAGGACTGAAGGGTTTTAAGTGGTTGATTGATGGGAATAGCTGGGATTGGTTCTTAGAGGATGAATTGGCCCTTGAGGGCGAAGTGGCCGATGATGGCGGCGGCGGCGCTCCAGCCTTGGTATTGGGTGCCGCCGGGTTTGAAGGTTTGGCCGTTGATGAATTCGTAGAACCCCCAGTCTGAGTTATTGGTACTCATGCGATTGGCTTGGTGGATGGCTTCCAGGTATTGCCGGGCGAGGGTGGGTCTTTTTCTTTTGGCCAAACTAGCCACATAGAATCCGTTGATCATGGGCCAAAGTCCTCCGTTGTGGTATTCATAAGGTTTGTTTCTGAAGGTGAAAGAGAAGGTGGTTTGTAGGCGTTTCCAGTCTTCATCAATTTCGTTGATTATCGGGGAAAAAGCCGGCAGGACCATGAGTTTTTTAGAGATGATATGGGTCTGGATGTATTGGTCAGTGCGGGCGGCTCTTTGGGGATCGGCGATGTCGAGAAGGCCGACGAGAGAATTGGCTAGGGAGTCGAAGCGATAGCCGTAGCCGCTGGGGGAAAAGTGGCTCATCCAGTAGGGCCCTTTTTTCTTGGCCGTATCCTTGGCTTTTTGATAGATGATGGCGTGGTAGGCTTTGGTTTCGTCCAGTTCGCAGTTATAAAACCAGTAGTTATTGGTAATCAGGGTTTTGAGGCGACCGATTTTATCTTTTAAGATATGGTCGGGTTTTCTGTAGATAGTGAGGTAGATTTGATAGAGTCCTGAAAGCGCTCGCCAGTAAAGAAGTTGGTCGTAGAGGACGTAGCCGTGTTGGATGTATTCGTCTGACCAGTCGCCGGTTTCGGGAACGTAGATGAGGCCTTTGTGGTTATACTCCCAAGCACCGAGAAGAAACTGGACCCGTTTGATGCTGGGAAGGAACTCTTCGATGAAGTCTTGGTCATGAAATTTTTTCCAATAGCAATAGCAGCCGATAAGGAACCAGAGGCTGGCATCGACTCGGCCGGCAGTGCCGCCGTAGCTGACTCTGCCCTGGATGGGGTCAACGTTGCTGGGGATTTCACCGTGAGGGCCCTGGTAGTGCATGAGGGTTCTGAGGGTTTTTAAGCAGGCCTGATGGAGAGTATGGTCGTTAGTGAGCAATGCGGCCAGGCTGATGATGGCGCCGTCTCGTCCCCAGATGCGTTTGTAGTTATCTCTTTCGGTGATGGAAGCGACAAAGCCGTGTTCGGTGGCGGATTGTTTGATGAGGTCGAGGGCTTTTTGGTAGCCGGTTTGGAGTTGGGTATCGGTCATGGTAAGAGGTGGAAATGGCGGAGTCCTTCTAGGACGCCTTGGGCATAAGGTTTGTGGGCAAGATAGTGCGTTTTTTTACCCTTTTGTTTGAGAAAGTGTTTGAGTTCGGGTTTAGAGTTGGCCACCGCGATGCCGTAGGCAAAGGCCTTGAACATGGAGGTGTCGTTGCCACTATCGCCGGCCACGACGACTTTTTTAGGCTTGATTTGCAGGTGTTTGATGAGGTATTTGATGGCTTTGGCTTTGCCGGCCTGGCGGGGGATGATATCCAAGTCCCGAGTGCTGGACCAGACGACCTGGTAGTCGGTTTCACCTGAGGCTTTGACTTTTTGTTTGATATGGCGGGCGGCCTGGTCCGGATCAGGAGCTTTGTCCAAATAGACGCTGAGTTTGAGGGGGGTGTTGTAGCGGTCAGGTTGGATTTCCAGGCCGGGAATGTGGGTGATGAATTTTTTAGCAGTTGATCTTTGGTACTTTTGGTGAAGAAAGTGGTCCCAGGACGGTAGAGGGTGTTGGTGGAGTTTGAAAGGGGGCAGATAGACTTCGGTGCCTACTTGGGAGATGATGGCGTCAGGGATGGGAATACTTTCTTGGCTGAAGCCGGGGATGACTTCGTCCAGGCGGCGGCCGGTAGAAAGGATGAGGAACAGTTGGTGTTGCTGGCGGGCGGTTTGGAGTCGGTTTGCTAAGTCGATAAGGCGCGGCTTTTCTCCTCCGGTTAAAGTGTTGTCAATGTCACTAGCAAAAACCCAGATCATTTGGGTTACACCTTAATAAAATGGAGATAGCGGTGTCAAGTAATAATTGTGGTGACGGGGTGTGATTGGAGGCTGGCTGTGGCTTTATATTCGAAGTTTAGTTGTTAATTTTTGCGCGATAAAGGTATCCGGTGGTTTTGAGGAATTTGTTGGCATAGTTTGGCCACTTGAGATTACTATTCAATTCGATGACGGGGAAGGGAATTTTACCTAGTCCAACTTGGTCTCTGATGTCTGCGAGCAGAGGGAGAGTTTTTTGATAGCCGAGGTAGAGGGAGGAGAGGAATTCCTGATTAATGATTGGGGCCGGTTGTTTACGGGGATGGTCTCTTTCTAACGAGGTTTGGGGAGAAGCGTGGCAAATGATTAAGGCATCTATGTATTGGGCAAAGATATTAATGAGGTATTGGGAGGCAATGCGAAAGTCTCTCTGGGTAATTTTGCCTTGTTGTTTGTAGGTATAGAGAAAGGCTAATCGATCATAGATACCACGGTCAATAATGGTGACTTGTTGAGGTTGTTTGTTTTCCAGTAGCTTGACCATGGCATTGAGAGAGATACCTAAGGTGTAATGAAGGGGGTATTTTTGTTTATCAAGATCTAAAGGTCTTTCTCTGATACGGCCCGCGCTAATGGATTTGGTCCTAAAGTTGACAACACTACTGAGGATGAGGGTACTTTTATAGGAATTAGGCATGCCGCCAACTTCGATAATCAGGCGGTCTTGTTTGCGTTTCTTGTTGCGGGAATGATGAGGGAACAGTTGGCCTTGAAATGAATATTTGATGAGTTTATCAGCTTGGGATTGGGTGAGAGTGGGGACGGTTTGTTTCGGATCATTGGGATTTAACATATGTTGGGAAAATTATAGCAGATTTTTAGAGGTGGAATAAGATGGGGAGAGGTGGTTCGAAGCTGACGATGTTCCAAGGTTTCTATTTTATTAATGATGCCCAGGGATCTGCTATAATTTTCTTATGTCGGAAACGCTCGTAAAAGGTGAACAATCCGGGAGTAGTCTGGGCGTTGATCTTGTCGGGCAGAATGACCATTTGAATGTGCTTATCGATGGGGATAAACTTTCGAGGTTATTAGTAGATGAACTGGGTTATTCAGAAGACGGTCTTAGTAGAGTAGGCTTAAGGGTCGATGTTTCACAGTCGATTCCGAGACGAGCTTTTCGCTGGAGGCCGGCAAACGCAGTTGATTTGAAGAGACGCGCTGGGGAGACGGTAGTTACTCTTCATCTGGGGAGAATTTATCAATATTTCTGCGAAGAGGTAGATAAGAGGATTAATGCTTATTTAGACGGGAGAGTCTCCGACAGAGATCTGTATCGTTATTTATATGGTTTGTCACGTAACTTATCTGGTGAAGAATACGATGGAGATATGTCTGGGTTTGATAGGTTTCATTCTGAAATAAGTTCTGGAAGGGGAGACAAGGACGCGAAGCGTTCATATTTGGAGGGAGGGTGGAAGGACTTTCTAGTTAAGAAGGGGGTTACTGTCTACGGCCAAGATCAATTGGTTAAAGGGGTTGCAAGATTAGATCCTAAGTTTCCGACTTATAAGGAGCAGGAAAGAGAAGCATTATATGACAGAATATTTAACAGACTTCAGGAGGATGATGCATTTGAGATTGGAGTAAGGTGAGCTTTTAGGAAATTGCGGGGTCGGAAATAGAGAGATCTTACTTGGCCTAGACTTCCAATTGAGCCTCTGATTCTTTAATTTCTACAAAGGATTGGTGATGATTGTTGGGGACAAGGTACTTCACAGGCATGTTCAGCTGTTTGGCCAGTTTGATTTCTTCGCTGACGCCGTCTGAAATGTCCCCAAACACCCATAGTTCATCACTTCTGCGAATCAAATCGTTATTGGCTCTAATCAATTTTTTCCTATCCACGGTATCCAGGAGAAAGTACGAATACATCATAAAGGCGCAGGTAGGAGTAAAGTCTTTGTTTAGAATAAACCGGATAATGTGTTCCCGAAGGAAGAAACTCCTTTTGCTCATGGCGGCGAAAATCACTGGTTTTTTGGTCGTAAATTGCCGATGTTTCATATGGGTAATCGTACAACTGCGAGTGCCTTTGGTAAAGGTAAATTTCAAAGCGGGGCATCGGGCATGGTGGGAAAATAGAGAAATAGAGTTGATTTTTAAAATTTTTGACTTTGGTATAAACTAAATCCATGCTTGATTTACAAACTGCGGTGGTTACAGAACATCATAATCCGTTTGGAACTTTCCATGTGCTGAAATTTCGCATTCCTGATCAGGAAAAATTTGACTTCAAACCCGGCCAATTCATTGCGGTGCAGATTGGGGATAAGCTGATAAAAGACTATTCGATGTCGACATTGCCGAAGGAAAATGAGTTTGAAATTATTGCCAATATCGGGATCGGGTACGAAGGATCATATTTTATTGATCAGTTGAGAGTGGGGGACGAAATCAAATTCAAGGGGCCGGTGGGGAACTTCTTTTATCGGCCTGATGACGAGGCTCAGCAGTTAATTTTCTTTACTAATGGTGCGGGGATCGGTCCAGTGAAAGCCATTCTGGAGCAACTGACGTGGCAGTTAAAAGATTCTCGGCCGCTCAAACTGTACTATGGCGTGGTTTCGGGAGCAGAATTGTTTCTCCAGGACTTCTTTGCTGAAATGTCAGCCAAATATGCCAATTTTTCTTTTGTTTCCGGTAAGACATCAGAAAATCTGGATAGGCTTAGGGGTGATTTTCCGGATGCCAGCCAACTGGCTGCTTATTTATGCGGAGGAGGACAAATGATCCAGCAAGCGACTAAAATTCTGACTAGTCAAGGGATTCCGGCTAACCGGATTTACCGCGAAAGTCACTTTGCGAAGGAGTAAGGGAAGATGATTCGGAACTGAAAAACGTATTTTTGGTCTTGTCTGTTGTCAAACTCCCGACGGGTCTACTCCGAGATGGTGTAAGTGGTTATGTATTGACAACGTATTTACAAGTAATATAATATGTTTATGCCTTTTAAATATGACTACTCACAAGAAAAAGACGAAATCCTTAAAGAAGTGAGAGGAGTTAGTTTTGAAGACATAATAGTTTCGATTAAAGAGGGAAATTTATTAGATGATATAGATCATTTTAACAAGAAAAAATATCCTAACCAAAGAATTTTTATCGTTAAAATCAAATTGGAGATTTACGCCGTCCCATACGTGATAGATAATCAAAGAAAAGTAATATTTCTAAAGACATTTTATCCTAGCAGAAAATTAAAGAAGATTTATATAAAATAATTTACTTATGAATAAAAAAATTAACCCTAAGCAACTATCTGAAACACCCTTAGACAAATATGAGGAAGAGCTAAAAGACTTTTTAGATAAGGGTGAATTTGTCAGTGATCCTAATTTTAAAGAGACCAAAAAACTTTTAGAAGAAGCGGCAAAGAAACACATCGAACTACAAGAAAGCAAAAGTGTTACTTTAAGGGTAAAGAAAAAAGATTTAATTAAGTTAAAGGTAAAAGCGGCCCAAAACAATATCCCATACCAGACTCTAATCAATTTGTTAATCAATAGCTATACAGAAGGAAAAACCAAACTGGCACTGTAGAAAGAAGTGTTATAATAGATTAACTTCAACTATCCTCCTAAACTGATAAAGTGGGAGGATTTTTTTATGGATATAAATGACGATGATAAGATAGAATTGCCTAAACAAGCAAAGTTAACAAACGCTGAACAAGCAGGTTTAGAATTTAATGAGTTCGAAAAGAGGCTTGCATCGGTCAGCCTAGGGATAGAGGATAAAGAAGAAGTAGTTGATGAAGTAATTAAAGAAGGTGTTGGTGAGGTTGTCGCCGATTCTACAGGACCTGTTGGAAAAATAGTGTTAAAGATCATTAATTTTGGCGACGAGGTAGAGAAAGGTATACGAGAAAAGAAGAAAGAGTATTTATTTACAGAGTATCTTAAAAAAACTGACAACTTAGAAGAGGAAGTTAGAAAGATTGAAGATTTTATTTCTGACCCATATGGCTCGATGCTGTATGGGAAGATAATTGCGATACTCGGTGACAATACGCCAAATTTATATTATATAAAAATGCTATCTAGGATTTTGAGAAAAGTTGTAAATACGGAATTTCAACAATTATTTGAAGAACATAAATACGCAATTGATTTAATTGCTAGACTTTCACCTCAAGCTTTGATAATTCTTGCCGATTGCCCCCAATGGCCAACATATAATCTCGGTCGATATCAATCGGATAGAGGTGTAATCACCTCGGATTGGGTGGAGACATTTGCAATAGCTTATGCTAATGGCAAAAAAATTGTCAATCCTATGATGACACGTAGGATGTCTTATGCGATTGGGGAGCTTTTGAGATTAGATCTCATTAAGAGCGTAATTCCTGGAGCAAAAGATTCGAAGGGTCCGGGCGCCGTTGAAGAAACGGCAAACAATGTCTGGTGCGTTTTGACTGACTTGGGCAAAGAAATTCTTGCTTACGTAGATCCTGAGTCTTTTGACCAATGGAGAGACATCGAAGAGAGTCGAACAAGCTAAGGATTGTTAACTCTTCTATGATGCTGAACCTGCTTGTTTTATGTGGCTAAATTCGAAGTAAAGTGCTTTATGAAAATGGTAAAATAGCTTCATGAAATATATAGACAAAAAAAGATTAAAGGATCCTAAAATGTGGTTTATGAAGGCGTACGCTTATGCTTCAACCACTTCAATAATCCGTAGGGAAGATGGAAAAGTACTATATAGATGGGAAGATCCAGAGCTGAAAATAAATGCAATCAGGGCAGTGCCTTATTTAACCGGATTAACGGGTGAACTTTTTATGAAAGGTTATTTAATTTCAAAGGGAGTTTTGCCCAAAAATGTTAAAAAATTTGGTCACAATCTCAAAAGAATTAGAGAAGAGTGTCTGAAATTTGGTGATGAAAGGTTTAAAGATAGTAATTTGATATTTCTAACTGATCATTGTGGAGAACACTTAATGGAAGAGGGAGGAATTAGATATCCGGACAGACGTGAGATGGCAGCTTTTCCGCAATTCGAAGACGCAATCGTCTTATTAGAAGAGGTCTGCGGTTCAATTTGATGTAGTTAAAGTGTTTTCATTTGCCTTTCAGTAAGGATAGTCGTTTAACAGAAAAGCACTTGTACTTTAAGTTTAGTTTTCGGATCCCAGACTTTAGAAAAAACAGAGTAATTGTCAAAAGAGATGAGTTAAGAAGAAAAGTAAAGTCGGTGCGATGGCTTCAGCATTCAACGGGTATACTATTTACGATTAGAGTAGCTCTCCAAAGTCATGAACTTATCTTCAATCGCGGCTAACTGTTTACTGTCTGCCACTTCACGGATTTTTTCAAGTAATTCATCTTTTTGATACCAACGATAAAGATAATATTTTTGTATCTTTTTGGGATTTTTAACCATCGTATGCAATAAGATTTTGGTGTAGTTTATAAACTGTTCAGAATAATTTTTGTAAGGGAAAACGGATAATAACATTCTCAAGTTAATTACGACATGTCTTTTGAAGGGTAATTTAAATAACAGATCAACATAAGGTTCGATTTTGGAATAGTGTTCTGTTTCTTCTTTAAGTAGGTGATAAAAATTCCAAGCCACCCTTCCTTGATATTTTTCAGATTCATGAC
Organism: uncultured Gammaproteobacteria bacterium; assembly: GCA_964650355.1. Lineage (GTDB taxonomy): Bacteria > Patescibacteriota > Microgenomatia > CAYXHB01 > CAZYTL01 > CAZYTL01. The sequence goes on along the minus strand of CAZYTL010000004.1, from coordinate 5,003 downwards.
TTTCATCTTTAAGTAGGTTTGTTAATCTAGTTTTTGCAAAGGAAGGATCATAATCTAAAGTTGTTTTGCCATTTTTCAGTAACATTTTTACTACCTTCAAGTGTTCTTTATCCCTGGTATTTAAATTATAGTGACTCTCTCTAAATATTGCGAAGTAAATCAATAGCACTTCATAATCTGGGGCCTTGTCGAGTTCGGTCAAAATATACTTCACTTCTGAGGTCTTTAGCTCTCTTATATAATTCAAAGAATGGATAATCAGATTTGACAAAGTTATATTGTCTGAATATCGTGCGATAATACCTTTATCTTTATTAAAGAAGAGTATCTTTAGTTCATGATAATAGTGGGTCTTGTTATTCTCTTGATCTTCTATTAGAAGCCAGAGTCTACGTTTAGAAATTTCTATTAAAGGCACTAACCACTGAGAAATCAAATAATAGTTTTCAAGGTTGTCTAAGAAATTTTTTGTGATCTCAAATCCCTTGATTAAATTTTTTCTATCGTCGCTATGGCTTTCAATAATTAACCTTTGGACAAACCAGGCCAAGTGGGCTAACGGTGTGGCTATTTTCGTAGTTGCATTTGGGTCACCTCTCATTACTTCTTCGTCTAGCTTTTCAAGTCTCTTATATAATTCAGAGGGGGGGTAATTTTTAAAAACATCAACAAATTGCCATGCTTTTTGATACTGTTTATTATCAATGAAGTATTCACCCGTTCTAATGCATTCCACTATTGTCCAGTCGCCAAGCTTATCGTAAATGTTAACTTTGTTTTTTCTAAGTTTAACCAGGAATTTGTATACATGTTCTGCAAAATGATCACTCTCGCTATGAAATTTCCTCGGATGACTAAGTATCATGAGAATTTGACTTTCGTAGAGTGAGGGGTTTACTTTCTCCAGAGTATCCAACTCATTAATATATTGGTTAATATTATTTTTATTCATAGTTTTATATTATACCTAAACTATTGCTTGGACTTGGGCTGGGAGCAACATTTAAGCTATATTTGCTGTACCAGTCTTCAAATTCATTATCTTTTGTTTCGTGCCGAAGTAATCCTTTATCTTGCAGGTACTGATCAAGCATGCCCTGCTGGACATTCCCTGCACACTGAGTTTCTTTCCGATTTTCGATATAATTTGCAATGGCTTCGAAAAGTTCCTGATATTTTTTTTTACCAAGTTCGTGATTTCCAAGAATAGCAGAAAAATTGTCGTATCTTTTTACTGGCAAAAGGAATGCGTTTTCATATTTTGTTATTTTTAACATGTCTTTCAGTTGTTTAGCATTAATTTGAGAGTCTTTAGAGGTTATTTCTGCTACAAGTTTCTGCCGAATTTTGTTAGGAATATTCTCGAAAGCGCTGTTACTGCTTGTGAATTTGATCAAATCTAGTGCGGCGAGATGCCGAATTTCAGGAAAAGATGCGTAAATAACAAATTCGTATTCGTTAGTTCCCCACTTTTTTAAGGGAGGGAGCTCTTCATAGATTTTATAAAAATTACATAAACTTTTAATGATAGTATCTCTACTTATTTCATTATCACCAGCCTTAACTTCTCCTAGCTGATGAAGGATATGGTCGTTGCCTTGAGGTTGTAAAGCTAGGTAAGTATCGGTGCTCGGTATGTTTATATTTCCGTTGTGATAGTGTTCAATGTCAAAATTTCTTAACTCTTTGCTTCTGAGGAGATCTCCAACTTTCTCAAGCAACAGCCTAGATTGCTTAATGTGCCCCCAATGGCTACTAATTCCGGACATGAGCTGATTATATCAAAACTTTATTAGGGTATCGAAAAATAACTTTTTGAAGTAAAATAGCTGCATATGAGTTTGAGTGTAGGGATAGTGGGATTGCCGAATGTGGGTGTGGTGGCCGTGCCGGATGAGAGTTTGGAGAAGTTGGCTTGGGTGGTGGCCGGAAGGGATTCTATCGCTGCGCTCCAGAATGACGAAAGTAAAGAGTGGTTGAATCATCTGCCGCCGGAGGTGCCGGCGATGGTAAATTTTATTGATATTGCTGGGCATGAGTTTATCAGTCGGGGTTACTAGGTTGCATCAGTTCTTGGCTTTTTGATGATTGTTAAAGTAGGTTGATGAAGATATATTATTGATAATGGATGAAATCAAGAAGATGTTTCAGGTTTTGGTGAATGGGCAGAGCGCGATGAAGGCTGAGTTACTGACTGAGATTGAGAAATTAAGGAAGGAGATGAACGAAAAATTTGATAAGGTTTATGAAGAGTTTAAGGGTGTAGATAATGACTTTGAAAAAGTAAACAAGCGGTTAGATAGATTGGGTATGCAGTTAGCTGAACTTGATAGTGATGCCCCGACCGGTGAGGAATTTCAACAATTGAAAGCAGAGGTGGAGAAGATTAAACTTCAAATTGCTTCGACTTAAAGTCTTCACGATGATGTAAAATAGCTGCATATGAGTTTGAGTGTAGGGATCGTTGGGTTACCGAACGTGGGTAAAAGTACCCTGTTTAATGCCCTTCGACAAGCTCAGGGTAAACTGGTAAGTGGGTTAGCTCAGACGGGGAACTATCCTTTTACCACGATTGAGCCGAATGTGGGAGTGGTGGCCGTGCTGGACGAGAGGTTGGAGAAGTTGGCTTGGGTGGTGGCCGGAAAGGATTCTATCGCTGCGCTCCAGAATGACGAAAGTAAAGAATGGTTGAGTCATCTGCCGCCGGAGGTGCCGGCGATGGTGAATTTCATTGATATTGCGGGGCTGATTGCGGGAGCACATAAAGGAGAAGGATTGGGAAATAAGTTTCTGGCGCATATCAGGGAGGTGAAGGTGGTGTGCCACGTGGTGAGGGCGTTTAGTGATGCGGACGTGGTGAAAGAGGGAAGTGTGAATCCGAAAAGTGATTTTGAGACGGTGGAAACGGAGTTGAAGCTGGCGGATTTGCAAACTTTGGAAAAGCAAAAAGATCCGGGAGGAACGCCTGATAAGGAATTGAGAAAGCGGTGGGAGGTGGTAAAGAAGTTGAAGGTTGCCTTGGAAAAAGGGATTCCGGCGAGGGGGGTGGAGTTAGACGAAGCAGAGCAAAAGGCAGGCAGGGAACTGTCGTTATTGACAGCTAAATCGATATTGGTGGTGATCAATGGGGACGAAGATGAATTGAAAAAGGCGGAGGAGTTGGAAAAGGAGTGGGCGGAGAAACTGCGGTTAGACAAAGAGCAGGTGGTGGTGATTTGCGCCAAGACGGAAGCGGAGCTGGCGGATTTGAATGATGAGGAGCAGAAGGAGTATTTACAGGATTTAGGGGTGGAAAAGTCGGGGTTGGAAAGGCTGATTAAGAAGGCGTTTACAACGTTGGGACTGATGACTTTTCTGACTGCGGGTGAAATAGAGGTGCGAGCGTGGACGATTAAGCAAGGAGACACGGCATTGGTGGCCAGCGGGGTGATTCATACGGATTTTATGGAGAAGTTTATTAAAGCTAAGGTGTGCAGGTTTGAGGATTTTGTGAATCTGGGAGGGTGGCAGAAGGCGAGCGAAGCGGGTAAGGTGCGGATGGAGGGGAGGGATTATGTGATGCAGGAGGGGGATGTAGTGGAGTTCATGATTGGGAAATAAGTGAATCGAGATGAATAACGGACCTGATAGATTATCTTTTTTTCGATTAAGAGCTACGGTCTTGAGTGATATGATGTTTTTGGGCCGTGAGAAGCTGAATTTACCAGACGGGACGGATAATCTTTCACTAAGGAGAGATGCGGTGGGGTTAGTTTCTTTGTGGAGGCTTTGTTCAGGAGTGGATATTCGTGAAATAAAAGAACGAAGATTGTTGTTTCCTTCAGCGTATTTGTATTTGTTAATTCGTCATTATGATGATATGTTTGATGCCCCAGGGTCGGATTTGAGTCGCGATGGTTTGAAGTTTGATCCTGAAAATGTTTTGTTGTTGAGGAAAGCAACTGAGGAAATCTGTGCGAATACCTCGTCAGATAAGCAGAGTAAAGAGTTTTTAAGAGAGATGGCTGCTTTTAGAAGAGAGCAATGGAGGTTAAAACAAGGGTTTGCGGATGGTGAATTTGGGGATGTAACCAGGCATAAAATTGATACAGTGGGTTTAAGTGCTGACTTTTTGTCTTCGTTAGGATGTCTTTATTTTCCAACGGATGGTCAGACTCGGGTAGAGAATGCCGCATTGTTTCGCGGAATGATCTTAGCTTTGCAGGTACGAGATGATCTTAAGGATTGGAGAATAGATACTGATAACAGGACACCTAACTTTTTTATTGCGGCTTCGAGATTGGATCTTGAGGAACATACTCGGATTGCAGGATATTTATCTGAAGGAAAGCATCGCGTGGATGGTTTAAGAGATATTGCCCCTAATACTTTTGATGTTTGTGATAGGACTTTCGAGGAGTTTTTAATTCAATCGCCCGATAAGTTGTTATGGCTAAAAAACGCGATTAGAGGAAGGTATTATTTTTTGAGGAGGATAGTGGCTTAGTTAAAGGGGCACAGAAGTGTTAATAAGAGATTGGGGATTGAATTTTTCCGTGATGGTAGTGGTCAAATGTTATTAAAGCATTGGTGTATAAATTAAGTATGGAAGGCAGATGGACGGCAGTGTGGCTGGCGTTGTTAATGGTTTTGGTGATGGGTTATTTTTATCACAATCATATTTTTGCCCTGCATTTTGCGGATGAAGAGGATAATTGGATCGGAGCCCATTTTATGCTGCAGGGGGAAAGGTTATACGGAGAGGTGTTTACGCACCACCAGCCGTTGCCGTTTTTGTTAAGCAGCGTAATCCAGAAGATCGGACAGCCGGAGAGTTTGGCTGCATTGGTGGCGCAACACAGGGATTTTATGGTGGCGTATGCGGCGGTCTGGTGGTTGTGGTTAGTCTGGAGGTTTGGTTGGTTGATGTTGCCGGCGCTATTGGTGTATGAAAGCAGCAGTTATTATTTGTTTGGGCATTTGTTTTTGGCGGAATCATTGGCCGGATTCCCGTTGGCTTATTT